>JAGFIS010000036.1 GCA_024103425.1 Chitinophagaceae bacterium
GTGAGAGTTTAAATGTTTATTTGTTTATGCGTTTAGTATGGGCTTATATGCGTCCTTGATTTGGATAATCAAGGTACTTATGGCAATAAAATTCTTTTAATGATAATGGCTAGTGGGGAAAGGAGTCATGAGAAAGGATAAATTTTCTATTAAGCACCACCCCACCTTCCGCACCGAACATTCGGAGGCGGAAGGCACCCCTCCAAAGGAGGGGAATTGAGCAAAAGTCGAATCACCGCAGGTAATCCCCTGTTCTAAAACCGTTTAGATGTTTATTTGTTTAAGTGTTTAGTTTGGGTTTAAATACACCCTTGGCCTGGATGTTCAAGGTACTTCCACTACAAGAAACTTGAATTGCAATCAGAATAAGATCACCGCCAAGAATTCGATTCCAACAAAAAACTAAATGTTCCTAAAATTGAGCCTATCAACAGAAATTTCACTTGAATATTCAATTCTTAGTTGCTCGATCTTTTTGCTGAAGAAGGAATAGATTTCTCTAGAGTTTTTAGTAGCACTGGCCTGATCAGCAAAATCTTTCTGCAAATATTTGGACAAGGAAAAAAGAGTTCTCGGAAATTCATATATCACCAAACGGCCGTTTTCCATTTTCGCCCTCAGCCAATAGGGCTCACTCATTGAAAATTCTCTAACATAAACAATCTGAGTCTGCTGCTCTACTCGCTCAGCATACCTGACTAAAGAGTTCAGGTTAACTGGTAGTCCTACTTCAACTGATATCTTGTCTGAAGTAATACTCACGGTTTGATCCGGAAAGGAAAACTCAATCGGACGCTTTGTTTTCAGTAGCTTTCCCAGTCTGCCAGTAAAATTCATAAAATAGCCGATTGCCAGAACTTCGGCCAAGGATTTCTTATAATTTCTGATATTATCCAGATAAAAGATTATGGCAAGTATCACAGAGCCAATTAATCCGATACTAAGAGCAACCCAAAGACTAGGAAACAATCGAGGCGCAACATCATTTATGTATCCTCCATAAGTTCCTATAGTTGGGAAAATTGAGTAGAACAAGTCTTTAATAGGAAAAAACTTTAAGCTGAGTTTCATTTTAAATGTGTTTTGTGTGAATATTCAGCCTATCTTACTATGATTGCTTTCTACCTTCCGGAACTGAAAAATTCAATCTATTATTAAATCTGTTATTTACAACTTCCAAAAAAATCTGCTTTATTAAGGAAAAAAGAAAATTCTCATGCTTCAAAACATGAAAGTGAAAGCGGTGTTTGAAAGAGGTCACAACTTCTCAATAAAGCATCAGCTAAGATAAAATTATCTTGAATTTATATCAAAAGAAGATAATACAAAATATCAAATTTTCTACTCCAACTTACTCGCAAAATCTCATTCTACATTCAAAGTAAGCTTTGGAATTTTCCATACAACGGACAAGTAATTTCTAAATACAAATTCATTAATTCGGGTTAGAGAAACCAGGATTCCTTCGTTCTCCTCGAATCTCGGAGCAGACCGGTAATAACCCGATACCATGACATCTTATCAACTTTACAAAAAACCAAAAAAGCCCGTCCGGAAACGGACAGGCCTTCGCAATTTCTTATGGCAGAGAGAAAATCAGATAATCTTTTCTACTTGCATATAATTCAGTTCTACCGGTGTGGCCCTGCCGAATATCTTCACCTGAACTTTCAGTTTCTTTTTCTCGTCGTTTACTTCCTCAATCACTCCGTTAAAGTCGTTGAACGGTCCGTCAATAATCTTAATTGTTTCACCAACGATAAACGGTTCAATCATTGTCATACCGCCGGCTTCAGACATTTCATCAACTTTGCCAAGCATCTTGTTGACTTCGGACCTTCTGAGGCTGATAATATTTCCTTTTGAACCTTTACCATCCGTCAGAAAGTGCATTACGTTGGTTACACCTGTAAGATGTTGAACCATTTCGTCGCTCAGTTTTCCCGAGAGCACCTCAATCATGATATATCCCGGATAGAAGTTTCTTTCGCGCATTACCTTCTTTCCATTCACCACTTTATAGACTTTCTCAACCGGTAAGAAAACCTGGGTAATGTATTTATCCCATCCGTTGCGTGCAATGTCTTTGTCGAGGTACTCTTTTACCTTTCTTTCTTTTCCACTCACCACACGCAGCACATACCACTTCGTATTCCTTTCGGGAGTACCTTCTTTCTGCTCTGCACTGTTTTCCTGCTCTACTTTTTCGTTGTTATCAGACATAATTACTTAAATAAAGAATAAATGAATTCCATCACAGCCTGCGAAATAGTATCCATAACCCACACAATGGCTGTAATTATAATAGTAGCGATTAATACAATCATCGTAGACTGCTGCAAATCATTCCACGTAGGCCACGTGGTTTTGTGCATCAACTCTTTGTAAGAATCACGGATATAACTCGTTACTTTACTCATAACCTTTTCTTTTATTCACTGGCACGGGCACAAGGATTCGAACCCTGATCAAAGGTTTTGGAGACCTCTATTCTACCATTGAACTATGCCCGTATAGGGTGCTCAAAATTGAGCCTTCCTAAAATATAGAAAGTACCTCCGGCTTATGCCCAAAGGTACTTACTATTAATATTTATGCTTTTGATACAACAGTCAAACTGTTATACCTGCTTATTTGATGATTTCAGTCACCTGTCCTGCACCCACTGTACGTCCACCTTCACGGATAGCGAATTTCAATCCTTTTTCCATGGCAATCGGGGCGATCAGTTTTACAGTCAGTGAAGTGTTATCACCAGGCATTACCATTTCAGTTCCTTCAGGCAGCATTACCTCACCGGTAACGTCAGTAGTTCTGAAGTAGAACTGAGGACGGTATTTGTTGAAGAACGGAGTGTGACGTCCACCTTCTTCTTTGCTCAGCACATAAACCTCACACTTGAACTCAGTGTGCGGAGTGATAGAACCGGGCTTACAAAGAACCATACCACGGCGGATGTCGTTTTTCTCAATACCGCGGAGCAGTAGACCTGCATTATCACCAGCTTCACCTTCATCCAGTAATTTTCTGAACATTTCAACACCTGTAACTGTAGAAGTCAGCGGCTTATCCATCAAACCTACGATCTCAACAGGATCACCAACTTTTACTCTACCTCTTTCGATACGTCCTGTAGCAACAGTACCACGACCGGTGATAGAGAATACGTCTTCCACGCTCATCAGGAACGGCTGATCAACCGGACGCGGAGGCAGAGGAATGTATTCGTCAACAGCCTTCATCAGTTCGAGGATTTTGTCAACCCACTTCTGTTCGCCGGCAAGAGCACCTGTAGCAGACCCCTGGATGATCGGTGTGTTATCACCGTCAAATCCGTAAGAGCTCAACAGTTCGCGGATTTCCATTTCAACAAGGTCGAGCAGTTCAGGATCGTCAACCAGGTCAACTTTATTCATAAACACTACAATACGGGGTACACCTACCTGACGAGCAAGAAGGATGTGTTCTTTAGTTTGCGGCATCGGTCCGTCAGTAGCAGCTACCACCAGGATAGCACCGTCCATCTGAGCCGCACCGGTAATCATATTCTTCACATAGTCAGCGTGACCCGGGCAGTCAACGTGTGCATAGTGGCGGGCTTCTGTCTGATATTCCACGTGAGAAGTATTAATTGTAATACCTCTTTCTTTTTCTTCAGGAGCACCGTCAATTTCGGCATATCCTTTTTTCTCCGCCAAACCTTGTTTAGACAAAATATCGGTTATAGCGGCAGTTAATGTGGTTTTACCGTGATCCACGTGTCCAATAGTACCAATGTTCACGTGCGGCTTATCCCTTTTAAAATTCTCTTTTGCCATTGTTTTTGTTTTAATTTATAGTTTAAAAAATATCATCCGCCTGTGCGAACGAAATATTTTGAGCGGAAGACGAGTCTCGAACTCGCAACCTATAGCTTGGAAGGCTATCGCTCTACCAATTGAGCTACTTCCGCAATAATTTTATTTCAAAGAATCACAACTCATCACTCTTCACTTACCCCTCATAACTAATTTTGAGCTGTTGATCTCGGCTCAGCCGAGACGACCTCTTCCTCTCATCACTCATCACTAAACACTCATCACTCAAAAAGAGCTGTTGATGAGATTTGAACTCACGACCTCTTCCTTACCAAGGAAGTGCTCTACCCCTGAGCTACAACAGCTTATTAAAATCCCAGCTGCCGAAGCTCTCCGGCTTGCAGCTAAATCTCACCAAAATAAGTAAAGAACATTTATAAATTCCGACCTCTTCTCCGCAGCGGCAGATGCTCTACTCCTGAGCCACAACAGCTTATTTACTTTCACTGCTAAAGCTCAATCCCTTCAGCCGTAATCTCATTCAAATCGTATTTCAAAAAACTGTTTTCTCCCACAACACCCGGTCTCTGCTTTCAAAAAACGTGGGCAGAGAAGGATTCGAACCTTCGTACTCCGGAGAGAACAGATTTACAGTCTGTCGCCTTTAACCGCTCGGCCATCTGCCCGGTTTAACACCAAAGGCTCAATGCCTATGCTACTAAACACAATATAATAGAGAGCCAGTGGAGGGATTCGAACCCCCGACCAGCTGATTACAAATCAGCTGCTCTGGCCAACTGAGCTACACTGGCATCGGCCCTATTTTTCAGTAAAAAATGAACTCTTTTCTAAAAATAACCCTAAGGCTATTTTTTTTCGGATTGCAAAGGTAATGGAAAACTTTTAATGCAAAAACTATTGATATAAAAAATTCTCCACCGTTTAACAATGCCTTTCCACACTATAATAAAGCTTCTCTGCAAGCGATTTTCACCTTCCGACTGTCCACGAATTAAATAATCAGCATCGCATCACCATAGCTAAAGAAACGGTACTTATCCTTTATAGCTTTCTTATAGGCTTCCATCATCAAATCATAACCGGCAAACGCACAGGCCATAATCAGAAGACTTGTCTTTGGTAAATGGAAATTAGTAATCAGGCTATCAGCAATACTAAAATCATACGGAGGATGAATGAAGTGATTAGTCCATCCCTCTGATGCTTTCAGATTTCCGTCAGCAGTGAAGGAACTTTCCATCGCCCTCATAGTTGTGGTACCGACAGAACAGATACGGTGGCCTTTGGCCTTTGCAGTGTTGACAATTCTGCAGGCTTCCTCATCAATTCTGTAATATTCTGCATCCATCTTGTGTTTACTCAGGTCTTCTACCTCAATCGGACGGAAAGTACCGAGTCCGGTGTGGAGGGTTACTTCTGCAAACCGGATTCCTTTAATCTCTAAACGCTTGATCAGTTCCGGACTGAAGTGCAATCCTGCAGTCGGGGCTGCCACAGCTCCTTCAAATTTCGCATAAACTGTCTGGTAACGCTCACGGTCTTCTTCGTCAGGTTTGCGTTTGATATACTTAGGCAGCGGAGTTTCCCCAAGCTCCTGAAGCAGTTTCCTGTATTCTTCCTCGCTTCCATCCCACAGAAAACGGATAGTACGTCCGCGGCTAGTCGTATTGTCTATCACTTCAGCCACCAGCTCATCATTATCTCCGAAATAAAGCTTATTACCTACCCTGATCTTTCTGGCGGGATCCACAATCACGTCCCACAGGCGGTTGCCTTTATGCAATTCCCTAAGGAGAAATACCTCAATGCTGGCTCCGGTCTTCTCCTTGCGGCCATACATGCGCGCAGGGAAAACCTTCGTGTTGTTCACCACAAATACATCCTTGTCGTCAAAATAATCCAGAATATCTCTGAAGTGTTTGTTTTCAATCTTTCCGGTGGCTCTTTCGATAACCATCAACCGGCTGTCTTCTCTTCGTTTTGTTGGATTTTGTGCAATCAGATTTAGGGGAAGGTCAAATTTAAATTGACTAAGTTTCATGTACAATTACTATTTAAAATATGAATTGTTACATGCTTCACAGAGATGAGTGCCATACCGGAGTATGGCCGCTTATCATGTTACGGCATGATTTTAAAGTGTGCAAAGGTACGACAATTTAAAGAATTAAAAACTATTTTTATTTATCTTTTACACCGTTAAAAAGCGGAAAATCAGTTTATTATAACACAATTTTATCACCGGGACTGACAGGGGTTTTCTCTATGCCTTTGCTGCCGACGGAAAAACGGTAAGCTTCTTCAGAGCCTTTATATATTATGGTACCGGATTCTGCCAGGAGCACGCTTCCTTCGGGCATTGCTATCACAACGGCGTTGGGATTTACTTCCAAAAACTCGTTCAGGCGGTCGTCACGCGTTTCGCCATGAAAACCGGGGATGGTTATGGTTTTGTAGTGCGGATTGATCTGGAAAGGAAAAATATTCAATGCCTTTAAGGATGGCGGATAGATGATCGGCATATCGTTAGTCGTACAGATCGTAGGTCCCAGGATATTGGCTCCCGCACTCCATCCCATGTAAGGAAGCCCTGACAGCACCCGCTCCCGGATGATATCCAACAGATCGTGCTCATACAATCCGTATAACAGTTTGAAGGTATTGCCTCCACCCGTGAGGATGACATCGCAACTGCGCAACAGGTCCTTCGACCCTGCTCCGCGAACTACTTCAATGTTGTAGGGCAGCTCTTTCAAAGCTTTCCTCACTCTTCCGAGGTAATCGTCATAAGTTCCGGCAGTGGCAAAAGGGATAAAAGCAATCGTGAGTTGGTAGGCTCCCAGAAAGTCTTTTATAAATGGTATGGTAGGCTCGAGGTATCCGGAATTACCGACACGCGAACTGCTGAAAGCGAGTACTCTTATCATCAGGATTTTTATTCGTTCATCCCGAAGGTAATACTTCTGATTTTCAGAAACGGGTTATTCTGTCTCCCGTATATCCGGCTGCTCTGAACAGATACTCCTCGCCAAAGCGTTTCTTGATACTGTCTATAGCCATATAGAGCCGCAGTGACTCTTCTGTATCCTCAAACAAATCGGCCTGATAGATACCTGGAATCAGCTCTGAAAACCGTACCCCTATCAGACGGATCAGTTGCCGCCTGGCATACAGCCTGTCAAAAAGATCTTTCACTTCCTTCACCAACACATGATCTGATGCGGTATAGGAAACAGACATCTGCTTCTGCTCTGTCTGAAAATCGCTGTACCTGATTTTTACTGCAATGCACCCCGTCAGCCTTCTCTGGTTGCGCAGTTCAAAAGCCAGTTTCTCTGTCATCCTTACGAGTATGGCATAGATGAAACTGATATCTGTAGTATCACTCTGAAAAGTCTCTTCATGGCTGATCGACTTCTGCTCTCTGAAAGGCACTACAGGTGTTTCGTCGATACCATTGGCCTTGCGGTGCAGTTCTATACCGCTCTTACCCATCAGATTGTACATCATATTCACCGGTATTTCGCTCAACACTTTTACCGTTTCCACTCCCATCTTCATCAACTTGTATCCTGTTTCCTTCCCGATACCGGGAATCTTCATGATGCTCAGCGGAGAGAGAAATGATTTCTCATTGCCGTTGGGAATTTCCAGTCTGCCGTTGGGCTTCACCTCGTTCGTCGCTACTTTGCTGACTAACTTGTTAGAGGCCAGCCCGAAGGAAATCGGCAACCCGCTTTCCTTTATTACTTTTTTCTTTAGCTCATCGCTGAATTTCAGGCATCCGAAAAAGCGGTCCATCCCCGTGAGGTCAATATAGAATTCGTCGATGCTTGCTTTCTCAAAAAGCGGCACGGTATCCCTGACGACATCTGTCACCAGCCGGGAGTATTTAGTATATGCATCATAATCACTCTTAACGATGATAGCGTGCGAGCAAAGCCGCCTCGCCGTCTTCATCGCCATACCGCTGTGGATGCCAAACTTCCGCGCCTCATAACTACACGAAGCCACTACCGACCGGTTGCTCTCTCCACCTACCAGGATGGGTTTCCCTTTCAGTTTCGGATTGCGCAACTGTTCTACCGATACAAAAAATGTATCGAGGTCCATATGGGTAATATGCCGCTCCTCCCGCAATACCATCATCCGAAATTTGAATAGCTTCTGTTTTTGTATCCTACCTTCTGCAGCTCTGTCACCTCAATGCTGTAAGTCCCGAAGTCTTCTACCACCCTGCCGGTAATGCGGTAGAAACCGCTGTTGTGCATCGGGTACTTCTTAGCTACTTCAGGAAAATGAACGGTATCTATCCAGTCGAGGTTCTTGTCGATAAAAGTTCCGAAATACATATGGTCTCTGTACTTCGTCACCACATGCTTGTGTGCAATAAAATAGGCAACGCAGGTAACCTGCTTACCTCTGTAACGCGGCAGATCCTTGGCTACGCAATACCAGCCTGCATCTTCTGCTGCCAGCGCAAACGGGTTAGAGAGCGTGAAGCCCAGTATCTCTACCTGGTCGTACAGGTCGTCGAGTGGATTATCGACCAGTTTCGGCAAGGTGAACTCCATAGGGTCGCTCGCAAACAATGCAGGTACTGCGTGCACCTCCGGCTGGTAATTCTTCTCTAAAAAATTGGCTTCCCACAACAAGCGTTTTTTGGATTTACCCGTAAAGCGCAGCGCCCCGATGCTGATCAGTATGTTCAACTGCTCCTGCGGGATGTTCGTCCGCTCAATAAAATCCTGCAAGTACAGGTAAGAGCCGTGAGCACTCCGTTCTTCCACAATCGTTTCCATCACCTTTGTCTGCAATCCTTTGATATGGATGAATCCGGTATAGACTTCGTTATCTCTGATGTTCGTATATATATCACTGTTATTTACACAGGGTGGCTTGATATCTCCTCCTGTCTTGAGCAGTTCCAGAAAGTACAGTTCCCGTGAATAATATCCTCCGAAATTATTGATGACCGCCACCATGAATTCCTTCGGATAATAGGTTTTGAGGTACAGACTCATATAGCTCTCCACCGCAAAGCTGGCAGAGTGTGCTTTATTAAAACTGTATCCTGCAAAGCTCTCCATCTGCCGCCACACCTCATTGGCCAGTTCATCGCTGTGGCCTATCTCACGGCAGTTGGCCAGAAACTTATCTTTCATCAGATGGAAGCGGTTATGGCTGCGGTACTTGCCGCTCATCGCCCTACGAAGGATATCGGCTTCGCCCAATGACAATCCGGCAAAGTAGTGCGCTATCTTGATCACGTCTTCCTGAAAGACCATCACACCGAAGGTCTCTCCCAGATGCTCTTCAAACAACGGATGGATATACTGAATCTTATCCCTGTTGTGATACCTGTATATATACTCGCGCATCATGCCCGACTGCGCCACACCCGGACGGATGATGCTGCTCGCCGCTACCAGCGTGAGGTAATCATCACAACGCAACTTCTTCAGCAGTTGCCGCATGGCCGGACTCTCAATATAAAAGCACCCAATCGTGTTCGCTTCGCGGATTTGTTCTTTGATACGATCGTCATTGCGGAACGCACGGAAGTTATTGATATCGACATCCACTCCTCTATTCTGCCTGATGAGTTGCAGGCACTCTTTGATATGCCCTAGCCCGCGCTGACTGAGGATATCAAACTTATTGATGCCCACATCCTCGGCAGTGAACATATCCATCTGCACACCGGTAAAACCTTTAGGCGGCAGGAAACAAGTAGCATACTCCGTCGTCTTCTTCTCTGTAATCAGCATCCCACAGGGATGGATGGACATTACATTCGGAAAACCTTTGAGCAACGAAGCGTATTGCAGAACCAGTTTCTGAATATGATCTTCAGCCACTCCGCTTCTCTGCAAACCTTTAATCTCTTCCTCGGGCAGGCCGAATACCTTCCCCAGCTCGTGTACTGCCGCATCGCGTTTGAATGTAGAGCAGGAACCACAGAGCGCCACATGGTCGCGCCCGAAACGCTTGAAGATGTAATCTATCATCTCATCGCGGTCGGCATAGCTGAAGTCGATATCGAAATCAGGCGGCGAGGTGCGCTCCGGATTCAGGAAGCGTTCAAAGAACAGATTCAGCTCTATCGGATCCACATTGGTAATCCCTAAACAGTAGGCTACTACGGAGTTGGCGCCGCTGCCCCGGCCTACATGATAAAAGCCGCGCGTAGTGGCATATTGCACAATGTCGTTATTGATCAGAAAGTAAGAATTAAACCCGAGGTCGTTGATAATTTTCAGCTCCTTCTCCATCCGCTCGCGGGCGATTTTGTTTTTCTTTCCGTATCGGCGAATCAGTCCGTCGTGCGCCAGCTTGGCCAGCAGCACTCTGTCGTCTTCTTTGCTCGCGGTGTAATATTGTTTGTTTTTGTCTGTATGAAAATCCATACTCACCGAGCAACTCTCTAACAGTCTGTAGGTATTCGTTACAATAAAAGAATAATCGCGGAAGGCCTGCAGGATGGATACCGGCGATGCGAGTACCTCTTTTTCTGAAGCCTGTGCTTCAGGTGGCAGTTTGGAGAGCAGACAGTTTTTATCTATCGCACGCAGCAAGCGGTGCAGGTTAAAGTAGATTTTGTTTTGGAAGGTCACCGGCTGGCGGACAACCAGTTTGTTTTTATACTGCTTCCAGTCGATAGCTATCAGTTTGCCGACTTCCCACGGGAGGATGCCCACCCTTTCATTCATTAACAGCTCGGATAATGGTTTCGCCTCCGGCGGATAGATAACAAAGCCATCCATGGGCGATGCAAAGAAACCATGCATCTTATCCGGTTCGGGGAAGGGTTCCTTTCTGACCAGATGAGCAGAGAGGAATTCGTGTATCTGCACCAGCCCGCTGTTATTAGCAGCGATCAGGATATAAAGCAGCCTGTCATCATTGCGTATCTCGGCCCCCAGCACGGGTTTGATGCCCGCCTCGTTGCACAATCGCACAAACTCCCACTCGTCGTAAGTGGAGTTGATGTTGGTCAGTGCCAGGCAATCCACACCGTGCTCCACGGCAGCCTTCACCAGTTCTTCGGTGGAATAGGTGCCATAGCGGAAGCTGTAGTATGTCTTACAGTTGAGGTACACGGATAGCTAATATTTTTAGCAAATTTAGCTAAAATATTGAGCTATTGAAAAGTGAGGAGGAATATTTTTTATGGTTATATCATATAGGGGTCTTTTGCAGATGAAGCGTTTTTTTAATTATGAATTATGAGCTATGAATTATGAATGCAATGAATTTGCGAGGTCTTATATTGGATAATTCATGAGCAGGTCACTCCTATGAAGTGGATGGTATGGATGCCTCTCTTACAAACAGGGAACTCCTGTGGAGTTTGTGAAGTCTCCCGTCATTGCGAGGCGTTCACACCTCAAGTGTGACGACGCGGCAATCCCTTTGTAATTACCACGGTCCTTTTTTGTGTTGTGTACGCCGGAGCTTGCAATGACGGCAAGGAAAGGATTACGGGAAACTTGTATCAAGCTCTGTAAGTGCTTAATACTAATAGCTAACAAAAAAACCGGCGCAGAAAACTACGCCGGAAACAAGAAACAATTATTTTCTCCAATAATTATTAGCAGCAGCTACAGTCTGAAAGTTAATAGCAATTACCTGCGAGGCAGCTGTAAGTGCTTCTGCATTGTTAGCATACTCGGGACGCAGTTTGTGAAGCACCTCCGTATCCGGTTGTGTGTACTTCACGCCCCTGCGCGATAAAGTAATAGCCAGTTCAAATCCTTCCTGTGGTGTAGCAGTGATTAATGACGGTAACCATGTGTCCATAAATGTCAATTTTTTTTGCTAGTAATTAATTGAGAGTGGTAAAGATAAAAAATAATCGCAACAGAAATAAGATAAAAACAACCCGGTGTGCATAAATTCCCGCTCAATCTTCTCACATTCCCCTATTGTAACATATATCACACAATAAGCGGGATCATATCAGTACCTTTGCACCTTATTTTAAATCAACAAAAAGTAACAACAAGAATGGACACAATGACTAAGAACACAATACACCTTACAAAAGAAGAATTCCTGAACAAGGTTTTCAACTACGAGAAGAATCCCGAGCAGTGGAAATACGAAGGCGACAAACCCTGCCTGATCGATTTCTATGCCGACTGGTGCGGCCCCTGTAAAGCTATCGCTCCCGTATTAGAAGAGCTCGCAGCAGAATACAAAGACCAGATTTATATCTACAAGATCGACACCGAGGCCGAAATGGAATTAGCAGCCGCATTCGGTATCAGAAGCATCCCTACCCTGCTCTTCTGCCCGATGGAAGAAGATCCGCAACAGGCAATGGGTGCACTACCCAAGGCTACCCTGAAGCAGGCTATCAACGAGATATTGCTGGGTAAGAAGGAAGAAACCAAATAAAAAAGAGATATCCACCGGCTTAGTCCGGTAAAAACAGATATTCACGAGCTTCCCGGTTTCAACATCGGGAAGCTTTTCTTTTTAATACCCGGCTCCGGCTGATTTTGCACGGAAATTCTTTAGATAAACCCCGTACAATTCAAGCGGTTTTCCAAAAACTTTCGCAAAAATGCAAGGCTAACCGCCCTTAACATCGTACCTTTGCGGAGTTTTTATATCAAAAAATAGATTTTAACTCAATAAAAATTAACCGGTATGAACAGTGTAAAAGAAACTTTGGGCCGGCACATTTTAGCCGATGGATATGACTTTGTAATGGACTTTGAAAAATCTCATGGATCGTGGATCGTCGACGAGGTAACGGGCAAGTCTTACCTCGACATGTTCTCCATGTTTGCTTCAGGCTCCGTCGGTTATAACCATCCCTACATTATGAAACACAAAGAGTGGCTGGGCGAGCATGCTACTTACAAGCCCACACTGAGCGATGTGTATTTTCAGGAGTATGCTGACTTTGTAGAAGTATTTGAGCGCGTTGCCATACCGGAAGAATTATCATATTGCTTCTTCATCGAAGGGGGCGCACTCGCAGTGGAAAATGCCCTGAAAACTGCTTTCGACTGGAAAACCCGCAAGAACTGGCTGAAAGGCTCTAAAGTAGAAGCCTCCCAGGTGATCCACTTCAAACAGGCTTTCCACGGAAGATCAGGTTATACACTGTCTCTGACCAATACTTCCGACCCGCGCAAATACCAGTACTTTCCAAAGTTCAACTGGCCGCGCATCATGAATCCGAAACTGCACTTCCCGCTGACAGAAGAAAGCCTGGCCCGCACCAAGGCTTTGGAAGCTCAGGCTATCGGACAAGTCAACGAAGCCATCGCTGCTAATCCTGACGATATCGCGTGCATCATCATAGAACCGATTCAAAGCGAAGGAGGAGACAACCACTTCCGCGTTGAATTCCTGAAAGAACTGAGAAGAATTTGTGATGAGAATGATATCCTGCTGATTTTTGACGAAGTACAGGTCGGCATGGCCATCACCGGCAGCATGTGGGCATATCAGGGACTCGGAGTAACTCCCGATATCCTCGCATTTGGTAAGAAATCGCAGGTGTGCGGTATCCTGGCAAGCAAGGAAAAACTGGATCAGGTAGAAGGACATGTGTTTAAAGAATCATCAAGAATTAACTCTACTTTCGGCGGCAACTTCGTTGACATGCTGCGCTTCAAACTGATTCTCGAAATCATTGAATCAGACAAGCTGCTGCAGAATGCAACAACACAGGGTAAATTCCTTTTAGATTCATTGCGCGAATTAGAAGCCAAGCATCCGGATGTGATCTCCAACACCCGCGGCCGCGGACTGTTATGCGCTTTTGACTTACCATCAACCGAAGCACGTACCAGGTTCATCACCGAACTTCGTGAGAAAGAAAATCTGCTCATCCTGCCTTGCGGCGATAACTCCATCCGTTTCCGTCCACACCTGACGGTTACACACGACGAAATCGCACAGGCAATCAAGGCTATCGATAAAGTGGCTGCTGCAGTTGAGGTGACAGCTTAAACTTTTTAATTTACTATAGACAAGGGAAGAGTGATCTTCCCTTTTTTATTACAAATATTGAATCAGAATTGAGAGTTACGAATGATGAATTCGTTGGGTGCCATTGGGAATAGCCTGGGGGAACCTTGATTCTAGCGACTCTTTTATCGGTCACTCCTATGGAGTGAGTGTGGCTGATTGTTCTTTTGGTTACAAACAGGTAACTCCTCCGGAGTTTTAGTAAAGTGTTCTAGAATAAAGCAGTCGAATGTACCTTGACCATCCTGGTCAAGGTTAAATTACTTTTAACAGTAAAAAGAATCTCTCCTGAAAATAGCTTTACTTTGCAGCTTCATTATTAAAACAGGTATTAAGATACTCGTGGTTCGAAATTCTCCCACGTTAAAAAACTAAGACGTCTTTATGCCCACTTCATCCAACCGCCGCATTGCGATTTGGCTCGCGTGTTTCCATATTCTGATCGTCGCCTCAAGTAATTACCTGGTACAGTTCCCCATCACTGTATTCGGCTTCAAGGCTACGTGGGGAGCGTTTACCTTTCCGTTCATCTTCCTGGCGACGGACCTGACAGTCAGAATCCTCGGGGCAAAAGAAGGGCGACGCGTAATTTTCTATGCGATGCTTCCGGCGCTAATCGTGTCATACATCATCACCGTCTGCTTCAGAAACGGAGTATGGTTAGGATTCAGTTCGCTCGCCACCTTCAATCTCTTTGTGGCGCGAATTGCCATTGCCAGTTTTTCGGGATATGTCGTCGGACAGTTAAACGACGTCTTTGTTTTCAACAAACTGCGCCAACACAAACAATGGTGGCATGCTCCGCTGGCCTCTGCCATCTTCGGAAATTTCGTGGATACTTATACTTTTTTTCTAATCGCCTTCTACAAAACTTCAGACCCTTACTTAGCCAACAACCTCTTCGAGATTGCCACTGTAGATTATGCTTTCAAAATCCTAGTGAACTCTATCTTGTTCCTGCCGCTCTATAAAGTAATCCTCGACCGCGTAATGCGTTGGTTGCGCGTAACTCACCCCGAAACTTATGATGCGGTGCGTAGTGAAACCGGGATGACGCGTGTAAAAATGATGGAGACAGAGGAGCATGGGATACAGAGGACGAAAATGTAAATAAAGTTTCCCGGTATAGTCACCTGATTCAATAATTATCATCAACTCCTAAGGAGCGGCCTTAGAAAAGATAATTCTACCTGCCCTCATTGCGAGCTCCGATGTATCGGGGCGTGGCAATCTCAGATATACATAACGGAAACGGATTATGCATTTACAAAGGGACTATCGCATCGTACTACCGGTGTACGCTGTAAACGTTCAAATTACATTCCATCCCGAAAAAATAAAAAATCAGTAATGATTAAATTTGATGAACTGCACAATCATGAATCAAAGTAATAATATCACGCGAAAATCATTCATCAGAAACTCTGCTCTGACAGCCATCGGTGTGGCTGCCACAGGAAACATGAAATCTGCCAAAGGATTTTCTAAAAAGAAAGAAACAATGAATATAAATACACTCAGCATCAAAAATGTGCGCCTGGAAACAGGTTTTGTTTATGAAGGTGATGAAGTAATCGCCACAAAAACAGATCTGTTCTATCTGGAGATTGAAGACGGTAAAATATCTAAAGTTGCTCCTAACCGCCCGGATGCCGATGCGATGGATGCCAAAGGTTTGCTGATGCTGCCGTCGTTCAGAGACATGCACATCCACTTAGACAAAACTTTTTACGGAGATAAATGGCAGGCCGTTCGCCGCAGAAGCAACGGCATCAAAGGGATGATTGCATTAGAACAGAAGATACTGCCCGATATGCTGAAGAACTCTACTTTTAAAGCAGAGAAGACTATCGAACTGTTACAGTCGAAAGGCACTGCCTTTGCCCGCAGTCAGGTAAACATCGAACCTACCTCTAAACTGGATTCACTCAAACATTTGCAGACAGCACTGGAGAACAAGAAAGCAGGTTTCGGAGCAGAACTCGTTGCCTTTCCCCAACACGGCATCTTTTACACCGACACGGTTCCCTTCATGAAGGAAGCCGCAAAGATGGATATCGATTTCATCGGCGGACTGGATCCTTATACGATCGACGGCTCCATTGAAAAGCAAGTGGACTTCATTGTACAACTCGCCTTAGATAATAACAAGGGCATCGACATGCATCTGCACGAAACTGGTAATTCGGGATTGCAAACAGTAGAATACCTCATTCAAAAGGTAGATGAAAACCCTGTACTAAAGGGTAAGACATACCTCAGTCATTGTTTTATCCTCGGCGCCATTGAAGCTAAAAAACAGGAAGAGATCGCAGAAAAGCTGGCAGCGGCAGGAATCGGTATCAACTCCACCATTCCGATCGGCAGACTGATTATGCCTATCCCTACCCTTTACAAATACGGAGTGAAAGTACAGACCGGCAACGACTGCATCGTCGACCACTGGAATACCTTCGGTACGGGTAGTGTGTTACAAAAGGCTAATCTCGCTGCGCAGCTTTACGGATATGTAACCGAGTCGGGCCTCTCACGAATTCTGCGACTCGCCACCGGTGATATTCTTCCGTTAGACGACAGCGGCAACCAACAATGGCCCAAACCCGGCGACACTGCCAACCTCGCCTTCCTGGATGCCAGCTGTTCTGCTGAGGCCGTTTCGCGCATCTCGCCAGTGAAGTCGCTCATTTTTAATGGTAATGTAGTGTTCTGAGAAGCTGATATTAACATACCGCCCCGAAGGGGCTCAGCAATTTCTCTTTTCCGTTGCTACTAGTATTTCGCTCTTACAGAGCTGAATGAAAATTCTCAACAATCTTTCCCATGCCGTCATTGCGAGTTCCGAAGCATCGGAACATGGCAATCTCTGAGATACACAATGCAACAGGATTACTGCAATTACAAAAGATTGCCGCGTCGTCACGCCGTTGGTGTGCACTCCTCGCAATGACGTGGGCTATGATTAGTAGAGAAAGAGCTTCGTAGAAGCACCATCCTAATAGCAAAAAGCAAAATGAAAAACGAGCTCCGTAGGAGCGGTACATCCTTCCTATTTGCCGATACAGAATTTACCGAAAATGGTGCCCAGAATATCCCTGTCGACTTCAACAACCCCGGTAATCTCACCGAGATAATGCAGGGCGCGGCGGATATCCACTGCAATCAGATCGCCGGAGAGGTTTTGTTTTAAACCTGCACGGACGGTATCCAAACTCTCCTTCGTTTTGAGCAATGCTTCGTAGTGACGGGCATTGGTAACAACAGAACCGTCAGACTTCCTACTGCTGATGGCTTTATGGAAGAGCGCTTCCTGCAGCCAGTGAATGGACTCCCTGTCTTTGGCTGAGATGGCATTCTCAATTTCAGGCACCGGCTTACCTTCTGCCTGCAATTTCTTTGTATATGCATCCAGTTTATTATGAATGACGATCATCTTGTTGTGGAAGCGGCTCATCCATCCGGGCTCTTCCTCTTCATCCATCAGATCTTTCACATAGATAATGATATCGGCCCTTTCGGCGTTCTGCTTGCTGCGCTCTATCCCGAGATGTTCGATGGTATCGGTAGTATGTTCCCTGATACCTGCAGTGTCTATCAGTCTGAACAGCACACCTTTGATGTTCAGGGTTTCTTCGATTGTATCGCGCGTAGTGCCGGCAATATCGCTCACGATGGCACGCTCTTCGTTGAGCAGAGCATTCAACAGGGTACTCTTTCCCGCGTTGGGTTTACCGATAATCGCCACGCTCACACCTTTCTTTATGGCATTGCCGAGAGCGAAGGAATCAATCAGTCGTGTCACCTTGGTATCAGCCTCATCGATGAGCTTATTGAACTCATCCCTGTCGGCAAACTCTACATCCTCATCAGAGAAGTCGAGCTCCAACTCTATCATTGCAGCAAAATGAATCAGCTTATCACGCAGGTCGTTGAGCTCTTTGGAGAAGCCGCCGCGTAACTGGTTCATCGCCGTATCGTGCGCCGATTTCGTTTCTGCATTGATGATATCCGCTACTGCTTCGGCCTGTGCCAGGTCCATCTTACCATTCAGAAATGCCCGCTGGGTGAACTCTCCTGCCCTCGCAAGGCGCGCTCCTTTCCTCACCAGGGCATCCAGTACCTGCTGAAGGATAAACGGTGAGCCGTGGCAACTGATCTCTACCACATCTTCTCCGGTAAAACTGTGGGGTTTCCGGTAAAGGCTCAACACTACTTCGTCCAAAATCTCATTACCGTCTTTGAGCAACCCCACATGCAATGTATTGGGCTGCTGTTCTCTGAGTTGCTTTTGCGGAAATAGCTGCTGAACGACATCATAAGCAGTATCACCGCTGACGCGGATTACCCCGATACCGCCAATACCCGCGGGGGTGGCAATGGCAGCTATCGTATCCTTCCATCCTGATAAATGAGAATGCATGGCGCAAAGGTAGGATTATCACTTATCCTGTAAGGATATCAGCACGTGGAAACAAGATTTAAGGCATGGAAAAGAAAAAATATTTTAAAATAAATAGCTTAAAAATTACATATCTTTGCAGGGTACCCCTCCTTGAACCTGACAAGGATTCCCCCCACGTACAATCAATTTTGTTTCACACTAAAAAAATCTGCAACCGTGTGTTAGCAGTACTGTATTGCCATGAGTACAACAAAAACAATGGGGGAAAAAGGAGTGATTTTGGTACAACGTACCCTTTACACCCCACAAAAAGAAACCCGTTTCGTCATCTTCGCCGGAGAAAATTATTCCACAATCATTAGATCCGGAATCGCCAAAGAAAGCACGTCTGAGCTACTAAAACCCTACCGTGACAAGGGATACAAAACCTGCATTGTGTACTACGATTTTCGTGAAGATGAACCTCAACTGAAACCCGGGCGACATCTTTTCCGCATAAGAGAGATGCAGGCACAGATCGCCGTGCATAATGCCGATCTCAGGTTTGTCAACCTGGAAGGGGTCGTAAAATGGATTCTCGAGACTGATTATTTTAAACCCCGGGTAATTCCCTCCATCGTAACCCGTATTCTTTCAAACACCCGGGCTTATTCTGCATCCGATCTTATAATCGCAATCGCGGAAAACGGCCATAAGTTAATCAGGGGCCTTTATCACTTTGCCAATAAAACAGATAACCACCTGAATCCTGATGAAAACTGGGAATTGTTTGCCGCAGGACTGCTGGTCGCCTCAAATATCAAACAGGAACGCAGAGAAGCTGCTTTATTCAAAATCTGCAACAATTAAAACCTTGTGTTTTCACGCCTATTAAAATGTAAAGTTTCTTAAACAAAAAATCTTCTTGTCATGAAAACAAAAAAAGAAAAATTACCTGGAGAAATTATGTTAGTCTGCTCCGGTTCCGCATCTTATCGAGAAAGTGGAGGGTTTATAGTTCTATCAGGAAAAAATTTTGATACAGTTCTCAGATCTGATTCAGGACGCCCTGATTTAAATTCCACAATCAACGACTCAGGAATAGGAAAGGATGGTAAGTTGTACTTTGTTTTGTATAAAGGCAAAGTACTTAAAAATCGAGGTCGAGGTGTCTGCACAAACGTGAGGATACCTGATAAGATGTCTGATTTTGACCAAATGACCATATATCGCTATAGCGGGCGTGAGGCATCTGTCGGGGGGTTAGATCTATTATCCTTATACAGAAAGTGGGAGATGAAAGAAAACGTAAAGCCTAAGAGTGAATTAAGGTTTGCCGGCTTAGAAGACATTGTAGATTGGATAGCTAATAACAATAGTCTTATAGCAGAAATTATTCCTCAAGTCACTATGGAAGTTTTATCGGACGAATGGAATGATCCAAATAAATGTCTTGAGGCATATATCGAGAACAATGGGCATCGTCTTATCCGCAATCTATACAGAGTTGACGGCGAAGCTGATATAAACTTAGACCTTGAAAAAAACTGGGATATAGTTGCCGCCGGATTGTTCATTGCCTCCAAAATCAAACAGGAGAAAAAAGTATCGAAAAAAGCGACACCGACACGAAAGAAATTTGACAACTCTTACTAATTCATCTCTTCCAGAATGAAAAAGCAACAAAAAAATATCATCGTAGTCATTATAACACGAAAAGAAGATTTCGCAATCTCCTGGAATGCGTATGAATATCAATGCTCTGTGATGTTCTTTGAAGAAAGCCGGTTGGAAGCGGAAGGATTTCGATCCGGACCTTTTACTAAGGCTCCGGAAATTATTAAAGCCTTACTGCAGGAGTATCACATTACAGCGATTGGCATTCTTGGAGAAAAAATATGCAGCACTTCTTACTTCGAAATAAAAGGGTCCATCAGATATGAAATTCGCGGTCACAATATTTATATGGAGACCCAAACCAGTTCTGACGTGAGAAAAAAGCTAAGTGAAATAGAACATTTAAGAAACACTATGTTGCCTAAGTTCATGGCAAAAGTATTCAATGCCAGGTATGAAGCTTCCGGGGAAAATTTTATCCACTTTCTGCTGAACGAAGGGTTAGTCGAATTTTTAAATTACAGCCCCATATCGAAAGACAAGACATACTTTGACCGGAATCCGAATAGTAGATACGCTCTGGCGATGGCTTTTTATTTGAAGAACGCTCCGGGTAACCTGCAAAAACAAAATTTACCCGGGTAAACCCAGCAGGACTTTTCAGTAAGTCAGGTTATTCATCCGCGATGTATTAAACAACAGCCGCCCTTCAACGAGCGGCTGTTTTCTTTTATATCTGACTGCAATTATCTGTCACTCTCAACTGTTATCCTTTGACGTGTATCACAGGCACTGAACTTTCGTGAATCAATTTGTTCAGTTTATTGACATCAGTATTCAATACATTTTTCCACTTATTTAACTGCTCATCAATCTGCGGAACGAGTTCGTTGTAAGCGTCCCTTGCCTGCTTGGGCAATCCTGCTTCGCCTGATGATGCAACCCTGTAAATGCTCGACAACTTATCGTCTAACTTGATGGGGAAGTTCAGTACATCCTGACTACTCTTAGCTTTTGTCTGATGCAGTGCTTCTTCAATACCGGTAATTTCTTTCTGAATACTGCTGATCTGATCTTTGATATCTTTGGGCATGTCTTTACCTGTTCTCGAACTAAAGTCGTTCATCTGCTGCCGCAGATCGCGGATATTCTTAATCGCATTCATTACCTCAGAGAATTTGTCTCTTAGCTTAATCTGGAAATCAAACTGCTCCTGATACTCTGCCAGCGTTGTCTTGTAATTCGGATTGGGTAGAATAGTGAAGGGTACTTCCACAGAATCTGTTCCCGCTTTGAACTTTGCAAAATATTCTCCCGGGGCAGCCTTAGGTGAACCGATGAAGCCATTCCAGAGAATGAGCCCGTTCACTCTTTCTGCCGGCGGGTAGTTCATATCCCAGACAAACTGATTCATCCCCTGATCAGCACTGACTGTGGCGGTTGCCCCACCGCCTCCGCCGGGGAATCCTCCAAACTGTGCCGGTGTGCCTCCCGCAGGTGCACTACCTCCACCACTTCTGAAAGTCCTGATTTCCTTTTTATTCTTATCCATTATTGTAACCGAAACCTTGTCTGCGTTCTTCAGGTAATAGTTGAATACTACCCCATTCGGTGGGTTTTTACCCATCGCATTCATATTCACATTGCCGAAGCCCCGAAAGAAGCGGCCGCCACCGCCGAAACGGTATGCGGGGATGACCGTGAACACATGCAGATTCTGATCGAGTACCTCGTCTTTCTTTTCCTGCAAAACAGTAAGATCATCCAAAACGTAGAGACTTCTCCCCTGGGTCCCAACAATAAGGTCGTTGTTTTTAATGGCCAGGTCAACTACTGATACAATAGGCATATTCAACTGGAAGGGTTTCCAGTGAGCGCCATCATCATAAGAGATATACATGCCGTATTCCGTACCGGCATAGAGTAATCCCGGACGTTTTCGATCGGCTCTTAGTGCTCTTGCAAAGTGCATCGGATCGATACCGTTCACTATAAGCTTCCATGTCTTACCGTAATCTTCTGTTTTATAGATGTACGATTTATAGTCGTCTAATTTATACCTCGTCCCGACGAAATAGGCTGCACCTTTCTTGAACGGATCTACTTCAATACAGTTCCACATCATCCACTCCGGAGCATCTTTTGGTGTCACATTTTCCCAGTTCTTTCCTCCGTCGCGGCTCACAGAGATAACACCATCGTCACTGCCTGTCCACAATAAATCTTTCTCTACCCAGCTTTCGGTAGCATAGAAGATCGTGCAATAATATTCCACGCTGGTATTATCCTTAGTGATAGGTCCGCCACTGGATCCCTGCCTGCTCTTATCGTTTGTAGTAAGATCAGGAGAAATCATTTCCCAGGACCTTCCTTCGTTTTCTGTTACAAACAGATGATTGCCCGCTGCATACAAACGTTTAGGATTATGCGGAGAGAAGAAAATCGGATAGTTCCACTGGAAACGGTATTTGGCAGCCTCAGCTCCTGCACCCATATTATCTATCGGCCAGATATTGATCATGCGGCTTTCTCCGGTGCGCAGATCAAGGCGCTGTAAAAGTCCCTGGTAGTTACCTCCGTATGTGATTTCAGGATCAGAAGGATCAGCTACAATATAACCACTCTCGCTTCCTGCCACATTCTGCAGGTCTGATTGTGTAATGCCTATCCCCGCCGTACGACTTTTCAGCCGGTAGGCGCCGTTATCCTGCTGGGCAAAAAGGATGTTATAAGGAAAAGAATTATCTGTGCTGAGCCTGTAGGTTTCAACCGTCGGCTGGTTCATCATAGTACTCCATGTGGCACCTCCGTCAAAAGTCACCTGTCCGCCACCGTCGTCGCCCACAATCATCCTGTTTCCATCCGTAGGATCAATCCATAAATCATGGTGATCGCTGTGGGGTGTACGAACACTCTGGAAGGTACGTCCGCCATCTGTACTGCGCATAAAACCAACATTCGGACAATATACCTTATTCTCGTTATGAGGATCGACAAAAACTTTTGTATAATACCATGCGCGCTGGCGGATATTGTTATCACTGTTGGTCAGCGTCCAGGTCTCGCCGCCGTCATTACTCATAAATAATCCGCCGTTTTGATTTTCTATTATTGAATACACTTTATCTGTATTGCTCGGAGCTACTGCCACCCCTACGATACCCCATGTACCTTTGGGCAATCCCTTGTTGGCAGAAACATTCTTCCATGTTTCGCCACCATCAGTACTCTTCCAGAGTCCGCTGCCTTCTCCGCCACTCTCGAGCGAATAAGGTGTTCTGATCAACCGCCACATGCCTGCATACAACACTTTCGGATTTCCGGGCTCCATAACAAGATCACTGCAAGCCGTAAGATCGTTTACAAATAAAACCCTCTTCCACGTTTTACCGCCATCGGTTGTTTTATAAACACCACGCTCTTCATTCGGTCCGAAAAGATGTCCCATCACCGCAGCCCAAACGATATCCGGATTCTTTGGATGGATAATAAGCCGTATGATATGCCGGCCATCTTTCAGCCCTATGTTCCTCCACGTCTTACCACCGTCATCTGTACGGTAAACACCCTCGATACTTTCACTCACATTTCCACGCACTGTATTTTCTCCGCCTCCCACATAGATAATATCCTCATCCGTGGGTGCAACGGCAATTGCACCAATACCACCACCGATATATTTATCGGCAATACTCACCCAGTTAGCACCGCCATCCGTAGTCTTGAACACACCGCCACCAACACCGCCAAAATAGAATGTGTTTTTATTCGTATAACTACCGGCTACGGCCGCACTACGTCCACCGACAAACGGACCAATAAGCCTGTAATTTAGTTTAGAAAACAAAACAGAATCGGTATCGACAGCAGTAGTGCTTTTTGTCTGTACTGCAGTGGATTTCTTCTTTTGTGCGTTTGCTGAGAAGGCTGCAAAAAGGATAAGTAGCAATAAGGCTTTTCTCATAATATGAATTTTAGAATTGTGATTGGATATAGAGGTTTTTAAAGGTAGATATTTTAAGAAAGTTCCCGATAGAAAATTTATGTACGGTAACGTATCCGTTCTGCCAGTATTCCAATTCACTTCCTCCTAATCATCCCAACCGATCGGTGCTCCCGGCGGCATTTCGGAGTGCAACGTCGGTGTTGCCTTTTCGGGAGATTTCATCCTTTCCAAAGCCAGCATCAGATGTGCCTTGTAAGTATCGCTGATGTCTTCTTTCAATTTTGATTTGATAAAGTCTTTAAGGTCTGCAAGTTCTTTAAGAGCAATTGCTTTTACCATAAAGCTGTTACGGTCGTTGATGCTTGCTGATAGCAGGTAGGTCAGCAGTATCTGTTCTGTCTGCATCTGGATCAATCCTTCCATGCCGCTTCTTCTTTCAGCCATCCAGGTTTTATCAATCAGCTTCGCCATCATATCGCCTGCACCCAGCCCTCCGTTGCGCGCTTCAAACTGTACCATACGGTTAAGCCTTTCAGAATTGAACAGGAACGACAACGGAAAATCTACAGCTGCTTCTGCAGGCGTCAGGGCATCAAAGGCACGTCCTGTTTTCTTTGGAAACAATTCCTGTGAAAAGCGGTAACCCGAAGGTCGGGGTGGAATTAATTTCAAAATTCTTTCGGGTAATACCAATACATCCGGACTTATGCACTTGATGATTTCATTAAGTGCCCTCTCCTGTTCTTCCCGGCTGACAGGCTCTGTAATCATACGGCCATCTCCCTTCAGCGTGTAGGTATAGTACATACCGCCGACTGTTTTAGTGGCTGCTTCCAACTGATATCTGTGGAACAGGTATACAGGCACCAACACATCTTCGAGCATCGCCATTGGTGTGCCAGGACGTATATTATTCTCTCCAAATTTTGCCAGTGCTACCTCGCGCACTTTCATCACATTTTTAAGTTCGTCAACAGCATTCACACCCACATCCCACAAGTGTACCTGCGGATGCATGCTTCCGGCAGGACGGGCGTCATTATCAGGCAGAAACTGAATATTTTTCTTCTGCGCATCATCGAGAATCTTGTTGAGTGCTGCCTCAACATTTGTTCCTTTCGGAAAATCCTGATAGCCCCAATTGATGGCAACTTTATCCCATTCGCCCACTCCAACACCATAGGCATTATCCAACACGATTTCTCCTTTGCCGTTAAGGGTCACTGCCGGAGGTGGGTAATCCATCACACTGGCATTGCCGTTGGCACTGGCTATATAATTATGTTGCAAACCGAGGGTATGCCCCATTTCGTGTGCAGACAATTGCCGTAAACGGGCTAAAGCCATAGTAAGCATTTTATCATCTTTCGGCATTCCATTTTCAAACGGAGCCAGCAGGCCTTGTGCAATGAGATAATCCTGACGTACACGTAAGGAGCCTAAGGACACATTGCCTTTGATGATTTCTCCAGTTCGTGGATCGACCACCGAAGCTCCATAACTCCATCCGCGTGTAGAACGGTGTACCCAGTTGATCATATTATAGCGGATATCCATCGGGTCGGCACCATCAGGCAGAATCTTCACCTGAAGTGCGTTGATATATCCCGCTGCCTCAAACGCTTTATTCCACCACGAAGCACCCTCGAGTAGTGCGCTTCGGATAGGCTCGGGAGTACCATTGTCGATGTAATAGACAATCGGCTTCACAGGCTCGCTCTTTGCCGCATTCGGATTCTTCTTTTTCAAACGGTGGCGACTAATAAAATACTTGTTGATCGATTCTGATACCGGAGTACTGTAATCCATATACGAAATACCAAAGTATCCTGAGCGTGGATCTAAAACACGCGGCTCATAATCACTATCAGGTAACTGCACCAATGAATGGTGCATGCGCAATGTGATCGCATCAGTGGACGGAGCAACAGAACGCACGAACTGTCCTACCGTTCCGTCTGTATTAACCAATGTGATGGTTACAGCAATCTCTGAGTTGTATGGGAAGTTCTTCGTATCAGGGAGGTAGAGCACCGATCTGCTTTTATCTAACGAATAATTGCCCTGCCTGCCTGAACGCAGGCGTCCTGCAACATTCATCACATCACGTACAATAAAATCTGTCGCATCCACGAGATACCTGCTGCCGGTTTCCGCAGCAACCGTAAAGCCCCATACAGTTGATTGCGCAAATGACTCTTCAACTGCTTTCCGCTCGTTGGCATCTTCTGTTATAGCGCGGAAAGAATAATTCGGCTGCACCAACATTATCTTCGGACCGGTCTTTTCAAATCTTACTACTTTATCAAATCCCTGCAAGCCACGGTCGAGACCGACATCGTTAGAACCCAGTCCGCCGGGCAGCGAAGCATGATATAAAAACTCCGTTCCCAGTTTATCTACTTCCAGAAAAATCTTTCCCGTCGATTCCTCCCAGTAAAAGTTGAAGTATCCGTCGTACTTCTTCATGTCTTTTACCTTGTCGGCAATGGAAGGAATGGTCTGTTTAGCGCTGTTTTGGTTTTGGGCGAATGTTACTCCCGAAAAGATTATCAGGACGACGATAATGTATATCCTTTTCATAAGCATCGATTTTTGATGCAGTTAAGGTAAGGAAATTTGAGTTTTCGCCTTCGGCGAGTTTGAGGCTTGAGGTTTAAGGTTCGGGGTTCGGGGTTAAAGTGTTCATGCCTGAATAATGTGGACCGCCCAAATAAACAAATAAATCCGCCACGGCGGACAGGCGCATAAACGAATAGACCTTCTCCCGTTCGTGGTTCACAGTTCGTGGTTCACAGTTCGTGGTTCACAGTTCGTAGTTCGGAGTTAATGTTTCGGTTTAGTTCTTTAAGCAGAAAGAAACCCTCCATCGACAGGCAGGAGCGCCCCGGTTACATAAGAAGCCAGATCGCTGACGAGTACCAATATCATCCTCGCTACTTCATCAGGATTGCCGAGACGTCCTGAGGGCAAGCGCTGCATGAAATTGTATCCGTCGGCCATCAAAGAGAAATCCATTCCGATAAGTGCTTTCTTAGCCGCACTCTTAGTGCCGGCTGTAATAATACCTCCGGGAATGAGGGCATTGGCTCTGATTCCTTTTCTTCCGAAGTCGCGTGCGAGGTCGCGTGTGAGTGCAATCACTCCTACTTTGCTCATGGAGTAATGAGCCAGATCTTTTTTAAACGGCATGATTGCCTCTATGGATCCGATGTTGACGATCGATCCTTTCCTCCGCTTATTGACTTTTATAAAATTCTGACACATCCAGATAGTGGAGTACAGATTCACAGTCATTACCTTATTCAGATATCCTTCATCTAAATCCGTGAAATTTTTGAATGGATAAATACCTGCATTGTTCACGAGGATGTTCACTTTTTTGCATTCAGGGTTTTCCCAAAGGCGATCGATCTCTTCTTTCTTCTCGAGATCCACAGTGTAGCAAACCGCTTCTATTCCTTTTCCGGATAATTCTTCTTTCAGTTTTTGCAATCCCGCTGTATCTCTGTCAACTAATACCAGTGAAGCCCCGGCTTCGCCGAGTCGCAATGCAGTAGCTTTACCAATTCCGCCGACCGCTCCGGTTACTAAAGCGGTCCTTCCTTTTAGAGAAATCAGGCTCTCTAAGGCAGGATGTGTTGTTTTCATGACGCTGCAGATTTATGTCTCTGCAAGTACCTTAAAAAGCCAAAAAACGGCAATGATTACCGTCAATTCTAAAGACGATTTTCAACAGCAAAACCAGCTTAAAAATCAGGAATCCAATTCTTCAAGAACGTGGTGCAACGGTACCCCTTTGGCATTCATGTGAAGCAGTTCGTAGTGCTTTTTCAATGCCGTTGTTAGCGGGAATTTTTTGTACCGGAGGTGGTGCACTTCAGCAAACTTCACTATCTCATCCGTTATCTCATTATAGTACACATAGCTGTACCCCGGAAAGAGGTGATGTGCAATGTGAAAGTTGAAATTACCGAGTATATGCCGGATGAACCAGTTATTATGTGTCAGATCATTCGTCACTTCCAGTTGATGTTTCATCCAACTGAAGGGCAGTTTATTCAAATCATCCGGAACGGGAAACTCATTATCCGGCAACGGGTGCAACGGGAGCAAAACTGCCAATGCAAATACGCTTGCCACAAAGACCTGTAAGAACCACGCACCAAATGCCAGACCGAATGAAGCTTTGAAAAATAATACCGGCACTGCTATCTGATAAAACAAGTAAAACACTTTGTACAAAATCAGTTTTACTTTTTCCTTAACCGGCGGCACTCCATGCACTTTTCTGATTACCCTGTTCTTTCCAAAGAAATCCTTGAAATCGCGCAGGAGCATCCAGTTAAAAAGATAAAACGGATAGATAAATATGAAATACCTGTCCTGATATTTTTGAATTCCTACGGGCTCGTTATTAGGGAAGATTTGAATCGGTCCGCTCTGCTCAACATCCGTATCCCACCCGTCAACATTCGGAAAGTGGTGATGACTGAGAATATGCCTCTTGCGCCAGATATAGCTGTTGGCTCCAAGCAGGTTCAGCAAATTCAACACCCATTTATTGTATCTCTTACTTCTGTAGATGTTGTCGTGTGCTGCTTCGTGAATGAGGTTGAGATAGATCAACACGATTGTGACTCCCATTAGAGCAAATAACCCTACATACAATCCCTTGTTGTGAGTATTGAATAATGCCACAACATAACTTCCAAAATAAATTAGCGGAAGAATAATCGCTTTGATCTTAATGTAAACATCCCGGTCTTCGGGGATTGCCGCTACTCTCTGTTTTACTTTCTGAGCCAGTTCTTTAAACAATTCTCTTTCTTCGCGGCTGTCAAAATAAACAGGTTTAGAAATCATAGTATACTCTCTTTCTACAATTTATTTTAGTAAAAAATCAACTTCTAAAAGTCGATTAAAAAGTATGCCAGAACGTCTTTACGCCTCTTATTCGCGTAAAGTTAATATCGAAAATTAAATTGAAAAAAGTTCATGAATATTTTATCGAATACATTTTTCTTCATCCTAAGTTCAAGGACCTGAAATAAAAAAGCAGCCTTTTTTACCGGCTGCTTTTCTGTTAATTGTTCACAATTATTTTCAGTCCTTTTCCCGTCAGGATTCATAATTACTCAAACCCCACTGATGCATGTTCGCCATCTTGAAGTCGAGTACATACTTAGCCGGAATCTTTTCGGGAGTCAGCATAGAGCCTATCTCAATTGTCGGGAAAATTTCTTCGTAGGTCTCCATCTTATTCAATGATACCCTTCTGTAAATATGATGTCGTGTGATATTCTTTTTGTCATCCAGGCCTGATGCACCCATCAGTTCTACAAATGCATCAATCGTCTCCTTATGATAGTTAGCCAGCCTTACCTTTTTATCTTCAACAACCAAACCTACTGTAAGAGTGGGGTCGTGTGTAGTGATACCTGTCGGGCAACGGTTAGTGTTACACAATAAAGACTGGATACAACCGATAGCCATCATCATGGCGCGAGCCGCATTACAAGTATCGGCTCCAAGCGCCATAGCACGGGCAATATGGAATGCAGATGTAATCTTACCTGCTGCAATGATTTTAATGTGTTTGCGAATATCCAGTCCGCGCAGGATATTGTGTACAAAAGCGAGCCCATCGAGCATCGGTGCTCCCAGATAGTTGGTAAACTCTGCCGGTGCGGCACCTGTTCCGCCTTCACCTCCATCCACAGTAATGAAATCAGGGTAAGTATCCAGATGAATCATCGCCTGGCAGATAGAAATAAATTCAGACTTATGACCGATTGTAATCTTAAATCCAACAGGTTTTCCGCCTGATAATTCCCTTAGCTTCTTAATGAACTGAATCATTTCGAGTGGCGTACTGAAAGCTGTGTGGTATGGTGGAGAAACAATCCTGGTATGGGGTTGTACGTGTCTGATTTTGGCTATCTCCTCGGTATTCTTGATTGCAGGCAGCACGCCACCGTGTCCGGGTTTGGCTCCCTGAGAAATCTTCAACTCAATCATCTTCACCTGTGGCAGCCTTGCTTTCTCGGCAAACAGTTCAGGAGAGAAATTACCCTCCTCGTCCCTGCAACCAAAGTATGCGGTACCTACCTGGAAAATAATATCTCCACCATGCTTCAGGTGGTAAGGACTTATTCCCCCCTCACCGGTATTCTGTGCAAAATTTCCAATCTTGGCTCCTGCATTCATCGCCTCTACAGCCTTTGCACTCAACGATCCATAGCTCATCGCAGAGATGTTGAGGATGCTGGCAGAATAAGGTTGCGTACAATCTTTATTTCCGAATACAACCCTTGGGTCGTGATTCAAAGTATCAAATGCTTTGGGCGAAACCGAATGACACATCCACTCATATCCTTCCTCGTACACATCCAATTGCGTTCCGAACGGAACGGTATCCAGTTCCTTCTTAGCACGCTGGTAAATCGTAGAACGATCGATCCTGCCAATCGGTTTACCATCAGTATCAGACTCAATGAAATACTGATACAGCTTGGGTCTCAGGTCTTCCATAAAATATCGCAACCGTCCTGCAATCGGAAAGATTCGTCGCAGCGTATGCCTCTTCTGGAACATATCGATATATCCTAACACTGAGATGAAAACGACAATGGCCAACAACACCACCCAGTTCCGGTCGAGAAAAATTGTTAGTAATGCAGAGACAATTAATAATGAAGTCGAGGTAATAACAAACCCCCTGCGTCTCATAAAAGGTCTATGCGGCATAATAATTTGAGTTTAATAAAACATAGGTTATCAGTCAAAGAGAATTTCCCTGACTTAAGAGTAAATATATACATTAAAAAGCTTCAAAAAGCAGATAATATTTTTCATCAAGGATTAAGGGGTAATTATGATACAGCCTTTTAATCTGTTAAGGCTCATCTTATCCTTAATTCTTCAGGCTTTCATCAAACAAAAGAAATTGATATGATTAATTTGGTTTATTTCAAAGCATTGAAAGAAAAGAACCTCTTTCCGGTTCAACCTATCCCCCAAATTGGGGTTGGTGTTTTCGTTAATTCCTCTCACTTTAGTATCCAACACCGGAAAAGTATCACAATCTTTTAAAAATACTAGTGGTTTTCAATCAATAAACAAGGCCGGGGTGATAATTACTTCAATCCCGGCTTTTATGTAAATACTGGTTTCCCAATATCATCGTTTTGTTCTCTTAAACTGGTTGTAATCGAGGAAATAAATAAACCGGGCACTGACTTCATTTCCATGCCTCAGACCGAACTGTTTCCCAAAGTTATACAAGTAGGTATTTTTCTGTCCGGGATTCAGGATCACCTGTTCACCATCACCCAGCCAGTTTTTATAAGCAATAATCAGGCGGCTGCCTAAGCGGAAATCCCATGTAAGGAACACATCGGTATTAAATATATTGATATTTTGATCCAGACCAGGAACAAATAGTCTGTCAATAAGTTTTCCTTCCGTATCTACATCAAAAAATTTCTTGTAATTCACTTTATTCCAGTAGTGGCGAGTGCGTAGCGTCAGGTTTAACCGTGGTGTGAAGTTATAGATTCCTGAAAGCACAGTGGAAAATGAAAGGTTATCGCGAAATGCTACTATTGGACTCCCGTCCGTATTCCGCACAAAAGCATATCCCAACTGATTGGACTCTTTCTCGGAAGTCGCCTGTAACTCCAGTTTAAACCTGTTGCCAAATCTGTATCTGAGTCCGAGATCCAGACTGTGATAATTGCTTTTGTATTTTGGAGCTTCTGCTAAAGTGATTCCATAATTCACATACAGTTTCTTCCTGCTGTCTGTACTTCCGCTGATACTACCCATCAGTTTCTGTGGGTAAGCGAGATATCTGTTGGGAGTCCTCAACTCAAAATAATCGTGCGACCATCCGGGTGAAACGGATGCCATAAGAAACATATCCCAGAAATTATGAAATATCAACATCGAAGAAGCTTCTATCTCCAATTTATTATAAGCGTAAGGTTTGTAGAGGTACTCCAATGTGCTCTCTAACGAATAGAAATAAGTCAGAAAATGCTTTGTGGGTGAGTTTTCGTGGAAACTGACACTTACCTGATAATTCACCTCATTGGGATTGAATAACAACCCTAGATCATTCGGGTCGTAAGATTCCGAAATCATGCTTTGCATGGCGTGATACTGCCACTTCCCGCTCACCTTTGCATACTTCAGTGAAGTGTTGAAACCATCATATTTCTGTGCTCCCCATATCGTGCTGTACCTTACTTTACCCGTAAACTGGTGATTATTTCCTTTATCAAACAATGCCACATCCAGTGCCGATACATTGGCATTACGGCTTTGTCTGTTCCTCATGACATTCGTATTCGTAAAAGTGACATACGACTGCCCCCTGAGCGACTGATCCAACACTAGAATATTGTAATTAGCCAAAGGCTCGGTACTGATCGATGAATCCTTCCCTGTCACTTTGTTTCTTACCACTGCATGCATGGGAGCCGTAACCGCATTAAAGACTCCGATACCAAGATTTTTTTTGGTCCGGCCCGATACTTTTATCGCATTATATAATTGCGTAAGCGACGGATTTTTTTTGATTTCCAGATCAGGGTTATCGCTTACAATTTCATGTACCCGGTAATAGCCTTCAGGAGTAGCGCCTACCCTTCTTGAATAAAATAATCCGGCTTTATTAAAGAGTTCGGTGCCTTCCGTGAAAAAAGGACGATTCTCCTGAAACTGAATTTCAAAGGGCGTCAGATTGTTGACCAGATTATCTGATACTACCTGACCAAAATCCGGAATCAGTGTCGCATCCAGTGTGAAGCTTTCATTGATCCCATACTTCAGATCAAGCCCTCCGCTGTGGAGCCATCGATTCAGATAACCTTCTTTTTCAGGCACACTCTGATAACCTGTAGATAAATAAGGAGAAAAACTAAGTCGCAGGGGAGGTTCCAAATCTGTTATTCCCTGCAACAAGCCAAATTGATTGACAAAGCCATTTACATCAGGATCTACCGGGCTCCAGGTACTCGTTTCATTACTACGCCTCACCGACCTCTGCAATTGCAAACCCCAGTCCTGTACTTCCTTCTTGGAAAACCGCAGCGAAAAATAGGGAATCTTCATCTCAACCGACCAGCCATCTTCTGTAAAGTCCACCTTACTTTCCCACACTGCATCCCACGTCTTATCACCATACCCCCCAAAACCGAAGCTAAGGTTAGCCCCGAGCCGGGCGTCACTCTGCACATTAGATGAAGTTACCAGAAACTGAAAACCATTCTGCTTATCATTATAAGTATCAAAAAATACGGAGAAATAATCTGCATCATTCTGTTGCTCATCGTCTCTGGCAGTAATCTGTCTGCGCACCAGCTTAGGATCATCATAAAGCATGGCTCCTACATATACTGCATCTGCACCAAACAATATTTTCACTTCTGTCTTCTGTGCAGCTTTACCTCCAAAGGTGGGATAGCTTACAATAAAATCTGTCGCAACAGGTGCATCCTCCCATACTCTGTCATCCAGCTTTCCATCTATTTTCGGAGCATGGTCCGCATTCGCAGCCATCAGGACTCTGGGTTGTGCACACACCACCTGGCCCATCAGCATAAGCGCTAAAACAAAGAAAGGTTTATTGTTCATTTGTATTTAAGGAAACATTGCAAATCTATTGGATAAAACCACGCTGGTTGCAGTCTTTACACGATTTAATCACCTCTCATCAAAAATAAATGCTGTCAGGGTTTATTAAATAAAACCACGCCCAGAATACCACAGATACCCTTTACCAGCATCAAACCATCAATAATAAACAGATAATACAGAATTGGTCTTCGTCGGTGCATTGAATATGCCACAATAAGCAACAAAATAAAGGGAACCAGATTAACAAAGTAATGCATCAGCCCAAAAGACTTTTCATAGGCGAAGATGGTAAACGATATCAGGCCGATGATAATCAATGGTAGCAGTATCCTAAAGATAGTTTTCCTCAACCCAATCCTCACCACAAAGGTCTTCACCTCCCGGTTGGCATCATCTGCATAGTCCTTAATGTCAAACATAATGGCAAGTACCGAAACATACATCCAGTTCTTTATAAAAAGCCACAGCACCAGGAAATTAAACGAATAATGCATATCAAGCTGCCACTGCCTGAACAGGGGTGGATAAATCGTCACCACTCCGGCCCACACAAAACCAATGACGAAAGGCTTCACCCACCCGGTCTTCCTGAGGTTTATTTTAAACATAGGAAAATACTCATTACCATAATACAACAATGCCACTACAGGGACTGATATCAGCATGACCCACTCAGAAAAAGTAAGAGAGAAAATATGGTGAAACCGTAATATCGCCAAATCAAAAGCTGCATAAAGTATCACGCCAGAAAGCACTATCTGTGAGATATTCAGCAACCTGCTATTCTGGTGATACCAGTGGGTCCGCAGGTTGTAATAATTGTATTGCGAGGATGTAGTGAGCTTGATTTTTCTTTTGAGAAAGGCAACCTTAAAACTAATTTCGCCCATGTAGGCGTAAGTATAATATACCACTGTGGCTGCCCCCAGCAGCAAATAGAAAGAAGGGCTGTTTAGCTCGATGGATTGCTGGAGGGAAGCCTCAATAGCAAGCGACAACACACACAACGCATAAAAATAGTTGCCGAAAAAGACAAACTCAATTCCTTTGTTAACTATCCTTTTAAGACGCCCCTTCATAACCCATGCAATGTAACGGACATTATTCTGAAGTTTTATCTGTGGGCCAAATATTTCGGAAATCGTCGAAAAAAAATACTGTGGGAAAGTAAAACCGTGCTACATACAAATTACAATTGCTGCTGAGTGGTTCCAGCAGGTAACACTTCAGGAACTTCCTCTTCCCCCTCATCAATATCTTCCTTCTCCTGAAGAATCTTACCATCCTTATCTCTCTTCAATTTCACCACAGGATGTTCACTATTACCTGATATTGTAAATGGAATACCAAAAATCCCAAATGGCGGAAGGCCTACCCTGCCTTTGATATTTAAATCACCATCAAGACTTATCTGCCCTTCGAACCTCGGTCTAAATCCGGCTATCCTAAGTTTTACCCGCTCTACATTGATAATGTTATTCTTTATAGATGTTTTGATATTTATACCTGACAGAGGCGGGTCGGCCAGATCAGTAAGGTTGGTACTCTTGCTAACTGCATTCATCATTCTGAATCCTTTTAGCTTAACCTTTTTCAGATTGATGACTCCTTTCCCTTTAATGGAAGGCATCACCGGTTGCATGGAAGGATCCAGTCTGCCGGACAGCTCATAATCAAGAGCTACCAGGCCCTTCACTCCTGAAGCTGAAGATGCCAGTTCGCGAAACATGGGTATCTCTGCATAAGCGCGTTCTATTGAAAACGAATCGGCCTTAATTTTCAAATCAAAGCGCGCTTTGTTAGGTGTCTGAGGTTCATAACTACCATCAAGGTTAAACGTAGCTCCCGCCACGGTCATCGCCGTTTGCTGTAGCTGCACTTTGCCCTGTCTTAAAACTACCTGTCCTTTAAAATTGTGTATTGCCAGGCTGTCAAAGTCTGCTTTCTTTACAGCCGCAGCCAGGCTTACATCAAGATTGGCGGGTATCACAATCACGCCGGTACCGGCAGATTCTGTTCCTGCCACTTCTATATTAGCATCTGCAGATTCAAAAGCTGTAAACTTGTTAAGGTCTATATAATCAGAGCTAAGGCTTACGCTTCCCTTCAGCACACCCTGATCAGTGAGCGCATATCCTATTACATTCCTGAAATAGCCATTCATCGTAAAGTGCATGCTATCGTATGCTGCTCTTAAATTATCAAACGACATCCTATCCTGATGAAATCGAAAGGTGCCTGTATTAATTATCAATGGCTTCGAAAAGCCTGCATCCCTAATTGAATATCCTTCAGCTCTATAGTTCCTGAATTGTCGAGCAAATGATATCTCCCCGCCATAGCATCGCTTTGCTTTCCTTTTAGCACCAATGCAGCCCTGAGCCAGCCAGATGCTTTGTACTCTGGCACCCCGAACACCTGATATAATTTTCCCAAATCCAGAATCCCCTCTGCATCCACATCGTATCTGATATCATCAGGATTGACAAGACTGGCAGTAAGTGTAAATGGTTCGCCATCAAACTCAAAATTCAGAGGCTTTATCTCAATTGTAGTATGGGAAGGCTCACCATCATTATTAGTGATATCAATGTTAAGATTGATTCGCTCCACCGGACGAGGGTAATAGCCTGACTTCAATTTCCCATCTTTCACGCTTGCATGCGCTACCGTCAAAGGAAAGGACTTTCTTTCTGAATCATATACCCCTTTCGACTTAATTCCTACTACCAAATCGCCATCCAGCAAGATATCTCCCATTGGGAAACTCTTAGCGATGTCTCCCAGATGAAACCTGCCCGAAATATCTGCATCTATATCAGGTGCAGCCGGATTGGTTACTTTAATATTTCCCTTGAAAAAATTTTTTAGTATCGCGAAATTGATATCACTGATATCTAAAATCGTGTGTCTGTAGTTGTTATCCTTACAGGAACTGCGGATATTAAAGCTGATGTCCTGAATGGGCACAGGCAATGAATCAAACTTTAAATACCCATTGCTAAGTGTGGATACCAGGCTGAAGGCCGGAATACTAGTAACCACAATTTCCCTCCGCCAGTTTTCCGGATTTTGTCCACGGCTAAAAATACCGTTTGCTTTTAAGTCCACCTTATAAAGTCCTCCGAACTCCACCCCTTTCAATCCCATAGCCTTATCCCATGTGTTGAGGTCTAAATCAGCTTTTATTTCTGATTCAATGTCTGGCCGTTCAAGTCCGAGTGATTGAAACCTTATGTCACAAAATCCTTTTGCAAGCTTAAAGTGGAATGTATCAAGCATTACCCTCAGACTGTCCTGATTTAATCCAGGCAGTCTCACCCTGAGTGCCATATCCAGGCCTTCAAGAGGCGCTGTAGCCTCTTTGTGTTTTATATATCCGTCGTTAATGCTTAGGTTAAATCTCAGGTCGGGCATCGTATTCGTTCCTGCATCATACCTTCCTCTTAAACGCACATTAAAGACCGTACTGCCTTTCACCTTCGTATCTCTAAGCCAGCCACTCATATCAGGCGGAATGGCAGTAATAATGTTTTCCAAATCTGTCCTTCTGGAATCTACATTCAAATCCATTTCGTAACCATGAGCCAGAAAGTCAAAATGTCCGCTAAAGTGCATCGGCAATTTGTTAATCCGAATCCGATTATCTTTAAAAACAAGCGTGAGCGACTTTGTATTGATTACTGTAATCAGTTTGGCTTTCAGTTGTTTATTATTGACATAAGTATTGTGATCATAGGCCAGACTGAGGGAATCGGCTGATAAGCGTGATGACAAATCAAAGACTGCCTTTGCCAAATCTCCCTTACCTGTATAATTCAGATTTACCGCCTCCATGGAAAAAGGCACTGACATATCTACATAATTGATCCTTGTATTCCGGATCACAATCTTTTCTATCTGTACACCTACATCTGACGATGAGGTATCCGCGCTGTTTCCTGTAGATTTATACACATTGTAATTGGCATTCCCGTTCTCATCCACTTTAATGTTGACCCTGGCCCCGGAGAGATATACCTGATCCACCTTTACTGACTTGGAAAAAACTGAGAAAAGATCAATTCCAAATGAAACGCCTTCTGCACTCAGGAGTGTTTCTTTTGAAAAAGGAGCAGAGCCCGTAAGGCGCACATCTTCAAGTGTAAGCGTGAGGGCGGGAAAATGTGTAAAAAATGAAAGGTTTGCCTTTGAGAAATCCAATTCACTCGTAATAGAACTATTTACCCATTGCTTTACTTTACCGGCAATCGTTTTTGGAAATAAGAATGGCAATACGAATAACAGTACCAGGAGTGTCCCCACCGAAATGCCTGTAACCTTCAGTATTTTAAGAAAAACCCTGCTTCCAAGCCCTTTCATTTCAATAATATATAGCGTGCAAAGTTACCAATTTATTCTGCTACCGACAGAATGCACAATCTTTCACGCTCAGTTGATTGGAAGGCATCAGCCTGGATGGTCTTTGCAGGAAAAAAGGAAATGAAAGTGGCCTGCTATCATCTTCCCTACACGTCTGTCAACTCAGGCGTACCGGACTTTTCTCACATTAAAAGCTACAGCCCTCTTTCTTTTCTTTTTGAGTTTATTCACCCAGATAAGTGTACCGGTAACCGGAAGCGACGTGGCAATAAGACACACAAAAAAGTAAATCCACTTCGTGAACGAGCCATACACTGTACCCACATGTATCGCCTTAATGGAACCGGCAACCCTTTCATTGAAAGGCTTTTCCCTGAAAATATCTTTCCTGGTCACTTCGCCTGAATACTTATCAATACTCACTCTGTCTGATGCAGCAGGCGCAAAAAAACCTATTCTGGTCTTACTTACAGCAGCCACCTCGTCTGTCGTTCCGGGGATGCTTATCGAATAGTTTCCTGTATAGTGGAGCGCCTTATCAGCGATTCCCATATAATCGGCTATAGACAAGACCGGGCGATTATTATCTTCTGAAGCAATTTGCGGCTGCTCCTTTGCGGGTTCTTTACTAACCGGCTTTTCTTTGTAGGTACCAAGTGTTTTCTGCATTCCGGTACGATACCACTCAAACGACCACTGTGGCCCGGTAAGCCCCATTAACAAAAGGAAGAAAAGTGAATAAAAAGCCAGCGAATTATGCAGATCGTGGTTTATTCTTTTCCACCCTGCATTTCTTTTTATTTTAAGCCCCTGCTTCCATGACTTCACTCTGTTTGGAAACCAGATTATTAAACCTGTAATACATCCCAATGTAAATAGAATCGTAGCCCATCCGTTGATGAGTCTTCCTACTTCCAGGTTAGTCTTGCCCTCAATCAAAGGTTTCTCAATCTTATCGAGCAACAGCCAGCGATGAAGGCTGAACATATATCCCATGAAAGTACGCATGGGAAGTTCCTCCTTCGAATTCCCCAAAATTTTCCCCGTGTAAGGATTCACCATATAACTAATCCCTCCACGGGAGTTATCTCCCTCAACCTTTACACTATACTGATAGGGTTTGTTAAGTTTTGCAGGAATGGATACACGCGTAACAGTACCCCCTGACGCCTCCTCTACAGTTGTCTTTAGCAGATCAGGCGCCATTCTTGGAGCTCCCTTTTCGTGGCTCACCTTATAAAGGTGTGGTGCCGACCACTCTATCAACTCCTGGTTAAACACATATATGGTACCACTCAGGCACACCACTAACACTATCAACCCACTTGCAAGGCCCATCCAAAGATGAAGTTTGTTGAAAATACTGCGGATGGCCGGCCATCTCGATTTGCCTGATTTATTTTGCCTCATATCTTTTTACACTTTTGGTGCGCAAAAAAATCCCTTTTAAACAGTGACCATTTACAAAATGCGGAAAAAATTTAGAAATAGTACTTTAAAAGACGTTTCCTCCCGGGTAAAATCAAAATAATTGCTTACTAGCTCCATCACCGGACCTGACTACCCTGTATTTCGGACACAAAAAATCCCCGCCATAAGCGAGGATTTTTATTATCTAGACTATTATTTTACTATCTTCTCTTCTTCTTATTCTGCCTGCGTTGTGCAAACTGGTTTCCTTCTTTAAAGCCATTTCCTTCTGAGCTTCCCAGACGTACCATGGCGCAACGGAAACCTACCGTACTGCTTGCCTGATCCTGATCCATATACCGGCGAGACCCGGGCGACAACCAGTAAGGCATATCATTCCAGCTACCTCCTTTGATTACGCGCGATTTATCACTGACTAATGAGCTGATTCCATAACCGTACGTTACATTGCTGATAGAGTCACCATCCAGATAGTTAATCACATCACCTTTCTGATAATTACGGCGGCCCTGCGCTTCCTCATCGGTTACCACTACCTTTTTCAGACGGCCCAAAGTATCTCTTTCGTACTCTCCTCCGTCATTCTTATAAAATTTTTCAAACTTATTTCCACGGAATGGGTTTACATCATCCATATCCACAGAGTTCATTGGCCTGTACACATCGGCAACCCACTCACTTACGTTACCACTCATATTATATAGACCAAATCCGTTGGGATAGAATGATTTGATTGGTCCGGGGATTGCTGCACGGTCGTTCAATCCACCGGCTACCCCCATGACGTCACCACTTCCTCTCTTGAAGTTAGCCAGGAACTCGCCCTGCCAGCTTCCTCTTCTGTTATCTCTCAAGCCATTCGGGTTCTTGCTCCAACTATATACCTGTTGATTCAGGAACAACTCCTCACCACGGTTCTTTTCTTTGGTTCTGGGCTTGGGATTCATATCCAATAAGCCATACGCTGCATACTCCCACTCCGCTTCTGTCGGCAGGCGATAACCGGGAAGCATGATGCCGTCTTCAAACCCAACTACTTTTCTGGGTTTGCCGCTCACATCCTTCAGAGCACCTTTCTTGGGAGCTGTTTTATTATTGATCTGCTCCGGATCCATCAGATAAGTGTCCGTATTGAATGCCATCTCACCCTGTCCGCCTTTCATTGCAGAAAGAGGAGATTTTTTATTAAGATATCCTTTGTCGATTAATATTTTTTCATTCACCCGGTCTGTACGCCAGATTGCAAAGTCATGTGCCTGCTCCCAGGTAACTCCTACCACAGGATAATTGTTATACGCAGGATATCTGAAATAGTAATCTACATAAGGTTCGTTGTATGCAAGCTCACTGCGCCATACCAGTGTATCGGGCAATGCCATATTCATGATTGCGGTATCGTTGTCGAATGTGTTGGCGAGCCAGTAGAGATATTCACGGTAGTGTACGTTGGCTACTTCTGTCTCATCCATATAAAAGGAGTTGACGCTCACGCGGCGAGGCACATTGTTCCAGTCGCCCATCACATCTTCTTCTTTCGCACCCATGATAAAGGTACCACCCTGGATAAATACCAGTCCCGGGCCGGCTTTTTGCTCTTTTGCCTTTAACACATGGAAGTTACCATAGTCTTTATCATCATAGTTCCATCCGGTTACTGATGACTTCTCTTTCTTTTTTCCAAAAAGGCCTCCGTTCTTACAAGAGGTTATGAAAAAGGATGCTGCCAGGATTACTAAAATGACTCTTCCGGCCGACTGAAATTTATACATGTACATTCGTTTTGCAAATTAATTAACGAAAGGTTTTCTTTCTTATTGTATTAGAGGTCGCAATTGCGAATATAAATACTTTACTTCTTTACAATGATCAGGTTTTCCAAAAATTTTCAATTTATTGTTGTTTTTGCATTGTATTCACATATCCTTGTTAAAAGGTAGGGAATACAATATTTCAGCGCTCTGATCGTTTTTTAGATTGGAAGTTTCGGATGGAAATCAATACTTTCACCAATGCTAAAAATTGGACGATTCAATAAAACCACTATTTTTACAAGCCCAAACGTACACCCCCTATAGTCTCAACTCTACCTAATCAAGTTCAACAGACACACATGAAAAATGCGATTATGAAGGTGGCTGCAGCACTGATGCTGACCGGTCTCGGTTACACTGCTGTAGGCCAGAGTAGCACTGAGAGTATCAATGTGGTTACTACCGCTGTGCCTTTTTTAAGGATTTCACCGGATGCCCGCGCGGGCGGAATGGGTGATGCAGGAATAGCTACCATCCCGGATGCAAGTTCTATATTCTGGAATCTGTCCAAGATTCCTTTTGCAAAAAGTAATTCTGCAATTTCGCTGACTTATACCCCCTGGCTCAAAGCTCTTGACCTAAATGATGTTTACCTGATCTCAGCATCGGGCTACCATCAAATGGATGAGGAGCAGGCCATCTCTGCTTCTGTCAGGTATTTTAGCTTAGGTAACATACAGTTTACAGATAATAGTGGTTATCCATTGCAACAATACCGTCCGCGTGAATTCTCCATTGATGCCGGATATTCTAGAAAACTTTCAGAAGTTTTGGGTGTTGGTATTGCACTCAGGTACATTAACTCAAGTTTAGCCAATGGCACATCAGGCGGAGCCACTTATAAACCCGGTTCTGCAGTAGCAGGCGACCTTTCTTTGTTTTACAATGGATCTGAATCGGGCGACGAGAGCGGATTTAATGCAGGGCTGGTATTGAGTAATCTGGGAAGCAAAATTGCTTACACCAGCGATGCGCAGGAGAAAGACTATATCCCGGCAAACTTTGGCCTGGGAGCTTCTTATGTAAATGTATTTGACGAAACCAGCAAACTTACTGTAGCACTCGATATCAATAAACTGCTGGTACCTACTCCACCGGCCCTTGGCGATTCGGCAGGACTTGCGAATTACAGGGACAAAAGTGTAATCAGCAGTTGGATCAGTTCGTTTGGAGATGCTCCGGGAGGATTCAAAGAAGAACTCAAAGAATTTACAATCAGTGCAGGAGCTGAATTCAGTTACAATGACCAATTTTTATTCCGTGCCGGATACTTTTATGAGGCTCCTACAAAAGGTGACAGGAAGTATTTTACCATCGGTGCAGGGCTAAACTATAATATGTTCGGGCTCAACTTTTCTTACCTGATTCCTACCGGATCAGGAGTGAACAGAAACCCATTGAGCAATACATTACGTTTCAGCATCCTGTTTAATCTGGATAAAGACAACAGTTTTGGAGGAAGCAACTTCTAATGTCAGGCAACCTTTAGAAATTATCTTCGCTAACTAACCCAGTCCATAAATAATAAGACCGTCCTCCCCCAAAAGAAGACGGTCTTTTGATTTCGATCCGATTTAATTATCAGACTACTTTATTCCTCTTCACCGGTATTGTGCATTTTCATTAATACCACATAGGCATTAGCAACTACTATTTCCAAATCCATCAGGTTCACCTCATCTGATGATACCTCTACTCTTGTACCGTCAGAATTCCCTACCTTAACAGGCACCAGTTCAAACACCCCCTTTCCCTTGCTGCTTACTAAAAACTGCCCGTCTCCAAACCGCACTACAGCATCATCGGGCACCAGCACTGCTTTTTCATTGGCAATTTCAATTTCGGCATTCAGGAACATGCCCGGCAGCAGCTCCCGCTCATGCTTTTCGAAGTGGCAATGGATAATGGCAGTCCGGTTCTCATCGAGATTTTTACTTACCAGAATTACTTCGGCCTCATAGATATGCTGAGGCGCATTCACTTTATAAGCTCTGATACGTTGCCCAATCTTGATATTGTGAATATCCTTTTCAAAGACTTTTAATGCCAGGTGCAAATCTTCAGGGTTCACCAGCTCGAATAATATCTCAGAAGGATCTACAAACTTGCCAATATTCACATTTACCCTGGCCACATATCCATTGATCGGCGAATAAATATTCAGTGTACGGCTGATGTTGTCTTCAGAAATCTTGTCAGGGTGCACACCTATCATCAGCAGGCGCTCCCTGAGGCTTTTATACATTATCTTCTGTACTTTAAAATCATTAGCCGTCTGTTCAAAAACCTTGTCACTAACCGACTTGTTTTCATTGAGTACTCTTTGCCTTTCATATTCCTTCTCGAGCATCGACATTTTTTGTTTCGCTATCAGGTAGTCTTGCTCTACCTGAATAATCCCCTGATCTTCCATCACTGCAATCAACTCGCCTTTTCGTACACGCGTTCCCGGCAATAAGTGAGTGGATTTCAGGTATCCGCCAATTGGGAAGCTGATACTTATCATACTCTGTGGGGGCACATCCACTACACCACTTAACTTAAGGGTAGATGCCATAGTGCCCGCCTCCGGTTTGCCTAATACAATTCCTGCATTTTTCATTTGCACCTCAGTAAGCATCACGGTATTTTCCTTATCAGATGCAGCCTCCTCATGCCCAAGTTCCTCTTTCCCTCCACAGGAAAGCAAACCGGCCATCATTAAAAGGACTAATAAATTATTGAGTTTCATCTGTGCTGATATTTTTAATTATTTATAAAACTGTTTAATTGTATGATGGTGTCATTCCACTCCTCCACTGCATCAATATAATCTGCGCGGATTGAAATCGACTGATTCACAATCATCATCCATTCCATAAAGCTGATTTCCCCCTGGGAAAGTTGAAGTGCTGCATTCGTATGCAACTCTTCAGCCTGCTTCAGTGCTCCTTTTTCAAAGTAGTTGAGGGTGTTTCTGTTTTTGGCATGACGCAACAATAGTTGTTGCAACAAGAACAGATTGTGGGTCCTTGATTCCTCAAACTCTGTTTTTGTCTGCTCCCAATGCGTTGTCGCTGCTTTCACCTTTGCCTTATTACCATAATTAAAGAGCGGGAAATTAACCCCAACCTGAACGGCAGAAAATCTGTCTGCTGCTGTAAATAACTTATCTGTACCATTCACATTTTGAATACCGATAATCGACTGATTTGCATACGCCAGAGACAAATGGGGCACCGATTGTGCTTTGACAGCGCTTATCTGTCCAAGTGCTGCATTTACTCTCGTCTCGTTCCACGCTACCTCGGGATAGCGATCCACATTTGCAGTATCCGGGAGCACGACAGCGCTCATTTTCAAAGCAACTTTCTCCTCAGGTAACAAAAGCTCCCGGCTATTAAGCAATTCGCCTAATCTGCTCTGAAGAATTTTCATTTCTGCATGCAACTCATCGAGCTGGTTATTTACCTGCAATAGCTGCGCTTCTGCTGACACCTTCTCAATCAAGGGCGCATCTCCCAAATCTACCCGCTGACGCTGCCTTGACGCAAAAGCCCTGAATAAACTATCCGCTTTTTTTAGTAAGTGCTCACGCTCCTGCATCGCCCTCAGTTTATAGAACAATGTAGTCACCCCGGTCTTTAGCATAGAAGTTATTACCCTCTCATTTGCAGCAGCAACAGCCGTCTGGAATTGAAGATATTCCCTTTGCTTTTTATACACCGAAGGAAAGGGTAGCGTCTGGCGAAGACCAAACCGTGTATCATTCGCTACACTATTCATTTTACCATACTCGGCAGTCACTTCCGTAAACGGAATATCCACTGCACTTTGCTCCAGATGGCGATCAGTCAGTGTTTTCAGTTTGGCCGACTTCAAACCGAGGTTGCCACTTATCGCCAATTCAATGGCTTCATCAAGAGTCACCTTTCTTTGTGCAGACCCCTGCCCCACCACGACGCCCAGTAACACAGTTATCAATAAAGATTTTGCGATTGTATTCATAGTTTTTTTATTTCGGTTAAAACTGCCTTGTTCCTCAAGCCATCTGTAAAGTATCGGTAATACTACCAGCGTCAGGAAAGTAGCTGTTACCAGTCCGCCAATTACCACCGTGGCAAGCGGCCGCTGTACCTCAGCCCCTGCGCCCTTGCTCAAAGCCATTGGCAGAAAACCAAGTGAGGCTACCGATGCGGTCATCAGCACCGGTCTCAGCCTCGTAGTAGTTCCTGCAAGCACCCGATTCATAATATCAGTAACACCGGCTTTTTTCAATTGATTAAATTCTGTCATCAATACAATACCATTCAGCACAGCCACGCCAAAGAGCGCAATGAAGCCCACACCTGCTGAAATACTGAAAGGCATCCCTCTTATCCAAAGCGAACATATCCCTCCAATAGCAGAAAGTGGAATTGCAGAGAATATCAACAACCCCTGTTTCATTGAATGAAAAGCGAAATAGAGCAACACAAAAATGAGCAGCAGTGCAATAGGTACGGCAATGCTTAAACGTGCTCTCGCCGCAATCAAATTTTCAAATTCGCCTCCAAAGGTTACATAGTATCCGGGAGGCAGCTTCAGCCTCTCACCTACCTTTTGCTGAAGGTCTTTCACCACCGTTTCCACGTCCATCCCCCTCACATTGAACCCCACAGTAATTCTCCTCTGCGCATCTTCCCGCTGAATCTGATTAGGGCCTACTCTGATGTCAATATCAGCAACCTGTCCCAGAGGTACCTGATGGCCATCCGGTGCCGCAATCAGGAGATTTCGTACATCCTCCACACTCCTGCGCTCCTGCCCGTGCAACCTCACCACAAGGTCAAATCTCCTTTCATTCTCAAAAACCTGTCCTGCTGAAGCACCTGCAAATGCAGCCTGCAAAGTCTTATTAGCTGTCTCAATATTCAATCCATACTGCGCAAGCGCTGCTCTGTTATAATCTACCACAATCTGTGGAAGTCCGGTCACCGTCTCAACATAGATATCTCTGGCTCCCTTAATGGTGCCCGCAATGGTGCCCAGCCTCTCTGCAAACAGCGAGAGCGAATCAAGGTCTTCACCAAACACTTTGCACACTACATCCTGCCTGCCTCCCGAGATCAATTCATTAAACCGCATCTGCACAGGAAACTGGAACCCTCCGGTAACACCGGGAATCTCCTCCAGCTTCTTACTCATCTTTTCCGCAAGTTCATCAAATGTTTTAGCAGAGGTCCACTCCTTCTTTGGCTTCAGTACCAATATCAGATCTGCTGCCTCCATACTCATGGGATCTGTCGGGATTTCGGGACTGCCCACCCGCGTTACAACCTTTTCCACTTCAGGAAAGTTATCTTCCATGAGCCGTGAAGCCCGCTCAGCATAATCCACCGTCGTAGTTAACGAACTTCCGGTAAGTACCCTAAAGTCCACCGCAAAATCACCTTCTTCCAACTGTGGAATAAACTCTCCTCCCAGATTACTCAAAATGTATATGGCCCATCCAAAAAGTAACAAGGCAAACAACATCACTATTTTAGGAAAAGCCAGCGCTTTTTCCAGCACTAGTCTGTATCCACGCTCTACATTTCTCATCACCCTATCTGAAAGTGTGTCCTTGTGCGAAAGTTTTTTACTCAGCACCAGTGCACTCATCATCGGAATATAGGTAAGTGATAAGAGGAAAGCGCCGATAATTGCAAACGTCACTGTTTGCGCCATTGGCCTGAACATTTTGCCTTCAATACCGTGCAGTGTAAGTATCGGCAGATAAACAATCAATATAATCACCTGTCCGAAAACTGCAGCATTCATCAGCTTTCCGGCAGATACTTCTACTTCCTTATCCAGCGTATCCTGTGAAATTCGCGCGACACCCGCATACTGCCTATTCTTGTGGAGATGGTGCATGACCGCCTCCACGATAATGACCGCTCCATCAATGATCAACCCGAAATCAAGTGCGCCCAGACTCATGAGGTTTCCACTCACGCCAAAGAGGTTCATCATGATCACTGCAAACAACATTGACAGCGGTATCACAGAAGCTACCAGAAGCCCTGCCCGCAGATTACCCAGAAAAAGCACCAGCACAAAAATCACAATCAGTGCCCCCTCCAGCAAATTGCGTTCTACAGTAGCAATCGCGTTGTTCACCATCTTCGAGCGATCCAAAAAAGGCTCAATCACCACTCCTTCGGGCAATGTTTTTTCTATCTGAGCCACTTTCTCTTTTACTTCTTTAATCACTCCCGAAGAGTTCGCTCCCTTCAGCATCATCACTACGCCTCCTGCCACTTCCCCCTTGTCACTATCTACAATCGCTCCGTAGCGGATAGCCTCCCCAAACTGAATATCTGCCACATCACGCATAATTACGGGCGTTCCATCAGGTAAGGCCTTCACCATGATACTTCCGATATCCTCCAGACTTTTTACAAGTCCCTCACTTCGGATATAAAGTACCGTCGGCCCCTTCTCTATATACGCTCCTCCTGTATTCTGATTGTTAGCTTCCAGCGCAGAAAAAATATCTGATATAGTCAGGTTATATGAGTTCAGCCTGTCGTATCTGACTGCGATTTCATATTGCTTCAACTTCCCTCCGAAGCTGCTGACATCTGCCACACCCTTCGTGCCGAGCAACTGCCTGCGCACTATCCAGTCCTGAATGGTGCGCAATTCCATCACACTATACTTCCCTTCGTAGCCTGGTTTGGCTTTTACAATGTATTGAAAAATTTCTCCGAGGCCCGTGGTCACCGGTGCCAGCCCCGGCGTACCCAATCCCGGTGGTATTTCTTCTTTAATTTCTGTAAGTTTTTCACTCACCTGCTGCCTTGCCCAATACACATCTGTTTCATCGCTAAAAACGATGGTAACAATCGACAACCCAAAACGGGAAAATGAGCGCTGCTCAATGATACCCGGTATATTAATGGTGGCCTGTTCTATGGGAAAAGTAATCAGCCTTTCTATATCGGCTGCGCCTAATGATGGAGATGTTGTAATCACCATCACCTGATTATTAGTGATATCAGGAACCGCATCTATCGGCAGTCTGGCCACATTATATGCTCCAGTAACTACCAAGCCAAGTACCAATATCCCCACTAATAATTTATTGCGTACCGAAAATGCAATAATCTTATTAAGCATAATTTCGCTTTAAATTCTATTAATATATAGTACACCGTACAGTATGGCCTTCGCAGGACATAACACGTTGCATTTATTGTGTTCAAAGAAAATTATGCGGTTTTTGGAGGACGAAAAATATCCTCGAGAAACCCTGACGGTTTCAGATTCCGTTCTATTTTGGGGAAAGTAAAATCCACTGTTTCAGGAACCGGATTCCGAAACGATATGCCTTCAGGTACTACCAGTGGGCTGGCTGCCAACATGCAATGGTCCGACTTAAACGGGAGCTGCATATCTCTCTGATAATCGGCATCAATCTTATCATGCAGATAGTGTGCTTTCAGAAATTCAAAAAGCGTGATATCCTTATCCCATTCACGATGCTCGTAATAATGTTCGACCAGGATAGGTAATTTCAGGATCTGATGCAGTTCAGTCTGATGAAATGCAAGTACAAGCAGAAGTAGTATGGCAGGGAAGCGTTTCAACGAAACAAATATAGTTCTAAATTAAAATTTCCCATACTGAACTATGCATGATTATTCATTTTTTTCATCATGTTAACAGACATTACAAAATGTATGATAAAATTCAAACAGCCACCCCTCTATATCATGCAAAACTCCGTTATAATATCAATGACCTCCCAAAAGGCCACAGAGGTGCTTGTCAAAGTTTCTTCCCCATCATATAGTGTGGAATGTTCACCTCGGTAAACTGGTCTCCCACTATCGTATAGCCCAGCCTTTCATAAAATCCGGTGGCTACTGCTCTGGCATGCATCACCAGATACTTATACCTGCGGTCCCGTGCGATACCCTCAGCATAAGCCATTATAGTGGTGCCGATTCCTTTTTGTTGTAATCCGTTGGCTACTGCCATCTGCCTCAGGCGAACAGTGTCCTCATTCTCAGAAGTAAGCACACAACAGCCCAAAATTTCATCTTCATCAAAGACACCAATAAGGATATCGTGCCTTTCTTTTTCCAAATCTTCGGCTGAAAACGTAAGGCCTAAAGGTTTGCGCAAAATGGCGTCTCTCAGCTTTATCATCTTCCAGTATTCGGGCGAGTCAAAATCAATCAGGCGGATGGGCATGGCAATAATTTATCTGATAAAATTAAAATATTGAAATGATTCATTTATCGTAAATCTTTATTTATCAAATGCTAAATTATTCTCCATTAAAGTCCATTTCTGTCTAAAAAGGACATATCTTACCTTTGCAAAAATTTTTTGAGCGTGGTATATCTTACCAGAGTAGAACATTTCAACGCAGCACATAAGCTGTATAACCCCAATTGGACCAAAGAGAAAAATGAATCTATATTCAGAGGTTGTGCTAACGAAAATTGGCATGGGCACAATTATGAACTTCATGTAACCATAAAGGGAAGCCCCTCACCCGACACGGGATATGCCATAGATGCGCGTATCCTAAGCAAAATCATTAATGAGTTCGTGATCAATAAAATAGACCACAAAAACCTAAACATTGATGTAGATTTTATGCAGGGTAAAATGACCTCTGCCGAAAATCTCGCCATTGCTATTTGGGACCAACTGGCTACGAGGCTGCCCGACGGAGTACAACTCCATTGTGTGAAACTCTTTGAAACACCCCGCATCTTTGTAGAGTATTTTGGTAATTAATAAATGAATGTGAATAAAATAACAAACCGAGTATCCGTCTTCCGAAAGGAATTTTTCTGTGCAGCACACAGGCTACATCACGATGGCTGGGATGAGCAAACCAATTATGAAGTATTCGGCAAATGCAATAACCCGGGATACCACGGGCATAACTACGAACTGGAAGTAAAAATAACAGGCATCCCCGACCCCAAAACCGGATTTCTGGTAAACCTGAAAACACTAAGTGAGACTATCAAATCGAGGGTACTGAAAAGATTTGACCACAAAAACCTGAATCTGGATGTTGATGATTTCAAACATCTGAACCCCACAGTCGAGAATATTGCTATAGTCATTCATGGACTACTCCGTCCTGAGATCAATCCTGAACACGACCTTACGATAAGAGTGTACGAAACACAAAAAAATTACGCAGAGTATCCGGCATAGAATTAAAAAAAATATAAAGAATAATGGCTTACAAAAAAATTGAAGAGTACGACAAGAAGACGATAAATGCGCTCATGAAGAATTACAAATCTATCATCGATCTGATAGGGGAGGACAGTAATCGTGAGGGACTTTTAAAAACACCCGAGCGCGTAGCTAAATGGATGCAATTTGCGGTGCAGGGATACCAGAAAGACCCGGTGGAAATTCTGAATTCTGCAAAATTTCACGAGCCCGTTTCCGAAATGGTCATCGTAAAAAATATTGAACTCTACAGCCTGTGCGAGCACCACATGCTGCCTTTCTTCGGCAAGGCGCATATTGCGTATATTCCTAACGGTTGGATAACGGGGCTCAGTAAAATCGCCCGTGTTGTAGATATCTTCTCTCGCCGCCTTCAGGTACAGGAGAGGCTTACACACGAAATCCTCATGGCAATCCACGAGGCACTGAATCCCCACGGAGTTGCAGTGGTTATAGAATGCGAACACCTGTGTATGATGATGCGCGGTATTGAAAAACAAAATTCTGTTACTACCACCTCAGCCTTCATCGGCGAATTTGAGAAGCAGAGTACCCGTAACGAATTCATCAACCTTATTCAATCAGATCTGATTAAAAGAAGATAAGATATGGCTCACGCATACGTTTTTCCCGGACAGGGAGCTCAGTTTACCGGAATGGGTAAGCAACTTTACGAAGAGAACACTCAGGCAAAAGAACTCTTCGAACAGGCCAATGAAATTCTCGGTTTCAGAATTTCGGATATTATGTTTGAAGGCACAGCCGAAGAACTGACAAAGACTAAAGTGACACAACCGGCTGTTTTTCTTCATTCTGTTATAGCCTTCAAAACGCTGGCTCAATCACGTCCTGACATGGTCGCCGGGCATTCTCTAGGGGAGTTCTCTGCGCTCGTTGCCAATGAGGCTTTAAGTTTTGAAGACGCGCTGCGCCTTGTCAGCGTTCGTGCACAAGCGATGCAGAAAGCCTGCGAACAAAATCCCTCTACCATGGCCGCTATTCTCGGATTAGATGATGCTAAGGTGGAAGAAGTTTGTGCTCAAATCGACGATATCGTGGTAGCTGCCAATTACAACTGCCCGGGGCAGATCGTGATTTCAGGAACAAACAAGGGTATTGAAGAAGCTTGCGTGCTGATGAAGGAAGCAGGAGCCAAACGCGCATTGCCTTTACAGGTAGGTGGTGCTTTCCACTCGCCGCTGATGCAACCGGCAAAAGAAGAACTGGAAGCAGCCATCTACAATACAGCGTTTCACAATCCCATCTGCCCGGTTTACCAAAACTTCGTAGCAGATGCCGTTTCCGATCCTGCCACTATTCAGTCTAACCTGGTAAGTCAGCTCACCGGACCTGTAAAATGGACCCAATCCGTACAGGCAATGATCCGCGACGGAGCCACTCTCTTCACCGAATGCGGACCGGGAAAAGTGCTCCAGGGGCTGATTACGAAAATCAACAGGGAAATGCAGACTGAGGGATTAGGATAAATCTGACCATTTGTCTCCATTCAAGAGGTTTTATCTATCTTACGTCTGTAATAAATAAAACCATTATGAAATATTTTTTTCTCATTGCGTTTATTTTGATTGCAACAGAAACATTCTCACAAATCGATTACCCTAAGGCCCGAAAGACCAATCAGCAGGATACCTACTTCGGTACTGTGGTGAAAGACCCCTATCGCTGGATGGAAGATGACAACAGCGAAGAAACCAGGGCATGGGTAGAGCAGGAAAATATCGTTACAGAAAAATACCTGGCGAGCATTCCTTACAGAACACTCATCAGGAACAAATTGAAGCAGTATTGGAATTACGCCCGTTACGGTAATCCGTTCAAAGAGGGCGATTACTTTTACTTCTATAAGAATGACGGGCTACAAAACCAGGCTGTACTCTACAGACTGAAAAGACTGAACGATATACCTGAAGTATTTATTGACCCTAACACATTGAGCAAGGACGGAACTGTTGCCATGTCGAATCTCGAGTTCAGCAAGAATAATAAATATGCCGCTTACCTGCAATCGCAATCGGGAAGCGACTGGCAGGTGGCCAAGGTGATGAACGTTGCCACTAAGCAACTGCTGAAGGATGAAATCCATTACATCAAATTCAGCGGACTCTCCTGGAATGGCGACGACGGGTTCTATTACAGTCGCTATCCGAAGCCGGATGAGAAAGACATGCTGACCAATCAGAACCAATTCCACAGTGTTTATTATCATAAAATCGGCACCCCGCAAAGCAAAGACATCCTGGTTTTTGAAGACAAGGAAAATCCGCTACAAAATGCAGGTGCAGGACTTTCGGAAGAAGGACGTTTCCTTGTTCTGTTCCTTTCGAGAGGAACCAGCGGTTCTGAAATCAGAGTGAGAGACCTGAAGGCAGGTCAAAAAGATTTTACGGTTATCGTCCCCGGATTCTCGGGAGAAAATGATTTTATCGACAGCGATGGCGACCATCTACTGATTCGTACCAACATCGATGCCCCCAATTACAGGATCGTTTCTATTGACCCTAAAAATCCTGCAAAGGAAAACTGGAAGACAATCGTTCCGGAAAAAGGAGAGCTGTTGCAATCTGCGGGAACGGGCGGAGGAAAACTCTTCCTCACCTACCTGAAAGATGCATCATCAAGAGTGTACCAGGCAAATTACAAGGGACAGATCGAACACGAGATCCAATTGCCGGGAATCGGCTCTGCATTCGGATTCGGAGGTAAACAAAAGGATACTGAGTTCTTCTACTCGTTCTCTTCTTTCAATACTCCTAATACTATATACCGTTACGACATTTCCACCGGCAAGAGCAGCCTCTTCAGAAAAGACGAAGTGAAAATCAATACAGATAATCTGGTCACCGAGCAGTTGTTCTTTACCAGTAAAGACGGCACTAAGGTGCCCATGTTCATTACCTATAAGAAAGGATTGAAAAAAGACGGCAATAATCCTGTACTGTTGTACGGCTACGGTGGTTTTAATATCCCCATCACTCCGGCATTCTCTATCTCCAATGCATTCTTTGTAGAGCAGGGAGGTATTTATGCATCCGTAACACTGCGCGGAGGGAACGAATACGGCGAAGCATGGCATCGGGCCGGTATGTTGCAAAACAAGCAGAATGTCTTCAATGATATGATTAGTGCTGCCGAATTCCTCATCAAAGAAAACTATACCAACAAAGAAAAAATCGCTGTCCGCGGTGGCAGTAACGGCGGACTTTTAGTCGGCGCTGTAATGACACAGAGGCCAGATCTGTTTAAAGTTGCCATCCCGCAGGTCGGCGTTATGGATATGCTGCGTTATCATCAATTCACCATCGGATGGGCATGGGCTACCGAATACGGCAGGAGTGATAACAGCGAGGCTGATTTCAAAAATCTCTACAGCTACTCACCGCTTCACAACCTGAAGAAAGGAGTCTCCTATCCCGCTACGCTCGTCACCACCGCCGATCACGATGACCGCGTGGTGCCTGCACACAGTTTTAAATTCGCGGCTACCCTGCAGGAAGATAATGCAGGACCTAACCCTGTTCTAATCAGGATCGAAACCAAAGCAGGCCATGGAGCCGGTAAACCCACCGGCAAGGCCATCGAAGAAGCAGCCGACATCTGGAGCTTTACGATGTACAACCTGGGGATGCAGTATTGGGAGTGATATCTAGTTATGAGTGATGAGTGATGAGTGATGAATTATGAATTGTTCATGCCTTTCCCCCGAGGGAAGGCTTGAACGTTTATTCGTTTAAGGGTTTAATCGTTTATTGGAAACGCTTAACGTTATTCAGGCATTTACAATGAACGAACCGCGAACCACGAACTACGAACCTGAGAAGGTTTGATTGTTTATGCGTTTAATCGTTTATTTAAAACGGTCAACGTTGTTCAACCACGAACCTTGAACCACGAACTACGAACCTGACAAGGTTTATTTGTTTATGCGTTTAATCGTTTATTTAAAACGGTCAACGTTGTTCAGACATGAACACTTCAACTACGAACAACAAACCCTGAACCGGAGAAGGTTTATTCGTTTATGCGCCTGTCCGCCGTGGCGGATTTATTTGTTTAGTTGGACGCTCAACGATATTCAGGCATGAACAAACAACAAACAACAAACCACGAACCGCAACCACGAACCACAAACCACGAACCGCAAACCACGAACTACAAACCACGAATTTTGAACCTTGAATTTTGAACCTTAAATCTTGAATCTTCAACCTTCAACCTTTCTAATTCTGCTTCACTCTCGTCGGTGTGTCTTTACCACTGATGATTGATCTGCTGCTGAGGGCGATTCCTTTAATGACTTCAGTCATGTTATTCATATCCAGCGTTTCAAACTCGTCGCTGGGTTTGTGGTAATGGGGTTCACTATCCATCTTAGAGGTACTGATGGTGTGTGCCGGAACTCCGAAGGCGGCAAGTGTGGCGTTATCACTTCTCATAAAGAGGTTCTGCTCGGGATAGGGGTCCGGTTCAAAATGAAACTTGCTTCCTTCCAGATTCTTCTGAAGAATTTCGCCAAAACTGCTCTTCTCAAATCCGGTGATGTAAGCACTGTTGGTACCCCACTTGCTGTCGGTACCGATCATTTCGATATTGAACATGGCGACCACTTTGTCAGGATCAATATTCTGTGAGAAATACCTGGAACCGTACCCGCCCGATTCTTCAGCAGTAAAGGTTACAAAAATCAGAGATCGTTCATTATTATTCAACTCTTTAAAATATTTAGCCAAGAGAATAACAGCAGTTGTACCACTGGCATCATCATTGGCTCCATTATAAAGAGAATCTCCCTGCGCATTCGGTCTGCCGTAACCTAAGTGGTCGTAATGCGAAGAGAATACAACATACTCATCTTTCCTGCTCTTTCCGGGAATGAAGCCCACAATGTTTGCAAGCGACCGCTTCTCTATTTGTCTCTTAACAGTTATTGTAAACTTTTCAGCCTTTTCGTGCAGTACAAAAATTACAGGAGCTGCACCTTCCATCTGCGGACGCCTTCCGAAAAATCCGAGTTGGCGGAAGTTGTTTTTATTTTTCTCAGACAACCACACAATCGTAGGCTTTCCCGAGTTCATGACAGAAGATAATCCTCTGAACATGTTAGGCATGCTGTCGATGTACACCTGTTCAAACCCGCTGTTTTCATTAACGGTCAGTTCTGTCTCAGTACCAATGGCTACTGCAGTAGCAGGATCCAGCGATGTGCCATCGATCTCTCCGGATACCTCAGAAGACTTCTGCTGAATCATGGAGAAGTCCTGACGGTAACTCTTTAAACCATCCCAGTACTCAACTCCGGCTTTTTTAAATTCTTCGCCAATAAATGCTGCTGCCTTTTCAATTCCGGGAGTAAAGATCTTTCTTCCCTCCATGTCATCGGCAGAAAGCGTTTTCTCAATTCTGGATACCTCCTGAACAGTAATAATATTATCTGCTTTCTGGGCAAAAGCAAGAAAAAAACTACCCAGGGCAAAGGATAAAACAACAAGTTTCTTGTACATAGTCGTAACCATTAAGCGGCTTCAAAAAAATTTGAAACCGTGAATATAAAAAACAATTAACCAGCAGACGGCAAAAAAAGGAGTTTCGTCGGCAGTAATGTTACAAACGGCAATTTCCTACTTCAGGAAACCACCGGCCCTCCACCTGCTTAACACGGGTTGCAGCGCAAATTGTCCTTGTCTGTGATATTGCCTCTTGCTTTTTCTAATGCGTTTCAGTTTGCCCAACCAATGGCTGCTGAATGAAGGAACCAAAGCCACCTCCGCCGCAGGCTCGAACACCATAGCCACGTAACCCGACTCCGGACCTCTCTCCATCAGCCCCTTGTAATCTACCCAACTGTTGCACCCCTCGTGGAATAATGGATCGCTCATTACTTTTTCAAAAGCCACCCGCTTGTATCCCAATTCTGCGTTGATGTGTATTACTGCAGGGCAAGTGGTGAGGCTGAATATTTTAGCATGAGGGAACTTCTCTCTTTGAAGTTCGAAAAGCTTTGTCTTGATTTCTTTTGAAATCCCGTTTCCCCTGTATTTGGAAGAGATGATTAACCCTGTATTGGCGATATAGCCTTTATGCTCCCAAACTTCAATACAGCAGAACCCAATCCACTCGCCGGTAGCTGCGTCGAGTGCCAGGACGGCAAGGCCACTATCCATTTTTTCATTGATGTACTCAGGTGTACGGCTGCTGATTCCGGTTCCTCTCTTAGCTGCCGAAAGATTCATTTCAGCAACGATTAATTCAGAATATATATGATCGCCGGATGTAGCTATCCTGACGATAGTCTTCAATTGTGTATTCACTTCAGTGATAAATAATAAATGGTGAGAACTATTTTTTGCAAAGAATAACGACGGGCAGGGTGTTCGCTGAACACCTGTTACCCAACACGATATGTGTTAAACTATCAGATACGCGGTCGTCGGCAAAAAACGTCTACAGGGTGACTCCAAAAGATAATCTCTCTTCCTTCGAGAAGAGGATGATTTGCGATTGATTTGAGGCAGGTTAGATAATTGTTCACCTTTCGTTCGGAGTTAAATTGTAAATACGACTTTTACTATTCAGGTGTGAAAATAATAATACGGAACAATATAAACGCAAACTTTTTCTTAATTAGTAAAAAATTTTTTTGTCGTCGGGAGATTATTGGTCGAAATAAAAAAGGCTGTTCACATCAGAACAGCCTTTAATCAGCTTTGCAGTGTGCAAACAATTACTTCACTTCAATCAGACGTGAGGGTTTTTGTTTTGCTTCTTCGCGTTTCGGAATTTCCAGTCTCAAAATACCGTCTTCGTACTTGGCATTGATCTTATCTGCATCGACAACATCTTTTGGCAGGTGGAAAGTACGGTAGAACGACTTGTAGCTGAATTCGCGCCTGCTGTAGTTCTCTCCTTTTTCTTCTGATTCATCTTTTACCTCAGAACTGATAGATAAAGCAGTTCCATCCAGTTCGATTTTGAAGTCTTCTTTTTTCATTCCGGGAGCTGCCATCTCAACAGTGAATGAATCGTCACTTTCTTTTATGTTTACAGCAGGCATGCTTTGGCCTTCGCTGCTCATAAAGGAATCCCAACCAAAGATATCACGGTTGAAAAAATTGTCCCACAGACTGGGCAATGCAGAACGGCTTGAATTTCTTTTTACGAGTGTCATAATTACCTCCTGTTTTTAATGATTATTTAATTTATTAACAGGAGCTCAAACGTTGTACCAGCGCAGTTTTCAAGACAAAATGATAGAAAAATAATGACAATTTGACGACGCAGCTATCCATAACCTGTCCTTTTTACAAATTCACTGGTAAGAGGAGCGGAAATAACTGCTTTAACCTAAAAGATAGGTCCGCAAAGGGTTCAGATATACACCTATTATGGGCTCCGAATAAACATCTTTAGTAAAAAATAATTACCCAAAATAGAATTTGAGATTGTTAACTAATTAGTTACCTTTGTGCAATACAACGTCAGCTAAAGACCTACGGAAACTATTTCATGAACTTCTACTCCGGGCTGGATGCTGATGTTCAGGAAAAAATTGACTGGGTCTTTGAAATCATTAAAACGGTTGACATAATACCAAAGAAGTTTTTTGAGCACTTGTCAGGCAGTGATGGGATTTATGCCATCCGCATAGAATTTGAGAGCAATATTTTCAGAGTCTTGTGTTTCTATGATAAAGGGAATATTATTGTTCTGATTAATTCTTTTCAAAAGAAAACTCAAAAAACTCCACCAAAAGAAATCGCACTTGCTGAGAAACTGAAAAAACAATATTTCATTGACAAAAAAATTGATGAAGAAAATGAAAGAATTAAAAAGATCAAAAAATAAAATTATGGACTGGAATGATCACCTCGACAAAAAATATGGAAAGGTGGGGACTGAATCCAGAACAGAATTTGAAAGAAAAGCCCAGGCCTTTGTAATCGGGGAATTACTAAAGGAGGAACGTTTGAAGGCTAATCTGACGCAAGAAGACTTAGCTGAAAAAACAGGCACCAAGAGAAGCTATATTTCAAGAATAGAGAACGGGCGGGCAGATATTCAACTCTCAACATTATTCAAACTGATAGAACAGGGGCTTAACAGGAAACTCGAACTTTATATCCGTTGACCGTTATCAGCAGCACGTAGCCGGAATGGGTTAGCCATATGAGTGCGAAGGGGTATATCTCCGGCAAATAGATTACTAACTATCGCTAGCCAGGGAGGACAAATACTAATTTGTCAATTGAATAAACAATAACCTTTTGTTTTCAAATTTAATATCGCCAAGTCACTACTGTTCTCAGGAGAGTTTCCAGTCCACGATTTTGTTAGTCCACTCCTCATTAAAAGAAACGGATACCTTGATATAATTATCTGTGTATCCTTCCATCATGTTATTGCGGTGCATGCCTTCAAAAAGGACTTTTCTGGTAGTACCGGCATGTTCTCTCTCGAACTGCTTTGTCTTACGGAAGGAAAGTGCCCGGAGCATCTTGGTTCGTCTGTGACGTTCGGCCATCGGCACGACCGGTTTAATATCCAGTGCTACGGTATTAGCTCTTTCTGAATAGGTGAACACATGAAAATAAGAAACGTTCATTGACGAGAGGAAGTGATAAGTCTCCATAAAATCTTCTTCCGTTTCTCCCGGGAAGCCGGTGATCACGTCCACACCGATTCCGCAATGCGGGATGAGTTCTTTGATCATCTCTACCTTCTGCTGATACAACTCACGGCGGTAGCGGCGGCGCATCAGTCCGAGAATTTTATTGCTTCCACTCTGCAGCGGGATGTGGAAGTGTGGCATTACCACTTTGCTGTCAGCTACTAATCTGATGATATCGTCTGACAACAGGTTGGGTTCAATAGAAGAAATCCGGTAGCGCTCTGCTCCATTGTGTGTTTCCAGGGCCTGCAGCAGTTTGTAGAAATCTTCATCTGTTTTCTTACCGTGGCCATCCCTGCCGAAATCCCCCAGATTGATACCGGTAAATACGATTTCCTTCACGCCCTGCGAAACGATATAATCGATTTCTTTCAGCACCTCATCAATTTTCTGGCTGCGGCTCTTGCCCCTCGCCATCGGTATGGTGCAGTAAGAGCAGTTGTAATCGCATCCTTCCTGAATCTTCATGAAGGTGCGTGTGCGGTCGGTCAGCGAATACGAACTTGTAAAGCCCGTAACATCATCTATCTCGCAACTGTGAATCTTTGTAGTATCGCCATCGAGCAGGTTGCGCACATGCTGATGAATCTTGAATTTCTCGGCAGCACCCAATACCAGGTCCACACCCTGAATAGCGGCTACTTCTTCGGGTTTCAACTGTGCGTAGCATCCGGTAATCACCACCATGGCCTCAGGTGCTTTACGATGTACGCGGCGTACCAACTGGCGGCATTCTTTATCGGCATTATCGGTAACCGAACAGGTATTGATAACATATATATCTGCAACGTCTTCGAAAGAGGTGGTTTCAAAACCATCTTTTTCGAGAAGACGACCCATTGTAGAAGTCTCAGAAAAATTGAGTTTGCAACCCAAAGTGTGCAGGGCTACCGTTTTAGCATTATTCATAGAGTGCAAAAGTAAGGGTTTAGCAGATTTCGGTATATAATGCCCGGCCGGCGGCTACCAGCTACTTTTTAACTCTGCTACACCATGAATCCGTTAACTTTACCGCTATGTCGCGACGCAGTAAACCGGGAAGTAAATGGCAGGCGGTAATCGTATTGATTGCAGCCCTTCTGACCCTTTTTATTCTCCAGAGGAAGGACAATGCGGGCTTTGATAACGACGAGTCGTTTCGCAACATATCCCACCTGGTTTTTACCAAACATGCCGAATGCAGGATGGATTGCCGCCAGATTGATGAAAGTGAGATTAAAGAAATCATCCGGAACGGTAAGCTGAACCAAGACAAGTCGGGGAAAAGCGACCGCGGAGATTACACCTATGCCCTGGAAGGTGTTTCACACGATAATCAGACTATCCGCATCGTAGTCACACCGCAGGATAACGGCTTATTAGTCATCACCGTGATCGACCTTAAAAAAGAATGGGCCTGCAATTGTGATTAACGCATACATCTGCCTTACTTTTATTTGTAAGTTTGTAATCCAACATCCTCGCTGAAATGAAGATAAAATCTCTCTTTGCCAAACCGTTTGCACTCTATGTCAATAAACAGGTAAAGAAGTCGATGCAGACCGCGCTGGAAGACCAGCAAAAAATCTTTGAAACCCTAATCAAAACTGCGGCAAATACCGAATTCGGAAAAGACCACCACTTCTCTGAAATCAAAACTTACGAAGACTTTGTAAAGCACGTACCCATCCGCGATTACGAGGCTTTCAAACCTTATATCGAAAAAATCAAAGACGGAAAACACAATATACTGTGGAAAGGCCGGCCAATCTATTTTGCCAAGACAAGCGGCACCACAAGCGGCGTTAAATACATCCCCATAACCAAAGATTCCATCCCCAATCATATCAACACAGCCAGAAATGCATTGCTGTGTTATATGGCACAATCGGGAAATAACGACTTTGCCGACGGCAAGATGATTTTTCTGAGCGGGTCGCCCGAACTCGAACGAATAGGAGGTATCCCGACAGGTCGGTTGAGCGGTATTGTGAATCACCATGTACCAAAATATCTGCGCAGTAATCAACTCCCCTCTTTCTCTACCAACTGTATTGAAGACTGGGAACAAAAACTCTCTAAGATCGTAGATGAAACCATCAACGAGAACATGACGCTCATCAGCGGTATTCCGCCATGGATGCAGATGTATTTTGACGAACTGGAAAAGCGGTCGGGAAAGAAGGTGAAGGATCTGTTCCCCTCCTTCAGTGTACTGGTACACGGCGGCGTTAACTTCGAACCTTATAAAGCGAAACTGTTTGAGTCTATAGGCAAGGAGATCGATTCTGTAGAGACTTATCCCGCCAGCGAAGGGTTCTTCGCTTTCCAATACGGCCTTGAACACGACGGGCTGCTGCTAAATACCGACAGCGGTATCTTTTTTGAATTTGTACCTGCCGGAGAAATTATGAACGACAACCCTACGAGGTTGTCGCTAAAAGATGTCGAGCTCAACAAAAACTACGCTCTGATTGTCAACTCCAATGCCGGCCTCTGGGGATACAATATCGGCGACACCATCAAGTTCACTTCTCTGAATCCTTACAAAATCGTAGTCACCGGCAGGGTGAAACATTTCATCTCTGCCTTTGGCGAACACGTTATTGCCGAAGAAGTAGAGGAGGCATTGTTAACTGCTGCCAACGAGGAAAATATCCGGATTACGGAATTCACCGTAGCGCCCTTCATCTCTAAAGATCAGGGCAAAAGCTACCATGAATGGTTTATTGAATTTGAAGATTTGCCCGAAGACATGAATGCCTTTTCCCAAAAAGTAGATGATAACCTGCGCAAGAAAAATATCTATTACGAAGACCTGATCGCAGGGAATATCCTGAACCCGTTAAAAATCACTCCTATCCGGCAAAACGGTTTTATCGACTACATGAAAAGCCTTGGAAAACTCGGCGGGCAGAACAAAGTGCCCCGTTTGAGTAACGACAGAAAAATAGCCGACGAACTGGCTAAATGGGCTCGATCTGGCAATTAAAAAATTGCAACCTGGACTGGACTGGCGCAGGCCTCCCGGCCTGTGACTTTTCGTTACTTATCCTGATTAGGATAATTGTCCACTGAAGGAAACCCCAATCAAATTAGTTCATTATTTAGTCTTTGTATATTTACTTAATGAGTAGTAAGTACAAATTCCATGATAGAGAAGGTGTGTATTTTGTAACATCTACGGTTGTAGATTGGATAGATGTTTTTACTCGGGATATTTACCGTGATATTCTTTTGGATAGTTTTAGGTTTTGCCAAAAGAATCAAAATTTGCAATTACACGCCTGGGTATTAATGCCGAATCACTTTCACTTGATTTGTTCGTTCATCAATGATGCCAATCCCGGTATGGTAATAAAAAACATCAAAAGTTTTACTGCAATGAAAATAATAGATGCTATTATAAATAATCCACAAGAAAGTAGAAAGGAATGGATGCTTGACTTATTTGAAAAAAATGGCCAGAGGATGAAAAGTAATTTTAGGTTTCAATTCTGGCAGCACGAGAATCATCCTGTTTTGCTTAGCACAAAAGAAATGTATCACCAAAGGCTTGTTTATCTGCATGAAAATCCTGAAAGAGCCGGATTTGTAAAGCACCCGATTGACTGGAAGCACAGTAGTGCTATTGATTATTATACCGAAAAAGGAAAAGGCTTATTAGAATTAGTAAGATTAGATTGAGAATTGATTTATGTTATTGTTTTTATTAATGAAGGTTAAGTAACACTTGTGCACAGGTCAGGAGACCTGCGCCAGACGGAGACGGAGATGCGACAGGTGGGGGAAAGAGGCACAACTTGACAGGAACATTTTTGCTTAACTTCATCTGTAAGCATCGCGAGGGAGGAAGTCAGGATGGCAATTATTTCACCGTAAGGAATTTCTGATAATGAAGCACGTTACACTAAAACTATTGCAACACAGAGACAAAGATTGTATCGGTATTTACTTTGCAAAGGACGCTGCATTGCAAAGCATCATCAGGAAACATACAGATGCCCGCTGGAGCAAGACACATACCTGCTGGTATGTGGAAGACACTGCACAGAATCGTTCGAAACTGAAGGCTGCACTCAATAAGGATGTGGAGTTTTTCGGCCGGGAGGTTTTAGAGAAGACAGGAACGGAAACTGGTTCCGGACGAGTGGCTCGTGAGACACGAGTCAAAGAAGGAAGAACACGAACTGCGGAAGAGAAAAAAGTACAAGTAGGAACTGACTCCTCGCGTGGCCCCGCGAAAACAGAGAAACTAGTTTCAAAAAGGGAAGCAGCTTCGGAGATAAGTTTGCCCTCGGGTATCATCCACGACGTTAATGTGCCGGCTCTGCAGAAGCTTGAAAGAGAACTCGTGCTGAAGGGATATTCACCAAGTACGATCAGAACGTATAAGAATGAATTTGCACAATTCCTGGTAGCGATAAAAAAGCACCGCGCAGAAGAATTCACTCCTGACAGGCTGAAGGATTACTTGCAATACTGCGCTAAAAAATTAAACCTCAGCGAGAACACACTGCACAGCAGGATGAATGCTTTGAAGTTTTATTACGAAAAAGTATTAGGAAGAGAAAAATTCTTCTGGTCGATACCTCGGCCTAAGAAACCCAAAATATTACCCAAGTTATTGGGTGAAGACGAATTAAAAAGACTGTTTAATGCGCTGGAAAACAAGAAGCACAAAGCAATGCTCTTTACGGCATATAGTGCGGGCCTACGAGTAAGTGAAATCGTGAATCTGAAAATACGCGATATCGATAGCGACAGGATGCAAATATTTGTTGCCAGAGCCAAAGGCAAGAAAGACCGGTATGTAAACCTGAGTCCTATATTGCTGGATATTCTACGGAATTACATCAAAGAATACCGCCCTCAACCAAAAGTTTTTCTATTTGAATCAGAGCAAACCAGGCAACCTTATCCCACTCGCACAGTTCAACAAATTTTTACCAATGCAAAAAATAAGGCTGGAATAAAAAAGGAAGTGGGGATTCACAGTCTAAGGCACAGCTTTGCTACTCATTTATTAGAAAAAGGTACAGATATTAAATATATCAAAGATTTATTGGGTCATTTCAATATCAAGACTACAGAAATATACCTGCATGTAAGAAGAGAAAGCCTGGTAAATATTACAAGTCCGCTTGATGACCTGTGGAAGAAAGGAAAGATAGAGTGGTAAAAACTAATTCATTTTAAAAATCCTGATATAATGAGAGGTATTAACAAGGTGACACTGTTAGGGAATGCCGGAAAGGATCCGGAATTTAAAACACTGAGCGATGGGACACCGGTAGCAAGGTTCAGCCTGGCAACAACATCCCATTTCACCTCAAAAACCGGAGAAAGCGGATCAAAAACAGAATGGCATACCATTATAGCCTGGAGAAATCTGGCCGAAATGGTCAACAAATATGTAAAAAAGGGAAGCAGATTGTATATTGAAGGTGCGATCAGCTACAGACAGTACGAAGACAAAGAAGGAAGAAAAGTATCGGTTACAGAAATAACTGCCGAAAACCTTCTGTTCCTCGACAAGAAAAACCCCGACCCAACTGAATGAAAATGAGACTAATGACATAAAATATTAGGTCTAAAAATCAACACATTATAAATATTTTACACATGGATTGTCCTAACTACAATACAAAAAGTATAACACTAAAGCGGTGGTAATCAACTGTTATTTTTTTGTCTAACTTCGTATAATATCATAAATGAACACGTT
>JAGFIS010000045.1 GCA_024103425.1 Chitinophagaceae bacterium
TGTCTCCTCTTATGATTACCCTGTTTGCAATGTGGATTTTGAAAGAGCGGCTGGGCTGGCTGAAGGGTGCGGGTCTTGCCATGGCACTCATCGGTGCAATTTTCTTACTCAAAGGCAAGGAGTCTTATGGGGGCGATAATATTTTACTGGGCGACTCGCTGATAATATTGAGTACCCTGGCTTATTCCGGTTATTTTATTATTGCCAAACCGTTGATGGAGAAATATTCGGCAATGATGGTGACACGGATGATTTTTACCTTCGGTACGATTATGATTCTGCCGGTATGTGTGAAAGAAATAGGAGAGTTTGCCCTCTTTTCTATGACGGGGAAAGAGTGGTTGCTTTTCTTCATCATCTGTGTACCGGGTACGTTTCTGGCCTATGTTTTTAATCTCTATGGTATAAAAGTTCTCAATGCTTCAATTGCAGGAGCATATATTTATACACAGCCTTTATTCACAGGTGTTATCGCTGTTTTGTATCTAAACGAGGTCTTGACACCCAATAAACTGATTGCTACGGCACTAATTTTTTCAGGATTGTATCTGGTGCAGAAAAAACGGGCAAAAAAAGTAGATAACCCTGACCGGAGTACTGGTTTTTAATAATTACGAATCTTTATCTTTGGCAATAAACATATAGTATGAAGTTCATCGTTTCCTCTACACAACTGCTTAAAAATCTGCAACAAATCAGCGGTGTTTTGAATACCAATACCGTGCTTCCTATATTACTCGATTTCTTATTCGAGATTCAGGGAAATGAACTGACTGTCAAAGGCACAGACCTCGAGACAACGGTAAAAGTGAAAATTGATATCGAAGCCCGCGAAGACGGCAGGGTGTGTATTCCCGCGAGGATATTGATGGATTCACTCAGAAACATTCCTGAGCAACCGCTCACATTCACTATAGATAAATCTTATGCAGTTGAGATTACCAGTGATACCGGTAAGTATAAGATTATGGGAGAGAACCCGGAGAACTATCCCAAAGATCCTGACACTGAGGAGTCTGTTTCATACAATATGCCAGCAACGGCAATGCACGCAGTCATCAACAAATGTCTTTTTGCTGCAGGAACAGACAGCCTACGCCCGGCCATGGCGGGTGTATTTTTTGAGTTATCGAAGAAGAGCCTGACTACTGTTGCTACCGATGCGCATCGCCTGGCAAAGCTTACAAGAACAGATATTCACCATTCAGAAGATGCTTCATTCATCGTACCGAAGAAGCCTCTGTTGCTGATGAAGAACCTGTTGCCGGTATCAGATGAAGAACTGACTGTTTCTTACAACTCTAAACACATGTTTGTAAGCCATGGTAACTCAGAGGTGATGTGCCGCCTGATAGATGCTCGTTATCCCGACTACAGGGTAGTAATACCTTCAAACAATCCATATAAGCTTATTGTTAATAAAAGTGACTTTGAGCTCGCCCTGCGCCGTGTAAGTGTGTTCAGTAATAAGAGTACATATTTAGTAGCCCTGACAATTGCCGGAAGCGAGTTAACACTTGAATCGCAGGATGTGGATTTGAGTTTTGAAGGTAACGAGCGTATGTCGTGCCAGTACGAGGGAGAAGATATGCAGATAGCCTTCAATGCAAAAACATTGATTGAGATGCTGGCTGCGGCTGATACAGACGAAGTAGTTATTGAGCTGACATCACCGACGAAGCCCGGCATCCTGAGGCCTTATGGTAATGAAGACAAGAGAGATAAGAACGAAGACCTGTTGATGTTGCTGATGCCTTTGGTGATTACTGTATAAGGATTCCGTCCGGAAAAAATAATTCTCTTTAAAAGCTGTAGCCTTTTTTGATGCTGCAGTTTCCTTTAATTTTTGATTCATCCCACCAGAAACGATGAAGTCTGTTGCTTTGATACCCGCCCGTTATGCCTCCACCCGCTTCCCGGGTAAACTGATGCAGATGCTGGGCGATAAGACCATTATCAGACATACTTACGAGAATACAATTAGAACACATCTGTTTGACGAGGTGATTGTAGTGACAGATGATGAACGGATTTTTGACGAGATTGTGCATTACGGTGGATATGCAATGATGAGCAGGGGAGACTTTGAATCCGGCAGCGACAGAATTGCTTCTATTGCAGAAGGACTCGATACTGAAGTAATCATCAATGTGCAGGGAGACGAACCATTCGTAAACATTCCGGGGCTGAAAGCTTTGCTAAGTGCATTCAACGATGAGAAGGTAAGAGTTGCCTCGTTAATGACACCGATAAGCAAGGAAGAAGACATCCTCAACCCGAATTATGTGAAGGTAGTTACAGCCCAAAACGGAGATGCGTTATATTTTTCGAGAGCACCAATTCCCTATAAAAGAAATACAGGATCTGCGGTTCAGTATATGAAACACATTGGTATTTATGGTTACCGTAAAGAGGAGTTACTTAAGTTTCCTCATTTGGAGAAAACGCCATTGGAGTTAGCAGAAAAGTTAGAGCAATTGCGGTATCTGGAGAATGGTATCCCCATTAGAATGATACTAACGGATGAAACACCTTTATCGATCGATACGCCGGAAGATCTTGAAAAGGCAAAAAGGTTTTATGAGAATTTGAACACCGGTGCTTAGCTTAACTTTAATCTATAAATTATCATGCGCAGAGAAAAGAGAACAAGATTGGGCAATCCTTTTCCAAGACGGCATTCAAGAATATTGCATGTAAACCCGACGGTACATCCGTCAAAGCCCGAACCCGTAAAATCGAATATTACAGCTTACGAGTACGACCCTCTGAATCTGAATATCCATAAGCCGGCTACGGTACAAGATTGTGTTAAGCTGAAAGACAGTGTCAGTAATCTCTGGATAAATGTAGAAGGCATCCGCCAGGATGATATCAGCAAGTTGAGTGCAGCCTTTGGAATCCATCCACTCCTGGCCGAAGATATCATGAGCCAGGGGCAGCGGTCGAAGATGGATGAAATGGATGATCTGCTTTATGTTTTAATGTACATGCTCTACTATAATGCAGAGACGAAGATGCTCGAAGCAGAGCAGATCAGTATTGTGCTGGGAAAGAAGTTTGTAATAACTTTTCAGGAAGATTCAAGAAGAGATTTCCTTAAGGTGGTAGAAGAGAGGTTGAATAATCCCGGAGGAAAGATTCGTCAAAATGCACCCGATTATCTTTTTTATTCATTAGTCGATCTTGTTGTTGATAATTATTTTGTTATCATGGAAAGGCTGGGAGAGAACATTGAAGATCTTGAAGAAGAAATCATCCAGAGGGCTAATACGGTTACCCTCGGAAGCATTAACTCGCTGAGGAAAGAAATGATTTTCCTGAAACGGAATATTACTCCGGTGCGCGAACTTGTTGGAAGTATCATGCGCAGTGATACAGATCTTATTGAGGTGAGAACCGGGAAATACTTCAAAGATGTGTACGACCATATCGTGCAGGCCAGTGAGCTTTCTGAGAACTATCGCGATATGATGCTCAACTTACACGATCTGTATCTGAGTGAGCTGAATTTGAAAATGAATGAAGTGATGAAGGTTATGGCAATTGTTACCTGCCTGCTCGCTCCCGCAACCGTGATCGGTGGTATTTTTGGGATGAACTTCAGTTCGATGCCCTGGTTGCACAATCATTTCGGCTTCTGGATGGCGGTTGGGGTGATGCTGCTCATCCCTGTCTGGATGATGTGGATATTCAAGAGAAGGGGCTGGTTTTAAGCAAAGACATTATTACTGCGCCCTCTTTTTTATCACAGTTTTCCTTCAGGTTGGCGAAGTTGTCCGTTTCTTCTTCACAATATCCTTTATAATCAGTTTAGCGTGTTCGCGGCAGTTTTCGATAAACCATTTATGTGTGTTCAATCCACCACAGATGACACCAGCCAGGTAGATTCCTTTAATGTTTGATTCGTGAGTTTTTTCATCATAAGATGGTCTCATCACTCCATCTTTTGAAAGATTCACTCCCATTTTTTTAATGAAGTCTAAATCAGGCCGGTAGCCGGTCATAGCAAGTACCCAGTCGTTAGGGACAGTTACTTTACCTTCCGGAGTAAGGATATCCACTTCTTTCTCCCGTATCTCTTTTATTGTTGAGTTGTAATAAACTTTTATCGAACCTTCGTTAATGCGGTTCAGAATATCCGGACGTACCCAATACTTCACCCGCTCGCTTATTTTATCATCACGGATGACAAGGGTTACCCGGGCTCCTTTTCTCCAGGTTTCCAGTGCAGCATCGATGGCTGAATTAGCTGCTCCGACAACAATCACATCCTGAAAAGCATAGAAATGCGGATCGTCGTAGTAGTGTTTAACCTTCTTGAGCTTTTCACCCTTTACGTTCATCATTACAGGAATACCGTAGAAACCTGTAGCAACAATAACGTTTGCAGCTCTGTATGTGTTACGGGTGGTAGTGATTTTTTTAAATTTTCCCGAACGAGCAACTTCTTTTACTTCTTCAAAGAAGTGAATATTAAGAATGAACGTAGTTACAATTCGTCTGTAGTATTCCAAAGCCTCCCTTCTTACCGGCCGGCGATTGTTGCTCACGAATGGAACGCCGCCGATCTCCAGCCGCTCACTCGTGCTGAAGAAAGTCATATTTACAGGATAGTGATAAAGGGAGTTCACCAATGCAGCTTTCTCTATAATCAGGTATTCAAGTCCTGCTCTCTGTGCTGCGATACCACAAGCCAGTCCGATAGGGCCACCACCAATGATAATAACGTCATAGGTTTTCATTGCCGGCAAAATTAGGAAGTGTCGGGCACTCCGGAAAGAATAGAGGATAGGCAGTTTTTATACCGTCGTTTAGTGGAAAGAAAAAAGGCCTTGAAATCTATTAAAATTTCAAAGCCTTTTAAGATTATATATAGTCTCGGGTTAGTTCGTTTTATCTCATCAGGTACATCTTACCATATCCGTTCTTGAAGAACTTATCGGTATTATCATCCCTATCGATGAATTTATCCATCCTTCTGCCGTTGAGGTTGGTGAGGACTCTGTACAGATAAACACCGTTGGCCAGTTTCTGTCCGTACATATCTGTTCCGTCCCACTTGTATTCTGTAATGTTTCTACCAACGTGAATCGGGCCGAGTTCTTCTTTAGTGATTTCTTTGACTACTTTTCCTGTTACGGTCAGGATTTGTATCCGCAAGTTTTGAGGAACTTCAGAACCTGTTATTGTGAACACGAAAGCTGTTGATGTTGTAAACGGATTCGGATAGTTCAACAGGTTAGAGATCATTGGTTTACCTATAACCCTAAAGGTTACATGATATCCTGTCTTGCCCGCATCATTACCAACAGCGTCTTTTCCGGTTATCATCAGTTCGTATTCATCATCTTCTGCATCAAACGAAGGTGTAAATTCTATCGTTGCAGTGTTATCCGGACCGGTAGCAGGGGTAAACCTGAGAGTATCGCTGTTGAAATAATAATTGTGCAGCGATCCGTCGGGGAACTTAACCTTCACTTTTATCAACGAGGTATCCTTTAGTTTCAAAAACTCACTCTCGTCCTGCAGTTTAATAAGGATGGTAGGTTTAGCCGATACAATGTCCCGGTTGAGTATTCGCACACCGTCGAATGTAACATCCATAAGAGGATTGAAGTTATCGGGGATAACATAGAAGTTATGGTATGCAAAGTTGTTGAAGTGTGTCTGCTCCGGCTGATCATTGTCGGGGTTAAAGTCGACAAATAAAGTATTCATTCCGGGGAATTCTTTCGTATCGATGTTATAGACAAACCTGATGGTGTCGCCGCTGATCAGAGGTTTGGCTTTTGGAACGCTTAAAGTATGCGTTACATTCTTTTCATCCATAACTGTCATCGTGATCTTCATACTGTCGAACGCTGTGGTACTGATGTTTTTGAATGCAATGCCAAATTCGAGAATTTCTCCCTGACGCAAGGTGTCTTTTGCGTTTAGATAGATGGATGGAGCGAGCGCACCTTCGGGGGTTTCATCACCTGTAACCATCCATTTTCTGAGTTGATACGGTGTGAGGTGTACGGGATCTATATTTTCCATTTGCAACCGCAGATACGGATACTGGGTTGCATCAACTCCGGAAATATCTACATCCTTTTGTGTTTCATTCAAAGTCATCAGCTCAGTACTGTTACCGTTTCTGTCTACTCCGATCAGGGTGACACGGGCGGTGTCGCTATTGGGAGTATCAGACTGGGCACCCTGCCAGTGCAATGTTTTCCATGATGCGGAAGGGCCGAAAAGCGGAGAAGTTACATGTCCAATGGTATCTTCGAGCATAAACTCTCTTTTTAGAGAAATCTTATCATAGATGCCTTCACTGAATACGATTCCGGGTTCGAAGTCTTCAGAGTTTTTCTTGTATATGAAGATGAATGTTCTAGGTATGTTGAAGGAATCTATTTTGTAGAATCCCTGTTCTTTAAGTTTGTGGTACATGCTGATTCCGCTACCGTAAATGGCAGTATCTGCTGCCCATTCATCGGCATAGACATATGGACCGGTATTGGTTCCATTCCATCGGGCAACAACATAATAATTGTCGGGAATGGAATCAAGAAAGTCCATCACAAGTTTTCTGCCTGCTACAGTGTTTATGTTTTCAAACTCGAAGTTTCCAACAGCTGAACTCCTGCATACAGTCACACTTCCAAACCTTGATTCGCCTTGAGGGATTAACCATGGTTTAAGTGTAATCGGATCGATAACAGAAAAGATTATTGTATTAAACTTACAGAAATCTGAAGTAAATCTTACCCCGTTGACATTCACTTGTGTTTCTGAACCCAGCTTGGCAGCAGTTGGGTATATCCCCGTGTTGGCGAAAATGTAATTCTCTTTCTTTTCGAATTGCCAGGCTCGCAGTGTATCCAGGTAAAGGTCGGACATTTCAGAACTCAGGTGCTGGAAGAAGTGCCCTTGTCCGAAACCGGTCTCATTTGGAATATACTGGAATGACGAGGTAATCCAGCGATAATCTTCTTCTTGTCCGGATTCCGGCTTGATAGAGACCCTCCAATAATAAACCGTGCTATCCTGATAGGAAATTCCAGGATCAAATTCTAGAATTCCTCCCGGTGAATTAATGGTCTTGGAGATTTTAGAAGGCGAGTTGAACAATTGCGTAGTATCCAGTTCAAATTGGTAGGTTTTTGTACGCGAAATCGGATTGGCTGTACTTGCGTAGAGCTTCTGGCTTTGGTTGCCTATAATTGTAAAGTCTGCCGGATAGAAGGGCCTGGCCTCGTCTTCGTAGATATAAAATTCTTTAGTGATCGTGTTATTAGACTCCGATAGTTCATCAACAAGATTGCCGTCATCGATTGTTACTATGATTTTGTTTAACCCCTTGTCTCTTGTGGGCATTATTGGAATAACCAGATTGACAGAGTCTGCATATTTGATACCCGGTATCTTCTTCCTGATTATGGTTTCCTGATCACCCGAAGGATACACTCGTTTTACTAAGAAGTAAATCGAATCTTTAATAGCCTTTCCGAGGTTGTATGCTTTAACATTAACGGTAAAGTTATTCTCTGAGATGGAAATAAAGCCCGGATCGATTTTTATTTGAGGCGCCTCAATAATATAGTCTGGTTTGGGCAAAGCATGAAACCTCAAAGCCGGATCTCCTTGTAGATTCATTTCCTCGAGGTCAGTCCGACTGAAAAAACCGAGCCCGGGGTCATCACCCCTCAAGTTTTTAATGGTCTGTTTCATTATATCTCCTACAGCCCCTCCGTAGTGTGTTGTAGAGAGAAGTTTATAAAATGTCTTGTTGTATTCGTTAAGGTAAGGACCAATTCCGTAGTGCGTGCTGGCTAAAAAGGTTACACTGCCTCGGCTTGGACTCAGTACAAAGTTTTCAGATATAGTCTTACTGCCTGATATGAATCTTGTCGAGTCGAAAACAAAAGTATTACCTGCCGTACATCCGCTGACGATGAACATCGGGTATTTACCCTGATTATTATAAGCGGAAGGGTCGTCGAGATTATACTCCAGAGTAGTGGCAGAGGAGTGACCAAAGTAAGCCAGAATACCGATACCCTGTTCAAACAGTTCTTCAATTCGTTTACTTGCAATATTTTGAACAGCAGCATTAGAGGTCTTACTGAAGTGTTCTATGTTTGACCCGGTAAGGGTATCTCGCAAGATACTGGCATAAGTGGCCATATAGTCCCGGAACTCAAAGTTCTCATCACTAGTTTTTCCTCCAGAGATTTGAAGAACATTTTTCATCCACAACCGCTCCTCTGTATTGTACGTTTGAGACTGTTGAGCCTCTTCATACTGCTGAACCTTATCAAGATAATTTCCGACTTCATCGCCTTTAACCGCAGAGATTCTGCCTATTGGAACAGTTGGTGTAGTGATCCCATATGGGGAAGACAGTAAAATATCCGATCCCGGACTGCCAAATGTAGGAACCAGGTTTAGATTGTCTCTGTAATTACTTTTTTTAAGCCGTACGTAGTCGTCGTAGATAACACCCCTCCCTATTAAAAATACATATCTCGGGTTTATACTAAATTTTGCAGCCGCGAATTGTATAAAGTCTTTAATCGCGAGAGGATGTTTTAGAATTCCATAAGAAAACTGGTCGGATAGTTCGTGGATATCCACAATAATGGGATGAAACCCGCCTCCTGCGGGAGATGCTCTGTATTCCTTATACTCTTCTACGTAGTTTTTACCCGAGGAAGAGGTATAAAGTACCGGATTGGTAATTATGATATAATCTCCCTGATTCGCTGCATCAAGATAATTAATAAACTCTCTTTTTTTTAGTGAAGAGACTTCTTTAATAGCTGAAGGAGCCTGGGTAACCAGTCTGAGTTTCAGTTTTGTTGATGACGGCAGAATTGCAAACTTAATTTTTCCCGGTGTGCTGGTAATATCACCAACATACCTTTTTAGGTTGGTATAGTCGTAGAGGACAGGAGCTACCGAACCGGTATTAAAATTAGTAATCTCAAGGTATTTTCCCACGTTAGAGGGTTCCAGTTCGAAATAGTATTCTGATCGATTCGCAAAATTGAAAGTACTGGGGTAAGTTAGCTCCCAGAAGAGGGGAGTATATCTGTCTGTTGCTACCGGAGACATATTGAAAAACCTTACCAGTGTACTCGTTGCAGGATTCGTGAAGGTAGAAAGAGGTATATTGTTAATAGTACGCTTGACAAAATTGAAGTACGGCATTGACACTTCGTCGATAGTAGTTGCATCAATATTGACCCTGATATTTCTCGCATTGAAAGCATTTCCCACAGCACCATATGTCAATGATGCAGCAGGACCACCCGTGTAGAGGTTGAGATTAGTCATTGTGGAGTGTCTGGCAGCACCCGCACCCGGTGAAATGTAGATTGAAGCCCACCCTTCCCCTTGTTCATAAGATGAGGAGTAAATATATACGCCGCCGGCCGGCTGCGCGAAACCGGGACTCAAAAGGTCCTGAAAGTAAATTCCCCTGGTATTCATGAAATAGAGTTCAGGCGGCAGGGTATTTCCCGCCACGTTATTATCTTCTGTAGTAAGCCTGGGACTACCACCGGAAGGGTTTACTGTCAGAAAATAGCTGGCTGTGTCTGAGATAATACTGTTGTGGTCTGTGAGCTGGTATTCGGGTCTCGTATAGAGCTTAGTATCCGGTTTCCCGTCGTTTTTACGGCCGAAGATTTCAATAAAGCCTCCCTCATTCAGTGTTCCTGTGTTCACGGTAGCGAAGAAAGGTTCAACAACTCCGTTTCTCCAGAGCTCTAACTGTTCAACCGGAACGTTGCCCAGTCCTGCTGCTTGTAATGTTGATTTTGGGATCCGGTAAACACCGTCCTCGACAACATTGAACTTATAGTAAGCCTTGTTGTAATCGATCCAACTATTGTTATATGTCTGACTTATCCCTGTAAGAGATAAAAACAATAACGATATAAATAAGAATTGCTTCTTCATAAAATCTCTTTAATAATTCTCGCCCTTCGAACCGAATAATATCTTAAGTGAAAAAATATGTGTGTATAACGGGTTTGACTGATTTGCCAGATTAGAAAAGGCATAATCAATCGTCAGATTGGCAACCTTAAACCCTGCACCAAGGCTGGGCTGATAAATCCAAACTCTTTTTTGATTGGTTGTATCGCCGTCTTTCAAAGCTTTTTGAAAGTTGGTAATACCGGCCCTTACAAAAAAAGCATCTTTAATCTGTGCCTCGAGCCCTAAATGCGGATCTACGCTTGTCAGCTTGGAACTGATAAGAGTATTTCTCTTGCCATCAAAAGTGAAGTCTAAATCTCCTTCAGCCAGGAGTTTAAAATTGTCGCTGAAAGGGAAGAGATAAGAGGATGCCAGAGTTAATCTCGGAGCAGTGAGTTCACTTGATTTTACGGGTATGTCGTTCTTCGTCAGGTACAACACCTCTTTTTCTTTTTCTGTGAAATGAAATGACCAGGCATTGAATGTTGTGGTAACATCCTTGGCCACAACGGCTAAACCCCAGTTGCCGTTCTGCATTGAAAACCCTGCGTCCAGTCCAAATCCCCAGGCGTTCGCGAATTGGCCCACTTTCCGGTAAATCACTTTGGCATTCACGCCGAAAGAAGCTTTAAAGTCTTCCTGATCTTCGATCTTTTGGGCAAAAGACAAAAGGGCAGCCCAATCGGTAGATGAAAAACTTGAAATGTTGTTGTAATTAATACTGCCATCGGGCTCTACCAGGAAAAGTGTATTCGGAATATCATCAACACCAAAACGCAACAGTGATACACCCAGTGTGCGCCTGTTGTCGCTTACCGGTATGGCTACACCGGCATATTCGTAGTTGGCGATATTGCTGAAATAACTTGCGTGCATAAGGCTTAAAGATGGAAAGTCTTCCACGCGCGTAAGTGCTGCAGGATTCCAGTATCCGGCAGTAGCATCATCAACAGATGCTGCTTGTGCAGAGCCCATCGCCAACCCTCTGGCTCCTGCACCGATATTCAGGAATTCGTTTGAATATTTCCTGAACTGGCCTTCAGAAAGCAAGGGAATGGCAAGCAAAAAAATCGCTATATAAGAGAAAATGGCAGATTTCATATTCGCGGATAAGAATTATCTAATTCAGTTTACTGATAAAGTAGCCCGTAAAATAAAACGTGTAGAGGTTTCTTATATTGTCATTTTCTTCGTAGAGGGAGATAAAAATACATAAAAATAACATCCCTGAGAGAAAAAGTGGCTTTCCCGGGCTTCCAAATGGCAAGTTTTATGCTTTTGAAGCGTAATTTTGCACCCCATGAAAAATGTAATAGAAGAACTGAGATGGAGGGGAATGTTGCACGATATCATCCCCGGAACTGAAGAACAACTGACTAAAGAGTCCACCGCGGGATATGTGGGTTTCGACCCCACGGCAGAGAGCCTGCACATCGGAAGTTTGGTGCCCATTTTGGTGATGGTACACCTGCAGAGGTTCGGACACAGGCCGGTAGCGCTGGTAGGCGGTGCCACGGGGATGGTTGGAGACCCTACGGGAAAGAGCGAGGAGCGCAACCTGCTTGACAGGGAAACGCTCGACAGAAATATGGCCGGAATCCGCAAGCAACTGTCAAAGTTTATTGATTTTGATTCCAATCAGCCGAATAGTGCCCTGATGGTGAATAACTACGATTGGTTCAAAGATATCTCTTTCCTGGATTTTATCCGTGATACCGGCAAGCATATTACTGTGAACTATATGTCGGCCAAAGACTCTGTGAAGAAGCGCTTGGAAAGCGAGAACGGTATGAGTTTCACCGAGTTCTGTTATCAGCTGATGCAGGGGTACGATTTTTTCCATCTGTATCATACGATGAATTGCAAAATGCAGTTTGGCGGCAGCGATCAGTGGGGGAATATTGTTACAGGAGTTGAGTTAATCAGGAGAAAATCAGGTAAAGAAGCGTTTGCCTTTACCTGTCCGCTGATAAAGAAAGCCGACGGCAACAAGTTCGGAAAGAGCGAAAAGGGAAATGTATGGCTGGACCCTGAGAGAACATCACCGTATTCGTTTTATCAATTTTGGCTCAATACGGCAGATGAAGACGCAGAACGCTTTTTGAAAATCTTTACCTTCCTGCCTGAGGAGGAGATCGCAGCTCTGGCGGTTGAACATAAAGGAAATGAACACAAACGCATTCTCCAGAACAGACTGGCCGAAGAAGTAACCCGTTTTGTTCATTCGCAGGAAGACCTCGATTTTGCAATCAGCGCTTCACAGATTTTGTTCGGTAACGATACAGAAAACGCACTTCGTTCCTTATCAGAAAAACAACTGCTTCAAGTTATGGAGGGAGTTCCGCAGTTTTCGGTCACTAGAGAACAACTGGCTGCGCAGGATATTACAACGCTTCTCGTTGAGGGAGAAGTATTCAAAAGTAAAGGTGAAGCCAGAAAGATGATTGCAGGTGGCGGAGTAGCACTGAATAAAGAAAAGATTAATGAAGAAACGTTTAAGGTGGACTCTTCTTCATTGCTGAACGATAAATACTTATTGATTCAAAAGGGTAAGAAAAATTATTATCTACTAACCGTGAGAGATAATTAATCTAGAGCGTTCTCCCTTATTCGTGACTTTCAATTGATTTTAGAGGAAAGAATGCAGCCTTAACTAAGGGTAATTCTGTAGCTTTATTGCCAAAACTACTCTTATGTCTTTTCTGGCCCTCGATCTGGGTGGCACCAAACTCGCTTATGCCCTCGTTTCAGACAAAGGGGCTGTTTTTGACGGTCAGGCAATTCTTTTAGGCAACAGAAAGGGACCTGAAATTGCAGGTTTAATCAAAACCGTTATCACCGACTTTTTGAAGAACCCGAAAAACAAAGTTGACGCCATCGGTATTTCGGTTCCGGGTATTTACAATGAAAAGACAGGAAGGGTATGGGCTCCGAATCTGACCGGATGGGATGACTTTCCGTTGCTAAAGGAGGTGGAGGCTGCTGCACGCCGAAGGCCGGTCGTAATTCAGAGTGACCGTGCCTGTTATATTAATGGAGAAGTTTGGAAAGGAGCTGCAAAAGGATGCAGGGATGCTGTTTTTATTGCAGTTGGAACAGGAATCGGTATGGGAATCCTATCCGGTGGGAAAGTGATAAATGGCTCATCGGGAGTTGCAGGGGCTGCGGGATGGATGGCCGTTGACAGACCTTATCAGCCGGTTTACAAAAAGTATGGCTGCCTGGAAAGCCGTGCGTCGGGTGATGGAATCGCACGACTGGCAAAACAGCTGATTAAGGCACAACCCGGTTATGCGGGTGTTTTAAGAAATAAAAAAAATTTCACCGCGGCTGGTGTATTTGACGCTTATCACAAAAAAGACGAGCTCGCGAAAGAAACGCTGCAAGAGTGTATAAAACTGTGGGGGATGATGGTGGCAAATATGGTAAGCCTTCTGAATCCTGAGAGAATTATTTTTGGCGGTGGTGTATTCGGGCCTGCAAAAGAGTTTATTCCTCAGATTATCAAAGAAGCTGCAAGGTGGGCTCAGCCGGTCAGCATGAAGCAGGTATCGGTAACCGCCTCTGAAATTGGGTCGCAGGCCGGATTACTCGGTGCCGCATTTTTTGCAAAAGAATTATTTGAAAAATCATCAGGCAAGCAATGAAGAACCTGACTGCTTTTATCGCCGCATGTGCCGGGATGCTGCTTTTTGGCATTACGCTGATTACGCTGGGTTCTGTTGCAACTGATCTTCAGGAAAAATTTCAACTAACGGGTACTGATTCCGGAACGCTGTTTTCCATACTTCCGTTTGGCATTCTGGGCGGGTCGCTGGTCTTCGGGCCGATAATCGACCGCTATAGTTATAAATACTTGTTGATTTTTTCATGTGTGGCCATGTTTGCGGGCTTCGAAGGTCTGGCATACAGCACATCGCATGGGATGCTCAAAGTATTTGTATTTCTGTTTGGATTAGGCGGTGGAATCATCAACGGGGCTACCAATGCTTTGGTCTCAGATATCAGTGAAACGCATAAAGGAGCTAATCTCAGTCTGCTCGGAGTCTTCTTCGGAATCGGTGCATTAGGAATGCCTTTGTTGTTGAGAGTCTTTTCAGAGACGATGTCAGCTTTCGATATCATTGCATGGCTTGGCTGGCTGACCATTGCTGTTGCTGTTTTCTATTTGTTGGTACCCTTTCCCCCTGCTAAGCAGAAAACCGGAGGGGGAGCTATTCAGTGGAAAGGGCTGATGAGTCTGCTGCTTTTGCTGATTGCCTTCTTCCTGTTTTTCCAGAGCAGTTTTGAGGCGATCATCAATAACTGGACAACCACTTACCTTACTTCCGGTCGTGGTATAATGGACAGAAGCGATGCACTGCTCGGGTTGTCCTTGCATATTGTAGGAATGGTCGTAATGCGTTTACTCAGCGGTAGTGTTTTCAGAAAGGTATCAGAGATAAAGCTGCTGTGGGCTTGTTTGGTAATGCTTTTCATGGGTGTTGCACTCATGCAGGCAGGAACAACGCATTTGGTAATTTTCACAGGATTGATTTTATCGGGTGCCGGACTGGCAGAGGGATTTCCTTTGATGTTGGGTATTACCGGAAAGTATTTTGCACACCTTTCGGGTACAGCCTTCAGTTTTGTATTTGTAATAGCACTGACAGGGAATATGCTCATCAATTACCTGATGGGAATTATAGCCGATACATACGGTATCAATCATCTCACTACTGTGGCTTATATTGAGATTGTCTCTATGGCGCTGATCTTTTTCATAATAATAAAAACAATAAAAAACAGATAGAATATGCTGGCAAAACAATGGCTTGAAAATGCGAGAAATGTGATGTCTCACATTGAAGAAACACAATTAGATAACATCCGTAAGGCGGCTGAAGTAATGGCAGACAGCATCGGGGCAAAACGCTGGGTACACACTTTTGGTTGCGGGCATGCAACCATTCCGGTTGAGGAAATGTACCCGAGAATTGGAGGGTTTGTAGGGTTTCATCCGATGGTTGAATTACCTCTGACGTTCTTTACTCACATTACCGGAGAAATGGGCGTGCATCAGTTCGTCTTCCTGGAAAGGGTAGAGGGCTACGGAGTAGAAATCATGAAAGGATACAATTTTGACCCGCGTGATACGATGTGGATTTTTTCTCACTCAGGCATTAATAATGTGAACATCGACGTGGCTCTTGAAGCCAAAAAGAAAGGTATGAAAGTAATTGCTTATGGATCAGCCGCTGCAGCAAAAGGTAAGCAGACAAGGCACTCGAGCGGAAAGACCATTTTTGATATTGCTGATATTGTTGTTGACTCCTGTGCGCCCATCGAAGATGCAAGTGTGCCGGTAAAAAATCATCAGGATAAAGTAGGTCCGATTTCAACAATGGCTTTTGTCACCCTGGTTTGGATGACAGTTACCACCGTGGCTGAAATCCTCGCAGACAGAGGCTTCCAAATGCACATCCACCCATCTCACAACGTGCCCGGAGATACTACGGCCAGAGAGCGCCTGGATGCAGCATTAGCTACGTATAAAGAAAGAATCGCGGGAGTATAAATTTTGATGGTTGAAAAGGATTAGCCTTTTTGTAACTCTTTAATCATTTTTCTAAGAGCATACAATCTGTCTATCCAGTCTTCATCTTCGTTGTTATCAAAGTCACTCAGTAAGGCGTTGATTTTATCTGAAGTGCCGTCAGGGTTGTCCAGAGCCTCTGAGATGATTTTCTTTACTTTGTCGAACAGCTCTGTGCGTTCATCGTCAGGCATTGAAATGATTTTGTAAACAGCCCAGGCAGATATGGCGCCGATAATTACTGCAGCTATCTTTTCATTTCTTGTCATATTGATAACCTTTTAAGTACTTAGTTTTGCAATCTAATACAAAAAATTCCTACCGGTTTGAAAACGTTATTTAGGCTAACCCTGTCTTTTATTATTGGTCTTTTTTCATTTACATCCCTTCTGGCGCAATTTTTTCCTGAGCGCAATTATCCGCAGAAATACTTTATCTATCCGGTGAAGGATGTGCGTATCAGCCTCTCTGCCAACTTTGGTGAACTGCGGTCTAACCACTACCATATGGGCCTGGATTGCCGTACGGATCAGGCAGAAAATAAGACTGTTGTAGCTGCTGCTGATGGGTTTGTCTCCAGGGTCAGCGTTGGTCCTTTTGGGTTTGGCCTGGCTATTTATATCGACCACCCGAACGGGTTCACAACTGTTTACGGTCATCTGAATAAGTTTTACCCGGCCCTGGATAAGTATGTGAAGCAGAAACAATACGAACAGGAATCGTGGCCGATAAACCTTACGTTTGAACCCGATCAGTTTCCTGTCAAGAAAGGCCAGTTTATAGCGTTGAGCGGAAATACCGGCGGGAGTGCCGGACCCCACGTTCATTTTGAAATCAGAGATACCAAAACAGAAAAGGTTCTGAACCCGATGTTATTTGCGCTGCCGATTCCTGATAATGTTCCGCCTACTATCGTGAGCCTGTACATGTTTGACCGCTGCAAGAGCACATACGACCAGACGCCCATGCACATCCCGATTAAGAAGGTGGGAAATAAGTATGTCTCGGTTCAAAATGTGATAACAGTAAATACAGATAAGGTAAGTTTCGGCATCACGGCTAATGATAAACAAAGCGGCAGTACCAATCCGAATGGTATCTATCAGGGTACTCTATACGTAGATAATGAACCTCAGTCGTCATTTCTGCTGGATAGTATTGATTACATAGAAACCCGTTATCTGAATGCACATATTGATTATAAGACAAGAGCAGGCGGCGGACCCTATATCCAGCACCTGAGCAGGCTCCCGGGATATCCTGAAGGAGTGTATAAAGACATTGCGAATGATGGTGTTTACGAATTAGAAGACACCAAAGTTCATCCTGTAAAGATTGAGGTAAAAGACGCCAACGGAAATACTTCTATTATTGAATTGAATATTAAAAAGGGCCTGATTACCGAAACCGGAAAGCAACCAAAAGAAGCTGCGTCTAAAATGTTTTTTCCGGGCTTTGTGAATGTGTACGAGAGAGAGGATATTCAGGTCTACCTGCCGGCTGATGCCTTATATGATTCTGTATTGTTCAGGGTAACAGAGAAAGTCTCGGCAGATAAAGATGCGCTGTCGCGTACGTTTACAGTGGGTTCTCCCTTAGTGCCCATCCACTCCTATATGACCGTAAGGATAAAAGCAGATTCAACGGTCGCAGATGATAGTAAGGTGCTGATCAAAAGAAGTTGGAAAGGCAGTTCAGAGGTGGTACCTGCTACAAAAGAGGGCGACTGGTACACTGCCCGGTTCAGATCATTTGGTGAGTTCAGTCTGATAGAAGACAATGAAGCCCCCGTTATTACCGGCGGATTTGCGAACGGAGCCAATCTCGCTGCGAGAACACTCATTTCTTTCACACCGAAGGACAACAATGGAGTAATTACGAACTTCCGTGCCGAGCTTGATGGCGAATGGCTGATGTTTACCAATGATAAAGGCAGAAACTTCATCTACCGCTTTGATGAGAAATGCCCACGCGGTAAACACGAACTGAAGATTTATGTAGAAGATGCCGTGGGCAATGCTACAGAGAAGGTTTATAACTTTACACGATAAAATACTCTTGAAATGGCTGAATTAACAGAAGGTAAGAAAGCGCCGGATTTCACAACTACCGACCAGGATGGAAAGAGATTCTCTTTGAAAGACTACAGGGGTAAAAAAGTTGTTCTTTATTTCTACCCGAAGGATATGACGCCAACCTGTACCGTAGAGGCGTGCAACCTGAGAGATAATTTTTCTTCTCTGAAAAAAGCGGGATTTGAGGTGATTGGCGTTAGTCCTGACGATGAAGAGAGTCATAAGAAGTTTGAGGATAAGCACTCGCTCCCCTTCAGGCTGGCAGCTGACCCTGAAAAGAAGATTATTGAAAAATACGGTGTTTGGGGAGAGAAGAACATGTACGGAGTCAAGAAGATGGGACTGAAGCGTACGACCTTCCTGATAGATGAAGAAGGGGTTATCTTCAAGATTTTCAGAAGACCCAAATCAAATATGCATAGTGAAGAAATCCTCGCGGCACTCTCATAACGGTCAGGAATTCATTTTACGGCAAAGTTCATTCGTTGCCCGTTTCGCAGCCTTTTGGCTGAATGCACCCAATATGGCGATTGTGTTCGGCAAGACAGTCCATTTGTGGAATGTTACTCCCGAGAGATTTTTAAAAAATGAACGATGGGTTAAACACGAGTTGTGTCACGTCAGACAATTTAAAGAACATGGCTTCTTTACTTTCATCTTTAAGTATCTCTTTGAAAGTATCCGCCACGGATATACTAAAAACAAGTATGAATTAGAAGCCCGGAAAGCAGAAACGGCCTGATTAAAACCCCGCCTTTATTTGCTCAGATAGATACTGCGCTCTTTGTACAGCTGCCTGAAGTAAGGGTCTCTCAGATCTTTTATAAAGCGGATAGCCTCGCCGGTGCTCTTCATTTCAGGTCCTAGACCCATATTTACATTGGGAAACTTATGGAATGAGAATACCGGTTCTTTGATTGCATAACCGTCGATATGCTTCTCAAACGTATAATCCTTGAGTTTGGCTTCTCCCAGCATCACCTTGGTTGCAATGTTGAGGTATGGTATCTTATAAGCTTTTGCGATGAAAGGCGTAGTACGTGACGCACGCGGGTTGGCCTCGATCACATATACCGTGTTATCTTTTATTGCAAATTGAACGTTGATCAGTCCGCGGATGTTAAGCGCTTTTGCGATTTTCTCTCCGTACTCTTCCATGGTCTGAACAATCAACGGACTTAAATTAAACTCAGGAAGTACTGCGTTGCTGTCACCGCTATGGATTCCGGCGGGCTCAATGTGCTCCATCACTCCCATCACATGGAAAGTTTCTCCGTCGTAGATAGCGTCAATCTCTGCTTCCTGGCAGCGATCGAGGAAATGGTCGATAAGAATCTTGTTTCCCGGCAGGTGTTTCAACAAGCTCAATACGCCACTCTCTAATTCCTCATCGTTAATTACGATCCTCATCCTTTGTCCACCGAGTACGTAGCTTGGGCGAACCAGTACAGGGTAACCCACCTGGTTAGCTACCTCAATGGCTTCATCGGTAGTATAGGCTGTTCCGTATTTAGGATAAGGTATATCGAGCTCTTTCAAAAGATCGCTAAATCTTCCTCTGTCTTCGGCAATATCCATATCCTCGAAGGAGGTCCCGATGATTTTTATTCCTTTTTCGTGCAACCTTTTTGCAAGCTTCAATGCGGTTTGTCCTCCGAGCTGTACAATAACTCCGTCAGGTTTTTCCAGTTCGATGATGTCCCAGATATGCTCCCAGAAAACGGGCTCGAAATACAGCTTATCGGCGATGTCAAAATCAGTGGATACGGTCTCGGGGTTACAGTTAATCATGATTGCCTCCATTCCACATTCTTTAATAGCCATCAGGCCATGAACGCAGCAGTAATCAAACTCAATTCCCTGACCGATTCTGTTGGGCCCGCTTCCCAGTACGATTACTTTCTTGCGGTCTGATGAGTGTGATTCGTTGTGAAGGATATCTTTTTGCATGGGTTTATATGATTCTGACTTATTCTAAATTATCTGATTCGAAAGTGCTGTAGTAGTAAGGTGTCTCTGCAGGGAATTCCGCGCTGCATGTATCAACCATTTTATACACACGGTGAATGCCCATCGATTTCCTCTTTTCATATATGTCCTCATCTGTGCTTCCGTCCCGTAGGATTCTCGCAATTTGTTCATCGCTGAACCCGAGCAGTTTGGCGCGCATCATCAACTCCCTTGGGAAGTCTGCAAGTGTTACCTGTGCTATTTCTTTTTCGCAGTCGCAGATTTCGCGAATTTGATAAATGAACCAGCGATCTATACCTGTGTTTTCGCGGATTCTTTTAACACTCACTCCTGCCATCAGCGCATCTTTGATGCGGAAGATTCTGTCCCACTTTGGTGTCTTGATATATTCGGCCAGCGCTTCAGAGTGCATAACACTTTTGCCGTAGTAACCGAGTCCGACTGCTTCGTTTTCCAGACTTTGACAAGCCTTCTGAGTAGCCTCCGCAAAACTTCTCCCTATCCCCATAACCTCACCTACGGATTTCATCTGCAAGCCGAGTGTGTCGTCTGCACCTTTGAACTTATCAAAATTCCATCTTGGGATTTTTACAATCACGTAATCGAGAGCCGGTTCAAAATATGCTGAAGTAACTTTTGTGATCTGATTTTTCAGTTCGTCAAGCGTATATCCAATCGCCAGCTTCGTTGCAATTTTCGCTATCGGGTAACCCGTAGCTTTACTGGCCAACGCAGAAGAACGGCTTACACGCGGGTTGATTTCAATTATGATAATCTCTTCATTTTCAGGATTGAGAGCAAACTGGATGTTACATCCTCCTGCAAAATTGCCCAGATCGCGCATAACTTTGAACGACATGTTTCTCATTCTCTGGAAAGCGGTGTCGCTCAGCGTCATAGCCGGAGCAACAGTGATAGAATCTCCTGTGTGCACACCCATCGGATCCACGTTTTCTACCGTACAAATAATAATTACATTGTCGTCGTGGTCGCGAAGCAGTTCCAGCTCAAACTCTTTCCATCCCATCAAGGCCTTCTCAACCAGTACTTCGTGCATCGGCGATGCAGTCAGTCCGCGGTCAAGCGCATCCTCGAGTTCTTCTTTGGAGTAAACAAGTCCACCACCTGACCCGCCAAGAGTAAATGAAGGCCTGATTACAAGAGGGTATCCGATTTGCTGCGCTATATCCTTTCCTTCTAGAAGCGAGTTAGCCACCCTGGCAGGAGCAACAGGAACCCCGAGGTCTATCATCCACTCCCTGAACAGCTCCCTGTCTTCAGCCTTGTCTATAGCTTTGATATCCACACCGATCAGACGGATATTATTTTTCTCCCAAATGCCCAACTCATCTACTTCCTTACAAAGGTTCAGAGCTGTCTGGCCACCCATTGTGCCCAAAACGGCGTCAATTTCATTTTCCTCGATGATCTTTTCTATGCTTTCAACGGTGAGCGGCATCAGATAGATCTTGTCTGCCGTCATCGGATCAGTCATAATCGTCGCAGGATTGCTGTTAATAAGGATTACCTTAATTCCCTCTTCGCGAAGGCTTCTTGCAGCTTGTGTACCGGAGTAGTCAAACTCACAAGCCTGTCCAATAACAATAGGTCCTGAACCGATGATCAGGACTGTTTTAATAGAATTGTCTTTAGGCATTGAAAAATAGAAGAATGATACTGGCTGGCAAAAGTAACAGAAATGCAGGATTATTTATCCGAAAAACATGAGTTGAATCTGTTAATACTTGGAAATTTTTTAGAGCCGGATTTTTCCGGTATGTAAGTCGCTGAATAAGGGTTATTTGAGTGAAATTCCTTCCCTGAGGATATGGTTTTTGATAGCTTCGATCTTTGTATCTCTGCCGGTGAGCACATCCCGCCAGTCGGGGCCGATATACCAATCCGGCTGTACACCCGAACCTTTTACCTTAGGATGGGCTGATTGTACCAACCTGAAAAATGGTAACCTTACCCTGAGTTTGGTGTTAGGCAGGACAGTATTAGGTATAATGATTCCGGAGTTGCCGTACCATCCGCCGCCTGTCTCTTCGCCTGTGATGGTAACATGCTCTTCGCCTTTGACAATGCTGCAAAACATTGATGCGGCAGAGAAAGTGAGCCCGTTAGTGAGCACATACACTTTTCCGTTAAAATGATTTTTGCGTTTAGGCTTAAAAAGATGCCGTTCCCAGTAGCCGAAATGGTAATTCCCGTCAGCTTGTTTTTTCGAAAAGAAAATCAAGCCAAGGTTGTATAAGAAACTCTTTTGTATGTTTCTCGAAAGGGGATTAAAGTTCTTACTGATGGAGTAGGCTGAGTCGGCGACCTTGAAGGGTTGTGTTTTTATGTATTTAGCCAGTGCTACCGATTTATTGATATTACCACCGCCATTGATACGCAGATCTATTACGAGATTCTTTGTCCCGTTGTTTCTGAGTTCCCTGAAGCTCTTCCTGTAGAAGTTGTTCAATTGCCCTTTGGTAAAGGAATTGACAGTCATCAGTGCAAAACCGGAGTCGTACTCCAGGTTGCGGTACCATTCTTTCTTTTTAGGCTTAGGGCCTGTTCTTTTTCTTTTTATTTTCTTTTTTCTGATAGCAGATTGAGTGGAGTCAGTTTTCGGGATGAACCAGTTGAGTTCTGCAGAGTGGTCGTTACCGCTGCTGTCAGTGAAATTGATGACATAGTTTTCTGATATTCCAAAGACATTTCTGAAGAAGTAAGGAAAGGAAGTACTCAGCCTCACGTAGTTCATGTTGTATGCGTATCCGTCTGCTGACATATATTGAAAGAGAGTATCGATAATGTCATCTGCCATAAGACCATTGATAGACCGAATAAAAGAGCCTCTGGGAATTTCTCCCGAACTCATCCTCTGGTTTACCACCATCATGCTGTCATTCCATATTTTCATCGACAACGGGAAGGTGGGAATGATTCTGTTCTTCATGAATTTTTGCCATCCTTTGCTCATGAGAAAACTGGTATGCCCGCAGTGAATGGTGGAGAGTAACGGCGCTATGACCTTCCAGGCGAATTCGCGTTCGGTCATAGAATCTGTAATCTGTTTCTTGCCGTTATCGAAGTAATGATCCATGCTATCTTTGGGTGTGTACCAATAGAGAGATGGATGCTTTGTTTCGAGCATTTTTCTCAAAAGGGAGTAATCTTCTGCAAGCTCTTCCCTGGAAAATTTTTGATCAGGATTATAATTGCGTGTAACCGAACAGGATATAAATACGGTTGAAGTCAGTATACCTAGCCCAAGTAAAACGGTCTTTAATAACCTTTGCATGTGTCAGCCTTTCACGTTTATCGGATTCCACCCCTGTGCAACAAGATCGTGCTCGCTGCCGCCTCTTGTGATAATCTTTTTTCCTTTTTCGGGTTCGGTTATGTAACCGATCACAGAGATGTCTTTATTCTTACTTACGGTATCATAATCTGCCTGGTCAACAGTAAACAAAAGCTCATAGTCTTCTCCGCCGCTTAAAGCACAAGCTGTCGGATCCAGTTCCAGCTTGTAGGCAAACTGACGGGCATCCTCGTTGAACGGAATTTTTTCTTCGTACAGGATGCATCCGCCGGTGCTTTGTTTACAGATATGGAGCAGGTCACTGCTCAGTCCGTCACTCACATCCAGCATTGCAGTGGGTTTGATGTTTTCCTCTGCAAAGAAGTTTACGATGTCCTTTCTTGCTTCAGGCTTCAGGATTCTTTGTACAATATATTTCTGCTCCTCAAAATCGGGTTGAGCGCCCTGAGTTTCTAACCATATTTTTTTCTCGCGTTCTAAAAGAGTGAGCCCAAGAAATGCACTTCCCAAATCTCCGCTCACACAAATCAGGTCTCCCTTTTTTGCGCCCGAACGTGTCACGAAATTTCCCGGAGCTACTTCTCCCAATGCCGTAACGCTGATAATCAATCCTCTTTGTGAGGAAGTGGTATCTCCCCCTACAAGATCAACATTATAATTCCCGCACGCAGCATAAACACCTTCGTACAGTTCTGATAGTGCTTCCACGCTGAAGCGGTTACTGAAGGCGATACTCATGGTAATTTGCTGAGGTATCGCGTTCATGGCATAAACATCACTGAGATTAACCACGACACTTTTATACCCCAGATGTCTTAACGGTGTGTACATGAGGTCGAAGTGAATGCCTTCAATCAATAGATCTGTTGTAACGACCGTTTGCTTACCGAAGTGGTCTATGACGGCGGCGTCGTCTCCTACACTAAGAACAGTGCTTGCATTGCGTGTCTCATTATTTTTTGTCAGATGGTCAATCAGTGCGAATTCACCGAGAGAGCTGACTTCTGTTCTGGATTCTTCCTGCATACATTTTATTTTTTTGCCGGCTCTGCGATAGTGCCGTTTACATATTGGAGCAGCTCATCGTGGATATGGCCGTTGGTAGCCACGATTCCGTATTCGTAGGGAGAGTATTTTTCTCCTTTCATATTAGTAACCTTTCCTCCGGCTTCTTCAACAATCAGATATCCTGCTGCGCTGTCCCAGGCATGGAGCTGGTGTTCGTAGAATCCGTCGAATCTGCCGGCGGCCACCCAGCACAGATCAATAGCCGCACTGCCGAGTCTTCTTACGGGAATTCCACGAGTAATCAGTCTTTCAAAAACCTGCAGTGGTCCGTTGGGTTCACGAATATAAGTATAAGGAAATCCTGTTACAAGACAGCTGTGTATCACTTCTGTTTTTTGCGACACGTGAATCGGCTGATCGTTCAGAAAAGCTCCTTTCCCTTTTTCAGCGAAGAAAAGTTCTTTTATGAAAGGGTTATAAACTAATCCCATTTCCATTGCTCCATCGTGTTCTAATCCGATGCTAACACAGCAAATGGGAATCCCGTTGGCAAAGTTGACAGTGCCGTCGATAGGGTCGATAATCCATTTGTAACCACTGTCGGTTTTTTCTTCCGGGCTTTCTTCGCTGACAATTCCATCGCCGGGAAATGCGGATTTAATGACTTCTAAAATTGCTTTTTCAGATGCAAAGTCGGCCTGCGTTACCAGGTTGTTAATTCCTTCTTTGTTGGAGATAGTGAACTGGCCGTTGAAGAATCGCTCCAGTTCTCTCGCGCCGGCTTGTGCAGCATCCATTAAAGTTTGTCTGTACATAATGCAAAGATTGTCTATTTTTATGAACCACCCGAAGCACAATTGAAACAATAACGAATTTTATAAAATTCAAACATAGCTTTGGTAGAATTGTATGATGATTTAATACTACCACGACCTGCAACTCTCTATAATCATAGTCAATTACAACGTTAAGTACTTTCTGGAGCAATGTCTTGCTTCTGTTACCGCCGCTTTGGCGGGAATAGACGGGGAGGTAATAGTAGTTGATAACAACTCATCTGACGGTAGCCGGGAGTTTTTTGAGGGGAGATTCCCCGGGGTGAAATTCATTTTTAATGAAGAGAATACAGGGTTTGCCAAGGCGAATAATCAGGCGCTTGAGATAGCGAAAGGCAAGTATATTTTGTTCCTGAATCCCGATACCCTTGTGCCTGAGGATTGTTTTAGTAAGTGCATCGGCTTTTTGGAGTCAAAAGATACTGCCGGGGCTCTGGGGGTGAAGATGTTAGACGGCAGTGGAAGGTTTTTGAAAGAAAGCAAGCGGTCTTTTCCCGATCCGAAGACATCATTGTACAAGCTGATGGGGTTGACGAAGTTATTCCCTAAGTCAAAAGAATTTGCCCGTTATTATCTGGGGCATTTAAATGAAAACGAAACAAACGAAGTCGATGTGCTTGCCGGAGCGTTTATGATGATTCCCAAAAAAGTACTGGATATCACCGGCGGTTTTGATGAAGATTTTTTCATGTATGGCGAGGATATCGACTTAAGCTATCGCATTCAGAAGGCCGGATTTAAGAATTATTATTTCCCTGAGACGACCATCATTCATTTTAAAGGAGAGAGTACGCAGAAAGGGAGCCTCGATTATGTGAAGATGTTTTACAAGGCGATGAGCATTTTTGCCAATAAACATTATGGGGGCTCGCGGTCGGGAGTGTTCAATTTTTTCATCCAGACGGGGATTTTCCTTCGGGGTATCCTGTCAGGGTTTAAACGGTTGCTGCGACCGATCATAGGTCAGGTGTTTCTGGATATCGTTCTGATTTTTTTAAGTTTCGTTTTGGTGAGATTTGCTGTTCCTGAACGCATAAGTGAACTAAGTCCGGCACTGAAAGAACCTTACTGGTATTTCTTTGGAATTTTTCTTTTCAGCTATTTTCTCTGCGGTTTTTTGTGGGATATATATATAGAAGGATATACACAAAGAAAAATGAACAGATCGATAGGCCAGGCAGGCGTCCTGGTTTGGACAGCCTTTATAATCCTTCCCGATAAATTCAGTGAATTGGTACTGAGCGTTTTACTATCGATGTTTATATCCTATGTCTTGATTTCGTTTTCCAGAATGTTACTGATCTCTGTCGGAGTTATAGAGAAAGGGAGAGTTTTCTCAGAGACGGTAAATGTAGCGGGAGATCAAAGTGATGTTGATAGGATAAAGGAGATATCTGATCCGGAAATAGAATACCAAATAGTACCGTTAGACGGAGTACTAAAAACTACATCATATGGAAAAAGGAGACTTTTCTCCCGGCGAGAAACAAAAAGAGTCGTTTTCTGCTGTGGAACCTATCCTCTGAAAGACGTCATTGAAGAGTTGTCCGCTTTTAAGACGACACTCGTAGTTACAGGATTTTTCACCAAGGGCTGCCATTCTGTGCTTTCAGGGGGAAATACGGAACAGGATTTTTCTGAAACCGGCGATTGAAAGCACGTTTAACAGATTTCTTGGCAAATTAAGCCCGCGGGCACACGGTATTCTTTTTTTATTTGCGAAATTGCGGCCTAAATAATTTCCGGATGACCTATAACAATTACAGGCCTTCACAAACTCCGATACCTGCGGTAATCAATCTGATCATTATCAACTTTCTGGTTTTTCTGTGTCAGTATCTATTCGATGGGCGACTTTTTATAACCCAAAGGTTTGCGCTATACGGACTTGCGGATTCTCATTTTAAGCCTTATCAGTTAATCACCCACATGTTTATGCATGGCGGGTGGGCACACCTTCTTTTTAATATGTATGCACTCTGGCTCTTTGGTTCAATGCTCGAACGCAACTGGGGGTCGAAACGGTTTATTATTTTTTACCTGCTGAGTGGTCTGGGCGCTGCTTTCGCTCAGATTCTACTGATGCCTGATAGTGTAGCAGTAGGTGCTTCGGGGGCAATTATGGGGCTACTCGCAGCTTTTGCCTATACCTATCCGAATGTTCAGTTTTTCATTATACCATTCCCTTTTGCTATAAAAGCAAAATGGATTGTTGTGGTCTATGTATTGATAGACCTGTTTGGGGGTGTTTCGACGATAAGGAGTGCCACCGGTGGAGACGGAATAGCCCACTTTGCACATCTTGGAGGACTCGTAACAGGGTTCTTGTTGATGATTTTCTGGATATCTAAGCTGAATAAGCGGTATTAATGTTGAATTACGATTTTTTTTGTCAATCAATTAGGTAACTTTACTGAGATAAACAGTTTTAAAGGATGGGCGAGTCAGAAAGGTATATCAGCAAAAGGCCAAGAGGCATCACACTGGGTGATGACAATAATGCATTGATAGCACTGGTTGGTATTAACGCATTGATGTTTATATGTTTTGGAATCATCAAGGGCATCTATCTTCTGACCGGCTCAAACGAGATGGTTTTCCAGTATGAGATTCTGCGTTGGGCCATCCTGCCGGCAAAACTGGATTATTTGTCAGTGAAGCCATGGACGGTGGTGAGTTATATGTTCATTCACACCGGGCTGATAACGGCCTTAGTCAATCTGCTTTGGCTTTGGGCTTTTGGAAGGATACTGCAGTTGATGGCGGGGAATAAAATTATCATTCCTCTCTACCTCTACGGTGGGCTGGCCGGTGCGATATTCTTTGTAGGAGCCTCCTACCTGTTTCCGGTACTCAGAAATCAGATAGAATATGCTACACTGATGGGTGCGAATGCGGCGATTATTGCAATTGCAATTGCCGTAACTTTTATCGTACCAAAATTCAAGTTGTTCCCGATGATTAACGGCGGAATTCCGCTTTGGGTGTTAACGGCCATTTTCCTCGTAATTACTTTTGTTTCTTCCTCTTCCAATTTAGCTAATGTATTTGCCTATACCGGAGGTGCATTGATTGGCTACATCTTCATGTACTTTTACCAGCGCGGAAGAAATATGGGTTTGTGGATGATAGAACTCTATGAATGGTTTACTCAATTATTTGAACCTGGAAAAAAAAAGAATAAAGAAGCTGCCCGCAAGGCTGTCTTTTACAAAACAGGCGGAAGGAAACCCTATGTAAAACAACCTGTTGTGACCCAGGAAAAGATAGATGGTATCTTAGATAAAATCAATCAGTTAGGTTACCACAACCTTACAGAGGAGGAAAAGTCCATCCTGAGAAAAGCCTCGGAAGAGGAGTTTTAGTTGTTTTGCTGTCTATTAAAAACTTCTGCAGATGCGATTTCGTTTGCTCAGGTGGTTTACCAAAACAGTTATTATATCGATTAACACAGTTGTCGGTCTGCTGTTTCTCGGAGGAGCTTATGTGAGCATATTCAAGCCTGAAAGATTTTGGCCGCTGAGTATTGTTACGCTTGTTCTTCCCGTTTTGATTTTATTGCTGATTTGTTTTCTGGTTTTCTGGTTGCTGGTGCGCCCCAGGTGGAGTTTACTGTCGATTGTTTTTCTGGCGTTAGGATGGAATGCGGTATCCAACATTCTGCCAATGCGCCTGCCGAAGAAGTTTAAGATGGAAAAGGAGGAAGGTGTGGTAAGAGTAATGAGCTGGAATGTAGAGCTGTTTGGTATTCAGAAACGAAAAAAATACCCCGACCGCAAACAAGAAATTCTGGATTTAATCAACAAGTATGATCCTGATATTGCGTGCCTGCAGGAAGTTGTAGCCGGCGATGATCCTGAGAGTATCAATTACCTGAAGGAGATTAATGAGCAACTTAAATTCAGAGATTTTTTCTATGCGTATCAACTGTCAAATAACTTCGACAAGCACCATCATTTCGGAACAATGATTTACTCTAAGTACCCGATTATCAAAAAGCAATTTGTGGTGAACAGTCCCGATAATTACAATTCTACTTTTCAGTATGCAGATATTGTAGTTGGCAATGACACTGTCCGCGTCTTTAACGCACACTTGCAGTCACTGAAATTTTCGCAGGACAACAGAAACTATCTGAATACGGGCAAAACCCGTACAACGGCAGTCAGAGAGTCGGGGAGAATCATACGGAGAATCAGGAGGGGCGTATTAAGAAGGGCCGTACAAGCCAGAGAGATAAAAGATGTAATGAATCATACGCCTTACCCGGTAATTATGTGCGGCGATTTTAATGATGTTCCCGCTTCTTATGCTTATGAGGTTATTGGAAAGGATATGCAGAACGCCTTCGTTGAAAAAGGCTACGGGTTGTCGCGGACGTTCAGTGAAATATCTCCCACCCTAAGGATTGATAATATTTTTGCAGATAACAATTTCCGTATAACCCAGTACGTAAGGATAAAGAAACTGTTAAGCGATCATTACCCTATTATTGCCGATATAAAGAATAAGCAGCCGTAAATGAAGTGTCGCTATCAGAAATACATTCTTCATTTTAAAGAACCCGGGACGACATCGCGTGGAACCTTTCGCGATAAAGAGACATACATCATAACCATAGAGGATGAGGGTGAAAGAGCATACGGAGAGTGTAATTTGTTTCGCGGACTTTCGTATGACGACAGCCCGCAGTATGAAGAAAAGCTGGATGAAATTTGTAAGAAGCTGCCATCAGAGCCGGAAACAATATTAGATGATCTTGAAGAGTGGCCTTCTATCAGATTTGGCGTTCAAACAGTATTAAAGGATTGGCAGAACGGATCGCGACAAATTATTTTTGAAAATGCCTTTGTAAACAGGGGGTTCTCAATTCCGGCGAACGGACTTATCTGGATGGGAAGTAAAGAAGAGATGCAATCGAGAATTTTAGAAAAAATGTCCGGCGGTTTTTCAAACATTAAGCTGAAGATTGGTGCGATAGATTTCGAAAAAGAACTCGAACTGTTGAGGCTCATTCGCGAAAATGACCTAGGGGGGAATATAACAATCCGTCTGGATGCCAATGGTGCTTTTACTCCGCGGTCAGCACTTGAAAAGCTAAAGCGTCTTGCAGAATTTAATATTGAATATTTAGAACAACCGATCCGACAGGGCCAATGGCAGGAGATGGCGAGAATTATTGAGGACAGTCCTGTGCCGATAGCATTGGATGAAGAATTGATTGGAATCAATACTTTGAGTGAAAAGAAACGATTGATGGATACACTTCATCCGCAATTGCTCATCCTGAAGCCGGCACTGGCCGGTGGTTTCACCTCCTGCGATGAATGGCGACAATTGACGGCAGATCAATCCGGAGAGTGTGTAGTGACCTCTGCATTAGAGAGTAATATCGGACTGAATGCCATCGCTCAATATACAGCCACTCTGAGTCCGAAGCGTTCGCAAGGCTTAGGTACAGGCCGGTTGTTTACTAATAATTTTCCTTCGCCATACCGGATTGATGAAAAAGGCCTGCATTTTGATGCTGCTCAAAAATGGGATTTCAGTCTTTTACAATGAACTTTCGCGACTACCATACGATTGTCATTAACGGAACCCGGCTGGAGGGAGAAGGAATTATTCGATACTGTGAATCATCGGCGCAGGATTATTTACAACAGGTAGGAGCATTCGTAAGAGAATGGTTAAGTATATCCCCCGGAATGGAAATGAGAACCAGCGGCTCTACAGGCAGCCCTAAATTGTTTTGGATAGAAAAAAATAAAATGTTGCAGAGCGCCGCGATGACAGCCCGATTTTTCAGGTTTGAGGAGGGACAGACGGCTCTACTGGCTTTGCCCGTGAGTTATATTGCCGGGAAGATGATGGTAGTGAGAGCATTTTTGTCGGGACTGAATCTGATTTGTGTGCCACCATCCGGTAATCCGCTGAAAGATATTCCACAGAATGTACAAATAGACTTTGCTCCACTGCTTCCAATGCAGTTGACAGCAGTTGACGATTGCCCCCAGATAAAAAAGATCCTGTTAGGAGGTGCTCCCGTTGAGGCTGTATTAGAGCAGAAGCTACAACACTTCACTCCCGAAATTTATCATGGATATGGGATGACAGAAACGCTCAGTCATGTCGCTATTAGAAATATCAATGGTCCCAACAGCTCGTTGACTTATCGTGCTTTGGAAGGAATCACTTTTGATACGGATGAGCATGATTGTCTGATTATTAACGCACCATTTCTCGATGACGAGGTATTTACAAATGATGTTGTCGAGTTATTGTCTGACACTTCATTCATATGGAAGGGCAGGGCAGACTTTGTGATTAACAGTGGCGGACTGAAGATCTTTCCGGAGGAATTAGAACGCGCCCTGTCGTTTCTTACCAGAAGGTTTTTCTTCGCCGGTATGCCCGATGAACGGTTTGGAGAAAGAGTTTGTCTTTTTATAGAAGGTGAACCATACAACCCGGAACGCATGATTGTGCTGTCGGATCAATTAGAAAGGTCTCTGGATAAATACTCCAGGCCCCGTGATATTTATTTCATCCCTTCTTTTATTCAAACCGCTTCAGGCAAAGTTAACAGAAGGGCAACAGTAGAGTTGGCGCGCTATAACAACACGATCTGAAATTTGTGATTTTACTTTTTAGAACATAGCCTCTATCAGATCATTGGCAGTGATGTTGGCGAAGAAATCTGCAAGATTGTATTGAGACAGTTTCTCGCGTATAGCTTCTTCACTGTGAGGAGTACCCTCGAGCGCTCTTTCAATTTCTTCAATGTCATGAACATGGAAGAAGTCGCCAAAGATTTTCACTTTCTTGATCACTCCGTTTTCGGCATCCATATTCATCTCGATAATACCCCCCGGAGTTTTAATTGCCTTTTGGAAGTTGTATTTTGGCGAGTAGCCGTAGTTCCACTCATAAGTGGAGTATTTTTTGTCACGCAGTTCACCGATTTTCTTCAGATCTTCCTCCGTGAACTCATACATTTTGCAATCGTCAAATGTATTCACCACATAGTCCATTATCTTATGCGTGAACTCTTCAATTGTGAGTGGTTCAGGCAGATATTCGGAAATGTTGGTTACACGCTTCGGGACAGACTTAACTGCTTTGTCCTGGAATTTCAGCGGATTTACCTTCAATGCTTCGCTGACGTTTTTCATTTCAGAAGAGAAGAGCAGTGTGCCGTGGTGCAATACCTTGTCTTTGAAGATATGTTCTGCGTTTCCTGAAATCTTTTTTCCGTCGATGGTGATATCGTTTCTCCCTTCGAATTTTGCAGGTACGCCTAAGCTCTGCAGCACTTCAACAATCGGGCGGGTAAATTTTTCAAAATCGATCAGCTTACCATCACCTACGGTCTTTGTGAACGAAAAGTTCAGGTTACCCATATCGTGGTAAACCGCGCCACCGCCGGAAAGTCTGCGCACAACGTGAATACCGTTGGCTTTTACGTATTCATAATTGATTTCTGATAGGGTGTTTTGATGTTTTCCGACAATAATAGCGTTGTCATTCTGCCAGAGCATGAAACAGTCTTCATCGATATTCTTGAAGATGTATTCGTCGGTAGCAATGTTGAAATAAGGGTCTGTCGATTTATGAAAAATGCAAAGCATGGTTTATAATTTTGTACGCAAATTTACTCAAACGTCTAACAGAAGGTATTTTCATACTTCTGCGTAGACCGGAGCCGGAAGTTTACTAATCTTTCTTATCTGTCAGAAAAAGCTGATTTTTCGGAACAACATTCACTTTGTCGCCATCCTGCAGGCTCTTTGAAATCACATCATAAGGGTCAGAAACGACTTTATCTCCCTGATTGATCCCTGATACAATTTCAATGTAGTTGATATCCTGAATTCCGGTCTTCACAAGCTTCTTGCTGACAGTACCTTTTGCGGAGTCAACCACGAACACTACAACATCCAGGTCACTGTCGTCAAAACTTCCGGAGCTTTTCAGTGAGTCGGGTTTTTCTCTGGTTGTCACGGCATTAATCGGAACGCTAACCACGTTGGTACGGGTTTGTGTCTGGATATCAGCACTTGCATTCATTCCGGGCCTGAAAGGAAATCTTCTTTTGTGTTCCGGATCTATAAGGTCGCTGTATGATGCGGGGTCCAGACGGATATACACTTTATAGTTTGCTACATCGCTTGAAGTGTTGGCATTGGCAGAACCGATTCCGGCCGCTGCAGCGCCGTTGTTACTGCTTGCTATCTGTGTAACGACACCTTTGAATTTCCTGTCGTTGTAAGCATCGATTTCGATAAGTGCAGTATCGCCCAAATGTACCTTTGGAATATCATTTTCGCCAACATCAACACGCACTTCAATTTTACTCATATCGGCAATACGCATCATTTCCGTACCAGCCATCATTGAGCTCCCAACCACGCGTTCACCCTCTTTTACGTTAAGCAATGAAACGATACCACTCATCGGGGCCGTAAGCGTGGCACGACCGATGTCTTTATTGGCTTTTTCAAGTCCGGCTTTTGCGCTGGCCACTCCCGCAATAGAACTCGAAACACTTTGTTGGGCTGCTTTATAATTTGCTTGTGCTGTTTGGTACGCAGCTAAGGCGTTATTAAATTCGTTTAGCGAGATAACTTTATCGTCGAAGAGTTGTTTTTGCATTTTATAGGTTTTCTCTGCCTGCTCCATTTGCGCTTGTGCTGCAAGTAGGTTTGCCTTTGCATTGGCCACCATAGCTTCCTGCTGATTTACGATGGCAGAAGCCTGATCTCTTTGAGTTGCATAAATATCGCCATAGATCTGGGCTAATACTTGCCCTTTTACGACACTGTCTCCTTCCTCTACATTGAGCATTACAATCTCTCCTGAGATATCAGGAGCCAGAGTGATTTCTACTTCGGGATACACCTTCCCGCTGGCATTCACTGTTTCTGTGATATTGCGGATTTCAGCCTTTTCGGCAGCTACACGTGTCCCCTCTTCCTTACCGATTACCCCGGCCTTGCTCAGGCCGATAAGAACGGCGATAACTGCTACCAGCCCGATGATTACCCATTTTAATGTCTTGTTCATATTATTATCCTTGAGTGGTTGTTATAATTTAAGTCCCTGCCCTTTGTAAAACTCCAGTGTTTTCATTTTGAACACATAGTCGTATCTGTTAAGCACCTGCTGGAGTTTTGCTCTGAACAAGTTGTTCTGGTTAGTGATTTGCTCTAAAGTGGTGAGCATTCCCACATTAAATCTCTTCGTGCTGAATTCGTAGCTCTTTTCTGCAGCCTCCACAGCCTTTTGGGCTGAAGTGAACTTTTCCAGTGCGATCATTGCGAGATTATATGCACGATAGATGTCCTGTTTCAAATTAGCATTGGCTTGTTCTGCTTCATACTCTGCATTTCTAACGGCCATGAGAGAACGCTGGTAGTTAGAGCGGGCCTGTCCTGCATTGAAGATGGGAATGTTGATAGAAATACCGATCTGTTGTCCGAAGTTGTTGCTGAATTGTGAGCCTAGTGGGTCAGAGGTTACATACCCGGTTTTTCCACCAACGGTATAGAGCGGGCGCAATACATCGATAAATCCGCCTGTGTTGTTCGGTACCACAAAACCACTGGGCGCATAACCGGTGAAATTCTGGCTGTAAACCGGGGTTCTGAAGTAACCATAGTTAGTGCTTAAGGCACCATATCCGGAAATAGAAGGATACATAGATCCCCTTGCTGCTTTAGCCCTGCTTTTAGCTGCGAGTATGGAGAACTCATTTATTTTTTGCTGTGGCAGATTTTGCAGAGCCAGTTCGTAAACGCGATCGGGCTGCAATTCTCCGATAGGTTCAATCGGTATTAAATCAATAGCCGGTGTTTCCACATCAAAAGGGAGGCCGACGTCGAGATTCATATAACCCATGAGCGCGTACTTTGCATCCGATATATTACCTCTTGCCGAAACGAGATTTGCACTGTCGTTAGCCAGTTGAGCTTCAATCTCAATGGCGTTGAGCTCAGGCAATGCGCCCGCATTAACCTGCTTTCTTACGATATCGAGCTGAGTCATGCTTTGTTTCAGTTGTACCTCAGCGATATCGGCCTGCTCTTTGGCGAGTAGCACTTGTAAATATGCATTGGTAACCGTCAGGGCAATATCATTTTTTAATTTATCTACCTGTGCAGATGCACCGAGTTTGGCCCATTCCTGAGCTTTAATATTATTCTGCTTAGAAAAGAAATTGAAGATGTCTATACTGCTTTGAAATCCGAGAGAGACGGAGAGATAATTTTGATTTTCGAGAATACCCGTAGATGGGTTGCCACTCTTCCCGAACCTCAATCCGTCGTTATTGCTGACATTGGCTGTCGGCAATGTGGTGAGTTTAGTCTGCTTGTAGTCGATGTCTGCAATCTTTGCCTGGATTTCAGTTTGCTTGATGCTGATATTGTTGGCGATTGCATATTCAACACACTCCTGTAGCGACCATTTCTTCTGGGCGGATAAAGAAAGGCTGAACAGTAAACAAAAAATCAATAATAGAGATTTCATATACAGGTAAAATTATGGAAACCTGCATCCATTGCAGGAGTTATTACAGAAGTGGTAAATATATTTAACAACTCGCTAATTTTTAATGACGAAAGTGCCTCATACTTGTTATTACCATTGCCAACCCGCGCTTTTTACAATAATCTATAGAATCCTGATCTCTTATAGAACCACCCGGTTGTATAAAGGCTGTGACGCCCACTTCATCTCCCAGCTTCACGCAATCATCAAACGGGAAGAAAGCGTCACTGGCGATTACAGAGCCCTTAGTATCCAGATTAAATTGTTTTGCCTTTTGAATGGCGTGGCGCAGGGCGTCGACGCGAGATGTCTGCCCTGCCCCCTTACCGATTAATTGCAGGTCTTTTACAATTGCTATGGCGTTGCTCTTCAGGTGCTTGCAGATAATGTTAGCAAATACCAGGTCTTGCCTTTGCTTTTCGTTTGTCTCAACTCCACCAACCTCTTTCCATTCAGTATAATTTCCCGCATCGGCATCCTGAACCAGCAAACCATTCAGCAGGCTCTTTGAAATTGTTTTCGTGGCCGGATATTTTTCTAAACGCAACAAAATGCGGTTCTTTTTGGCCTTCAATAATTCCAAAGCCGCTTTCTCATATTCAGGAGCAATCATAACCTCGAAGAACATTCCCTTCACTGCTTCAGCCGTGGCTGAATCCACCTTGCTGTTAGTGATGAGAATACCGCCGAACGCACTTTCAGGATCGCCCGCTAACGCAGCATTAAACGCTTCTGAGACGGTATTCCGCCTTGCTACGCCGCAGACATTCGTGTGCTTGATAATAGCAAACGTCACTCCGTCGGCAGGATCAAATTCAGACATCAGTTGTATCGCTGCTTCGACATCAACCAGGTTGTTGTAAGAGAGCTCTTTACCGTTCAGTTGGGTGAACAGTTCTGAAAGATCACCGGTGAACGATGCTGACTGATGCGGATTTTCTCCATAGCGAAGTATCCTTTTGTTGTCCGAGAAAGGATTGGGGAAAGACGTTCCGTTGAAGTAGTTAGAAATTGCAATGTCGTAACGGCTGCAAACATTAAAGGCTTTTGCTGCAAAAGATTTCCTTTCTTCTTCGGAGGTTGTACCGTTGTCTCTCTGCAGTATTTCGGTCAATGCTCCATAATCATTTCTATCTGCCACTACAAGAAGGTCTTTGAAGTTTTTCGCAGCAGCACGGATCATTGACGGTCCTCCAATGTCGATTTTTTCGATAATGGCACTCTCTTCTGATGTGGAAGCTACTGTCTTTTCGAACGGATAGAGATCAACGATTACAAGGTCTATTTCAGGAATGTTGTATTCCTTCATCTCTGCGAGGTCGGTCTTGTTAGATCTACGTCCGAGAATACCACCGAAAATAACGGGGTGCAATGTTTTTACTCTTCCTCCGAGGATGGATGGGTATCCCGTCAGAGATTCCACAGCTGTGCACTCATAACCGTTTTCCTCAATGAACTTCTGCGTTCCTCCTGTGCTGTAAATTTTAATTTTTAAGTCTGAAAGTGTTTTGAGTACCGGCTCAAGACCTGTTTTATCAAAAACGGATATGAGCGCTGACTGAATTTTCTTTTGCATTTCTGTAGAGAAGTGTTGATTTAGGTTTTTCCGGGCAGTGCATAAGGCCACACCCGTTTTATGGGGTGCAAAGGTAATCTATCAGAGGTTTTTATCCGATTTCTTTTGCAGCTGAATTGCCGGTTCTCAGAGAAAAAGTCTTACAGAAAAGAAAACAGCAGTACAGAAAAGCGCAGCTTTTAAAGCAAAGACACTTTTTCTCATCAGCCAGATAAGGACGAAGAGGAGGATAGCTCCGAACAAATAACTTTCCAGCAGGGTAAAACTGATATTGCCTAACACTGTGAAGGTGAATGAGTTGATATATAGAATGAATGCGTTGAGTGATTTGAAGATGAACGTCACTGTTGTTCCCAATAGCTTAGGAATAAAAGGCAACCATCCCGTGAGTATCAGAATTACTCCTGCCCATAGTCCGACAGAAGCGACCGGTATTGCGATCAGGTTAGTGATCAGGAAGAGCACCGGGAACTGGTGGAAATAATAGATACAAAAAGGGAGCGTAAATAACTGGGCCGCAATGGAGACCGACATCAACTGCCAGGCATAGTCGACTATTTTGTTGTCAAAGCTAATCCAGTGATAGATTGGTTTTTGAACAATCAGAATACCGAGAACCGCCATATAACTCAGCTGAAAACCGACATTCCATAATAGCAGAGGATTGAATACAAGCAATAACAATGCAGATGCAGACCAATAATTATAGGTAGGTACACGACTGTTTAACAGCTGCCCTATATGAAGACAACTGAACATAACAGCAGACCGGAGAACGGAGGGCGACCCTCCGGTCATAACAGCAAAGAACCAGATTCCTCCGATGATGAAGCCTGCTTTTGCATATTTGTTTCTGAAAATAAGTGGGGTGATTTTTGCAATCTTCAGCAGAAGAATATAGATAAGTCCCAAATGTAGTCCCGATATCGCCATGATGTGTACCACGCCGGCATTGCTGTATGCTTGCACCAAATCTCTGTCTAGTTCAGTGCGGTTACCTGTCATCAGCGCTTTGGCAAGAGCGATTACCTGGCCACCTTTCAGATAGGTTTCAAAAACCCGGTTGATGTAATTCAGAGATCTTTCAACGAGCATATCAAATGCCGAAAGCCGGTTCTCTCCCGTTGGCAACCACTCTTTTGAGGTTAGGTATGCCTGATGATATATCTGTTGATTGGCCAGGTAGTTCTTATAATCAAATCCATCAGAAAATCCGGCGTTTTCCGGTTCTTGTAGTTTGTTTTTAATCAGAAGCAGGTCTCCGCGTCTGATGCCTGCAGCATTGCTGTCTTTTGCAAGATAGAGGATGGCTTGGCCGGTTACTTCCTTTTGTTCAACCCCATTAAATCCGAAGATTAATTCTACATCTACCCTGTAGCTTTTGGGTTTTTCCTGCAGAGTGGTTTGAGCTTTTACTGTCCACACGGTGGTGTTATTCAAAGAGTGGCCATACCATTTACGCTGCCTCTTAACATCGTGTAATTGAAAAAGAACAATTCCTGAGATGCAAAGCAACATAGTAATTGCGATGCCCGGGATAAATGAATATGAGAACCTGGTCGCAGCTTTTTGAGAAGAAAAATAAAACAGTATAATAACAGCTGCTACCGCACCCAGAGCGAGATTCGAGGCAGAAATAGAGATATATTTAGCCAAAATGATACCTGCCACAACAGGGATGAGCAGCCTGATGAAAGGCACTTTCTTCCAAAGCGGTATCTGCCTGTAATAAGACATGTTATGAAAATAGTTGATTTTTTGGAATAAGGCCTTCCGGAATGGACACTTTGAAGATTCAGGTGGATATAAATAAAAAAAGCCCCTGTGGGGTAAGGGGCTTTTTTTGTTGTCCCACGAGGATTCGAACCTCGACAAACAGAGTCAGAGTCTGTCGTACTACCGTTATACTATGGGACAGTAAAGTGCAAAGTTAGCCAAATGGTATAAAATCCTTCTGTTTGAATTCTATAGAACTCAAAGGGTGCACCCGGAAAGATGCACCCTGTTTACCGTTGTCCCACGAGGACTCGAACCTCGACAAACAGAATCAAAATCTGTCGTACTGCCATTATACTATGGGACAAGGGACGGCAAAGGTAAGTTTTGCTGCAAAATTTTCAAAAATTTGAGCAGGGTTTTATTGTAAATGTTTTTTGAAGGGCATGTAGCTTTATAAGTGCTTTTGTCCGAAAAAACTGACCATTAACAGAGATTTGAACTCTACAAGTGCTCCCCTCATCCCGGCAACACCCTTTCCGGAATCTCGCCATCCGTTAAAACGGCAGGCTGGTTTATAATAACATAGGGTAGGAAGAACAGCAATAGTATTCCTAGCCACGTGAACTTGACTATCAAAAGGGTAGGATTGCGCGCAAATGTAGTTTTTAGGTGCGCCATTCTATTCTTCTCGCAAATTCCTTTATGCTCTGCCTGTTAATGAAGAATATAAATAAATATGATTCCGATCAGTTTTTTGATTATAAATTTTTTATTTTTAGAAAGGGTTTGATTATTTAGTTTTTTTCTCTTTTTACTAACTAAAAAACAATGATAAATTGAAACCAACCAACATTAAAAATCCGGAGTATTTTCACAAAGTAGTGGACTGCCAGTGGGCCTGTCCGTCCCATACTCCGGTTCCTGAATATATCCGTCTGATAGCGGCAGGCCGGTACACGGATGCCTATATGGTCAATTGGGACTCCAATGTTTTTCCGGGAATATTAGGACGCACATGCGACAGGCCGTGTGAACCTGCATGCAGAAGAGGTAGAGTAGAAAAAGAGCCGGTAGCAATTTGTCGATTGAAACGCGTGGCGGCCGACCATAAAGAAGATGTCAGAAAATATATTCCACAAGGGCCTTTCCCTTCTAACGGGAAAAAGATCGCCTTAATTGGTGGTGGCCCTGCTTCTCTTACTGTTGCACGCGACCTGGCCCCTATTGGTTATGAAATCGATTTGTATGATGAACAAAAAGGAGGCGGAGGTTTCATGCGCAGCCAGATTCCATCATTCCGTCTGCCGGAAGAGGTCCTGGAAGAAGAAGTCGGATACATTCTGGATATGGGGATTCATGCCCGGTTCAATACCTATGTCTCTTCTATGAGAGAACTTCTGGAAAAGGATTACGATGCCATTTTTGTCGGATCGGGAGCACCGCGTGGACGAGACCTTCCTGATTTGCCGGGGCGAAAAGAAGGCGCAGCCAATATTCATATTGGTATCAACTGGCTGGCCGGCGTTGCCTTCGAGCATATTCACACTATTGGAAAAAAAGTATTGGTTTTAGGCGGAGGTAATACTGCAATGGATTGTTGCCGCACAGCAAGAAGGTTGGGTGGAACAGAGGTTAAAGTTTTGGTGCGTAGCCCTTTTGCTGAAATGAAAGCTTCTCCATGGGAAAAAGAAGATGCCCTGCATGAGGATATCCCCATTATCGACAACCATGTCCCCAAATCATTTGTGATTAAGGAAGGCAAACTCGCAGGAATGATGTTCGAAAAGGTAAATGCAGTATATGAAAATGGCAAACGTAAATTAGTCCCTACCGGAGAACCGGAAGTTTTTTATGAGGCAGATGATGTGTTGATAGCTATCGGGCAGGAAAACAGTTTTCCCTGGATTGAAAGAGATTTGGGAATTGAATTTGACAAATGGGGAATGCCAGTCCTGGACAAAGAGACATTTGCATCTACAAATCCGAGAGTGTTCTTTGGTGGTGATGCGGCATTCGGTCCCAAAAATATTATCACTGCTGTAGCGCAGGGCCATCAGGCGGCTATATCCATTCATCTGGCTTGTGAAAAATTAGATCTCCATGACAGGCCGGCTCCTTTCGTGAATTTACACCATATGAAAATGGGGATTCATGAATGGGCTTACGACAGCCATGTAGTGCCCGACCTGAGATTCAAAGTGCCACAGGAAGATAAAGCAATTACTTTACAGGACAGGAAAATAGAAGTAGAATTAGGGTATGATGAGCTGGAAGCATTTAAGGAAGCACAGCGTTGTCTCAACTGTGATGTACAAACAGTATTTTCTTTTGATAAATGTATTGAGTGTGATGCCTGCGTTGATGTATGCCCGGTTTCATGTATAACCTTTACAACGAATGAAGATGATGAAGCAGACCTGCGGGCTAAATTAAAAATGCCGGCACTAAATACAGAACAGGCACTTTATGTGTCAGAAGAATTGCCAACAAAACGTATCATGGTCAAAGATGAAAATGTATGCCTGCATTGTGGTTTGTGTGCCGAAAGATGCCCTACTGCAGCATGGGATATGAAGCAGTTCTTTTATAACGTGACCAAGCCTTATCAGATGAAAGATCCGCTGGTCAACAACACATTTTATAATTCCCCGAATGAACTTAAAGAGAAATAAATGATAAATGATTTTGTCATCAGGTTTGCTAACGTAAATGGAACAGGGTCCGCCAGCGCTAATTTTCTTTTTACCAAGTCGATTTTCCGCATGGGTATCCCCGTTACACCCAAAAATATTTTTCCATCCAACATTCAGGGATTACCTACCTGGTACGAGGTGCGTGTCAATGAAAACGGATGGCTTGGCCGCAGGGAAGGGATAGATTTTATGGTGTGCGTCAACCCGCAGAGCATGGCTAAGGATGTGGCAAGTGTGAAAAGTGGCGGCTATTTTTTATATGACAGCACAAAAAAATTATATGACGAGTTCATCCGTCCCGATCTGACCTATTTTGGAATCCCGCTTATGGAATTGTGCAATACGGCTTATACGGATGCGCGCCAGCGGCAGTTATTTAAAAATGTAGTCTATGTCGGGGCACTGTCTGCATTACTGGATATTGAATTTGATGTGTTGACAGATTTACTCCATGAAGAGTTCAAGGGAAAAGAAAAACTGATAGCTCCCAATATCAAAGCGCTTCAGATGGGAATTGACTATGTTCATAAACATTTCCAATATCCGCTGGAGGATATCCGGGTGGAAAGACGCGATCTGGTGAAAGATTCCATCATGATTGACGGTAATACCGCCTGTGGTATCGGTGCTGTTTACGGAGGTGCTACAGTTTGTGCCTGGTATCCCATTACCCCTTCAACTTCCATTGCCGACACATTCAATAAATACGCAACAAAATACCGTACAGACCCCGAAACAGGAAAGAAAAATTTTGCATTTGTTCAGACAGAGGACGAACTGGCCGCACTGGGTATGGTAATCGGGGCAGGATGGAATGGTGCAAGAGCCTTTACTGCAACAAGCGGTCCGGGGGTATCACTGATGACAGAATTTTTAGGCTTGTCTTATTTTGCTGAAATACCCGCTGTACTTATTGACGTGCAACGTACAGGGCCATCTACGGGTATGCCTACACGGACTCAGCAAAGTGATATCCTGTCAACTGCCTTAGCCTCTCACGGCGATACAAAACATGTGATTCTCATTCCTTCTACTCCTAAAGAGTGTTTTGAAATGACAGCACAGGCCTTCGATCTGGCTGATCAATTACAGACAACCATTATTGTACTCACAGACCTTGATTTGGGTATGAACGACCATATTTCCTCACCGTTAGAATGGGATGATAATCGCAAATATGAAAGGGGAAAAGTCCTCACCGCGGAAGATCTGGAAAAAGTGGAAAAATTCGGCCGGTATCTGGATGTCGATGGTGATGGCATTCCTTACCGCACCTATCCGGGCACACACCCGACAAAAGGCTCTTATTTCACCAGAGGAACATCCAGAGACGAATACGCAGTTTATACTGAAGATGGTGCTGCCTATAAACGAAATATGGACAGGCTTTTGAAAAAATGGGATACCGCTAAAAAAATGATTCCCGCACCGGAAATAAATTCACACGAAAATACTTGTGAAGACGGAATCTTGTTTTTTGGAACCTCAAAGTATGCAGCCGAAGAAGCTATTCATTTGCTTGAACAGGAAAATATTCATCTTGATGCAATCAGAATTAAAGCTTTCCCTTTCCACCGGGATGTTGCTGATTTTATCGAAAGTCATAAAAGAATATTTGTAGTTGAGCAAAACAGGGATGCACAGATGCGAAGCTTGATGATAATTGAATTAGACGTTGATCCGAAAAAACTCATTTCTGTTTTAAATTATGATGGAATGCCAATCACTGCAGATAATATAGCAGGGCAGATCAGGTCTTCAATTTTTAAACAACATTCAGAACCTAAAAATATTTTATCGTGACATATATCCGACCAACATTTCGGCATCCCGAATTAAAGCAAAATAAATTAGGTTTTACCCTAAGGCAATATGAGGGAGCTCTATCTACTTTGTGCGCCGGTTGCGGACACGACTCCATCAGTGCCGCTATTGTAGAGGCTTGTTATGACCTGAATATTGAACCTCACAAAGTAGCCAAGCTTTCGGGGATCGGATGCTCTTCCAAGACGCCTACTTATTTTCTGAGCAATTCGCACGGATTCAATTCAGTTCACGGGCGTATGCCTTCTATTGCTACAGGGGCTAATCTTGCCAACAAGGATTTAATTTATATTGGAGTATCCGGCGATGGCGACAGCGCGTCAATTGGTTTAGGTCAGTTTGTTCACGTCATGCGGCGCAATGTAAATATGATTTATATCGTCATGAACAACGGTGTTTACGGCCTCACCAAGGGACAGGATTCTGCTACCGCAGATGTAGGTTCTGTCAGCAAGGCCGGAAGTGTAAATCAATTGCCACCGATCGATCTCGCCTCTCTGGCCATTGAATTGGGAGCTTCTTTTGTAGCGCAAAGTTTTTCAGGAGATAAAGAACAGCTCATTCCGCTTATCAAAGCGGCCATAGTTCATGCGGGTTTTGCACTGATCAATGTTGTTTCACCTTGTGTAACTTTCAATAATAATCCGGGTTCTACCAAATCTTATCAGTATGTAAGAGAACATGCCGCTACAGTGGGCAGAATGGATTATGTTCCCGAAATGGAGACTATTACAACTCAATATCGCGAAGGCGAAGTAAAGGATATTATTATTCATGACGGTACGGCATTGCGTCTGCATAAAATAAATAAAACCTGGAATCCGGAAGACCGGCTTTCGGCAATTTCGGCATTAAAAAAAGCTGAAGAAAAAAATGAAGTTTTAACCGGCCTGCTTTATATCGACCGCCATCCAAAGGAATTGCATCAGATATTGAATACGGTTGACCAACCTTTGAATCAGTTGAGTGAAGAAACCTTGTGCCCCGGAAATGAACGGTTACAACAAATCAATGCAGCTTTCAGGTAAGTCAAAACCTCTGTAATGGATTGCAACTCTGATAGTATTTACAGAGATTAGTATGGCCCTTTCCTTAAACAGAAACTCCGTTATAAATTGCTGAGTGCAGGAATAACTTCAGGCGGAATATTGCCATTTATCACTTTGCGCGGTACATTGGCTTTCATATGTTTTAAACCATAGAAAAGCAGGTAGGCTATGAAGGCCAGTCTTAATAATAAAAGAAACCCTCCGCCAATAAGAGGAAAAAATAAAAGCGAGCCCAGCAACAACAGGATCGCTGCTCCAATTATAATCCAGTTAACTATATATTTTCCGGTAGTATTCCCGGCAATTATTTCTGCAGCAGGATTTTTCCGGCTGAGTGTTTTAACAAGTGTGGTTACAAAAGGGGTGTACATTATCCGGTTATCGGCAAAATTGCCCACACCTTTGAACGTCACGGAGTAGAAAGAATCGGTGCCGTTATTGTGAACTATTTTACAGGCGTAGTTATTTGTTTTATATCTGTTGGGAAAATAGAACAACTGCAACTGACGGATATGCTTATACGGAATACAAATTTCTGTAGTGTCTTCTCCCGAAAAGCAAAGTGCATCATCCTTTAAAACCCAGGTAGTCATTTTTTCAAACAGGCTTTTCCGGTAGACATAGCTATAAACGCCGTTTTCGTTTTGAATGACAGGAGCATGATTTTCGGGATTTTCATCCGGCAGGTTTGCGGACGCCGGTTCAGACGGAACGGGCGTTTTCTCCTGTTTAGGGTTACCGGCTTCGTGATTCACTTTCAGTTGATTCATGTAGCGCTTGTCAATACGCCAAAATACTATTCCGTAGATGATGGTGATAACCGGCCACAACATTACGAGCGTCGTCTGAGCATTGTACCAGGCATCTTTCTGTGCCTCATTGCCTGTTCCTCCTGATTTATTATACCAGAAACTTACCAACAGGGTTACAAGGATAATAGTAAACGGAACGATCAAACTCCCAATAATTACCGGCATGGAAAATCTGATTGACAGATGTTTTTTACGATAAGATTTTACCCAATGCAGATGCCTGTTAACCAGGTAAATTGATAAAAGCAAAGGAAAAAGCCATATAAAAATTTTCATCAAGATATTCAGTTTGTGTTGGGTTTGTTCATTTTCCGGTTACTAATAATTACCTGAAGAGATTCATTACTGGCCCCCTGCAGGTTTTAGTTGGATCATATTTCGGATTGATTTGCTTTTAAATCTTTTGCTACCCTTTCTCTTTTCTGATTGATATAAAATTCGTTTTCACCATCACCTTTTACTCTGAAAACTCCGGGATCATCCGTGGTGTACAAGGAACGGTATTTGACGGGTACCACTTCTTTTCCTTTCAGGTTGATGGCTCCGTAGCGTTCAGCGTCTCCATGACCGATGGTAACCACCAAATAACCATTATCCGGATCCTGAATAAACGAATATTTAAACGGCGTAAGTTCTTTACCTGTTTTATCCACCAACGCCCAAAATCTCTCATCGCCCTTATAGAGAAGTACCTGAGCTACTCCGTTTTTAAAATCCATGGCGCCATCGTACTTGAAAGGGATGATGGTTTTACCTGAGGCATCAATATAGCCGAATTTTTCTCCTTTTTTGACCGCGCAAAGCCCATCGTGAAACTGCGTTAATTCACCGGGATTGAAATCATATTCGTTCAGGTAAATGAAATCATATTCCAGGGGAATAACCATCTCACCTTTGTGATTGATGAATCCATATTTTTCACCAGATTTCACGGCTATCAAATCTTCCTCTTCCGGCATATGCATACCGTTGTATTTTAGCGGAATAACTTCTTTTCCTTTCTTATTGATTACACCGTATTGATCGTTTTTCACTGCAACAGACAGTCCACTCTTTGTATAACCGACAATCCGGTCATAGCGTTTGGAGGTTAAAGCTTTTCCACTCACATCAATCGGGAAAAAGCCTTCTTCATCGGCAACGATGGCAACGCCTTTATCAAACATACCGGCTTCCCGGAATTGGGCAGGAATTTTTTCCGCGCCGGTTTTGTCGAGATAGCCCAGCTTGCCGTTTTTGTTAAATAAGGCCAGGCCCTCATAAAAATAAACCGGACGGTTGACGGCTGCTTCTTCCTGGTCGAAAACAATTCCGTCATACGCCAGGGGTACGACTACTTCACCTTTCTTATTGATAAATCCCCACAATTCGGCTTCAGGTGTCAGTTTGCTAACCAGAGCCAGTCCATTTTCATCAAAGCCAAAAGCGTCATCAAATTGAAAAGGAATGACGGTTTCTCCTTTCCTGTTGATAAAACCGGACTTATAACTTTTTAAATCACGGACAGCCGCCAATCCTTGCTGAAAGTAGTTGATATCGGCATACTGAGCGGGAATGACTTCCTTTCCCGATTCATCAATGTATCCCCATTTTAGCGGCGTTTCCTCAGTGGCGGGAGCCACTCCGGCCAGACCGTCTCTGAAGGGTGTGGCATACATATACTTAGCCGGGATTACAATTTCACCGGTGTTTTTGTTTTTGAATCCGTACAACTCTTTTTCTCCCTGAAAAGGAATCAGGTTTTGAGCCTTCAGATAGAAAGGATTGTTTAGAACTAAAAAGAGGACGAATCCAATGAATATCTTTTTCATCAATAATTTTTTTGGAGAATCAGTTATTTATATTGTATCATTTTGTCTTAAAATCCCTTATCCTTATTTAAAGAAGATCTTTTCAACGGGTTCTTCTTTTATTCGATTCAGCATCAAAAAAGAAGCTTCATAGGCTAAATCATCCATCTTACTTTGCTCCAACATTTGATTTACATACTCAGGGAGAGCAAAATTTGGTTTGTAATCCGGAGATAAAATATTTTGAATTTCCTCTTTTATCTCATCGTATTCGTCACTATTCAATCCCAATCTTTGCAGCGCATTGGGCTGAAGCCAGGTCTTTAACTGTTGAATTGCTTTTGGATTCCCTAATTTGGCACCTGAATAGTAATTTTCATATGCAGTTTTAACATCTTTATTCACCCCCAAGCCGTTTTCATACATATATCCCAATAAATAAAACGCATCAGAATTAGGCAGTTTGGTCAATTTCTCCAGCAAGTTAACAGCCGTTTTGTAGTCTTTTTGATTCACAGCTTGTTGGGCTCTGCCGTAATATTCTCCACCGAGGTAAATTCCTTCTTTCCGGATGAGCTCAAATATATCCGAATAAGCATAGATACCATCTAAAAGGACTACTTTCAAATAGAGCCTTAATGCTTCCCTGACATCTTTTTTTACGCCTTTTCCTTCTGCATATAAAGAAGCTAATTGAGAGAGTGCAGCTCTATGTCCTTTATTTGCAGCAAGGGTCAGCCATTTCACTTCCTCATTAAGGTCTTTATTTGTTCCCAATCCGTTTCCGTATAACATACCCAACCAATGCATGGCTCCCATATGCCCCATTTCAGCAGATTTTTTTAAAAGTGGAAAAGCAGAACTGTATTCTTTCTTTTCAATAAAAGCATAGGCATCTTTCATAATAGAAACAGCCTGTTCAATTTGCCGGGAAGACTCTGATATCCTTACTGCACCATCATAAAGATCTTTTGCTCCGGCCACGTTTAAACCCATTGCTTTTTTGAGATATTCAAGGGCTAATTCTCTGTTTTTCATAGAGGGTAAGAGATAGATACCTCCCAACTCTTTCCAGGCAGTTGCTTCCCCGTTTTCCCCCGCTTTTTTATACCATGCAACAGCTTTTTCGTATTCTCTTTGACCTTCTAAAACCTTTCCCAATTCAAACATCCCTTCGGGAAGTCCTTTATTTGCCGCCTTTTCGAACCAAATCTCCGCTTCTTTAGGATTTTTAATGGCCTCATTGTATCGATATCCTATTCCGATATGTAAATCTATTCTCCCCGAAGGATCCAGAGGGCTCAGCTTTTTATACCAATACATACTTTTAGCTATGTCTTTAGCTCCGAAAGTCTCCGATTCATAACCTCGAGCCAACCAGCTGATAGCCGTTGAATCTCCTTTTTCTCCGGCCATCGTCAGCCATTTTAGTGCTTCCCTTTCATTTTTGGCTACGCCCTCTCCTTTGTTATACATAAAATATATAGAGAACATAGCTCTCACGTCTCCCTTTTCAGCCGATTGTTTATATAAATTGAGCGCTTCAGAGGGATTCGTTTCCTCTATCTCAAAAGCCTTATGATACTCTGCCTCGCCGTTTGTCTTTGCTAAGGCTTGGTTTTGTGCTTGTTCTTTTTCCAAAACCGCTAGTTCTTTAGCGGACTTCAGAGAAGATAGCAGGAAATCTACATCCAGACCTTCGTTTTTGGCCCGGTTAAAATAATACTCAGCCTTATCAAGGTCTCTGAAACCTTTATCTCCATTAAGATACAATTTCCCGATTTGAATTAATTTGTCCGTTTCTCCATTTTCGTAGGCTTTTTGATACCAATACACGGCTTTTCCAAGATTTCTTATTCTTTCATCTTCATAGGCATATCTGTATCCCATTGTTGAAAAATCATAATGATTTCCGTGGTTTTGGTAATATTCCTCTAAGAGTTTCATACCTTCTGCAGGCTTGTTCAGCTCTTTATAGTAAAGATTGCCCAACAGATAAGCTGCAAAATCATATCCGTTTTGATGCGCTTTCAGATACCACTTTTCGGCTTGTTGCAGATTCTTGGGCACTCCTTTTCCATCTCTATATAAATCCCCCAATTGGGTCATAGCCATAGTATTTCCCAAATCTGAAGCTTTTTGATACCAGGTTACAGCCGATGAATAGTCTTTTTTCACTTCAGAATCCATACCCTTGTTCTTTTCATACACTCCGTCTGTGTTGGGTTTTAGGCCGGATGAAGAGGAAGAAGCCAACCCTTTTTCATAATCCTGAATTGCTTTCGCAATCTGCCGGTATTGACTGGCAGCTAAAGTATCGCCTCTGTCAGCCAATGACTTATACCATTTGGCCGCCTCAACATAATTATCATAGGTATTGTCAGCCGTATATAGTTTAATTAAATCCCAGGTACTTAAACTGTCTCCTAATTCGGCAGCCTTTTGGTACCAGTAGATTGTGCTATCTTTATTTTGGAGTTTCGGATCGTAATTGAACTGAATGCCGAGATAGCGCATCGATGAAACATCACCATTTTGAGCTGCCATCCGATACCATTTTATAGCTTTTTCTTTATCTTCCCGCAATCCATTCATGCCCAGATCATAAAGAGACCCTAATTCCACCATGCTCTCTACATATCCTTTGGCAGCAGAAGATTCAAACAGCTCTATGGCTTTTTGGGTTTTATTTTCTTCCAAGAACTTTAAGCCTTCAAAGTATTGTTGTTCACCTGAAATTTCATCCGCTATGGGTTGCTGTGTCACTGCAACATTTTGATTCGGTTTTTTCAATTCTTTTGCGAGCCGGGCATACGCATCCTCTCCTTTTGCAGAACCATTATCGGCAGCTTCCTTGTACAGTTCAAGCGCCTTGTCGATATCTTTGGCTTTGCCCATTCCGTTTTCGTACATGTATCCCAGCGCAAAGAAGGCGTCAGGCTCACCTTTTTCTTCGGATTTTTCCAGCCAATAGGTTGCCTTACTGAAATCCTGTTTTATCTCTTTTCCTTCCAGGTATAGTGCACCCAGTATAAAAGAAGACCTGGAATCACCGCCGTTAAAACCTTTTTCGTAATACTCAATGGCTCTATTGATATCTTTTTCGGTGCCATTTCCTCTCAGGTAGTTCTCTGCCGTTATGCGGGCAGCTTCACCATGACCGGCATCAGCGGCTTTCTTATACCAGACGAAAGCATCTTTTTCGTATTTAAGAAAATCCCTTTCATTGGCATAGATTCCGGCAATTCTGAACATCGCCCCGGGATTGCCCGCTTCCGCCGCTTTTTTGTACCAGTAAAAAGCCTCCGTTTGCACAGTAACGTTAGGTGTGTTATGGTTGTAAATCTGAGCCAGTTGATAGAAAGCACCGGGCTGATTTTTTTCAGCAGCTTTTTTATACCATTTGATAGCTTCTTCTTCGCTGGCCGGCACACCCTGTCCTTCTTCGTACATATATCCCAGCATGGCCATGGCGTCTGCTGAGCCCCGGTTAGCTGCTTCGGAATACCATTTAAAAGCTTCGGTAAAGTTTTGCTTGCCATAGGCATCCTGGCCTTTTTGGAAGGCCTCTGTCTGGGCCAACAGGGTAGTGGCAGAGAAAAAAAGAAATCCGAGTATGATGATTATTTTGTGTTTCATTTTTTTGTTCGTTTTTCTACAACTTCGCCATTATCGTATCATGTTTCCATATTTACGGCATATTCAGGATTGTCTTTGTTTGTTAATTCACTATTCGTTAATCACTACTCAGTACCCATAATATTCAAGAGCTTCCTTTGCATATTCATCGCCCAGATCTGCTGCTTTTTTAAACCATTTAATAGCTTCCATTATGTTTGGAGTCACACCAAATCCGGATTCATACATTTCCGCTATACGAATCATAGCCTCAGTATTACCTTTTTCAGCCGCTTTTTTGTACCAATTAAGCGCTTCAGTATGGCTTTGAGGAACACCCAGTCCGACTGCATATATTTTTGCTATATCAAGCATGATTTCAGTATTACCTTTCTCTGCTGCTTTTTTGTACCATTCAAGTCCTTTGGTGTAGTTTTTAACCACGCCTTTCCCATCGATATATTTGCTTCCCAAATTAATCATTGCCAAAGTAAATCCTTTTTCAGCCGCCTTTTTGTGCCAGTTGATAGCTTCGGTATAGTTTTGAGTCACGCCTTGTCCTTTGTCATACATTATTCCCAGGTTAAACATGGCTTCGGGGATTCCTTTATCTGCGAGATTTTTAAATAAGGTGAATGCTTGCTTATAGTCACCTTTACTATATATTGCCATTGCTCGGTCAAATTCCGCCTTTATGCCTTGTGACTGATTATTATTTTGCGTATTATCTTCTTTTTTAAGGTCGAAACTGTTTTTTGCCAGAAAATCTTTTGCCTGCGACATGCCTGCATCGGCAGCTTTCTGCAGCCATTTTTGGGCTTCTGTAAGGTTCTTCTCTACTCCGTTACCGATATAGTATTTTAATCCAAGATTATTCATAGCCACAGGTTCTCCGTTTTCAGCGGCACGCTTTGTTAATTCAAATGATTTTTTTGGATCTTTTTGAACGCCCCAGCCATTGCTATAAAGGACTGCCAGATTTGCCATAGCCTTGTACGAACCTTTATCTGCAGCCTGCTGATACCATTTTAATGCTGTCTGATAATTTTGGGACACTTTTATCCCGTTTTGATAAATATAACCCAAATTATTCATTGCGTCCGGCAACCCCTTTTCAGCTGCTTTTTCGTACCATTGGATGGCTCTGGGAATATCCTGTGGCACACCGTTACCATAATGGAAAATGATGCCGAGATTATACATGGCTTTTTCTTCTCCTTTTTCTGCAGCCTTTTCAAATAATGAAAGAGCTGTCTTTAAATCTCCTTTCTCATAAGCTGCGATAGCCTGGTTGTATAATTCTATCCCATCCTGTATGGAATTATTATTTCCAATTTCTGACCAGGGCTTTCCGGGAGCCGGTGCCGATGTAGGATAGCCGGTCTTTTTCATTTGATAGTCGGCCAGATCTTTAATTGCCTTTTGCTGTTCGGAGTTGAACATGGCTTTTAACTCCCCCACCGAAATGTTATGAACTTCAATTATCCCCAGAAATGCGCCATAAAAATCAATATCTGCCATTTGCAGTAATTTCTCTTTAACCTTTTGGACTATCACGGGTTTTGCAACTCCGTTTATTGCTAAATCTTCAGCATATGAACCCAATGCTTTCCCACGAAATTCAGACGGGTTCGGTTTCTGGTCTGCCTGTGCTATTTTTTTTGCATATTCCTCCTCAGCCGAAGGCTTTGGTGTCGCAGCAGTATTTTTTTGTTTCAATCCATCACCACCGCTATCATTAGCATAAGAATTATTGGCTTTATTCGGATCTTTGGTTACTACCAAATCCGGCTTTTTGTTTACCCTTTCACTGCCATCTGCGATATTGATTTCAGTCCATTCGTTGTTGATTTTCACTTTTGCATATCCATTGGGTAGCGTATTGATGGCATCGTACTTTATCGGAATGAGTTCTTTGCCCGTTTTGTCAATAATTCCCTTTTTTTTATCCAGCTGAACGGTAGCAACTCCATCAGAAAAATCATAAACCTGATCATATTTTACAGGAATCACCTCTTTGCCTGTTTTGTCCACAAATCCCCATTTCCCATTTGACTGTACACGGGCCAATCCTTCAGCAAAACCCCAGACTCTTTCATATTTTACCGGGATAACTTCTTTTCCCGTCTTGTCTATAAAACCCCATTTACCACCGGTGGGGACATACTTTCCTGTAGCGCCTTTGTTAACGGCGGCCATGCCTTCTTTGAAACTTTGGACGTCGTCGTATTTTAAAGGGATGACGATCTTTCCCGTTTTATCCATAAAGCCCCATTTACTGCCTTCTTCCTGGACGGTAGCGAGCCCGTTGGAAAACCTTCTTACATCCGGATATTTTACGGGGATCACCTCTTTACCGGTTTTATCGATAAATCCAAATTTGTTATTCAGCCCCACCACAGCCAATCCTTCTGAAAAATCTGCTGCATATTCATACTTAAAGGGTACAATTTCTTTACCCGACTTATCGATAAAACCCCATTTGCCGTTGGATTGAACTGCTGCCAGCCCTTCAGTAAACTTGCTGACATCTTCAAATTGAAAGGGTATAACTACTTTTCCTGTTTCATCGGCAAAACCCCATTGTCCGCCTCTTTTAAGGCCATTTTTAACAACAGCTCCTTTATTTACGCCGGCTAATCCTTCAGAAAAATCCTGGGCATCGTCAAATTCTTCACCGACAATAACTTTTCCGTTTTTGTCATTGATTCCGAATTTCCCGCTGGAGTACTTTATGGTTTTTTGACCAAAAGCGGTCATCGTTCCTGCGAGAAATAATAGCGTTGTAATTACAAATGCGTTCATTTTTGCCATAAAAGGAAATAACAGTCTTGTTTTCATAATTAAACAGCATTTAAAACATTCAAAATATTTTCCGGTTTCAGGGATTAAGTTCTATCAAACTATTCCACCTTGTTTCCGTTGCGGTCTATATCAATAAACTTTCCATCTTTCTTTACACGGGCGATGGCTTTCTTATTTTTATTGGAAGTGTCGTACATAATTTCAAATTGCGGTTCCAACAGGATATTGCCTTTATAATCCATTAAACCCCATTTCCCGTTCTTTTCCACTCCTAAAATATTCAGGTCATTACTAAGAATTTTAATTCCATCGTATTTAATGGGTAAAAGCACTTTGTTGTTCATGTCAATAACCCCCCAGACGTTACCCTTTTTGACCAACACTCGCCCCTCATAATACGAATAGGTGGTTAAAGTTTCATAATTAAATGGAATCACTGTTTTTCCCTGCTCATCAATCAGACCCCATTTACCCTCCAGCTGTGCTGTTCGGTACCGGTCATTAACAGGATAATCATCCAGGCTGCTGTAAATAACGCGTATCACCTCCTTACCACTTAAATCCAGAAAGCCTTTCTTTTGATTAGCTCCCCTGCCGATAGTTGCTCTTGCCGGGCCGTCTTTAAAATCACCAATAAAGGCATATTTCATTTCCGTAAGCAGATTGCCCTTTGCATCGGCCAAAGCATAGAGATAATCATACTCATCTCCATTCGGGTCCTCATTCCCCAGACTGAAACGGTCATTAGAAAGATAATCTGCAGATTGGTATTTAAACGGGAAAAGCAACTTTCCCTCTTTATTGACAAAGGATCGCAGCTCTTTATCATTTTCAACTTTGCCATAGCCGTTTTCAAAAGGGTCGGCAAAGGAATACTGAGCCGGAACCACAGCTTCTCCTTTGGTATTCAGATAACCGTATTTGTAATTCCCGTCTTTTCCTTTATTGGCAAAGACCCCCATTCCATCGGAAAAGGTTTCGGTATAATCATATTTTAAGGGAATTACCTCCACTCCTTTTTCGTTGATGTAGCCCCATTTTCCGCCTACCGGTGTAGGCGCATTCGGATCATCGGGCCATTCGGCGCCAATATTGACCACCGCCAAACCGTCAGAGAAGTCATCATAAAAATCATATTTGGGAGCGACCACCACTTTGCCGGTGGCAGCGTCTTTAAATCCGGTTTTTTCGTTATCACCCTCAAAGGCTATTAATTTCTGAGCGCTGGAAATCGTAAACGTTCCCAAAACCAATACAATTAAGGCAAACAGTTTATTCTTCATGATTTCTTGTTTTAAATTTAATTATTAAGAGACGAGTAATTTTTTTGTTGTCTGTTGTTTTTTTATGCTATTCTCTACTTGTACTTTAACTGCACACAGTTCTTTAATATTTTATTTCCCTTTCCCATATCCTCACTGTATTTTCATTTCGGTTAATGGATGTCTTTTTTATCCAATTGCTTTTATCGTCATATACATACTCAAAATCTTTTACAGATGCTGATCCGTCTTCTCCGGAAATTTCTTTTTCCTGACTAACATTTCCTTTATCATCGTATTTATACTCTTTTGTTGTGTGCAATTTTTCGTCTGCGTCAAATTCTTTTTCTTCAACTAATTTTCCGTTTTCATATTTATATTCATACCGGGTTTCCAATTTGCCGTCGGGATCCAACGCCTGCTTACCCGTATTGTTTCCTTCCTTATCATACTGATAGGTATAAGAGTAATAAACCTCTTTGTCTTTTGAATGGTGAACTTCTTTTATTTTGTTTCCCATTTCATCATATTCATAGTTCACCGACTCGAAGAAATCCTTCTTATTATAAGGAGTGGTTTTTACAGATTTTAATAATCCTTTGTCGTCGTATTCATAAACATACTCCATCGTTGCGTTTGTGTTCCAATAATCCAGCTCTCTTTTGATTTTTGATTTATTGGAACTTAAATAAGAAATTTCTCTTGTGGTCCGGGTTGCTCCATCCTGTATGTCTCTTTGGGTTATATATCCGTACAGATTGTATTTTTCTGAAGAAGTCTTTTCTTTTTCATCTTTTACAACTTCATCATCTTTTAAAATACCCTTGTATTCCACTGTTGTTGTTTCCCTCACTTCTCCGTGCAAGTTATTTTTCACCCAATCACTATTGGCTGTTACTTCTTCAGCTTCCGCTTTTAAAACTTCATCTACTTTATCTTTTTCCAGGATACCGACCAGCACTACTAGAAAAATAAATGCGAAAGCTGCATAAAGTAAGATCTTCAAGATTTTTTTCATTGGCCTTTCATTTAAAGTTCTACATGGATTTATTTAAAAACCTGATAATTTTTCTGAATCATTACCGGCTTGTTTATGTTTATTTAAAACAGCCATAATCAACTAATCTGTTCCTTTACTTTTATTTCTTCTTTAATGAGCCATTGTGATTCTACAGCATATATTTTTATCATTTTACTTTCTCTTTAAGTTTTTAAGATACCGCACGATGAAAAAGATAATAATCAGAACAATTATTACCGGTAAAGCAATAACCAGAAGTGTCAGCAATATGGGTATGAAACTTCCGATAGAGCCGTCAACATCGTAAGGGTCGTTTAACGGGACTTCTTCGTACGTCAGCGCGTCTAATGATGATGCACTGAACTCATCCATCTTCGAAAACAGATTTTCAGCATCCGGAATGATCGCTTCAAAAGAGAATGAGTTTTTAATGTCGGGCAATGTTATGACCAGGTTGTCGTGCGGCTTAGGTGAGAAGTTGATTTTTTCGCCTGCAAACACCAGCCGGTCTTTGTTGAACCGGAATCCGAATCCGCCGGATATGCCTTTCACGTCTTTCAGCTTCAGGCCATCGTTGAGTTGTACATAGAAGTTTCCTTTTTCAATCGGCTGAAACCACACACTCCCGCTTTCTAACAGATAAATAAAAGCACTGCGCGATTCCACATTATAGCCTCGGTGGACACTGCTGTTGTTGGTGCTTACGAGAAAATAAACAGTAACCGTTTTACTTTCATTGGGCAGGAAGTCCATTTGCCAGACCTTCCAGTTGTCACCTGAGGGGTAAAGGATTTCGTCCTCGTAATTGTTGATCTCTTCGTCGAGAACGGGCATCCATTCATCATTAGATTTGATCTTGAACCTGCTGAGCGAGTCGATTCTCACTTCATTCAATAGGCCTGCGCCACCTGCATAAATTCCGTTTACCGGATAGCCCATTTTGAAGCTGAGATGCTCGCCGGTTGTGTTGCGAAACAGATATACCCCTTTCACTACGGCGTATCCTTTGTAAAGTTGTATGTACACCTGCTCGCGCTGCATCTGCACCTTGTTGAAAGCAGCCGAGTCTTCAGGATAGAGCATGGTGAAGACGGTACCGCCTGCATTCCAGATACCGGGCTGTGCAGCGTTGGCAAATGTTTTATGAACTGCGGAGAGTGAAAACAAAATAAAACATAAGGCAAAAGCTACGGAGGCTGTTTTTTTCATGGGGTAGTACTTTATGGCTTAACGTTTTTAACTTATAAGTTGTAGTGTTTTTAAATAATTCATTTTTGTTCCTGCAGTAAGGAACAATGCTTCACTTTCTGTCACGCGATTCCGCTTTTTGGCAAAAAGCAAACACACTGCCGACCGGTGCCCGAGGCAACAGTCGCAGTTCGATTTTTAAAAAATAATAGATGGCGGTAGGGGTATAACGGAAAAAGACTTCCTGATATTTTGTAAATTTAGGGATAATCTTTGATAATGAGCGTGTTTATGCCCATTGAGCGGATATTATGGCGCGACAGTATGAGGTGGTTTTTTATGTTGTTGAAAGGTGTTGACGATTTTTATTTGTCAGTGCCGCGGCTGGCAGGATGTAGCAGAATTACTCCAGCGAAGATGGATTGGGTTTCTACGGTTTGGCAGCTTGGCGTTTGTGGTGGAATTTTATCGATAAACTTCGAGCGAAGAATGAATTTTCAACTTATCGGAAATGTTCAATTGTAAATACTCTCTCCGGATTATAATATGTTTTTTAGTTCAAACATCTGCTAATTTACATACCTATGGTCTTTTTTCTGCTTATCCGAAATAGACATTGCCTGATATTTTATTATCAATAAAAACTACATGTGACAATTTAGTTGTCCACAACCTTCCAGTCGCCCATGAAAAAACCCGTGGCATTTTTATTTATATTTCTTCTCTTGTTGCCTCCTTCATTTCTGCCTGACATCTGATTCGTATAAACTCCTTCAGTCTTTGAATAGACAATAGTCTGATTCGCACCGATCAGTTTTATTTCTGAAGCATTTTCTTCTGCCCTGAAGCCATCTTTTACAACATTAAATACTTTAAGAAATTCATTGTATGCAGGCTTGGGGTTTCCGTTTTCATCAAAGAAACCCAATGCCCCTTCTTTATTGGCTACATCAATGAGTTTGAAGAGATAAATTTTATTGATATTATTTTTATAGGCGAAGTCAAGCATTTGTATAAGCAGGGAACCAAATAACGGCGAATTGGCAATATCAAGCTTGTCTGAACCTTTTTTCAAGTTTGCATAAAAATTAAACTCAGTGATGATGGAATTTTTCAAACCGGGTAAATCTGTATGCTGAATTTCAAATTTATTGTTTTGGTAAAAGTGGAAAGATGAGTTTATTTTCTTCCTGAAATCAGAATCCTGAATCAGGTCAAGATATTCATGCCGTTGCGCTGCTCCTCCGTTGGAAAATTCTGCAGTAAAGCCACAACAGTAAACGGGCCTCTGATAGTTTTCAAGAGCTGCTGCAGTTGATTTTGCAATTTTGATAAAATCATCAGGAGAACCCCAGAAAAATCTTTTGGAATCAGGCTCATTTCCGATTTCAAAACTTACATTTTGCAACACATTCTTTTTCTGAAGCGAGTCTATAAAGTTGGTCAGGTAATTCTGATAGTCATCTAAGTTTACAGGAGGATATCTGTTGGTAAGATTTTGTTTTTCATCTGAGTTCTTGAAATCAGGTCTGTCAGTCGTTTTATATTGAATAGACGGAATGTTTGGGAAATTGGATAAACAAAGCAATACATTGAATCGGTTATTGTGAACAAGGTGTTCTACAAGCCGTTCAGCAGTTCCGGGCTGTTGTGTAATACCATTGGTAAACAGCTCATAAACCCGCAGGTCATGAATGCCGTCACTCTGAATTCTATTGAGTGCATTTTCATACATCTGTTGATTTGCCCGGTAGTCTTGTAAAAAGCCGATGTTGAAACCAAACTCTACTTTATGAAAGCCGGATTGGATTGTTTTATTATTTTGAATAATTGTCCTGGCAGGTGTGCTGTTTGCCTTTTTAACCTTTGGCACATTAATGTTACTGATTGCATTTCCTGCTTTACCATCCAAGGTTGATGAAGTCCGATAATCTTAAAAAAAAGAATCTGCATTGTTCTTTTCATTGTGAAAGCCCGAAAACCCGTAAGTAATAAACGCAATCAATAAAGAAGTCAAAAAAATAGGTAAAGCACCAGACCTGTTTTTTTCATCATGCATCTTTTAAAATTACGTTTCTGACTTGCAGGAGAAACTTTAAGTTTAACGGAAGAAAAATCTTTATTACAACATATTAAACCTATTTATAAAGATGCCATCAAATACCTAAAATCTCCCTTAAGTACTGAATATGCGATTTATCTATCCCATTTTCTGCTTTTTCGCCCTTTTCCTATTAACGTCATGCAAAAAGGATAAAGTAAATGAAACAGGGTCCCAAAATGAATTAAAACCACAGGCGGCAGGTCTTACCAACAGAAATTACAGCAATCTTTTTTTAACTCCCCCGGCTTCGCCTGATGTAATGAAAATAGCAAACTGCGTGGTGGTAAGAGTGACATGGCGGGACCTGCAACCCAATGCTAACGGCGATATTGTAAGACCCAATCTGATAGATGACGCGATTAATTATGCACAACAACAAAACAATGCCAATCCGGGACTGAATATGAATATCAAAATCCGGGTGATGTGCGGCGTGGCTTCTCCTGATTGGGTAAAAACACAAAGCGGAAGTTTTATACTGCTTACCGATCTGGCAGCCGTTGCTACCAGCCCTTCCGATTCTTTGATGCCAAGATTCTGGCAACCCGAGTTTTTAAATGCGTATGCCTCTTTTCAGGCAAAGCTTGCCGCTCTTTATGACAATGTTCCCGAGGTGAGAGAGATTGTAAACGGAGGCACCGGAGCCTTATATGGTGAGGCATTCATCAGGTATGCAGGGAATGGCGGGCCAACAGGAACCAATTCCACCAGTTATATTAATGCAGGATGGGCGGCAGAGAAAGACCTTGCAGCAATACGAAGTACCATTGATGCGATGAAAGTGTGGAAGAAGACAAGAATCAGTATGGCATTTAATGAGTTTATTAATATAGCAATGCCACCCGGTGTAACCAGAGATGCGGCTCCAACTAAATCTGTGATTGATTATATGGTGGCCACTTTAGGCAAGCACGCAGTATTAGGAAATAACTCACTGCGTGATGATAATGCACAGGGCGCTGATAACTGGTTGCCGGGTGGTTTGATGTACGAGATAAGCGGATACATGAAAACTGTCCACAATACACAAGGGGTACCCATTTACTATCAGACAGCGACTATTGATAAATTGTCCGATTTGAGAAGTACTATAGAAAAAGGAATTTCATTGGGAGCAGGCGCTATCGAAACACCCGTTCCGCCCAATCAATTGACTAACTATATTTCCCTGAGTGAGCTACAGTCGTATGACAGCAGGCTTGAAGCACAGGCTGGCAAGTAGAAATCATTACTTTTAATTCCACCATTTTATGAGTAAGGTCAAAATAAATTTTATCATAGTTAGCTTTAGTATTCTTTTAATCATTTCATGTAAAAAGAATTCGCCAATTAATCCATCCGGTAAAACCACCTTTTCCAATCCTTTCGGAGTATTGGTAAATGACACGACTCCCGGCACCAACAATACAACTTTTAAACTTGCAGTGGCAGATCAATATGGCGTACCTTATTTACGCTATGCTATTTTATTGTCCACCTGGAATGGAGCAAACGATGCAGGCTACGATGCACGAATAGCGAAAGGTTATAAAATAATTTTAAATGTGAATAATGATCGGGCTGTAGCCGGAAACCCAGCGCCGTTTCCAACAGATATTGCAGCTTATAAGGCAAAGTTGTCCGGTCTTCTCTCTGTTTATCGTCCTGAATTGATAGCAGTAGAAAATGAAGAAAACACCTATCAGTATCACACCGGACCTTTGAGTGATTATATTTCTGAGTTACAGGCTGCAATTGATGTAGCACACCAGCAGGGGATAAAGGTCACCAATGGCGGAATTACATCTGAGATCGTCTTTCTGGTCTGGAAAGATTATATGGCGAGGGGATTGACAGACTCTGCAGCAAATTTTGCATCGCGGACTATGTCGCCGTCTGTTATTGCAGATCTGCCGGCATTAGCCAACCATCCATATCTGGCCGGAAAAGTGAGCAATGCGGAATATCTGATTTCGCAGTATAGGATGTTGAACCTGGATTTTGTGAATCTGCACTGGTATGAACCCATCGCGGACAATTTTTCTTCCACCGCTTCATTTTTGAATATGGATGCCTTTAAAGAAACCGTGGATTATCTGAGGCGGGCAACCGGGAAAAATGTAATTACCAATGAATACGGGCAGGACAATATGGATCCGGCGATAACTTCGGCTATGATGCAGGCCATATTGGACATAAAAATGGCTTATGCTATCTGGTATGACGGCGACGGCACTTCAGCAAGGGGACTGCACGAAACGGGCACTACAACATTACGGAGCACAGGAATAGCATTTAAGAATTTTATTGCGGAACATTTTTGAAACAGAATCTTACCGGGCTATTTTTCTTGTCTATATCCGGGCAGGCCAGAATGATAAACAGTGCAAAATGATTCGGAGGATGCCAATTCCTGATTGGGTTTATAATGTCACATGTCAGTTTTATTTGATCCCCCCCGGCGTCATAACCTGATGGTAAACGATAATAGCCGAAATGCCGACTCCATCTTTCGTTTTGCCTTTTATTGTCACAGTTTTGGTATTGCCAGATTCAGTCAGAGTTGCTTTGCCACTGCCACCTGGTTTGAAGCCTGAATTATTATCAAGTGTGCTGATGTTGTATGTTTTCCCGCTGATTAATTTTCCAAACCCAATTGATATAGAAAATTTATCCATTCCTTTTTTAGCGGCCTCCTTATCATCAATGATTAATTGCACACTGGATAATTCATTATCGGCTTTTCCTTTTACTGAATATTGATTGCCGAAAGAATTGTCGCCGGTTAATCCTTCGCTGCAGGTAGTTTCATTACTTGTAACATGATAAGTGCCTGCATTGGCGCCACCGGTGAGTGTTATGGAAATATCAGAACCAACCGAACCACTATTCGTCGTTTCCCTTGGGCTCGAGGTTGCAGGAGTAGTTGAGTTTTCACTGCCGGAAGTTTTAGTTGTATTATTTCCGGAGTTGTTACAACTAAATATTAAAATAGTTGCTGCGAGTGTGATGATTTTTTTTCATATCTTATTTTTTTAAAAACAATTTTTCAGAATTGTCAATTTATCATTCAAAGTGTCAATCCCTGATTTATTTTATTCCAATCTATTTTTTTAATCATTGCTTTTATCCGTTCAATATTGCCTTTTAAAATGATGACGATATTTTCGATATAAGGGCTGCCATTGGGATGTGTAAAAGAAAATTCATAAAAAGGAGTACCGCTATAATCCTTTTCCTTAAATGTTTTCCAATTGCCAAATGCCAGTACATATTCATTGGTTAGATCTTCGTTGGTACCCGGGTCTTTAGTGGGCTTATAGGAAAAATAACAACCGGGTATTTTTAAATCTTCTTTACTTCCCTTAATGGGTTTTACGCCTAAGTTTTTTTCGTTTACATGTATCTGTATAATTACTTCCGATTTGGCTTCTATTTCATCCGATAATTTATCGTAAGCAGCACTCTCAGCATCATTGTGTGGCGTATTTGCAGGGTCTGTAAGTCTATCCATAAGTGGTTTCACTTCTTTAATCCACAGTGGCGATTCCTGCTTAAGGGTATAGGTCATATCAGAAAAAGGAGCCGCACCCATGACTACATCCGGTTTTATTTGCACCGAATAATCTTCAGGATTATCAGCCCCACCATCCATTAGTATCCAATCCTCATCTGCAAAAGGTTGCAGTACCGGCATAACAGCATTGACCACTTTATTTAGAGCTGCTTTCTCGGCGGAGGTTGGGTCTCGTAGTGTTTGTGCAAAAACGGAAATTGATAATAACAATAAGTACAGTGTGAGGATGGATGTTTTCATTGTTTATATTTCGTTTGAATAAAAACCTACAAGGTTTTGAAAACCTTATGGGTTTTTTAAGCTTCTTAATCTTACACAAATTAGCTTCGCAGATCCCGACTTTATTTGGCTGTGTTCAATTTAAGTGATGTAACACATATCACATTTTTACAAACTCCACCCTCCTGTTATTTGCCCTGCCATCCCGCGTACTGTTATCAGCGATAGGTTTGGTATCTCCAAATCCTTTGGTGGTAAGCCTTGAGGCATCGATACCCATCTTCACTAATTGCACTTTTACTGCATCTGCACGTTGCTGTGATAAAGTCATGTTGTGTGCAGCATCTCCTGTGTTGTCGGTATGACCATCTATTTCAAACTTTAATCCCGGATTACTTTTTAATACACCTGCAATCATATTCAGCGTACCCATACTTTGTGGTTTGATGTCAGATTTATCAATATCAAAGGTGATACCGTGCGTTACAATTTTTGAAGCCGTAAATTTTTTACCAATCATATTCATCGCACCACCTTTTGCAGCACGCACATTGGTAATAATGATTGGGTTGGTAGCATCACCTATTCCTGCAAATCCGAACGCTGTGGGAACTGCACTGAAGCTGGGGATTACTAAAACCCGGTATTGATCAATGTAACATTTTACCTGCCCGTTTTTATAAATGAGTGCGGCATGGTGCCATTTGTTGCGGTAAGTATCATCGTCTTCATTCGGGTAAGTGGCGCTAAACTCTGCAGGTAGTTCAAATGTAGATACCTCGCCACTTGTGCTAAACTGCACATATCCCTCGGTGGCGTTGCCATCCTCATCTGTAAACTCAAATGCCACACCGGGTCCATAGCCTGCATTGGCATAATAATCAAATTCAATAGTGAATGGATCGGTTAAATATGAAGTTGTTTTCATACGTGGATACACCTGGCAATAATTTCCATCTGTCAGGAGAAAGGCAGGTTTACCATTTACTTTATTCACTACGGCCTGACCTTTTGTAAGTGTCCAGTGTGAAGGAAATTCTCCGTCCTGGTCTTCTGTAAAATCATCGGCAAAGAGTACCGTGTCACCGGGGACAAAATCGTAGTTCTGGTAAGCCTGAAAATTTACCGGTGCATTTGTATCACCGGAGGTTCTGGCAGTTTCTCCTGAGGTCGAGGAAGAATTATTTTTTGAGGCAGATTGATTATTCTTAGAATGTTTACCTCCTTTAGCTCTATTTTCTATTTTATCCATCACCTTGTCTGTCCCTTCACCCGTGCGCTCTTCAGCTCTGTTTTCTACATGTTCCTGAACTGTCTTTTTCAGACGTTTAAATATCTGTGCATGTACGCTGATAGCCGGTACGGCGGTGCAGATAAATAACAGAACAAATACCTTTTTCATGATTTTAATTTTTGTCCAAGGTATATCGATGTCTGTTTAAAGTCAATCGTATAAAAGGTTGATTTTTGGAGAGCAAATAATTGTATTATACAGATGATTTATCAGATTTTAGAGAAAATCTGCCCGGATTTGTTTTACCGGTATTTTATGTGTGTCAATAATAAAATTACCAGCCCGGAATCAGATTGGTAATTTTTTGAAAAACCAAAAAAAACGCCAGTACTTTATTTCAATTGCTCATTTTTTGTAGAATGGAATTGAAAAGATCTGCTTGTTGATATCGTATGTCAGGAAATATTGACCGGCAGCAAAGTCCTGCACATTGATACTTTGAGTTCCCTCTTCAGAAATAACGCTGTTCAATACTTTACCTGCCATGCTGCAGATCCTTAAGTGAACCGGTTTTTCTTTATTGCCCTCTACCAGAACTCGAAGAGTCTGCTGAACCGGATTACCCAGAATAGTTACGTTCAATCCATTCTTCATTTTTACTGAAATGATAATGGAATAAGTGAAATGGCCGTCGATGTCCCATTGCTTCAACCGGTAAAAGTTGACTCCATTCTCCGGTTGATTATCTGTAAAATGATAAGCATTTTGAGAGGATGAATTACCGGATGCTTTGACACGTCCGATAGAATGAAAGTGAACTCCATCAGCGCTTCGTTCTACATCAAACCGGTCTGTATTTTTTTCTGCTGCGGTAGTCCAGTCCAGCGCTACACCGCGATCAAGCGACTTTGCATTAAAAGAAATCCAGGTGAGAGGCACCAGGTTTCCTATGACAAAAGTTCTGGTATTTGTCAGTGACCAGTCATCCAATGTGCGTACATACAGCGTGTGCGTTGAATCTGTTTTAAGTCCGGAAATATCCGCAACAAAATTGTAATTGCTCAGATCTGTTCCGGAAGGTACGTTGATAATGGTGCCCTTTCCAAAACCCGGATCTGTGTCAAAGAAATATTCAAGTTGGGTGATATTGCCGGGAATAGGATTTGAAGGGATGACTACATTCGCCATAAGAATGTTGAAAGTCTGCACATTGGTTTCACTCCAGCTCCCATTGGTATCCTGAGTACGGAAATAAATACGATGTACCCCATTGCTCAAAGCACTTAAATCAATCCCTACATCTGATGCTGACACATCAGTGGAAGAAGTGATGGAAATTGGAATTCCATTTCCAGGACCGGGATCCGTGTCTATAAAATATTCCATTTTTACAATGTTCGTTGCAACGGGATTCGGGGGTATTTGCGCAGCTACATTGGCAATAAAAAATGTTTGCATATTGGTAAGACTCCAGCTTCCACCGGTATTCTGCGTACGAATGTATATGTGATGTACGCCTGCAGATAGGCCGGTTATATCCAGAGAAGCATTGCTTATTGTGATATCATTGGAGGATGAAAATGGAATGGATGTTCCATTTCCCGGTCCGGGGTCTGTATCAAAAAAATACTCAACCCTTGTAATATTTCCTGCAACCGGGCTCGAAGGTATGGTGGCCTCAGGAAATAACTTAAAAAACGTTTTTTCGTTTGTCAGACTCCACACTCCGTTGACATCCCTTGTGCGAAAATAAATACGATGAGCACCAGGATTTACTGAGTTTAGATCCACCAAATAATTATTGATTGTTGCATCAGTAGATGAAGTAACAGGAATGGTTATCCCGTTTCCGAATCCCGGATCTGTGTCTATAAAATATTCTGCATAATCAATGGCTGCAGGTGAAGCATTTGATGGCAGGGAAAAGGTAATCTGGGCCTTTGCTATCTGAAAGAATGCAATTTCCAAAAATATTATGAGGAAGATTTTTCGTGCCATAATATTAATTAATAGAAAAACTTCATGAACAAATTTTTTAAACAATAAAAATTCTCAATCTAAGGCTAATGAACCGTCGTAGAACTGATACTGACATTCATGTTGGTAGCCCCGCTTGGCACTGATGAAGGAACTGTAAGTACATAAATGGATGGAATTGCAGGCATACCTGAAAGTATGTAGGGCGCCGGCGCGCCAAACGCTCCGCAATCGACCGTTCCACCATTAAGTAAACCCGCACCACTGGCAGGCGAACCATTTTTTAATTGATACCTTCCATCAGAAGAGAAACCAGTACCACTTGAATATCCTACAAAAACATTGTCAAGATTCACGTTCAGTTGATTTCCGTTCCCTGTAGGAAGTCCAGTGTTAGTAGTAAGGTTATTAAAGAATGCATTGGAAGACAGGTACGCTCCGAAATTTGCACTATAGAAAATATTATTCTGAAAAGTAAAGTTGGCGCAGGATGAGCTGTAGCTAGATAAAAAATCATTATTGATGAAGTATCCTGAAATGTTATTAACGTTCGATGCAAACTGCACGGGTGGGCCATTGAAGATGTTATTGTAAACAAGTAAATTAGTGGCTTTACCGGTAGAGGATCCTGAAACCAAACCATATACTACATTTTGCCGGATGGTATCATTGTTACAAACCGAATTTGCCGCATACGCTATATACATATAGCTGGTTATGTTATTTCTTTCCACAGTAATATCACTTTCATTTAAAAATATTCCACCCACTGTCAGACCTTCCACAACACTGCCGGAACTTCCCGCATTAAATGTGATGTTTCCACTTAAACCGCTTACGTTGGTATTTGCCTGTGTCTTAGGATTTGGAGTCGCATCAGTGAAATAGTAACCCGTACCTATAATTATTAGCTTTTTGGTGAGTGTTGGTGCAGTGTAAAGAGAAGAAGAAGCTTCTACCATAATAGTATCTCCTGCTGCGGCGGCACTCACTGCGGCAGGCAAGTCTGTAAAGTCGGCGTTGATGCCGAGGTTATTATTTACACGCCATATTTTGGCACTCGCATCCTGGGCAAGTATAAAGAGCAAAGCACAAATGGAGAAAAATATTTTCATGGTATTTGTTTTAATTTTTTGGAAAGTGGTTTTTTATAGGCAAAGGAATTAAAATAGGAGTAGCCTGGCAATCGTATAAATGGTTGATTTTTATCGGGGAAAACGGAAGAAGAAGGTTGAGGGAGAAGGTTGAGGAAGTTGAAGGGTTGATTGTAGGGTTAAGGATTTTGTGATGAATTGTGAGCTGTAAGTTGTGTGTTGTGGTTTTAAGCAACGCCCATATCCCATCATTCACCATCCCGCTCGCTAAATAATCATTTCTTTAGTGCCTTGGCCACCGCCTGTGCTTTGGAATTGACGTGCAGCTTTTCATAAATGTGCCTGATATGTGTACGTACCGTGCTGATACTGATGAAATATTTTTCGGTGATTTTCTTATAACTCATCCCATCTGTAAGGCAATGCAGAATTTCTTTTTCTCTCGCTGTCAGTGCAAAATCTTCCTTGATAATAAAACTGTTTTTCTGGAATGACTGGATTACTTTTCTTGCTATGCTCGCACTCATGGGAGCTCCGCCATCGTGCAGAGAGATGATTGCTTCAATAATTTCTTCTGTTGAAGATTTCTTGAGCAGGTATCCTGATGCCCCGGCCTTAATCGCTTCAAAAATTTTTTCATCATCATCAAATACGGTAAACATCAATACTTCAGTCTTTTCAAAATTTTCTTTGACAAGCCTTACACCCTCAAGTCCGGAAATTCCCGGAAGACCGATATCCATCAATACTATGTCGGGATGTGTTTTCCGGAATTCACTGACAGCATTCAACAGGTTTGACAGGGTGCAAACGCATTGCATTCCGTCTTCATGGTTGAGAAGATTGGCAATTGAATTTCTGAGTATTTTATTGTCTTCTACAATCGCGACCCTGATCATAGATGCAAAATTGAAAAATGTAACTCTATCTGACTATCGTACATTTATTTGATTTTTGAAGTGAGTAGAATTTTTGTTCCGTTGCCTTTTTTCGAAATAATCTGCAGTCGTGCACCGATCTCTGAAGCTCTCTTTTTCATGTTGACCAATCCGTTTCCAGAAGAATTGATTTCAGAATCAAATCCTTTTCCATTGTCTTTTATTTCCACATGCAGAAGAGCATCGTGATAGCTGACATCTATTTCCGCTTCGGTGCAAGATGCATATTTCACAATGTTGTTGATCGCTTCTTTTATAATGAGATAAAGATGCTGCCGGTATTCCATCTTCATATGAATGTGCTGAATCTTGTCGCTGATTTTAATTTTGTAATTAATTTCTTTGGCTTCAAAAAGTTTTGCTGCAAAAGTCTTAATCCTTAATAAAAGCTTTTCCAGAGAATCGTTTCCCGGGTTTATCCCCCAGACAATATCGTCCATACGATCCATCATCTGCATGGAATTTTCTCTTATTTCCTTCAGCATTTTTTCTGACTCCGGCTCTTTTTTTCTGCGAATAGCCATGTCACTTAATATGGAAATAGAACTGAGTGTTGAGCCGATGTCATCGTGAAGGTTGAGTGAAATCTTATTTCTAAGTTGCTGAATTCTCATAATCTGGCTGAGCCGGTACCGGTATAAAAAATAGAAGAATCCTGCTATCGATATAAATATCAAGGTCAGAAACCACCAGGTTTCCCAGAATGGTTGCATGATGGTGAACTGAAGTTTCAGTATTTTTCCTGCTGCAATTCCGTTGGAATTTACTCCTTTTAAAAGCAGGGTATAATCTCCGGGTGACAGGCTCGCAAACTCTGCCTGCGCTGTCTTTCCCGCAAATCTCCAGTCCTTGTCTTTACCTTCCAGTTTGTAATAATACCGGTTGTTTAAAGGATCGTTGTAATCCGTAACTGCCCATCTGAAAATGAAGTTATTTGTATTGTGATCAAAGTACTGGCGTTTGTCCAAATTAAACTTATAAGGATTGCCATTCACGATGGTTTCAATCAGACGGATTTTTGGGGTAGTATTTATTTTGTAGAGTAATTCTTCCGGCTGAAATGAAGATAGATATTCGGGACAGGCATATATCATAGTTCCATCCGAACAGCAATACAGTGTACCATTCATTTCATTTCTTAAGAGTCCATCGGCTGTTGTAAAATGACGGTAACTTTTATTTTTTAAATTGTAAACATTCAGACCGTTTTGTGTTGCCATCCATATATTTCCAGAGCTGTCGATGGCAATGGAATTGATAATCTTATCAGTCCTTGGTGAAAATCGGATTCCATGTAATTGCATGCTGTCTGTATTCCACATCCACAGCGTGGTAGAGGTAAAGGCATAGCAAAAATGTTTAAAATAGACAATCTGAGAAACTCTGTTTTTCTGGCCGAGTATCGAAGCAAATGGTTTTGAGAACTTATTCTTTTTCCTGTCGTAAAGAATTACGCCTTCATCCAAATCTCCCATCCACAGATTGCCGTTGTTGTCTTCGCATACGTCAGAGATAACCAATAACTTGGGCAAGCTGTATTGTTTGATGAAGTTTCTGAAAACCTGTCTTGTAATTCCTGATCCGGAATCCGATTCCCAAACTCCTCCCCGCCAGGGAAAATACCACCAGTTGTGTTTTGAATCTTTAAGAAGTGTTGTGATAAAACTTAAGTTGGAATTGCTCTTTGCTGAATCTGAGAGTTGATGAATCCGGATTGAATGTGTATTCAGATTGATATCAGCAATTCCTTCATTGGTACCACATCTGATAATATCATTACCGGCAAAGCTCAGCTTAAGACAGGATGCATCCCTGGCATCGAAACTTTTACTATAATCACCGGCAGCATCGAGATTCTTATCAAACAGTTTTAAGAAGTCGGAATTACTTCCACTTACCAGAATTTTAGTTTTCCATTCCAGTATTGAAATGCTCTGACTGGTCGTTGGTTTCCTGTATCTGTGATTTTTTATCAGGTCACCATTGGTATTATAAAAAAACAGCCCATGATTGGTTCCCGTCCAGACAATCCTGTCATCTTTTGAGTAAAGAACCGAACCTGTCCATTGTAAAGAAGAATCTTTTTGTTGTGAGATAATCCGGTTAAGTCGGGTATCGTAATACTGAAAATAATTATTGAAGCAAATATGATAGGTTCCGTCGTTTTGTTTTACTTCGAGAATGGAACGGATCTGTCTGTCATAATTATTCTTTGAAGAGAATGTTGTAACCTTTTTTGTTTGCGGATCAAATGTTTTTATTCCCTCGTCCCATGTGCCATACCATATTTTACCAGAATGATCAATGATGAATGAAGTAACGAGTGGACTGAAAGCGGGATCGTTTTTTGAACTGACCTGATGGATAAATTTTTGATCTGAAGGATTAAAGGTCCATATCCCATTGAAGGTGCCCATCCACAGGATTCCCTGTTTATCAAGCAAAAGGTTGGTGATGTGGTTGTTGAGCCTTTTTTCGAAAGTATTACCGGGAATTTTTATAAAAATGGTTTTATTTTTTTTCTTGTAATAAATATACAGCCCGGAATTCGTCCCCAGATAAAGCGTATTTTTTTTATCGATCGCGATGGAGGTAACCATGTCTTCTGTTTCTCCGTCGCTCCTGAGGTGCATTAGCCCCCATTTCCCTGTTGCAGGTTCATAGAAATTAAGCCCGTGTTCCGTACCGGCCCAAAGGAGCCCGTCGTAGTCACCCGCGATGCAGTTAATAACATTATCGCTGATTGAATTTGGATTTTCAGGATTGTTACTGAATACGGTGATTGTGGAGCCATCTATTCTGTTCAGTCCCCAGCTGGTCCCAATCCACATAATATCATTGTTATCTTTATAAATACAACGGATGTTATTATCACTTAATCCGTTTCCAACATCAATTTTATGGGCCGGAGGATAATTTGAAATTTGTGAATGGACGATTGTGGTTACGGGTACAAACAGGATGAGTATGATAAACTTTCTTTTTAGAAAATATCTCCACATGCCTGATGAATTATTTTTGTATTCAGAAATAATTAAGCTCGCACGAGACACCACTCTTTGAAATGATAATTCCTGCGGCGTTTAATTCACTTCATAAAAGTAATTCATATTCAAAGAAAAGGGAATAACTCAATTGATAAATCAAAGCGCAAAATTCACCCTGGTAAATTGTATTATCACAGGATAAAGATTTAATTTCTAATCCTGAATAAAACTAACCTCTCCCTTTAGAAATTTCTTATTTCTTTCTATGATTAAATGATTAGTTCATCATTAAGTTTATGAAAACTGAATTATTTTTTCACCTTCATCCCACCCAATTGATAAATAGGACCTACTTCTGTTCTGGCAGGTATTTCGAAAACAGGATGGATAATGCCATCTCTTACATCGTAAATCCATCCATGCAAATGAGGATAGGCGCTTTCCTTCCATGCATTTTGGATGATGGAAGTCTTTGAAAGATTCAAAACCTGTTCTCTGATATTAACTTTTGTGAAAGCTTCTTTGCGTTTTTCTCCTTCAGGATATGATTCAATTTCTGCTTTATTTAAGCGGTACACATTTTTGATGTTCCATATCCATTGGTCCATCAGACCAAAACTTTCCTGTTTCATAGCAGCGGCTATACCGCCGCAATTCTGATGTCCACAGACAATGATGTGTTTTACATGGAGAATCTCTACCGCGAATTGAAGTACACTAAGCAAATTCAGATCAGTCGGAATGACCATGTTGCTGATGTTGCGGTGAACAAAGATTTCTCCGGGCACGGTGTCAGTAATTTTGCTTGCTGGTACGCTGCTGTCAGAGTATCCGACCCACATGATTTCGGTTTTTTGTACGTTGGATAAACGGTTAAACCCACAAAAGCCAATAGAAAAAGATTTTAAATGAATGTCATTAAAGAGATATGTTAGCATATTGTTGATTCTCAACGGATTAACAAACATACCAGGGCTTAAAGTCTCCTGTCTTACGTGTAAGAAAATCTTACAGCTTTGGGAGATTTGGGAATTGGATATACCGACAAAGAAATAATAGCTTACGGAGGTATCGCTTTGCTAAAAGTTACTCAAGCTTTTTGAAGACGATGAAATCATCAATTGCTACCGCTATAGTTGTTATGTAACAAATTTAAATCTGCCGGCACCAGAGATATGGAGGCTTTACAGAGGCAGGGCACTGTGTGAAAATCAGATAAAAGAATTGAAGCCTGATTACGGAACAGACAAGATGAACCTGAATAACTTTAATGTAACTCAGGCAACCCTGAGCTTCATAATGATGGCCTACAACCTGATGAACTTGTTCAAACAGGTGGTGATGAGAAAAGAAACTATTCCATTGCTGAAGACTATCCGTTATACTACGCTCAATATCGGAAGTTACCTCGTGAAAAATGGCAGAGACCGGATACTGAAGATGAGTTTGAAAATGAAACGGAGATCATGGATAACTCGCCTATGGGAACAAATGGATAATATCAAATCCTCCTTTTTTACGGTGGTTAATCAATCCTAATGAACTTTTTGGGTTTAATGGAAAAACATACTGTGCCTATCCCGCTTTCATAGCAGAATGGGAAGGGTTTTTATGCCTGCTAAAAATCAAAAACATCAGATACTGCACCTGATGAAAACCTTTCTGAAAAATCAAGTTGCCAAACTTGATAGTAAAGTTCAATTCTCCTTCACGATATCACCATAGTAACCGGTTCCATTCAATCCCAAATGCCTTCGGGAGCTTCATTGTTGGTGCTTTGCACCCAACGAAGCCTTAGTTGTTGGCGGCTGTTTTTATTTAGTGGATGTTGTGTAAAAATCAAAGGTTGCTTTTGCGATGTCTGCTATAATTTTTTCGTTTGTATCGAAATTTTCTTTTGACTCACTAACAAAAACGCTGATTATAAAATATTCGCCATTGGGTAAAAAAACGATACCTATATCGTTTACAGCAGCGGTAATTCCTGTTTCCTTATTTGTCCCTGACCAACCTGTCTTATGAACAACGATAGTTTCATTAGGCAATTGTCCTCTTATTCGATTTTTACCAGTTGTTGTTTCTTTATTGGTTTTCCAAAAAAAGTCATAACTGTTTTTGGAAAGCAAGTTATTTTTATTCTCATAAAATAATTTAAGGGTTCCACTTGCTGCTTTTGGGGTTGTCCAATTCTGAAACATATTTTCCCACTTCGCTTGCATATCTTCTTCGTTGAAGGTGATTTGTATGTCATTTATGCCACTTTTCTTAATATACTCTTCAACCTTTTTAGGTGTTCCAATTAGTCGTATTAGTACATCGCAAGCAGTATTGTCGCTGTGTGAGACAGAATATTGAATTAGTCTTTCAATAGTAAAGATTCCACCATTTGGATTTTCATCTCTAAGAGGACTCCAAAAACCTACTGGTAAAAGGTCATCTTTACCAATTTCAATTTTCTGGTCTAATGAAAGTTTCCCCTTGTCAATTTCCGACAATACAGCTAACGCTATATGTAACTTAAATACACTTTGCATAGGAAATCGCCTGTCTCCGTTTAGCGATAGTGTGTCTTTTCCATTGTTCCCAATTATTGAAACGCCAACTACTGCATTTTTGTCTGACACGATTTGCTTTATTCTGCTTCGCAGAAAAGCAGTCTCATTTTTTGAAGTCTGGCAACTTGTTAGAAATAATAAGAGTAAAGCAGCCAATTGAATTAGTCTTGTCATATTTATTTCTCTAATTGTGCGGTGTCTGGTAAAATTGCCACCTAACGCGGCGCTTGACGAAGTTCCAAAAAATAAATGTGTGGCTGAAAACTTGTTTTCAGACACGAGGAATTTATTTTTTGGGATCAAATTTCAGTCAAGCGTTTTGTAGGACGCAGTCCTGCAAAACTGAGGTGGGGGAAATTTCCCTGCAGAGCAGGACAGGGGTCAAGCGCCGCGTAGGAACGCAACTCGGTAAAGGGGCGGGAGTG
>JAGFIS010000032.1 GCA_024103425.1 Chitinophagaceae bacterium
TGTCTCCTCTTATGATTACCCTGTTTGCAATGTGGATTTTGAAAGAGCGGCTGGGCTGGCTGAAGGGTGCGGGTCTTGCCATGGCACTCATCGGTGCAATTTTCTTACTCAAAGGCAAGGAGTCTTACGGGGGCGATAATATTTTACTGGGCGACTCGCTGATAATATTGAGTACCCTGGCTTATTCCGGTTATTTTATTATTGCCAAACCGTTGTTTTAAGTGCAACAAACAGGGAATGGGTTCAATAGGTTCATCTGTTCGTTGTATGGCCAAAATATAGAAAAGGGTTAGCACTTTCAGGTTGTACTGAATTAAAATTCATTACCATCTAATCTCTGTTCTTACCTTCCTTTACTTCACCACTTCAAACTCTACTCTTCTATTTTGAGCTTTTCCTTCAGCTGTGCTGTTGGAGGCTACCGGTTCGGTGTCGCCTTTGCCGTCGGTGATGATTCTTGAAGGAGAAATGCCGTTTTGATTTACTAAAGCGTTTTTAACAGACTGTGCTCTGTCTTTGGATAGTTTCAGATTTGATGCCGCGTTACCATCTGAATCAGTATGCCCCGTGATTTTGATGGTCAGTGTGCTGTTCTCTTTTAATACTTCTGCAACGGATTGGATGATGGGCAAGGATTCCTGTTTCAGTTCTGCAGAGCCGGTATTGAATAAAATGGCATTGGTGGAATAGGTTCCTTCATTCAGAAGTTTGGAGCGGATGTCTTCCTCGCTTCCTAAGAATTTAAAATTGGTTACATAAAACAAACGGTCGTCTTTTGAATCGTAACGCGCAAGGATAAACGAATTGAGTGTTTTCCCTTTGTCGAAGGCTCTTGGTACATCCCAGATCTTATCGCCGTTTATGTAAACTCTCACCCGTTGATTTTGTTTCCAGATTTGAACTTTTACGGACGGGTTACTTAAATTGAAAGGCTTCAGTCCTTCCATTTTATTATCCGAAGCTTTGGAGCCGTTTTCCCATACTTCGTAATTACTATATCCTAATTTTTTGCCACCCGCACCCTGCGGATGTAATTCTAACCGGAATCCGTCTCTTTTTTCTTTGCCCCTGTTTTCTCTGTATTGCTCCCAGATGGAAAAATCTTTTTGGTTCTTCATATTAGCGAGAGCAACAACCAAAGGAGCATCATAAAAAGTATAATTCGGAGTAACAAAAAGTTCAAATTCTACCGTGAAATTATCGGGAAGTTTATTTATTTTTTCAAAAAGAAAGGAACCTTTGGTGGTCAGTTCCATCCATTTCTTATCCGAACCAGAAATCGTTACCACCTTGCCCGATGCATTGGTATTCCAATGAAGCGGAAAATCGTTCATCGGGTCGCTGCTAAAATCATCCAGAGCCAAAAGTTTTGTACCTTGTTGAAAATCAGAGTTTGTGTTAATCGTTCTATCGCTCCCCTCATCATTTCCGGCTTTTGTCACGTTTTGAGCCTGCGAAATTTGTAGCGTTAATAAGAGAAACAGTACTCCGATAAATGTTTTTAAAATCATAAATATTCTTTTGTGGGATATAAGATGTTTCATCATTATAGTGTTATTGTACCACAACCTTTTTAACAACCGAGAAAGGAGATATCTTTCCCGACTTATAAAACAGTTTGCACGTATATTCATAGGTGTTACCGGATTGTATTTTGCTATCCACATATTGTTTGCCGGGCACCGAAACCGATTGCTGTGTCTGAAAAGAACCACCGTTTACTGCGCGGTAAATCACACATCTTTCAACATCTTTATCAGAGAAATCCCAACTGATACGCACGCTTCCGGCCTTTGTGTCCAAAACAGCATCAAACTTTTTGGGGGCTTCTCCGACAAGATTATCTAAGGTTTTAATTCTCATAATTCCTGATTCAGGCGATTTCAACCCGGCATCATCTACAGCCTGTATCTTGTATTGATATTTTGTATTGGCTGTAAAAGTGGTGTCTGTAAAAGTAGTAGTTTTTTCAGGACTGGCAACGGTTTTAATCAATTCCCATTTATCCTTATCCGATTTTCTCCGGTAAATTTCATGTCGCACCACATCATCGCTGCTGCTGGGAATCCACTGTAGCGCAACCGCTTTTTCTTTTACCTGAAAGTCGGAAAACTGTGGCGCAACAGGCGGGATGATATCCGGCTTTTGTACCTTGACAACTGCAGAAGCTTCGGATGTGTTGTTATTGAAATCCACTGCTTTTACTCTGAAGTAAATAGCTTCCGTAAGGGTTCTTAACGACAGGGTATCTATATAGAAAGAATCAGGCAGCGCCTCTCTGCTTGCAGCAGTGAAAAAATGAGTGGAATCGTTGGCATAAAAAACAATGTATCCCTTCACATCTTTTTCAGGATTAGGCTTCCATGACAGACGCAATACACCGGCGGTATCTATCTTTCCGGTAAGCCCTTTGGGAGCAGAAGGAGGTATGCTGTCTATAAATCCAACATGCACGGGCATAGAAATAGAAGCGTTGCCGGCGGTATCAACGGAAAGGACAACATAATAGTTCGGTGCATCGGTGCGCGGATTTTTGTCGGTAAACTTTCGTGTTGTACCGGAGAGCGCGTTTTCATGAATCCTTTCAAATCCCGAAAGCGAATTTTCTGCGCTTCTGCCTATAAAAAAGCCCTTCAGGTCGGCAGTTTTTTCGGCCTGCCAGGTAATTTCAACCGAACCATCTTTCATGATTTTTCCTTTCACATCTGTTGCAGATGGTGGCGGTGTTTTATCTCTTCCCATCCCTCTTACAATATTTCCCGGAGCGCTTATTTGGCCAAAAGCATCAATGCCTATTATCCGGTACGAATAGGCTTCGTAGTTACGGGCGAGTGAATCGGTATAGGTAAATTGATTCCTGTCTTCGGCTAAGGCCGGGTTATCGAATTGCAAATAGGGTTTCCGGGTGAGCCTTTCAAAACGCTGTCCATCTTTGGAACGCTCAATATAATACGCCGTAAAATAGTTTTTATGAAACGCCTTATCCCACGAAAGTGTAACCGCATGTTCTCCTTCTTCCGGATTGTTCAGATAGGGGACAGGCTGCATTTCCGGTTCTTTGTATTGCAGTGCGATGGTACCGGTATCGGCAGGGAAATAATTTTTTAAAGGTATTGCTGCGAATATCCGGTATGCATACGTTTTTCCTTTTACGGCAGTGGCATCCAAAAAGCCCAGTCCGGCGTATTCTGCCGTTTCAAAAGACAGGTCGGACGATAAAAGAGTAAAAGAATAACGATTACTCAATTCATCAGCTTTGTCCGCCATACCAACTCCGGGTTGGTTGCCAAACTTTTTTCCATATATCGCCTGAGCTGCTATCAGCGGATAAGCATTTGCCGTATCTTTTGCAAAGGTAGCCCAATCTTCAATCGGGCGCGGGCGGACAGGCAGGGGAGACAAGTCTTCCCAGTCGGTGGCGCCTGCTTCCGTCAGTTCCCGCCGTTGCAATTGATAGCCCGTTTTGTTCAGCAATACCCAGCCTCCTGCTTTGGAAGGCGCCCATCTAAGCAATATACCTTTTGCGGCAGGCTTTGCTTTTAAGGCAAGATGAACAATGGACGAATCATCTGCACGCTGTTGAAAAACAGAAGTATCTGCATTCTGTGCTTTTATCCCGATGACACTCAGACACATCCAGGCAACCAATCCTATTTTGAGATATTTTAATTTCATAGTCAATACAGTTTTATGGTAGCGTGTATTCTTTATAATACGTGTCGGTGGTTTTCCATTTACCATTATGCAATGGAATCTGATAGTTGAACTCTAAAGAGACACGCTGTCCGCTGACGGGTACAGGGGTTACCATTTGGTTCTTCAATCCTGTCAGCGCTGTTCTCTTGCCTGGTGTCAATGCATCAAGACGGGTGTAAATGGGCAGAGCAGAGCTTCTTGCAGGTACACTCAAAATGAGTGTGGCATTTAAGTACCCGTTTACCCTGTCTTTCATTTGGTTTACGAAGCGTGCAACAACAGGGTCAATGGCATCTACCAAAGAATAAGTAACTCCCGGGCTTGCAGAACCCGATGCAGACAACATGGAAGTGATAGCTGCAGATTGTGAACCGGCAAACCGGTTACCCGGATTAGCATTTGTCGGATAAGCTTTGAAATCTGCCTTTAAAGTACTACCACCTCCGCTTATGTCTCTTGCAGGTGTGTAGGCAATTAAGGGTGTAAACAGGCCTGAAAGAGAAATACTGTTATCTGTTAATTCCATTTTAGAAGGATTTAACCGGGTGAGATAATTTATTTTTCTATCCCTTGAGAAAACAACTAATCCATAATTACTCGGTAATGTAATTCTTGTGTTCAATTCCGACCAGTTATTAACCAATTCCGCCGGAGGAAGCGCTGTTCTCACGTTGAGTTCCCGCGCATTTTCAAAATCATTAATCAGCAGATTCAATCGTGTAAATTGAGTATTGCTTCCAAAGAGCAAGCTGTTGTTTCGGCTGTCTCTTCGGTGGGTTATTTTTATCAATGATTCTTTGCCTGCTGAATTCTGAGCTTCCAATTCATCAAAACTCTCTGCGCTGGTTAAATCCAATTTACGGAACAGCAATAACACTCTTTGGGCATTTCCTAAAGTAACTCCGTTTATCTTTTCTCTGAAAGTGTTATACCGGCTGGTGCCAAAAACATATTCGTACAGAACGGTAGTTTGTCCCTTAGCCTGGGCTGCTCCGGTACTTTGAGCGGTTCGTTTACGGATACTCACATCGGTTTCAAAATTGGAAGTAACATTATTTCCTTCTGAATTGATTTCCGATAATTTAACTGTGCCCAAAACTCTTTTCTCAACGTTCTGGATAGTTTTATAAGGAGGAATTCTTGTTCCAGACTGCAATGCCTGCTGAATGGCATTGGCGTTGGGAACGGTTATCTTTAAAATTTGCAGTCGGTAGGTTTGCTGATTTTTTAACGTCGGCACATCAAAGGAAATCAAATCGGTTGAGGCATTATATACGATGTCCCGGTCTATATGGTCTCCGCCGTTCACGGGTGTAAACCGTGCTACAAAACGGTGGGTATAGGCAGGGATTGTAGTGGTTTGCCCACCGCTACCTACTTCCACTTGTGTTTCTGTATTGAAAAGATAATCCTGCCGCCTGATTTTGACATATGCCTTGTCGCCTGATTTTAATTCTCCCTGCAGGTAATGCGCCTGACCAATCAGAGGATACGACCTGACAACATTTTCTTCCAAAATATGCTCAGGACGTTCGCCGGTGACAAAATGAAGTTCCCTGACTTCTTTTGCTAATTGACCATCTTTCATTACATCGATGCTTCTGCCGTCCGGTAAAAATTCTTTTACCCTCAATTCTATAGTTGCCGTATAATTCGTCTCAGGGTCCATCGCTTCATTCAGACTGAGTACTGCTAAATAATTCTGGTCGGTAACATACCAGTTGTCGCCGGACACACTTGTATTTCCTTTTTTCAGGTTGAAATCAAAAACATAAGGCCTGAACCGCCGTATGACCGGCTCTCCGCTGCTTTCTTCTTCAATTTCCAAAACCTGATTAACAGGGAAATTGAATGCGGTAACCACATCGCTGAATACATTGGCGGGGTCGGAATTATCAGACATCTTCATCTCGTTGATAAACGACAATCCTGCAAGCGGGTCATTGGAAACGACGGTACATTTTTGTCCGAATTCCATATTGAAATTACAACGTCCGGTAACAGCGCCTTCTAAAATTGAATATTGAAAAGCCGCCCTTCCCTGAAAGTAGTTGGGGTTAGGAAGTTTTGCCGTCATGGCAATGGCTGCCCTGGCATTGAGGATGCTGAAATTTCCTTTGACAAAGAAGAGGTCAACCGCGATGCCGATATCACCCTCTATTCCTGCAAAGGCCTGCCCTTGTGCATACCAGCCATTGATACCCGGTGCGGTGCCGGTCTCCGCACAAACCCGACCGTCGTTTTGAGAAATATTTGCATCAAAACCCAATACTAATCTGAGCTTTGCATAAAACATAAGGAAGTTGAACTGTGTACTCAGGTCGAAACTGGTTCCGAAAGCAAACCCCTGTCCTGAACTCATCACTGCATTGCTCCGCACCCTGTTGTTGATGTTTGTTAACTGATTTTCCAATTGCGAAGGTTCATTCAAAACACTGCTGATAAACTCAGGCAGCGGTGGCAAATCGGCAGGAATACCATGCCCTACCATGATGTAAGAACTGGCATCCAATGTAAGTCCGGGAATGTCAATCAACAAACCACTTCGCTGGTCGAGCGGCCTGTCCTTACCCATATAAAACCACCATTGTCCGGCATTGGCGCCGCTTATGCCGGCGTATAATTCTGAAGAAACAAATTTGTTGCCTGCACCTTTTCCTTTTATTACATCCTTGATGTTGAGGAAAACATCAAAGGTACCCTGTACATATTCCGCTTCCGGTGTATTGTAATAACCAAAAACAACATTTGCTCTGATAGGCGGAGCATCTGCCCTTTCGGTCAGTTGATTCATGATATAGCCGTTTCCTTCAAACTGAATCGTCTCTAATCCGCCGCTGGTGCTAAACTGCGCCAACAGGGTTACGTCCATATTGAAAACATCTGTATTTGGTTGGGTTCCTAACAAGACGGTTGCCATCAATCCCAGACCTGTGGTTTCACTGGGTACGTAGGTCGCAGTTGAGTTGTCGCCATCAGATGAGGCAGATTGTGTGGACTGTGCCTGCGAAGCCAGGGGTTTGTTGTTCATCTTCATGTGATAATAAGCACCGCCTCCGAATCCGTATATAGCAAAACCGCTGAAAATGGTTATACCCGGATTGATTTTTATCAGGCCATCCACATACCAGTAATCATAATAAGAAGAAGGATTTGACGCACTACCCACATTCCCGAAACGTGCTTCTAATTTTCCGGTAATGCCCATCGGAAGGGTAGCGGTAATTTTTCCATAAGTACCGTTTCCGAAAGTAGAATGGTCTTTGTAGAATTGCAGTTGGCCATCTAACTTGAATCCGTTGAACTCACATCCAATTCCTATCTCTTTCACGTCCACACCTACAATACTGAAATCAAGTGGGGACAAACTCATCTGTCCGACAATGTCCATCCCGAAACTGGCTTTGAAGCCCAAATCAGAAAGTGTGAGTTCGGTGGTAAATCCTAATCGCGGCTGGATGGCGCCACCTTCACCCGTACCCATGTTCATGGAAATATCTGTAATGTTGAGCGGAAAGCCACCGGCAGTATGCTGAGGCGAAGCAAAAGAAAATACCATTTGTCCGTCACTCTCCGTCCTGTTGGCGCGGCTGAATTTAAAGAACCGCGGGTCTTCCGTATCAAAAGCAAAGTTTTCAAATTTAATGCCTTTCATACTCAATCCGGGTACTTCACTGATGTCATCGCTCAATCCGATTTCACCGTTCAGCGCACCCTCAAACCTTGCTGCATTGCTACGGGCTGTACTGATACTGAAACGGATGAATGAAGACCGGTCTAATTTCATCTTCGCCTGCCATAGTTTCATTTGAAGGTCTTTGTCGCTGGGTACATTTATCAGGAAATCGTATTCTACTTTTCCATCTGTTCCTACGGCAAGATTAGAAGAATAATCCATTCTGCTGCTGTCGGTAAAGAAAGGAGCGCCCATGGAGCCCGTAAGGCGGCCGGAAACAGACCGGGTTTGCATAATGCCCAACCTGACGGTATCAAGACTGATTCTCCATCCGCTTTCCGACGCTTCAGCCACGTTATTGGCTTCAATAAATCCGGTGAATCCGGTTTTGTCAACCAAAATATCTGTTGTTTGAAAAGACTTTCTTCTTGCCGACGTATTATCGCCATCTGTCAATGCTTTGGGAATGTTTACCCGTAGTGTTTTCAGATAGAAACCCTGCCAGGTGTTTCTCAGGCGCTCATCACTTCCGCTGCCCAACAGGGAGAAATCATATCCCGAAGGGAAGTGCATGTTTGCATCATTTTTGCCATCCGAAAAATCAAAGATGGCATCCACAACCTTGAATCCCCATCCGGGCAAACCGGTAAACTGGAATGATTTCGGGAATGAAATATTCCCGATAAATCCCCATTCTTCACCTGCCTCACGGCGTGTTCTGTCTAAGACAATTGCCATAAAACCGGATACCCTGCCGGCAGTTTCTATTTCGCCGGTTTCTTCGTTTTCAGGAACGATCGCATCGCGCGAGAATTTAACTTCCATACCTAATGTCAGTGATTTGAAACCATTACAATCCCATGAAAGTTTGGTTACATTGTCCTCATCGGCGGTAGTGCTGCCATCCACGCTTCTTCGTCCTTTAATAACAACATCATATTCCTGGTCGCTGGCGCTGCCGATATCCAAATCGCGGTCTAAGGAGATTTCAAAATCATCTTTAAAACCGCCTGGACCAACGCAAACATTCGTAGAAAATACGACCGGATGTCCGGCAAATTCGCCCGGCATATTATAGCCTAAAGTAAATCTTGCTCTGGCATTGGTAGGAGAAAAGTTGATGGTGTCTATTTTGGCAATAATCTGATGGCCATCAATTTCCTGATCCCACCCGAATGGGACAGACAGTGCGGGTGATCCTGCACCCGAACCTATTTCCATCAGGCCTGCAGGTCCGATTTGGGAGCTTCCTGCCAGGTGGAAGATATTTGCTTCCGGACTGCCACCGCCTGCAGCGCTCACATTACCTTCAAAAACACGCTTTTCACCAGCGCTTTTGGCAATTTTGATATTGGTAAAGTTTACCATTACGCGGTCTATGATAAATCCAAAATTGGTAATCACCCCTTTACCGGTATATTTTTTTGCTGTACCTCCTTCTGAAGTGATGGAGGTTATCTCCATATCAAACTGGCCAATCCAAACATGGTCGCCAACCGCTAACGTCATGGGATTGGTTGTGCCGTCTTCATAAGTATATTCCTGCACACAAGGCGTGGCGCAATCAGCGGAACGGGTAACAGGAGCCGGGCCTGCTGTACCATCTCCACCTCCGATGGTAAACTTCCAGATATCGCTGACGTTATAAGCTGAAGTATTCCAATCCGCTGTTGGGTCTTTGAGCCATCTAACGCGCCAATAATAAGTTCCGGGGTCAGTAAATTCCAGTTCTGCCGTTTCATCTTTATACACGTAATCGCGCACATCCGACCAGGATAACTGTTCGTGAGGAACAGTAGAAGACATAAATTCCTTATTCAGTGTAAATTCTTCGTGTTTATATATCTCTGCAAAATCGGAAGTTTTAGAAACCTCCAACACCGCTTTTTCGTCAATTGAAATGTCATAGCTCCCTGTGCCGGAAGTACGGCTTGCCTGCACTACATCAAACGGTGAAAGTGTACTCATAGCTGGTTCCTCTGCCGTTTTAAACAGAAAAGTAATTTTTCCCGTATCCTGCCGGCTTTCATTTTCCGGTTTTTTCAATGTGGGTTTATCCATGCCGGCATAATAATCGCCGGTTATTGTTTGAGTAATATCGGTTCTACCGTTAGTAATGGTAATATCGGCAGTCCAATTATGTTTTGCGCCCCTGTCTCTGTATTTATAGTAAATGTAACCCGGGTTGGTAGCCGCCTGTGATATGGCAATATGTTGTGCCCTTGCCTGGTCTAATGTCGGGTCTCCGGTAGCGTTTCTCTGAGCTATCAGCGGATTGGGATTCCATCTAATGTCCCTGTCAAATATAATATCTCCTCCTACGTTGTTGGTGATGGACAAGTCTGACCTGAACCGTTTGTAATTATCGCTATAAGGACCATATTTAATAATAATGGGCGCTCCTCTGAAAGGCATATAAGTACCTGATGTCGGATAACTTGACAGGGTTATCGGGCTGGCGGCAGGCGTCGCCGTTCCCCAGGTAAAGGCATACACCTGGCTTCGGCCATTGTTTCTGAATGGGAGCGGACTGAAAACATCTTCTGAAACTGCCGTTACCTGCACTGCATAGGTGTAACCGGGCTGTAACTCAGTAGAGAAACCTACCGGCATGATTTGATAAGTTACTATTCTTGCCGGGTCGCGTATTTCCTCCCGGTAAAAAGCAATGGGCGCCGAAGGGATATCCAAAGAGCGAATCACCTGGTTGGGGTCGCGGGTATCGCCGGGCGCTATCTCGGCTATTAAAATATCATATCGTAAAGGCGTTCCTGCCGGAAGTCCGGCCGGCGCCTGCCATCTGAACAAGACTGAACCGTCGGGCGTTGGTGTCATCTGAACCGGCGTAGATGACCCGCCCATGAGTGGAACGCTGTTGATGCTTTGCAGAACGGGAGGGTCGTAAATTCTGGCCAGGATATTGGTACATTGACGTGTATCGGTGTTTATGGGTTGGTCATACCTCGGTAAACCTGTTTGAAAATCTACCAGATAGGCTTCAAAGCAAAGTTGATAATTCCCTTCAGGAATACGGCCGGAACCATCGGCCATAGAGAAAAAATGCTCTGCCGGAACTTCCCTTCCTCCTTCAAAGAACTGGACATTATTGACATCAAAAAGTTCTCTGATCTGAACACCGGTTAAAACTGTGGTGGCAAAGGAAGCAAGATGGATGTAGTTGGCAGACGTGATATGATTACGGTTGGTTTTGATAACCAGGTTGTTGCCCGACAATTTAGCTTCGACAACGATGTCCATATTCATCTGAGAAACATTCCGGATGGTGACCAATGTTCTGTCGGCTAACAGGTTGATGTCGTTTAACTGAGCGGCTATCTGGTTTCCACCGGTAACGGTAGTGGTAATATCTACAAGATTGGTCTGCGCACGCAGTTGCCCGAAGATTGTCAGTATGATAATAAATATCCAAAGTTTTTTCATAGCTATATCCTGTTAGAAGTGGAATGAATAACTGATGTTTGACCTGATTTCGGAGAAGTTTTTGGCGGCTGCGCCACCCGATGTTCCAATTTTATATTTGTTCGTTAAATACCCTCCTGTAATACCTATGGTGTGTTTGCTGATGGTATAACTCACAGCCAGGCCTGTATTGGAAGTGTAGCCATCACCCAGGCCATCGCTTTGTCTCAACTGAACATTTTCGGACAAGGACAGCCTTAATTTATTTTCCAAAAACATTTTACTCAATCTCAGGAATGGACTGATATTGGTAATGGTACCCGTATATACCTCGGTGCTATTGTAAGTTATACCTGCGCTTGCATTGGCTTTAACCGGAACCAATGATAAGTTATAGCTTAAAGAGGCGATAATAGTATGGGCGTTGGTATATTCCTCTGTAAAGCGATTCAGGTCGTTGGTATTTTGATAGTTAGCACTGACGGCAACCTGGTGTGTTATGGAATTGTCTGAAGAAGCCGTCCTGTAACTGATGACTGTTCCATAACTCGCATTAATGGCGCTCATGGCGGTAGAATCGTCAAAAAAATCTCCGATACCTTTTCGCTGATTCACTCCAAAGTTGGAATAATCCAATCTGATATTGAATTTCTTGCCTGCAGAAATATTGACATTTGCCGCGTAAATAGTTCTTTTTGTGGTAGCGTACTTCTTATTGTTCAGATTATCGTGACTTAAGCCACCGGAGAGACTCAGGTATAACTTTCCTTTCAACATAGAGAAGGAAGGTGAGATAGTAAATTGTTCCACATCTTCCTGAAAATAATAAGCTCCTAACGACCGGTAACCGGGGTCAACCCGTTGGTATTTGCCGGTAAGGCTTCCTACTCCAAAGTTGTATCCCAATGAAGTGGTTACCGCCTTGCTGAATTCGCTTGATGAATTGAGTTTGATAAGTTTACCTGCCCATTTCACCAGGGGGAAGCCGGAAGAATCCGTAAATTTTTCTATTCGGGAATCTTTGGTAAAAAGACTTCCACCGGCATCAAAGTCGAAAATCAGTTTGTTCTGAAAAAAGGATAAATGGCTTTTGACACCCAGTGCAACATTTTCTTCCGGTGTTACCATAGATTCCGGTGAAACAGGGTCAATGGAGTGAATGTCGTCTTTCGCTTTAAAAGCAATGAAATCTAAATAGCGATTGTTGCTACCCACCCCAATTTTGGCTGCGAATCCGGTGCGTTTGTAAACCGGGCGGATATGTCCCAAGTATCCTAATCCAGAGATGCTGTCTTCGTTAACAGCCCTGTTGAATCTTCCTGAAATAAAACCAAACCTGAATTTTCCGGGATTCAATTCGATTCCTCCACCTAAGAAATTAGCTCCTGCAAGGGTATAGTCTGAAAAATGCAAACTCCGGTACCCGGCATGTAGGGTTATCCATTTGTAATAAGGGCTAACGCCGTATTGATTGAAAGGTTGTGAGAAATTTCGTTCCTGGTCGCTGACCACAAACGAAAAAGGGAAGGTAATGCCATAGATGGAAACAACCGGCGACCCCATTAAACTCCATCTAAAAGGCTCCCGGCGATTGGGAATTCCCGATGCAGAATAAAATCCTGCTCCAACAGAAAGGCTTCCATTGATTTTAAAGGGCTTCTGTTTTGTTATGGAGCCCATATCCTGAGCAAAAGCACCCTGGTAAAGGAGAGCTATATAAACAAATCCGATAATACGTTTATACATAATCCCGATTTTTATAATCAGTTGGGGGAGGGGCAGTTCATTTAATTTTCCTTGCCCCTAAACATCAAGAATAAGAGTAAAGCGTAAATGTGAGCTTTATTGTATTAAATAGAAGGGCAGAGAACGTATAATGGGACGAATAACAAGGTTTGGGATAAATAGCAACCTGAAAGTCAGGTATTTATCATGGACTGATGGATTGATATGGGATAGTTTTCACGCAAAGACGCGAAGTCACGAAGATGGAAAAAGATAGTTTTGGTTGGTTCTGATTCTTCTCTTTGCGGGCATTGCGCCTTGGCGTGCCATAATTTTCACGCAAAGACGCGAAGACGCGGAGAAGAAAGAAAAGCCAGCTTATTAAATCAGATTTTCCCCTTTCCGAGCATTGCGCCTTGGCGTGCCATTGTTCTCACGCAAAGACGCAAAGCCGCGAAGATGGAAAAGTTTAAGACCTCAGGAATCGCTCTGTAACGAAACTCCGTTTCTTGCTTTTTGCAAGGAGCTATCCGGAAACAGTGCACGCAACTCTTCTATATGCGACCTTGAAACAGGAACTTTGTGTAATTTGGGATGAACATGAAGAAAATATCCGGCGGCATTACCATCTATGCGGATAATTTTATCTAAGTTCACTACGAAGGCACGATGACTGTGAAAAAGATTGGGGAAATCAGCATTATCCTCTCTGAATTTTCTGATGGTTTCTCTGATTCTGAACTCTCTGATATCACCTTCATTCTCACAGAATACATGTAGATAATTACCCCGGCTTTCTAAAAAGAGGAAGTCGTCACCTGATATTTTCGGAATTTTTTCGTCAGAAATGCGCAGGTAAGAAGGAGTAGTAATAAGTGGTTTTACCGGGTTAAGCTCTATGTTTTCATTTATTTGGCCCGCAACTTTCAATCTTTTCTTCAAAAGCAAAAAATGTCTGGTTAGGGACACCACTATATAAGGTAAAAATCCGGTTGTCCAAACAATAAACATCATCTTCCAAAGTGAAAAACTCTTTGCCTTATCACCATCATGAACGATCAGGTAATGAGTGAGCCAGACGATAAAGGCAACCGAGGTGAATTGGTAGGCTACAAAAACGATTTCCCTTCCCAGATTCCAGTTTTTTTGTGCGAACACATTCGGAAATCCTACAATCCAAAGTGTACTCAATGCCATCATAATAAATCCGGCTGCCGGATATAAAAGCGCATTTTTGAGGATATGCCATTCTGAAGGATATCCTGACATATCATTGGGCCGAAGCAAATATAAAATGAGAAAAACACCAATGGCGATGAACAGAATCGTGCGAAAATAAACCTTTAAATCGTCATAAGCCGGATGTGGTTGTTTTAATAACTGGTATATTTTTTTCATGACTGATACTGAGATTCCAAATCCTGTTCTTTATAAAATGCTGGACAGTTATTTACAAATATAAAATCTAACACTATTGTCCGACTAAAGTATAGAAAAATGACATAAAAAAGGGCAGTTCGTTGGAACCGCCCAATTAGTTAAGTTTGAGTTACGACACTTAAACATGACTTGTCTTAGCCCCCTGAAAGACTGGACTAAAATAATAAATTAAATTAGTCACAGTAAATTCAGGAAGTATGTCAAAAACAAGACGCCAATTTACCCCGGAAGAGAAGTTCAGTATTCTTCAGGAAGCCGAACGGGAAGGTATTACAGAAACAGCCCGTAAGTACAATCTTGCCCATTCAGTTATCAACTATTGGAAAAAGAAATACCTGGCAAAAGGTAGAGATGGCCTGAAAGCAGGTTACCGAAAAGTGGATCCTCACTTGCGTGAGTTAGAAGAGGAAAATGCAAGATTAAAAAAGATCGTAGCCAACCAGGCATTGGAGCTAGAGTTTAAAACAGAGCTTTTAAAAAAAAGCGATGTCCATTACCGGAAAGCAAAGAAATAATAATGCGCTATAAGAATTAAGTGTAGATATACTTTGCCGGTGGGCCGATGTAGCAAAGAGCAGCCTGTATTATAAAGCCCATCCTGGTTCCAGAGATATGAAAGCCAGTACTCACACAACTATTGGCAACTGTGGATTTGTAGCGAACAGCTTAGTTACAGATCAGATACATGCTATTCTTTCCATGGATTATTGTGTGTATGGATATCGTAAAATAACCAGGGAACTTCAGGAACTTGAGTACCACATCAACCATAAGAAAGTGTATCGGCTAATGAAAGAGAGTCATTTGTTGAGTGGTAAACGAATACAGGTTCAGGGTAAAAGGAAATGGGTAAAGCATCGGCGTATAGAAGCCAAAAGACCAATGGAATATTTATGTCTGGATATAAAATACGTGTGGGTACAAGGCAAACACCGCTGGTATTATCAGTTGGCAATAATGGATGTATTCACCCGCAGGATACTGTGTTGGATATTACAGTCAAGTGTTCGGCAGACAGATGTAATAGCACTGATGCGGTGGCTTGACCTCCGCTTTGGTCTCAAAGGAGTAATTATCCGTAATGATAATGGCTCACAGTTTATTGCCCACAGGGTGCGTGAGGTGTTGCGGTCTTTAGAAGCCAAACAGGAGTTTACCCATGTAGCCACTCCGGAAGAGAACGCCTACATTGAAGCCTTTCATTCCATAGAGCAGAGCGAGTTGATAGACCGCCATAGTTTTTCAAGCTATTATGATGCCAGGCAGCATATTGAAAAATATATGCACTGGTACAACTACAGGCGGAAACACGGTGCTATCGGCTTTATGACTCCGATGAAAAAATGGGAAGATTATTATAGTAAAACATTATTTACATTTACGTTGTCAGGTGAAGCGGAAACGGGCAATGCTGGAGAGCAACCCGTCAGGAATAACCTGACCGACGGAGATAATAGGCAAGGAGCTGTACAAACTGTTCCTTGCCCTTCCCCATTATCTTTGTTGCCTATCCCTCAAAAAACTCAATTAGAGAGTAACAACAATGCTCAAAATGAGCAATCGGTAATAAACCTCTTTGAAAAAATAGTCCAGTTTATAGGGGCCTAAGACAGATGCATATTGATCAGACAACAGAATACTCTGTTTTTTTACTGCAAAAAGATTATGATAATGCTATCAGAGTTTTTGATGAAGCCGCACACCACATGAGAATGATGGCAGACATGATGAGTGAAGG
>JAGFIS010000033.1 GCA_024103425.1 Chitinophagaceae bacterium
ATTCCGGTATATTGGCTGGACCATTGGGCTCAAACTCCATGCGGAGAGCATTGAGGCAACCCACCATCGGAATTGCAACTTTATACAAATCGGGTCGCTCAGTAATAGCACGTCCTATCAGAATTCCGCCTGCGCTTCCACCCATACATCCCAACTTTTCAGGTGAGGTAAATTTGTTCTGGATTAGATACTCTGCACAGGCGTTGAAGTCTTTCCATGTATTCGGTTTGGTTGTCTTCTGTCCGGCAAGATGCCAGTTCTTTCCCTTCTCTCCGCCACCCCGGACATGTGCCGTTGCTATAATAACTCCGCGCTGAAGGATTGGCAGCAAGGGATAGAAAAACGAAGGAGGCAAGGTAATTCCGTAGGCTCCGTATCCGTCCAATAAACAAATGTTATTCCCGTCCTGCTTCATTTTAGTTTTATCATAAATTATGCTTAGCGGAACCATTTCACCATCATGAGAAGGCACTTCTATGGTGGTTGCCACCAGATTTTCAACTCCCGGATAGCTCACTGAAGTATGGAAAATTCCTTCCGAAAACTGATCTGTTTCCAAATTGTAATGATACCAGTTTTCCGGTTCAGTCCATCCTGTAAAAAAAATATTCAGATCGTTGTCCTCATAACTCGGAGGGATTGGTGTAATTGTTCCCTGAACAGGGGTTTTAAGCTCTGAAATTTTACCGGTGTTGAATTCATATTTCATGTTTTTGGATTCAAGCCCGTTTTTGCTCATCAAAATAATCAGATAATCTTTTGTCTGAGTTATTCCCATTATTTTCCAGTCACCGAGAGCAGAAAATATTTCTTTGGCGCTGCCAAAATCCGGATTGGGGAGATTTACTCTTATGATTCTTCCGTTGTCGTTTCCTTTGGTGGTAAAACAATAAACCTCGTCGCTCCTGGCAGATATGGAACTACCGAAAGTGACCGTTTGTCTGATCTCATCTTCCTCTGAAGCAAATGGTTTCCATATTATTTTCTTATTTTTTTTAAGGTCTGATTCAGTAGTATAAAATAATTGTGCATTGACATTTACATCTCCTCTGTCGTAAAAAATATAAGGGCTATTGGGAAAAGTATAAACGTACCCTATCCCTTCAGGTATAAGGTTCAGTTCGGCATTGGTAAGTCGTGACGCGATGATTTTATCCGACTCCTTCGGGGTTCCGAGAGTGTGCATCATCAGTTTACAATCTGTTATGGTTGACATTTCATGGATATCGTTCCCATTGTATTGGATATAATAAATAATGTTAGAATCAGACATTGAAAAATACCCTTTAGCGTTTTTGAACACATCCGGTAATATCTTTCTGCTTTTCAAGTCCATCAGATACATGTCTCCCAGTTCCTTACCCTTCTCACTAAGATTTAAAGTCAAAAAGGAGGTATTCTGGTTCAGCGAGATATCATAATCAAATATTTTTCCCTTGATGAAATTTGCCGGGTCGAAAAGCATGGTCTCTTCTCCATTATCGCCCTTTCGCATATAAAATTTGTTTGTAAGTTCTTCTGGCATTTTCTTAGAATAGTACCAGATATTTTTTGATTTGCGAATTTCAGAATAATCTCTGCTTTTCATCTTTTGAAGATTGGATAATTCATTGATAAGAACCTGGGTGCCAGGTATCTGGTCCAGAATGTTAAGGGTAAAGTCAGCCTGTTGTTTAAACCAGGAAAGCACTCCGGTATCTTTCAGGTTTTCCAGCCAGCGATAGGGGTCATTTATTTCTACTCCCCAGAGATTTTCTTTGACATCGACAGTTTTGGTTGGCGGATATTGCCAATCCTGGCAGAATACATTGCAACAAAAAAGAAGAACAAAAAGGGTGGAGAATACTTTTGACATAGCAATGTTTTTAATCGGAAAGTGCAAAAAGTATTGCATCTTATAAAGTCAGCCACAACGTTTTTATTAGCCGGAAGGATTTTTCTTTTAAGTGGGAGAATTTGAATCGAATTCGGGAGGAAGTAAAATAGTTGATATGCCTTATTTTATTTGAAAGTCCGGGTAATATTTTCTTTTCAATAAATGCGAAAAATTTCAATCTTTTTGAGTTCAGGACAAGGATAGGAATATCATTGATAACTTCCCGGAGATACCGTATCACATACCTATCGCATTCAGGAAATCACTTTTCCGCCTTTTGGAAATATCGAGTGTGATATTGCCTTCCATTACCACCTGTCCGCCTTCACCGCGAATATATCTTTCGACAAAATCCTTATTGATAATATAAGAATTATGGATGCGGATAAACTGGCTGGAAGAAAGTAACTCTTCAAAATCCTTCAGGCTGCGGCTGGATAAATATTTTTTCCTGTCCTGCGTAAAAATATTTGTATAGTTACCGCTTGCTTCCAGATAGACAATATTTTCCATTTTTATAAAGTACAGACCCTCGTAAGAGGAGATTGCGATTCTGCGGAAATTGTTATTGCCTGCCAGTGCATTTTCGAGCAACAGTTCAAGGCGTTTGTTGGGATAGTTCTCCTTCTTCTCTACTGCTTTTTCTACTGCCTTCACCAGTTCTTCTACCTCAACCGGTTTTACAAGATAATCCAGAGCGCTACATTTGATGGCCTTAATGGCATAATGATCATAGGCCGTCACAAATATGAGTTCAAAATTTTTGTACTTCACTTTTTTCAAAAGAGTAAATCCATTCATGATTGGCATTTGGATATCGAGAAATACAAGATCCGGATAGAGTTCATCTATTGCTTTTAGTCCCTCACCTGCTTTTGTGCATACAGCCATTATTTCAACCTGCGGGCAATGGTTAATGATTTTTTGTCTCAGGGAATTCAGACTGGTTTCTTCATCATCAATTAAAACTGCTTTCAGCATAAAAAATGTTTTAATGGTTTGAATTAATTTTTAATCTTAACTGAACTATGGTGCCTGAACACTGGTCGTTGACCGTCAGATCTGTTATTCTCAAATGATCAGGCTCATGTCCCTCCGTCTTACCTGCTGATGCGCGGGAATTGAAATTCTTTACCCTTTCGCTGGCAATCTGAATGCCATAAGAAACATGATCGGGACGGTTGATACGGTTCAGTTCTTCCGCCCGTTTCCTTCCGACTCCGTTGTCGGTAATGGTGTAAACAATATAATCACCATCCAGACGGGCATTTACCTTCAGATGTTTTTCGCCGTTTTCCTTGTTAAACAATCCGTGATGAATGGCATTCTCAATGAACGGCTGAATCAGCATCGGAGGCACCTTATAATCTCCGTTTAATAATTCCTGATCAGCCTGTAACTGATAATTGAATTTATAATTGCTCCTGAATCTTTCCAGGTCGATAAACAACTGAACGGTTTCAAAATCTTTATAAAAAGGTACAACTTCATTTTTGGAACTTTCCAGTACATTCCGGATCAGTCGTGCAAAACGGGCCAGATAACTTGTAGCCTTGTCTCTTTCATCATTCTGGATGAGTGAATCAATCGCGTTGATGCTATTGAAAATAAAATGGGGATTCATCTGGGCGCGCAGTGCAGCCATTTCCATTTCAAGCACTCGCTCCCTCATTTCAGATTTTGCACGGATATTTGAAATCCGTTTCCGGATAGCGATATAAACGACAGAGAAAATGAAAAGAAAACAAAGGCTGTAAAACCACCAGCTTTGCCAGAAAGGCGGAGCTATGGAAATGGCAAAGGAGGTTACCGGATAGTTTCCTTCATCACCTTCAGTCCTGACTGAAAAAATATAATCTCCGGGTTTCAGATTTGCATAGCTGGCATTCATTTGATTTCCTGAGGATATCCAATTCTCGTCCACGCCTGATAATTTATATGAATAATTTTGCCTGGTAAGGAAGGAATATACCGAAGGTGCAAACTCAATGGTTATGACATTTTGTTTATAGTCAAGTTTCACCGGTAAGCCGTTAAAAAGAAAAGTATCAATGGGCAAACGCTCATTAAAGACTTTAAAACTGGTTATCAGTGCCGGCCTGTTATCTTTCTGACTTTGCAACAATATCCCCGGATCAAAAACAACGATTTCTGTAGAGGTGATTGCACACCATCTGCCATCCTTCAGTTCCACAATCGGTGTTGCCTTAAAAGCCGAGTTAATCAATCCCTTTTGAATCGGGTAGCGGATTATCTTGTTTGTGTCGGCCGGCCTGAAATAATACAATCCTAAACCGGAAGTGAACCAGATATTTCCGTATTTGTCTTTTTTAAGGGAGGAAATTTTTAATTCTGCGAAATCAGAATCGGGTTGCCATCTTTTAAATTCTTTTGTCCGTCCGGAGAAATACCCTCCGCCACCACGGTTACAACTCAGCAGGATAAAATTCCTGTTGTAAGGGCTTCCGGTTAATCCGGTAATATTGAATATGTCCTTCGGAGCCAAAAAAAATGAATCTGTATAAATCATCTTTGACGTATCCAGCCGGTAAATCCCGGTCATGTTGGACATCCAGATGTTTTCTTTCTCATCAAAAAATAAATTCAATACCGGTAAAGGATTTACCGAAACAGGGACCCCACGGTTGTACTCAATAAATTTATTTTCTGATTCACTCCATTTGGTAACTCTGCCGTTGTTTAATCCAAAAAAAATATTTCCCTTCCTGTCTTTCAGGATTCGTTTAATGGTGATTCTTTCCTTTCCAATGTAAAATGTACTATCGAAATTTCCTGTTGCCGGGTTGAATCTATGGATCAGTCCGTACTGACTCGCTACCCATATCCTGCCCTTATCGTCTTCTGCGAATCCCCATACCAGATTGCCAATTTTACCGGGGAATCTGTACTGCGATTTGAAATTAAATGAACTGTCGAATACTGTGATACCTCCGCCCCAGGTTCCAACCCAGATGTCTTTGTTTCTCACCTGTAGCAATGGTTCAATCTCGTGGTCGGGCAGGGAATGAAGGTTCCAGTTATCATGAGTAATAATTTTAAAATACTCCTTGTAAGGGTTAAAGATGCTGATCCCTCTGTCAGTGGATACCCAGATATTATCCTGATTGTCCTGAAATAAATTGGTGATTTCAAAATTATACCGTACGGCAGATGCATTGTTTTTGTCGGCAAGGATATAGTCAAAAGCATCTTTTTTCTTATCATATTTCAATAGTCCGCTTCCATAAGTGCCTGCCCAGATTTGATTGTAATTGTCCAGAAAGAAAAGAGATACATGAGAAGGTCTGAAGTTGTTTACAGTTTTTGAAAAGTTGCTCAGGAAGTATGAAGTAGTCTTTCCGGAATTCAGGTTGTATCTGAAAAAAGTCCGGCCCCATGTTCCGATCCATAAATTTTGTTCATTGTCCAGCAGCAGTGTCGAGTATACAGGATTTTCGGTCTTTCGGAGGTACCTGAAAAACGGAATATTGTCATCTGAAACGGAATTGAATACCCTACCGGAACTGACATCCAGAACGTACAATTTTTTTTCATTTGCAAACCAGTACTGGTTGTTTACAGTGTCATAAACCAGATAGGAGTTTTCACCTTGAAGTTTTTTGAAAATCCGTTGTTTAAAATCTATAGTATCTGATCGTTCTTTATACCGGAGAAGATAATTGTCATTGATTTCCCATACATTGTTCTCGCTGTCAATGAAAGTTTTCCGTGGCAATTTATTTCTACCGGGAATGTATTTCACCAGCCGTTTCCTGTATACATCAAAGACGAATTCATTTTTCGTGGTGCGTACTTTCAACTGATGATTTTCAGATTTTGATACGTTCATCACAAGTGCATTGGGTTCATATTTCTTTATGATTTGAGTGTAATCGAGAAAACGTACACCATCAAATCTCTGAAGCCCGTCGTAAAAAGTAGTAATCCAGAAGAATCCTCTGTCGTCCTGGACGACAGAAGTAACCCAGTTCTTTAAGAGGCCTTCAGACTGATCAAGATGCCGAAACCGGTAATACAATTGTCTCCCTGTTTGTGAAAAGGCGTTCACAAAAAATCCAAGACTGATTATGGAGAGTAACACTCTCATAAAACACAAGTTGGCTCTACTAATTTAGACCAAATTTTTTCATTATTGTCCAACTCAATTTGGGTTATAAAAATTACGTAACTCTTTACTGGTAAAGGTTACGGACGAAAAAATACTTGTTTCAAATCCGCGGGTAGTACCCCCAATCCGTTTCATGTAGCAAAGAGGTCCGGTGTACTATACGCCTTTCTCCACGCTTTATAAGTGTCTTTGATAAATGCAAGCAATTCAACATAGCTGGTAAGATGCAGCCGGATGGTTGTACTGTCTATTATCTTTAGCATTCCGAATGCTAAATTCTTTTAACCGGCTGTCCGACAAAACTTTCTATCTTTACTCATAGTTAGATTTTTTGTTTTGCAACTCAAACCTGGCTATTCGGCAGTTCTTCCGAACTGCTTTTTTATTTATTATTAATTATTCTAGTCTGATACTAGTGACATATTATATATAATTGACATTTCTGTAGATAATCTGTTTTTCAGGGAATTCTTTTTTTAATTTTTTATATTGTGCATTTGAAAAATACTTCCTTTATGAAAAAGTCACTGTTACCATTATCCGTAATTATAATTTCAGTTTTTACTGGATTCCTGATCTGGAAAAGTTTTGATTCCGGTTCATTGCAAGATGCTGCATTCGAACCTGAAAGACCGGGTTATGTAAAAAGGCTCAAACCTATAGAGCAAACCGGTATTTATCAGGCTCAGATGAGAGAATTTGAACTTACGCGGGATTTGACTTTAGGTTATATCCCAAAGGACAGGTTATTTCGCCTCACCTCTGATGTAATGAAATTAGAGATGGCAAGGGGCGGAAAAGAAACGAGCGCACTGGGAATTACATGGCAGGAGCGCGGACCCCACGCCGACATTGCAGGCCCGTTTGGAAACACCCGCGCAGAGAATAACTCAACAGCTGGCAGGGTAAGAGCGGTTTGGGTTGATCTTGCTGATCCTGATCACAATACTGTATGGGTAGGGGGTGTAGCAGGCGGACTTTGGAAGACAACAAATATTCAAAACACCGAGCCCAACTGGCAGCTTGTGAATGATTATTTCGACAATATGGCAATCGGTAGTATTTGTCAGGATCCTACGAACACAAATATTATGTACTTCGGCACAGGAGAAAAGACAGCCAATGCAGATGCTGTACGCGGTGGCGGAATCTGGAAGAGTACAGATCATGGCGTTACCTGGAACCTGCTTCCGGGTACAACCGGCTACGGGAACGTGTCTAAAATTCTTTGCGATGCAGATGGCAATGTCTATGTGACATCCATTGGTGGAGCAGGTATTCGCCGTTCGAAGGATAAGGGAGCAACCTGGAGTATTATTTCGCCTATAGGTATTACCACCAGGGCAACAGACATGGTACTTAGCAGTGCCGGTCGTTTGCATGTAGCTTTCGGATACGGAAACGTAGGGACCAGTGCTTATCGCTTTACAGACGATCCCGCTAATGTAACAAGCTCTACATGGCAGTCGCCGGTAACCACTTTCCCTGTTCAGTATAATTCTGCATTAGCAGTGGTAGGAGATGTTTTATATGCCCTCCCTGCAAATTCTGGTAGTTACACACCTACACTCTATAAATCGGTGGACGGCGGTTTGAACTGGGCTGCTACTCCGACAAATATTCCCAGCGATGCTTACAGCGGAATCGGATGGTATTGTATTATGCTTGCCGTTGACCCACTGAACACAGATAATGTTATTGTCGGAGGATTGAATGTTTACAGAACGTCAGACGGAGGTGCGAGTTGGAGCAAGATTTCTTTGTGGGCAGGATCTAGTCCCAGCCTGTCTTATGTTCATGCCGATCAGCAGTATGCTGTATGGAATGAAGACAATGTTTTGGTTGCCTCTGATGGAGGTATTGCTTATTCTTCTGACGGTGGCTTGCATTTTCAAAACAGAAATACCGGTTTGCGCATTAAGCAATTTTACTCTGTAGCAGCGCATCCTACAAACGTTAATTATTTCTTAGGGGGTACGCAGGATAACGGATCGCACAAACTCTACAAAGCCGGAATGGATTCCTCAATCGAGGTTACAGGTGGTGACGGGGCTTTTGTTCATATTGACCAACTCGATCCAAATTACCAATTCACTTCCTATACTTACAGCCACTACTTTAGAAGTACAGATGGCGGACAATCCTGGGAGAGTATAAAGTATTCTTCAAGCCTGGGGCAATTCATTAATCCGACCGATTACGATTCGCGCACCAAGATAATGTATTGTGGTGGTGCTGCAGGTCAGTATATCCGGTGGGATAATGCTATCGCTAGCACCAACTTTACGCCGGTTTCGATAGGGGTAATTAGTGGTAGTGTAAGAAGTGTGTCTGTGTCCCCTTACACACCGAACAGAGTTTATTTTGGATCTTCATCCGGTAGTATTGTAAGAGTTGATGATGCTGATAAAGCAACTCCAATTGCTACAAAACTCAATACAGGCACTCCTTCATCAAATGTTTCCAGCATAGCAATTGGCACAAGTGATGATCATTTGCTGGCTACCTATTCTAACTATGGCCAACAGCACGTTTGGTATTCTTCAGACGGTGGAAGTACATGGACTAATGTCAGCGGTAACCTGCCCGATATTCCTGTCCGTTGGGCAGTATTTCTGGCAGAGAGTAATTCGAAGGTTGTCCTGGCTACTGAGGCAGGAGTATGGGAGACCGATAACCTGAACGGATCGTCAACTGTCTGGGAGCGCAATAATACATTTCCGTTTGTGCGCACAGATATGTTGAAATACAGAAGAATGGATAACTCTATAGTAGCTGCAACACATGGACGTGGTATCTTCACGGCTACTCTTCCTGCTTTGGGACCTTATACAAGGTTTACCGGTACTGGTATGTCAGTCGCGGAAGGTAGTGATGATGATGGCGATTGTCGTCCTTATAAGGATTATGATGTAGATATTGTATTGGATGCGCCTGCTACAGGGGATGCAACAGTGACCGTTACGTTGAAACCCGGAGGTACGGCAACTGAAGGTGAAGACTTTATTTACACAACCAATAATGATTTTGATAATCCTACGCACTCCTTCGTGGTGCCGTCAGGAGGTACCGGGCCATATCCAATAAAGGTCAGGATATATGAAGATGCTGAAGACGAGTCCACCGAGGAATTTACCCTGGGCCTGGCTGTGTCGGGCAGCACAAATGCACTGGTGTCTCTGAGTTGGGGCGAGCATACGATTGAGATCAGGAATAAAATAGGGGCTCCTTCCTTCACACCACATGATGAGAACTTCTTCTTAGGATCACGACAATATTATGTCGGCAGTCAGGATATGGTTTTAGATATTAATCAAAAGAGCAAGAAAAGTCAGAGTATCTACAGAGCTTCCGAGTTAAAGGGGTTGGGAATGAAAAAAGGACTTATTAAGATGGTGGGTCTGGATATAGATAAATTCTCCACCTCAGCTTTCAGCAACCTGAAGGTGAAAATGGCGACTACCACCTTCGACTTCCCTTATGATGGTACTGCCTACCATACTACTGCTACCACTGTTTATAAAACTTTGGCAACATATAATACGGTGAATGGCATAAATAATTTTATGCTTGATCAGCCTTTTGATTGGGATGGCGAATCCAATATAGTTGTGGAGTTTTGTTACGACAACGGAGTGACACGTTCTGAAGCAAGCGACAGGACGGTTGGATTTTCAGAACAGACATCAGGTAACAACTCAGGGATCATTCATCAGAATAATATCAGTTGTAGCGACGACTTTACGGCGCCTTCAGGTTATGTTCTTGGAATCAAGCCCAATATGGCCTTTTTATTAGAGCGCAGCGATAACGCAATTGCCACCTCCGGATCTAAGACGGCCTCTGTCTATAATTCGGGTTCTTATTATTTCTATGAGGAAGATGATGTAATCTGCAAACTATCAGGAGCGACAGCTTTCTTAGGTTGTGTTACTTCTAATATTATTGCTACAGGTACAGATTGGAAACCGTATGGTAATAAAGAGCGATCAGAAAAAGTGTTCAGCATCACACCGGGAAGCAAACCGGGGGTAGATTATACTATAGGTATATACTATACAAAGGGTGAAATGGACGGAAGATTACCATCGGGTGTGGTTCTTATCAAAACAGATGCTGCAACGATTGAAGCCTCAGGAGGCAATTCGTCAAATACTGTTATAGGTACCACATCTTACGAAGAATATGATGATGGCTATCTGTTTACAGCATCATTTACGGGCTTCACTCCTGATACAAAGTTTTTCTTAGCAGAACAGGGCACGGTTATTCCGGTCAGATTACAGGACTTTAGCGGTTCAATTCAAAACGACCGCGCGGTGTTGAATTGGAAAACAGCATCAGAGCAAAACACAGCTTATTTTGAAGTTGAAAAATCTGCTGATGGCAATACCGGCTTCCGTTCTATCGGCAGAGTGAATGCTGCAGGTAACAGCAATACGGTTAAAGAATACTCACTTGCCGACAACAGACTATCAGAGCTCAACTACTACCGTCTGAAGATGGTGGACAAAGATGGTAAGTACGAATACAGTAATACCTTGTTGCTGCGTTACTCCGGTCCGCAGAAGTTGACAGTAGTTGGTAATCCATTCAGAAATGAGATCAAGTTGCACTTTATAAAATCTCCTTCCGGAGTGGTTAAGATAGAGTTGTTCAATATGTCGGGAGCAAAAGTGTATAGTAATGAATATCCTGCTTCCGGTGTTATTTCTGTAATGCCCGATGATAAGAACCAACTGAGTACAGGTGCTTATATCCTGAAGGTGTATGCCGATAAAAAGGTTTATACCGAGAAAGTAGTAAAGCGCAAATAGCTTTTATTTTTTGAATTCTTTTTAATAGGAGGCTGTCTCTTTTGAGGCAGCCTTATTTTTTTGTATATAAAATTATTCTCCTATCTTTAGTGTCCCACACAATAAAAGACTGCTTGAATAGAAGGAGAGTGTAACCTCATCCAATCCTGAGAATAGCCTTCTCTGACACTGCTTTTGCTCAATAAAATATTGGCCTGACATATTATTTTATAACATAAACCACTTTTGTATGAAACTTCAAAAGTTACTACCTGCATTTTTACTAATTCTTTTTGCCGCCGCAGGCGGGTATTATTTCTGGCAGAAATCAACTTCTCCACGATTCAAAATGTTGGCTGTTACTGACGACATGCGGGTTACGCGAGAGAAAAAACAAAGACCCGTAGAGCAGACTGGAATCTATGAAGCTCAGTTAAGGGAATGGGAGTTAACCCGTGATTTGAAGTTAGGGGCTATCCCAAAAGAAAGATTGATGACAGTGCTGTCAGATGTGATGAAGGCTGATGCATTGCGTGGTCATGCTAAAACCAGTGCCTTAGGTATTACCTGGGAAGAAAGAGGACCGCATGCAGACCGCCCGGGACCTTACGGTAATTCGCGGGTTGCGGGCTCGGTTACAGCAGGAAGAATACGGGCTATGTGGGTCGATTTGGCAGATGCAACCAAACAAACGGTATGGGTTGGTGGTGTATCGGGGGGACTTTGGAAAACCACTAACATTGATGATCCTAATGCCACATGGACATTAGTAAGTGACTATCTTGATAATTTAGCTATTGGAGGTATATGCCAGGATCCGACGAATACTAATATTATGTACTTCGGCACCGGAGAGAAGTCTACAATAGCTGACAGGGTACGAGGAGGTGGAATATGGAAGAGTACAGACCATGGTGTAACGTGGAGTTTATTGCCTGCTACCAAAGGATTCTGGAATGTTAGTAAGATATTGTGTGATGCTGCAGGTAATGTTTATGTCGCTACTATGGAAGGGGGACAGGGAGTACTGCGTTCTGCGGACAAAGGAGCAACTTGGACTAGTATTACTCCAGCCGGTTTATCGACACACATTTCGGATATGGATTTAAGTTCGACAGGAGTATTACAGATCTTTTGTGGATATTATAGTTGGTCCGGTACTAAGGGGTATAGATATACGGCAAACCCGGCCACTGTTACACCAACTACCTGGGCTACACCTGTAAGTATGCCGGCAGCTTTATCAAATGCTACAAATATTGCCCTAGCCAGTGCCGGAGATGTATTTTATGCATTGCCTGCCAATAGTAGTAATGAGACTCCTTATGTTGTAAAGTCGATTGATGGTGGGCAGAATTGGACACAAACGAACACTACAGCTCTCGCTTCAGGCACTTTAGGTCTTAGTAGTGGTCAGGGATGGTTTTGTATTGCTTTGGCGGTAGATCCCGCCAATCCGGATAATGCTGTGATAGGAGGGTTAAACGCCTTTAAAACCTCAGATGGTGGTGCTACATGGACGCGTGTATCGCAGTGGTATGGGGTTGGTCCTATTTCTTATGTTCATGCAGACCACCATTATGCATTATGGAATGGAAACAGGGTATTGATTGCCAATGATGGAGGAATTGGTATTTCGTTGGATGGCGGAGCGACATTCACAGAGAGGAGTACCGGCTTACGGATTAAGCAGTTTTATAGTATTGCAGCCCATCCTACAGATTTAAACTATTTTATGGGTGGAACTCAGGATAATGGAACACAGGCCATTTATAAACCCGGCCTCGATTCTGCAATAGAGGTTACGGGTGGTGATGGTGCCTTTGTTCACATTGACCAAATAGATCCGCAGTACCATTTTAGTTCGTATGTCTATAATCAATACAGGAGAAGTATTGATGGAGGAAAGACCTGGGCGACTATCAACTATTCCGCTTCTATAGGTTCTTTTATTAACCCGACAGATTATGATTCAAGATCAAAGAAAATGTATTGCGCTGCTAATGCCGACCAAATCCTGAGATGGGAGAATCCAACTACGGGAAGCACCTTTACACCAATGAATATCCCGGGATTATCCGGAAAAGCAACTCATATTTCTGTTTCTCAATACACACCTAACAGAGTGTTTGTCGGATCGGCTACAGGAGCGTTGATACGTATTGATGGTGCTGATAAATCAGGTTATACATTTACAAATATTAAGAACGGTACGCCGGGAAGTAACGTGTCATGCATTGCTACGGGATTAGGAGACGATAATCTTCTGGCCACTTACTCTAATTATGGAGTTCAGCATGTATGGCATTCAACAAATGGTGGTGCAACATGGACAAACGTATCCGGTAATTTACCTGATATTCCGGTAAGATGGGCCGTTTATTACCCCGAGAGCAATACTAAAGCTATTATTGCAACAGATGCCGGAGTGTGGGAAACAGACAATCTTAACGGAGCATCAACAGTATGGGAAAGAAATACTTCGTTTCCCATTGTACGGACGGATATGATTAAATACCGTAAGACAGATAACTTGCTTGCAGCCGGAACGCATGGCAGAGGAATATTCACCGCGCAACTTCCTAAAATATCACCTGTTATCAGGTTTCAGTCAGCAACGGTTTCATTTAAAGAAGCTACTACAGATACTATAGATGGAAGCAGGTATTATAAAGACTATGACATGGCAATAGCCATTGCATCTCCGCCAACCGGTGATGCAAATGTGACTGTTTCTTTAAAGGCCGGTGCCACAGCAACTCAGGGGGTTGATTTTGCTTTTACTACTAACGGTGATTTTTCCGTTCCTTCCAATTCATTGGTCTTCCCTTCTGGAAAGACAACTAACCAATATGTCAAGATCAGAATTTTTGATGATGCAGAGGTAGAACCGGCAGAATATTTTACCCTGAAGTTAACGGTTTCAGGAAGTACAGATGCGACTGTCTCATCAAGTGCAGGAGAGTGTATTGTTGAAATTGAAAATGGAAAAGGAGCTCCCGGAGTATTTACTTCCGGTACAGTGTCAAATATTGTAGGCCCGGCGAGTTATTATCTTGGAAATGTTAATTCGGAATTTCAAACGCCTCTTGATGTCAGACTTACAAGAAGAAAAGCTCAAATGATTTATTGGGCAAGTGAGTTGAACACTTATGGCTTTAATAGCGCAGGAAGCATTATTAGTCTCGGGCTTGATATCATTAAGTATTCAACGGTGCCTTACAGAAATCTTACGTTGAAAATGGGATTGACAACAGAACAGTTTCTTTATGATAATAGCACTGGCGAGAATCATCTTATGACTAATGGAACAGTAGTAAAGACCATCGCGGAATATTCCACTCAGTCGGGGCTTAACGAGTTTGTACTGGATCAGCCATTTGAGTGGGATGGTACTTCCAATATTATAATTGAATTGTGCTATGATAATGGGGAGGTAAGACCCACAGCGGTGCAGGATAGAGTCTTGGGATATCAAAGTGGCGGAACAACCGATCAGGCTGCGTTTATTTGGGAAGATAACCTTGCCTGCAGTAATCAGATGACGAATGGGGTGTATTATGGATCGGGGCTCAAACCAAGAATGTTCTTTAAAATAGAACAAAATGGCAGCAACGAAATAGCTACATCCGGGAGCAGGGTAGAATACCACACTAACAATGGTAATTACTATTTCTATACAGGTACTAAGGTAATTCATCAGTTAAAGGATGCATCACAAGCATTAGGGACTGTATCGTCTTCAATTATCGCATCGGGTAATAACTGGCAGCCTTATGGCAATAAATCAAGATCTGAGAAAGTATTTGAAGTAATCCCCTCGCAGAACTCAGGTGCAAGTTATACTATCGGACTTTACTATACTGCCGCAGAGATGGGAGGCAGGAATCCTGCAGATGTAGCAATAGTTAAGACAAATGCAGCTACAGTGGGGTCAACCGTAGAGCCGGGGACAAAGATGGGGTCGACGACTTATGAGGCGTATGGAGATGGGTATCTGTTCACAGCTCCCTTCACCGGATTCTCTAAATTCTTCCTCGTGGAGAAAGGTATAACTATTCCTGTTAAGCTCATGAGTTTTTCCGGAGTGGTTCAGGATGATAAAGGAATCCTCAATTGGAAGACTGCAACAGAGCAAAACTCTTCATACTTTGAAGTACAGAAGTCGAAAGACGGTACGAATAACTTTGTATCAATCGGCAGAGTGAACGCTTCAGGCAACAGCAATAGTGTTAAGGAATACACACTCACGGATAACAGTTTGTCAGAACTTAACTACTATCGTCTGAAGATGGTGGACAGAGACGGTAAGTACGATTATAGTAATACGCTGCTGCTGCGTTACTCCGGTCCGCAGAAGTTGACAGTAGTTGGTAATCCATTCAGAAATGAGATCAAATTGCACTTTACAAAATCTCCATCCGGAGTGGTTAAAGCAGAGTTGTTCAACATGTCGGGAGCGAAGGTGTATAGTAATGAATATCCTGCTTCTGATGTTATTTCTGTTATGCCGGATGATAAGAACCAACTGAGTGTGGGTACCTATATACTGAAGGTATATGCTGACAAGAAGGTTTATACTGAGAAAGTAATAAAGAGGAAATAATGTGATTGAGATTTAAGAACGTAACAGGCCATTTATAAAAAAATGGCCTGTTTTTTTTCAAATTTTGTTCCTTTACCGCCTTGATGAATTAATTTATTATCGAAAAATATTTATATGAAGTATATTTTACTGACAGCTATTCCATGCTTATTAATCTTCCATGTTTTTGCCCAGTCTTCCCGTATTAGTGGGTGAGTAACAGACGCACAGTCGGGCAATCCTCTTTCTAATGCTACTATTTGGATGTCGGAAACGCAGGGTACAATCACTGGCAAAAATGGAAACTTTGAAATTACGTGTAATGGTCAGGTTGAGATCAATATCTCATTCATCGGATATGAAATCTACAAAAAGAGTGGTGCTTGTGGAGAGCAACTGAATATTGTGCTTATGCAAATCCCTAAAAATTTTAATGAAGTAGAAGTAGTAGTAACGGCCAATCCCAACAAGGAGTTGCTGCATCAGCCTGTTTCTATAGCCAAGCTGAGTGAGGTGGAATTGAATCGAGGAAACGGAATTCTTTTGGATGATGCTATTAACACCAATATTCCGGGCGTTACGATGTCACGCAGAACTTTTTCGGCCGGTCAGCAATTTAATCTGAGAGGATATGGCAATGGGGCGAACCGCACCAGTAATTTCAGCAGCAATTTTGACGGACAATGATATAAGATGTATCTGAACGGAATCCCTGTCACCTCTGCCGAAGGAATTACGGTAATGGATGATATCGATTATGGTTCTGTAGGGAATGTAGAAGTCATCAAAGGGCCTTCGGGAACTCTTTACGGTCAGGCCATTTCGGGTGTCGTGAATCTTTCTACAAAGAGGGCAGAGCCCCGAAAGGCTTCCATTGGTCAGGATATCATGTTCGGTAGCCACGGATTGCGACGTTTTACAACGCATGTTGAAATCAGTAAGGAGCGTGCCTCGTTTATGGCTAATTATGGTAAGCAACTGCATTCGGGCTTCGGGCAGCATACGGCTTCCCGAAAAGATTTTGTGAATATGATCGGAGAATTCTCTCCAGGCCGGGAACAGTCTATCAATGCATATTTTAGTTACAGTTATAGCTATGATGAACGCAACGGGCGAGCTCTCTCAAGCGCAGTGGGATGCAAATGATTTCTCGGGTAATCCCGAATACATAAAGAATAATGCACATGCTAATGTAATGACCGTGAGGGCAGGTGTAGGGCATACCTACCGCTTCAGCGATATGATATCTAATACCACCTTACTCTGTGGAACAGGATCTGTCAGTAACGCCAGCTCTTCCGGTGGCGGATGGTCTGATGTAAACTCATTAAATTATGGTATGCGTTCTACCTTTGATATGATCTTTCAACTCAATGAAAATACTTTCGTGACAGGTATTACCGGGGTAGAAATGCAGATGTGACGCTGCGCCTGCCACGCGCAATCCTTAGTGTTTTCGTTTGTGCCAGTCTGGCGGTGGGCGGTATCCTTTCTTTTCGGGTACTCCTGTGGCTGAGGATTGGAATATATGTGAGGAAGCAATGTCGTTTTTTGATTTGAATGCTTTTAAAGACCGTGATTATGTAACGCTGAGTGGCGGTGAAAAACAGCGCGTGCATTTTGCAAGGGTTGCCGCGCAACTGTGGCAGCAGGAAGATGGCGTGACTAAATACCTGCTGCTCGATGAACCATTGACATTTTTAGATGTATACTACCAGTTTGATTTTATGGACAAACTTCGCGAGTTGGTGGATGACCGTAAATGGGTGGTGGTGGGTGTGGTTCATGATCTGAATCTTGCAGGGAAATATGCAGACCAAATTTCCCTGATGTATGGAGGAAGGTTAATTGCGCAAGGAGAAAGAAGAGAGGTGCTAACAACTGAAAACATCAAAAAGGCTTATGGCCTGACGCCTGATATTATTCATGAAGGTGATACCGTCAGGTTGCATTTCTGACGATATCACCTCTAGAATTTGATAGAGATAATCTTTTATACAGGACTATGCGATGAGATTTTTAGAATCTGCCTTAAAGTGGCATGGCGGGTATTTTATCCGGCATTTTGATGCCAAGTTCCTTTTCAAAATCCTGCCTGTGTGCAGCAGTAGAGATATCTACAATCTTTATTTTGGCTCTGCTGTCTGATACCAGAAAAGCTTTATCCGGTTTTTCATCCACTGTTTTAATGATGATATTATTCAGTTTTTTGGGTACAGCAATACCGGTCAATTGAGAAGTAGTGATTGATTCCCCGCTTCTGCTTTCAAGTATTACAGGCCATTCCGGCAATTTAGATATTGTTTCTTCAGAGATCGGTAATGGCGGCGCAGGCGGTGGAGGTGGAACCTTTGCCTGCGGGTCTTTTGGAGCCGGCGGTGCAGCGGGTACAGGTGGCGGAGGCAAAAGGGTAATTCCATATTTCTTTTCAAACTCTTTTATTTTATCCGGGGTTGAAACATCTTCTGATACAGGCCTTTTATCCTTATAAAATATCAGTACCTGAATGAGCTTATTATCAACTGCTTTCAGGACGATATTATGTGCATCTTTCGGAAGCTGTTGACTTTTTAATTCGAAGTGATAAGGTTTATCTTCTCCCGGATAGGTGTATTCATAAATAGCCGGCCATTCGTCTATTTCCTGCTGAGACAAACTTGTTACAAGTGGTGGCGGCGGTGGCGGTGGAGGAAGAGCAGCGGCATTTTTCCTCTGGTCATATGTCATTTTCTCATACAGCTTTAATGTGTTATTAATGTTAACGCCCTTGCCCCATACATAATTTCCATATTCGTATCTTCCTTTTGCAATTGCAGCATTGTACTCTTCAATTTCCCGGTCGCTGGCTCCCGGCCCTTCCGGAAAAGCTTTAATTGACTTGGGCTCTGCAAAAGGTACTGTTTCGGTTGCTGCTGAATCTTCGAAAGCGGTGCTGTTTTCTGTTTGAGCAGGTAGAGGTTCAGCAGTTGCTGTATCTGATTCTCTTTCCTGAACTGTATTGCAACCCATGAAGATGGCGATGGCCATCGCGGGTAGCGCTGTCAGTCCGAGTAACAGACTTCTTTTTCGGTTGAATTGTTTTTGTAGCATGATGATGCGTTTTTTGGTGAGAATAAAATTAAAACTGCTGGCTAAGCCCATTTTTGTCAGTCCTGAAGCACGCTGCAGAAGAATATTCTGATACGCAACAACATCCTGGAATCCGTTAGTAACGGCAGCATCCGCAAGCAGTTCGTGATTGATTTTTATAGCGCGTTTATACAAGTAGAGGATGGGGTTGAACCAAGTGATTGCAGTTAAAAACTCTATAAACAATATGTCTAAACTGTGCTTCTGGCGGATGTGTGCCATTTCGTGCTCGATAATCTCATGCTCAATAGCGCCGTCTTCAAATTCTTTCTTATTCAGATAGATCGTATCCCAAAAACTGTAGGGTATCGAGTGTTTTTCCAGCAGTACCAGCTTTGTATTGTTATAATAGACAGTCTTACCGCCTAATCCCTTCCTGCGAATTTTATAGAGGTTGATTATAAGTCTTAAAAGGATTACAAGACTTATAAATGCGACTCCCCACACCAGTAACTGTGCAAGAGTAAAAGCCGGGGCGGCTGATGCCTCAGTCGTTACAGGGTATAAGGTTTCCACAGTATATCCCGATAGGAAGTAATCGGTCGGAGTACTTGACGGCGCAGCGACTTTGATAGTAATCGAAGGGATGATGAAAGAAACAGCCAGTGATCCCAGCAGATAAAATCTGTTGAACACCAGCATTTTTTCGCGTCTGAAGAGGAGGGCATACAGCCCGTAAAACAGGGCTGTGCAGAAAATGACTTTTAGAAAATAGGTGAGCATACTATTTCTTTTTTTGAATTTCTGAATCGATGATTTTCTTTAACTCTTCCAGTTCTTTTTTGGTGAGCTGGGTCTCTCTGGTAAAGAAGGAAGCGAATTGCAGGACGGAGTCATCGAAATAATCGCGGATCATCGTATTCACTCTTTTGGAGAAGTAATCTGATTTCCTGATCAGAGGATAATACTCCCGCGAATTTCCCATCTGCTTGTACCCGACTGCCCCCTTCTCGGTCATCCTCTTCAGGAGTGTGGCAATAGTCGTGCTGGCAGGTTTGGGATCAGGATAGCTGTCTATCAAATCTTTCATGAAAGCTTTTCCCTTTTGCCAGACGAATTCCATCAGTTGTTCTTCGGTTTTGGATAACTTAATCATTCTACAATTATAGATTTATTTCTACAAATGTAGAATAAAGAATTAAAAAACAAAATATTTTTTTAAAAAACTTGAGAAAATTGTTGGCGGAGAAGTCAATGTATGGACGGGGTAAAATGAAAGCATCCCGCAGGATTATGTGTGCGGGATGCTTTCATTCTTTTTAGGGATTCAGGTCGGGTAGACAAGATTCGAACTTGCGACCCCACGCCCCCCAGACGTGTGCGCTACCGGGCTGCGCCACTACCCGAGTTTAGGAAGTGCAAATTTACGGTGTAAAATCTGAAAAAGAATGGGATAATAAACTAAAATTATCCTTCCTTTTTCAATCATGAGGTTGATGCACCGGCTATCCGATATATTTCTCTATAATTTTCTTGGTGTCTTCAAAATTTGTGTGACAGAAAGCGTTGAGTCCGGTCTTTGCTGCAGCATCGACGAGCATTTTACGGTCGTCGAAATAAATACACTCATCCGGATCGACCTGAGCAATACCTACTGCAAGACGAAAAATGCCCGGATCGGGCTTGCGCATTCCCGCAACACACGAAGAAACGTAGGCATCAAAAAAGCGGTGCAATTGGAACTTTTGGATGCGGTAATGATTCAGTTCCTGGGCTTCGTTATTGATGGAAATGACTTTGATGTCAGGATGTGCTTTCTTCCACTTAATCAGGTAAGGCAGCATATTCGGCAACTGCTGCGATTGTGCATACATAAAGTCGGTAAATTCCTTTTTGGAGAAATCTCTCGGTTCGTAGAATACAGCGGTATCAAGGTATTGATCTAATGTGATTCTGCCGATTTCATACACATTGAAGATGAACTCGTGCCTGTGGTTCATCTCATCAAAGTCGAGATGAAAAATTTCACATGCCCTTTTCCTGCTTTCTTTATCCCAGCCGTTAGTTAAGATAACACCTCCGATGTCGGAGAAAAGTACTTTAATTTTTTTCATATCACTTATTTAATTCTACCGCTTTCACTTTTCCGAGTCTTCTGTTGTGCCTTTCGAAACCGGTAAATTGCGCATCCAGAAAATGTTTGATTAATAATTCTGCATAAACATCAGCCACAACCCGTCCGCCGAGGCAGATAATATTCAAATTGTCATCTTCCACGCCCTGAGCGGCTGAGAAACAATCCGTAATCAGGGCTGCCCTGACCCCGGTAATCTTGTTGGCTGCTACAGAAGCACCGACACCGCTTCCGCAGATAGCGATACCCCTCTCAACACTGTTGCCGGCTACGGCTCTTGCCAGGGGAAATATAAAGTCGGGATAATCATCGTCTTTGTTGTACTCATAAGCACCGTAGTCTTCTACCTCGTGTCCCCATACTTTCAACTGTTCTTTTACCTTTTCTTTCAACTCATAGCCGCCATGATCGGCAGCGATTCCAATTCTCATAATGATGGATTTAAATAATTATTAATTGTATTCGGAGTATTCAATACAATTCTTGTGCTAATTTGTGCCCATCAAGGATTTTAGAGCTTTATTTTTGATATTATGACGAGAGAAGAGAAGTTTATGCTGGAGGCTATTCGCATTGCCGAGGAAGGTGTCAGAAATGGTGATGGCGGTCCGTTTGGTTGTATAGTCGTAAAAGGTGATGAAATTGTAGGCAGGGGAAATAATCGTGTATTGGCAGACAATGATCCTACTTCCCATGCTGAAGTAGTGGCCATCAGAGATGCTTGTGCGAATCTGAACAGCTACCAGCTGGAGGATTGTGAGATATACGCGAGCTGCGAGCCGTGTCCGATGTGTCTCGGTGCAATTTACTGGGCGAGGCCGAAGGTGTTGTATTATGCGGGCACGAAGGATGATGCTGCCAAAAGCGGATTTGACGACAGCCTGATTTATGATGAGATTGTGTTGCCGAAAGAAAAGCGGAAAATTCCGTTTTTAAAAATTGATTTAATAGAAGCCTCTTCTCCTTTTAAAGAATGGGACAATAAAGAGGATAAGAAAGAGTATTAATCAAAATCTAACATTTACAATATGTCATGCAACTTTGAATTCCCCGTCGGGGGAGACGTGGAAGCTGCTCTTGAGAAGGCCAGAGAAGCAGTTGAAAGCCAAAACGGAACATTTACCGGTGATACAAACGCCGGAGACTTTGAGCTGAATGTCTTCGGAAATTTCATTAAAGGCAGTTATACTATCAGTGGCGAAACTCTGAATCTTGAAATTACGGATAAACCCTTTTTCGTACCGTGCAATATGATTGAGAGCTATCTGAAAAAATATATTTCCTGATCATCGCTTGTGAGAGAGTATTTCCGTGATTTTGTCATAAAGTATATCTAAGTCGAAAGGCTTTGCGAGGAACCCGCTCGCTCCGAATTCTTCTGTGGCCGAGCCTGAAAGTTCGGCAAAACCTGAAAGAATTAGTATGGGAATGTGTCTTGTAAACGAAGAAGATCTTAATTGATTGCAGATATTCAGTCCGTCCTGTGTTTTTATAAATACATCCAGAAGAATCAGATCGGGTTCAGATTGATGAAGTTCTTTTTGAGCCTCTGACCATGAAGAAAAGGCGGTTATCAGAAAGCCTTTCTCTGCGAGAAAGTTTTTTACCAGATTCAGCAGGTCCTCATCATCATCTATCATTAAAATTCGTGGCATAATTTGTTGAGATACAAATAGTGTGCAGGTTTTTGCCCGGCAGGTGATATTCTGTTAAAGGATGTATGATTTAACTATTTTTGAGTATGGTCCTGATGTACAGTGAGAAAATTACTCCGCGCCTTCGCTATACGGTGAAGTGGATCATGCATGTACTGAATTGTGAATTTGCATTTACAGAAGATGTTGAGGAATACAAAAATTTTCATGGAGCCAAAATATTTTATGGTGCAAGAGTTGAGCATCAGGGTGATGGCATTCAAATTATTCCATCAGGATTCCTGCAAGAAGCGGGCATCAGACAATTTGAACCGGATGTAAAAGGAGAAGGGAGTGAAATTGTTCTCTTCCCTGGTGCCGGCGATACCGGATATGATCTCTTCAGTATGGTTTTTTATCTGATTTCGCGGTATGAGGAGTACCTGCCTTTTGAGGCTGATGTTTATGGAAGGTTCAAAGCGGTCAACAGTTTTGCGGCGAAGCACCAATTTCTTCAAGAACCTGTCGTGGATTTGCGCGTTAATGAATTCGGTAAATTATTACAGGAAAAATTTCCGCATCTGAATTTGCAAAAACCCAAATTCGTTACTGTGTTTACCTACGATATTGATGTGGTGTTTAAATATCTCGCGAGAGGGTCTGTGAAGTCATGTTTACTGATTGGCAGAGATATCCTTACCGGAAAATGGAGCCGGATGAAAGAAAGAATTGCAGTGCTGAGTGGAAGGAAAAAAGATCCGTGGGATGTGTATGATTACATTCGTGAAGAATTGGGGCAAGCAGGTATTAAGGGGATATTTTTCTTCCTGACAGCCGGAGGCACAGAGTACGACCACAATATCGATATGAGCAAGGTGGCAGTGAGAGAAAAAGCTTTTACGAAGATTACAGATGCCGAAGGGGTAGCCTTACATCCTTCGTTTTATTCTTCGGAGCGAGAAGGGGTGGTTCTTAAAGAGAAAAAATGTTTGGAGAAATACAGCGCAAGAAAGATTGTTGCAAGCCGGCAGCATTTTCTGAAATTCAGATTACCGGATACCTATCGCGAATTAATTGACGCTGGCATCACCGAGGATTACTCGATGGCATTTGCTGAAACACCCGGATTTCGTGCCGGTACTTCACGCCCATTTCCATTTTATGATTTATTGAAAGAAGTTGAAACCCGTCTCACAGTCTATCCTTCCTGTTGGATGGATGCTACTTTTGTCAATTATGAGAGTAACCGTACTGATGATGCAGGAGAATCTGCATTAGAATTTTTCCGGAAGGTGAAATCGCTGGGCGGCATGTTTATTCCCATTTTTCATAATGATATTTTAGAAGAAGAAGCAATTCTCAATATCCACAAACAGCTAATGCAGGAAGCAGGACAATAGACAGACATGAAAATTGTTTTTACAGTTACCAATGATTTAAATTTTGATCAGCGTATGATCAGAATCTGCACGTCATTGTCCAATGCCGGCTATGAAGTGGAATTAGTAGGGGTGAAAAAGAAAACTTCGGTTGCTTTAACAGAAAGACCATTCGGCCAGGAGCGTATTTCGGTACTGTTCACAAAGACATTCCTGTTTTACTTTGAGTATAATATCAAACTTTTTTTCTTTTTACTTTTCAGGCGTTGCGATGTTTTATGCTGCATAGATCTGGACACCATGCTTCCGGTGTTCTTTACTTCTGTCATCAGGCGGAAGAAAAGGGTATATGATGCTCATGAGTATTTTTCGCAACAGAAGGAAATCGTAACCCGTCCGCATATTTATAAGTTCTGGTATTGGTTAGAGAAAACATTTGTCCCACGTTTCAAGTTAGGGTACACGGTGAACAAAAGCATAGCTGAAATTTTCAGCGAGAAGTACAAGGTAAATTATGAGGTCATCCGGAATGTGCCGGTGAAAACCGTATATGCTGATATTGTGAAACGCAACGGCAAAATTATTTATCAGGGAAGTGTGAATGAAGGCCGCGGCTTTGAGCAGCTGATACCTGCCATGAAAAAAGTAGATACAGTATTGGATATTTATGGTAACGGAAATTTTTTTGAGCAGACTCAACAATTGATAAAAGAAAACGGTGTAGAGGATAAAGTATTTCTGAAAGGATATGTAGCTCCTGAGCAGCTTAAAAATATTACGCCGCAATATTCGGCAGGCATTACCCTTTTCGTACGCGAAGGCTTGAACCAATATCTCAGTCTGGCCAACCGCTTTTTTGATTACATACAAAGCGGAGTTCCGCAGTTGACAATGGATTATCCCGAATACAGGAAAGTGAACGATGAGTATCCGGTTTCGTTGATGATAACGTCCCTCTCGCAAGAAGAAATAGCATCAGGACTTAACAGGTTATTGAGTGATCAGGATTTACACGCTACTCTGGTTCAGGGTTGCCTCGCAGCGAGGGAAGTGTTCAACTGGCAGGAAGAAGAAAAAAAGTTAATCAGTTTTTATAAAGAATATTTTGGTTAGATATCTCCATATCATCTCTTTTGATGTGCCATATCCGCCGGATTACGGGGGAGTAACCGATGTGTTCTACAAGATAAAAGCGCTGAAGGAAGCGGACATCAAAATCATTTTGCATTGTTTTGAGTACGGCAGGAGCCGTCAGGATGTTCTGGAGCAATATTGCGAAGAGGTACATTATTATCGCCGGCGAAAGACGGTACCTTTTAGGCTGCCCTACATTGTCAGTTCTCGTAAAAATGATGAATTAATCGAAAGGTTGCAAAAAGATAATCATCCCATTTTAATGGAGGGCGTACATTGTTCTTACTTTCTCTACAGCGGTGAGTTAGATGCCTCGAGGTGTTGGGTGCGGCTGCACAATGTTGAGTGGGAGTATTATGCCAACCTCGCAAAGTATGCCCAATCGTTTTTCAGGAGGTTTTACTTTAAGCAAGAAGCCGGTCTCCTGAAGAATTATGAGAAAGAACTTGCGAAGAAGGGTAAGTTTTTCAGCCTGAGTCAATATGACTACAATATTTACACGAAAATAAATGCAGAGGTTGTTCAAATACCTCTTTTTGCCGGAAAAGAGAAGGTTACCGGTGAAGAAGGACGAGGTGAATACTGTCTTTACCACGGCAATTTATCGGTACCCGAAAATGAAGAAGCAGTAACGTTTTTAGTTACTCATGTGTTTTCCGGGCTCGATGTTAAGTTGATTGTTGCAGGTAAAAATCCTTCCGTAGAACTGAAGAACTTATGTCTGAAGCATAATGTGGAATGTGTGCCTAATCCGGATGCGAAAGAAATGGATGAGTTCATCCGCAATGCTCATATCAATGTTTTACCGGCTGCAATCGGTACAGGCATTAAAGTAAAGATTATTAATTCGCTGGCAGAGGGACGTTTTGTCGTTACCAATCCGGTGGGAACAGACAGCGGTAGCGGTTGGACTTCGTTATGCAGGATAGCCGATGGTGCAGAAGAATGGAAATCAGCCATTAGAGATTTATGGGATCAGTCATTCTCAAAGGAGGAAATAATAAAAAGACAGGAGGTATTCTCTAAAGTGTTTTCAGACCGCAAAAATGCAGACCAGATAATTCGGCAGATATTTAAATGAAGTCTACTGTAGCATGGTCGTACACCCTACCCGCTTCTGTCTTCATCGTGCGAGCAGGAAATCTGCGGATAACAGGATAGTCATGCGTAGCCATCATCACTGCAGTTCCGTAGTCTCTGGAGATGCTGAACAGCAATCGCATGATTTCATCTGACGTCGCGGGATCTAAGTTACCTGTCGGCTCATCAGCTAAAATTAGTTGGGGTGAATTAAGCAATGCTCTTGCAATTGCAACTCTTTGTTGTTCGCCACCACTCAGTTCAAATGGCATTTTGAAACCCTTGGTCTTGAGGCCGACTTTGCTCAGTACATCCTCAATTTTTTCATCCATGAGCCTCTTGTCTTTCCATCCGGTAGCACGCAGAACGAATTTGAGGTTTTCATTTACATTTCTATCAGTCATCAGTTGAAAATCCTGAAAAACTACACCAAGGATTCTTCTGAGGAAAGGAACTTTTTTCCAGTCCATTTTCTTCAGATCAAACTCCCCGACGCTTGCTTCCCCTTCTCTAAGCTTCAGGTCTCCGTAAAGGGTTTTTAAGAGTGAACTTTTTCCGGTACCGGTCTTTCCTACTATATAAACAAATTCTCCTTTTCTTACTTCAATATTTACATCATCCAAAATCAGAGAATTGCCCTGATAAATACGGGCGTTCTGCATTTTTACAATTATATCCGACATATTCAGCTTCTTAAAAATTGATGCGGGTAAAGTTAGAGTTATAATTATATTTTCAGAAAAAGAAAAATTATTCATCTGTTAAATTCAGCTCGGGAAAGCCTGCTGAAATCGCGTAACTTTGAGACCGATTTTTAAAAAGCTATGGATCATCATCATTTGTCTATTGATGCGGAAACCCTTACCTATGAACAAGTGGAATTTTATCTGCATAACCATCAACCGGTTGCCGTTTCTCAGAAGGGACTGGATGCTATTAATAAATGCCGTGCCTACCTTGATGAAAAACTGGAATCAGGGAATGATTTGTTTTACGGAATCAATACCGGTTTCGGATTTCTGCAGAATGTGAGTATTGATAAAACGCAACTGGCCGAGTTGCAGGATAACCTGCTTAAGTCGCATGCCTGTGGGGTGGGAGACGAAGTGCCTGCCGATATCGTTCGGCTGATGATGATGCTGAAAATTAAATCACTCAGTTACGGACACTCAGGTGTTTGCGAAGAGATTGTAAAACGCCTGGCTGAGTTGCACAATAACGATGTGCTGCCGGTTGTGTACACTAAAGGATCGTTGGGAGCATCGGGAGACCTGGCACCGTTGAGTCATCTCTCCTTGCCATTGATCGGAGAGGGCGAGGTTTTTTTTAAAGGGAAGAAATGTAGTTCGGCAGAGGCGTTGAAAGAATTGAATCTTCAGCCCTTGAAATTGAAGAGCAAGGAAGGGCTTGCTTTGATTAACGGTACTCAATTCATGAGCGCTTACGGAATATTTTCGCTCGTGATGAGCAAGAAGTTGATAGAGTGGGCAGATATTATTGCAGCAATCTCTATTGACTCTTTTTTGTGTAATATTAATTTTTTAAACGACCATATTCACGACGTTCGTCCGCACAAAGGACAGGTGGCTACCGCTGCCAATCTTAGAAGAATTTTATCGGGCAGCAAGATTTGTGAATCCGAAAAAGCCAATCTACAGGATCCGTATTCTTTCCGTTGCATTCCGCAGGTACACGGTGCATCAAGAGATACGGTTGATTTCGTACAAAATACTTTGCTTACCGAAATTAACTCGGTGACTGACAATCCGAACATCTTCCCTGATGATGATTTGATTATTAGCGGCGGAAATTTCCACGGCCAGCCTTTGGCGTTGGCCTTAGATTACCTGTCAATCGCGATGAGTGAGATTGGCAATATCTCTGAGAGAAGAACTTATCAGTTGCTGAGTGGTCAGCGTAATCTGCCGCTGTTCCTGATTCATAATCCCGGATTGAATTCCGGGCTCATGATACCTCAGTATGCGGCTGCGTCGATGGTAAGCGAGAACAAGCAATTGTGCACCCCTGCAAGTGTCGATTCTATTTCTTCCTCCAACAACCAGGAGGACCATGTCAGCATGGGAGCGAATGCTGCCACTAAATGCCTGAGGGTAGTACAGAATGTACACCGGATTCTGGCGATAGAGTTGTTGACGGCTTGCCAGGCATTGGAGTTTACACGACCTTCCAAGTCATCACCGAAAGTGGAAGAGGTATTCAGTGCTTTTAGAGAGAAGGTAGCCTTTAATGATTCAGACAGAATCCTGCATGATGATATTCAGAAGGCTGTCAATTTTATAGAGAATTATAAACTGTAAAAATATAAGACCATGACCGAGGTTAAAAGACATTATGATCCTGTGAAGTATAAAACGCCTACGGGAAGCACACTGAACTGTAAGGGGTGGAGCCAGGAGGCTGCTTTACGGATGCTATTGAATAACATTAATCCTGAGGTAGGAGAAAAACCCGACGAACTGATTGTTTACGGCGGAAGAGGGAAGGCTGCCAGAAACTTTGAAAGTCTCGATAGAATTATCGCTGCGCTTAAAGTACTCGAGAATGACGAGTCGCTTCTGGTTCAAAGCGGCAAGCCTGTTGCAATTATGAAGACGCACGTGAATTCGCCAAGGGTATTAATTTCTAACTCTCAGTTAGTTCCAAAGTGGGCTACATGGGAGCATTTCGACGAGTTGGAGAAGAAAGGACTGATGATGTACGGCCAGATGACTGCCGGTTCGTGGATTTATATCGGTAGTCAGGGAATTGTGCAGGGTACTTATGAAACCTTTGCAGAGATTGCCCGCCGTAAATTCAACCATTCTCTGAAAGGTACTTTGAGCGTGACCGCCGGGCTCGGAGGTATGGGCGGGGCTCAGCCTTTAGCTATTACCATGAATGGTGGTGTTTGTCTGGCAGCGGAGGTTGAAAAGTGGAGAATGGAAAAGCGTGTTGAAACGCGCTACCTGGATGAGATTTGTATGAATATTGATGAAGCCATCGATAAGGCGCTGGCCGCAAAAGCAGAAGGCAAGGCGTGGAGCATAGGTGTTCATTGCAATGCAGTCGATTTGTTAGAGAGACTGAAGGAAAGAAAAGTTACAGTTGATGTTCTGACAGACCAGACTTCAGCACACGACCCCCTAATCGGTTATGTTCCGCAGGGACTGAGTGTTGAGGAAGCAAATAAACTGAGGGAAGAAAATCCGGAGGAATATGTGAAGCGTTCTCTCTCTACTATGAAACGTCATGTCGAGCTGATGATAGATCTGATGCACGCCGGAGCAGAAACTTTCGACTACGGAAACAACCTGAGAGCCGGAGCGTATGAGGCAGGCTTGAAGAATGCATTCGATTTCCCGGGTTTTGTGCCTGCATATATCCGCCCGTTGTTCTGCGAGGGAAAAGGCCCTTTCAGATGGGCTGCATTAAGCGGAGACCCCAACGATATCTATGAGACAGACAGGGTAATTATGGAGCTCTTCCCCGAAAATAAAAGCCTGAAGAACTGGCTCACTATGGCAAAAGAAAAGATCGCATTCCAGGGAGTGCCGGCCAGAATCTGCTGGCTGGGGCAGGGCGAAAGAGAAAGAGCCGGACTGGCATTTAATGAATTGGTTCGTACCGGTAAAGTAAAAGCACCGATTGTGATCGGCCGTGACCACCTCGATACAGGCTCGGTTGCCAGTCCGAACCGTGAAACAGAAGCGATGAAAGACGGTAGTGATGCTGTCGCAGACTGGCCGATTCTGAATTTATTGGTTAATACCTCTGCCGGAGCCAGCTGGGTAAGTCTGCACCATGGTGGTGGCGTAGGGATGGGGTACAGTATCCACGCAGGAATGGTAATCGTTGCCGATGGTACCGATATGGCAGCTGAAAAGCTCAGTAGGGTGTTGCGTAATGACCCCGGACTCGGAGTTATCAGGCACGCAGATGCAGGGTACGAATTAGCCAGGCAAGTCGCACTCAAAAACAATCTGGATCTGGATCAGGAGCTGAAAAAAAGGCAATAGAAAGTTTTTTATATCCGTAAGAAAAGTATAAATTTACACTGAATACAGTAAATAATTATACTATGCCTAAAAAGTATCCCAATGCAGAAGAGGTGCTCGCAACAAGTTTAGCGAGTGAGCCTGCAGTGCTTTTTGAGTCATCCGGGCGCCGTGAGAATTACCTTTCACTCGCCGAGAAAATGAGGGTTGTAAGGTCGGGTATTTCCAAGCGCGATCTCGAATCTCTCAAAGCCAAGACTTCCATGGATTACTCCGAATTGGCAAAAGCCCTTTCTGTTACCCGGGCTACGCTCATCAACAAAAAGAAGGGGGATCGCTTCGGTCTCTCGCTCAGCGAGAAAATCTTAGACATTGCCGATTTATATGCATATGGCTTTGAAGTCTTCGGCCAGGAAGACGCTTTCCGCCGCTGGATGGATACCCCCAACCAGGCTTTAGATTTTCAAAAACCCATTGATTTTCTCGACAACCAGTTTGGCCGTGAAGAAATCCGCAATCTCATCGGCCGTATCGATTACGGTGTTTATTCATAATCATGCTTGTCTATCGCATTTCACGGAGCAGATATGCAAACGATCTTTCAGGAGAAGGAGCAAGGCTGTTTGGCGGCAGGTGGAATAACAAAAATGTTCCTTGCCTGTACACTTCCGAATCACGTGCATTGGCTCTGGTGGAATACTCGGTGAATGTGAACATACACGATATCCCGAGAGCACTTTCTTTAATTACATATGAGATTGATACCAGGAAGGTGAAACAGATAAAGGAAGCTGATTTACCGGGCAACTGGAGGATGCATCCCGTACCAAAAGAAACTCAAACCTTCGGGAGTTATCTGCTGACTGAAAAGAAATACGAAGTGGTGAAGATTCCTTCTGTTGTGATTCCTGAAGAATTTAATTATTTGATCAATCCCGCATTCTTTAAGGGAGAGATTAAGATTGTATCTGTCAAAGATTTTATTTACGATGTCAGGCTCAAGATCGTCTGAGGTTACAGAAGACTGTTATCCCCTCGTGATATCATTTCGTAATACTCATCTATTTTAAGATCATTGCCGTCGGCAGCTTCAGTCGCCAGCTCATCACATCTGTTGTTGTAAATATTTTCGGCGTGGCCTTTTACCCAATGGAAATTGATGTTGAATTTCTTTGAGAGATCATGATACTGTTTCCAAAGATCAGGATTCTTCTTTCCTCCCTTGAAGTTGGATTTAATCCACGTATTGAGCCATCCTTTCGAGATGGCGTCGGCTACATATTTGCTGTCTGTGAACAAGTCAATTTCCAACTCAGGTTTTTTAATGGCTTCCAATGCTTTTATAACCGCCATTAATTCCATACGGTTGTTGGTTGTGAGGCGGTACCCTTCAGAGAGTTCTCTTCTGTGCGTGCCATACATCATGACGACTCCATAACCGCCGGGACCCGGGTTGCCTCTCGCTGCACCATCAGTATAAATAGTGATTTTTCTTTTTTGCATCAATTATACTTGTATGACTCCTGTCTTGAATTCGGGAATATCGGGGTTGTGATTAGCAGCGGCGATATTCTCAGATATGATGGTTCTTGTTTCCTTCGGATCAATGATGGCATCTACCCAGAGGCGTGCTGCTGCATAGGTGGCAGTCGTCTGACTGTCGTATCGCGAAATCATTTTATCGAGAAGCTCTTTTTCTCTTTCTTCGGTAATTTCCTCTCCCTTCTTTTTGAGGGAAGCAACTTCGATCTGCAGTAATGTTTTTGCTGCCTGCTCGCCACCCATCACGGCAATTTTTGCTGAAGGCCATGCGTAGATGAAACGCGGGTCGTAAGCCTTGCCGCACATGGCATAGTTACCGGCTCCATAAGAGTTGCCGATGATGAAAGTGATTTTAGGTACGACCGAGTTTGCAACGGCATTTACCATCTTAGCTCCGTCTTTAATGATGCCGCTGTGCTCGCTTCTTGTGCCCACCATAAATCCCGTGATATCCTGGAAGAAAATAATGGGGATCTTTTTTTGATTGCAGTTCATTATAAATCGAGCTCCCTTGTCTGCACTGTCATTATAGATTACGCCACCCATCTGAATCTCTCCTTTTGAAGTTTTGATGTTCAGCCTTTGGTTGGCAACAATACCGACAGCCCAGCCGTCAATTCTCGCATAACCACAAACGATAGTTTTACCGTAATCTTTCTTGAACTCATCAAAACTGTCAGCGTCAACAATGGTGTCGAGGATATCCCTTACATCATAAGGCGTCTTATTGTCTTTGGAATGGATTCCGTACACCTGATCGGTTTCGACTTTTGGAGCAACAGGGTCTGTGCGGTCAAAACCCGCTTTAGGCTGATCCCCCAGTTTGCTGACGATGCGCCTGATGTGCTCCAGACATTCTTCTTCTGTATTAAACTGATAATCTGCAATCCCGCTGATGGCATTATGGGTGTGTGCACCGCCGAGTGTTTCGGTATCTGTAGTTTCGCCGATGGCTGCCTTTACGAGATAAGGACCGGCCAGAAATATGGAACCGTGATTTTCTCCTGATACCATCAGCGTTTCATCACTCATGATAGGCAGGTAGGCACCACCTGCAACACACGGGCCCAGCACTGCAGCAATCTGGGTGATACCCATGGCACTCATCCGTGCATTATTTCTGAAAATGCGTCCAAAGTGTTCTTTATCGGGAAATATCTCATCCTGCATCGGCAGGAAAACGCCTGCGCTGTCGACCAAATACACAATAGGGAGTTTATTCTCCATTGCTATTTCCTGCATCCTCAGGTTTTTCTTTCCTGTGATGGGGAACCAGGCTCCGGCTTTTACCGTTTGGTCGTTGGCAACAACGATACATTGTTTTCCTGAGATGTATCCCAATCCTGCTACTACGCCTCCCGCCGGGCATCCGCCGTGTTCTTTGTACATTTCATATCCGGCGAAAGCGCCGATTTCTATAAAGGGTTTATCCTGATCGAGCAACATTCTCAACCGGACACGAGCAGAGTATTTATTGCGATCTTTCTGTTTTTGGATGGCCTTTTCTCCTCCTCCTTTCTTAATCTCGTCGAGTAGTTTATCAATTCGTTTCCACTCTAATCTGTTCTCGTCTTCACGTTTGTTTCGTTCAATATCCATTTTCGTCTCCTTATTTGATTCTGGTAAAGTATAAGTCGTGGAAGTCAAAACTGAAATCGGTCAGTGGTGATATGGCTTTCATGGTGACTTCGGTAGGCTTACCCTCAAAATCCAGTCCGAAATTTACAAATGAGTCTGCATCCAGGCTTCTGTCTTCCCATCTTACAACAAAGTTGTTTCCTTTATAATAGTACATCGGTCCGTGTAGCTTAGCCGACTTCTCAGCCTCGAAATAAAGTTTACCGTCTTTTTTTGAAATCGTTATTTTCCCAAACCACGGATCCTGGTATGTTCCTTCGTATTTGGTTAAGTCGGGTTGCGGCCCTGCAGCGGCTGCCTTAATTTCGCTTTCGATTTTATCGAGAATGGTTTTGGCATTACCTCCTGAAGCAGCCAGCCTTTCCTGATAAATCTTTATCCAGTCTCTTTTGGGAACTCCGTAATAAGCGTCTTTAATAGTATTGGTGACAGAATAAAACGCAGCTCCGGTTTGTTGATTGGTGAACACAATGATGCCTAGTTTTAAGTCGGGTATCAGCGTTACCTGTGTAACGATTCCAAGCAAACCTCCTGTATGAGTCGCTACTTTGTGTCCGTTCTCATCACTCAATCCCCAGCCAAGACCGTATCCCGAGAAGTTGGTTTTGTAACCCGAGTTTCCGGCAGGCCGCACGGTGTGGATATTCCACATTTCTGATTGCCTGGCAGGACTAAAGAGTTGCTTGTTATCGGCTCCGTATTTACCACCGTTCAGTTGCATAATAGCCCACTTACTCATGTCAGAAACGCTGCTGTAAATACCACCGGCAGCATTCAGGTTACCGTTGAGCTCGCGATCTACTGCCTGAACCACGCCGTCAATCGGCACGTGCGGATCTATAATATTGGCTTTAGAGGCCAGCCTCTCGTATGCTCCCGCACTTTCATTCATTCCCAACGGAGCAAAGATGTTTTTCTCGACAAATTCTTCCCAACTCATGCCTGAGATTCTTTCGATGACCTCTCCGGCTACCATATAAAGCAGGTTGTCGTAATCGTATTTGGTCCTGAATTGAGAAACAGGCTTCAGGTATCTCAGGTTATGGATGATATCCGCCTTTGTGAAATCTGGTCTGCCCGGCCAGAACATCAAATCACCGGCACCGAGACCGAGTCCGCTTCTGTGGCAAAGCAGATCAGCTATAGTGAAGTTTTCGGTAACAAACGGATTGTAGAGTTTAAACTCAGGGATGAAGTCTCTTACAAGAGAGTTCCAGGTGAGTTTTCCCTGATCTATCAGCATAGCCAGGGATGTTGCTGTGAAAGCCTTACTATTACTGGCAATGGCAAAACGCGTATGTTCATCTACTTTCTCTTTGGTGCGCATGCTTACTACGCCGTATCCTTTCTGGTGAATCACTTTGCCGTCTTTTACAACAGCTACCGCTATCCCCGGTACATCGAATGCCTTCAAAACTTTCTCGGTCAGAGAGTCGATCTGTTTTGAAGTGATTTGAGCAGTTATGGAATAGGTTAGAGATAAAAACAGAATTGAGAGGAGCAGTCTTTTCATCGAAATTAATTTTGGTAAAAATAGGAAAAGTAGGGGAAGCAGAACTTCTGCAAAGCGTGGCTGTGGGAAAGTAATTAAAGAAAAAAGCGACTGAAACCACTCAGTCGCTTTTATAAGAAGATGATAGTATAAAAAGTTAGTACACAATTACAATTGTCTTGAGGCTTCCGTCGGGATATTTTACTTCGAGATTATAATTTCCTCGTATATCTCCCGGATTCCACCTGATCTTTTCAGTAACAATACCACCCTGATAGTTGAACGAATGTGTTGATATCGTTTGTCCAATCGTATTCAGAATACGTGTATTATACTTTCCAACCGGCAGATTTTCCATTTTCAGACTAACGAATTCTTTGGTGACTGGATTCGGGTTGACTGAAAGAGCAGGAGTGAGATCACCGTAATGAACCTTAGCTATTTGAGAGTAGGATGAGCTACCGCTGAGGTCAACATTTTTGATTCGATAATAATTGTAACCATCAGCGGGATGAACATCCATTGCAGAATATTCTGATATTCCGGATGCATCCACTTCTGTCAGGTCTTTAAAGTTTCTTCCATCTGTTGAGTGCATTACTACATATTTACTGACATTATTTTCTTGAGCGACATTCCAGGTTACATTAACCGCATTTCCTTTTCTCACAGCTTCAATTTTTGTGAAGGTAACCGGTAGTGCCCCTCTTGTAGAGAATGAAATAAAGAATCTGTCTGTGGCTCTCGAATTACTGTTTGATGTAACTTCAAAAGGTATTTGAGTTGTGCCCTCAAGGTTGACTTGAGTTTTGGTTTGAGTGAAGCCATCTTCAAGCCATGCTTCAAATCCGGGCGTATAAAGATTTTGGGCATCAAAATTAAAGGAGTATAAACCCGGAGTTAACCCGGAGAGGTTGTAGAAGATTGTGTCCTTTTCTGAGATAGACGTTCTGCGTTCAACTGCAAGGAGCGCTGTTCCTACTTTTACAGACAAGTTAACGCCTGAATTTGAAAGCTTTCTGGCATCAGCAATATCCACTTCGTCGGTAAACTCCCTTCCGAATATCTGAATCGTTCCATCAGTAGGAACACCTGAGGATGTAAAGATGCGGGAAGAGAGTACACTCACAGGTTCTTGCTCTTTGTTACCCCTGTAATATTCTATATTGGTATTGGTCTCGGCTTTTGCGGATTCTTCGAAGTCCAGATTATAACTGGAAGTACCTGTTTGAACGAAAAAAGCCTGCCCGCTGAGAATATAGTTATTTATTATAGCCGGATTAATAATTCCTCCGTCAGTGGAAACGTAATCACCGGAGAGGTAAGTGAAGGCTTCATATTTTCCAAAGTCGTACTTGCCCAGAGGGTTCGGATTCCAAATGTAAAAAGTACCTGTTGTGCCGAGCGCTGAGATTAATCTGACATCAACAGCCGATGCATACGGATTACCAATAGCATAAAACCCTCCCGTCTTAGCAGGGATTGTAATTGTCTTTTTGCCGAGGGTGAGAGAACCCTCACTGCGCAGTGTAGTTGGTTTCGCAGGGTCCCATTGCCCGCCAACAGTTCTGTCTCCTCTGATGAACACCATCCAGCCTTTATCTTGTTCTAAATTATCTGTGGCATTGGTTGCACCAACCCAGGTGTTATTGGAATAATTATATGATTTTACAGAAGGAGAGGGTGAATAGTTATCCCAACCGGTTCCTGATGGAGAAGTCAACTGAATACCATATCCATTAGTTGATGCACCACCTTCCATCCAGCTTTCTTTAATTGTTTGTCCGCCTGCGGGTGTTGCCAGCAGATGCCACTTCTTTCCATGCTGGCCGGATTCCGTACCGATATTGATAAATCTTTCTACAATAACATCACCGACAATTGATGCAAGTGCAACTCCCGAGCCGTTAACGGGTACTTCAGACAAAGAAGCAGTGCCATATTTATTAGATTTCAGGGTCAGGTGTCCGCCGTTCGTCGTCAACTGTGCGCCGTTTCCGAGTGTTACTTTACCCGCCTGCCCCGGTGCACTGTAGCCTCCTGTGATGTTCAGTGTATCTCCCAAAGTTTTTGACAGGCTGGCTTTAGCCCCATTCGTCAATGTGAGGTTTTTTAAGTAGTTACCTTTATTTGAGTTGGTAAATCTGAGCGAAACATTCGTTCCTTTCACAGTTACATTTGATTCATCAGAACCTGCTAAGCGGCCGGAGGAATAAGTTACATCGTGAAGGGAGAGCGTATGATTTTTTATTTCGAGATTACCGCTTGTTAAGGTAAGTCCTTGTGTCGGTTCAGCATCGCCTGTTAGTTCTACGTTGGAAGCATTATCAATAGTAAGGGATCTTTGAATAGCCGGCAAGCCGGAGCCCATTACCTGGTGAGAAGTTCCGTTATAAACATAATTAGCATCAGTACTGAAACTCCGGGTTCCGGAGCTCTGTATATTTCCTGTGGACCCTGAGGTGGTTATCCCATCCGGAGATCCGATTTCAATAGTTCCTTTATCATCTAACTGAAAACCATTAGAACCGGTTAATTTATAGTTTCCCATAACCAGATCGGCAAAGTTTCTTACTACGAATTTGGAACCGTGATGGACGTCGGCACCCATTATCCAGGTGACATTTTTTTCCAGAAAGACCTTTTTTGCAGTGGTGATGGTGCCGTCGTTTGTAACAGTTTTGGCTACATTTCCTCCTGCCCGAAGAGTAAGTGCATTGTATGAGGGGGCAGAATAGATTGTCTGAGGAGTAGATTCTCCGCCGGAATAATATACTGTTGAAGCGTCTTGAAAGTTGTAGGTGCTGAATCCGCCCGGGAAATTGCTTCCTGCCGGTAATGAAGCAACAGGAAGCCCTCCGTTAGAAACTGATGATAGTCCCTGCACATAAATACTACTGGAATCGAGCATAGTAAAGGTACCTCCTGTTGTCTGCCTGTTGAGTTGAGTTCCTTCGGGCAGCCTAAGTGTGCCATGTTTATCTAAAGTAAGATCACCTGTAATATTGCCGGGTGTATTGGTACCGCCGAGTGTTAGAATAGAAATACCCAGTACAGTAACATTGTTAAAACGTGCTGTTTTGGCGGTGTTATAGTTAAGATGCATAATAGAATCTCCGACAAAGGTTTTGTAGAATATTGCAGTACCCGGAGGGTCTACAATTTCTGCGCTTGGACCCAGGGTTACATTGGCACCAAACTTCATAGTACTGGTGGAATGCCCGACAAATCTTGCGGTTCCACCGGATGTTGATCCTATGTTTACATTACCAAGAAACTCTACCGTTCCTGCACCGGAGGGAGTACCTATTTCGATAGTAGCACCTGAGACAGCGTTTATATTAGCATCCCCGTTTATGGTTAAAGTGTTACCATTTGTGTATAGGGTAGCTGTTTTGCCGGAAACCGTTATTTTAAACAAAAAACCATTAGCCTCGGCATCAGCCGATAACCGGACATCTCCATTGTCACCCATTGAAATTACCACACTATCACAGGCACTTGGTATTCTTCCCGAAGGATTTGAATATGTGGTGTGGTTGTTTACGGACCAGTTGCCCGCGTTAATCCATTGTTTATTCCCTCCTGCTGGAGACCTGTAGGAACTTCCTTCTCCCCACCAGTAGAAGGTATCTGAGGAAGGGCAGCCGTTTATAGTAGCCTTCCTTGCGGAGTGCAGTTCAGGACTATTCTCTTCTATCCTTAAAGTTGGGTTTGTGGGTTTGGAAGGTTCAGATTTTCTTAAATCTCCAGCGTAAAGGTACACACCGATGCAAAGAAGAATGGAAAGGGTAAGAATTTTTTTCATAGTCGGAAATGTTAAATGTCAACACACTACCATCAAAAGCGTTAGCTGCTTTTCAACAGAAAAACGCAGTAGGACTATGAATATTATATAAAATATTAAGATTTGGGCTGGTTTGTAGAATGAACTATTATCCAGTTCTTATTTAGTAATACATATAATTAAAATATAGGTATAATATAGTTGATTAAGTGAATTATAGATATTATAATTGTTCATATATACAAAAAAGGGATATCATTTTCCTCTTAGTATTCGTATTACAAAGTTTTCCCTACTTTCTCCTTTCGTAGTGTTAATCTTCATGCCGTCGATAATAAATTTACCTTTTACCCCTTTTTTGGCGGCTTCGTCCATCAAAGCCTTACTATGCAGCGGATGGTGATTGAGTTCGCCGGTAGTTTTCGGGAAAGTATCAGGCCTGCCCTGATTCATAACGTAAAATTCAGGATCATCAGACGACATCATGTCTAACATGTCGACAGCAGCACTGTATTCCATTGTTTTGGCTGAATAAATTTCGCTCCAGTTAGTAATGCCATAAAAATTCATAATTCTGGCTTTGCCAATTTTTTCTACTATGTAATCTTGTGTAAGTCCTTGAGCCTTAAAAGGAAAAAAAACCTTTTCTGCCCAACTGTTAATGGCATAGGTAGATTGGGTACTCATTACAACAATTCCTTTTACCCGTGTGGACTCCCTCATAACCGGATCGGTAGCATCTTTTTGTGCCATCTCGTCGTGAAAACCAATCCACAGGCTGGTCCCGGCTCCTGCCGAGGCCCCCATTAAGACAACGTTGTTCTTATCGATATTCAATGTTTTTGCATTATATCGCATGAATTGCAGCGCCCGTTTACTGTCGTTCAGACACTCCAGAACTCCTTGTGTGCTTTGTGAATTGAGCAGCGTATAGTTTATGGTAGCAAATGCAATATTATTTGAAAGAAATGTTTTGATCATTTCAATTGAACCAGGTCCTCTCAGGGGATCACTCTTGTCTCCTCCAATAAAACCTCCTCCATGGATAAACATAACCAGCGCTGTTGGCGATTTGGACTTAGGAAGAAAGATATCGAAAACAGTTTCTTTTGAATCATCGTAAGGGATGTTTTTATAGAAGCTTGCATTTGTTGTTCCCAGATTAATTGGTGATTCAACCGGTTGAGGTAGAATCAACGTATTTGTATTAGTTCCGGACCGGTCAATTGGTTTGGGGCCGCAGGACATTGAAATGGATGAAGTAATGCAGATTGTTGAAATTAAAACGAAAAATGTTTTATGAGTATTCATATTAAGTCCTTATGTATTATTGATTGAAAAATATCTCCATTGTTTTGTTTAATGTTTGGGCTTAACTCTATCCAGATACATTTTTCCTTCAGCAGTGAAAGAAGTACCTCCGTCAGATGGATTAAGTTTTGAATGTTTCAAGTTCACACCGATTATAGTATGGTTAAGTATCATTGTGGTGCCTGGTAGATTTTCCACGAAGTCAGCTAACTTTCTTAAATCGGAAAGGTAATATTCCCCATCAGGGTCAGTCAAGCAGCCGTATTCTGTAATCCATAGAGGTTTTTTATCAGGATTATAATAAGCCCTTTTAAAATTGGCAATTCTTTCTTCAAATGTGTTGGGCTTGGAAATATAAATATGATAAGTAAATGCGTCTATATCTATAATCCCTTTAGTAGTTTGTTGATTCCATGTAGATTGTCTTGAGATTTTTGAGGTTTTTCCTATATGAAGAGCGGCGATTTTTGCTTCGGGAAAAGCTCTTCGGAGTTTGGGCACCCACTCGTTAACAGTGTCTGCATAGGCCTTACCATCGGGAAATTTTATTTCATATCCATGATTCATCGAATAAAGTTCGTTACCTAGTTCCAGATATTTGATATCTATACCTAGTGTCCTTGCTTTTTGGAGCATTTCAATTTGATCGCTGACCGAACTATTTACTACATCTAGATCAAACACAACTTCGGCGCCTGTGGCATCCACTAATTTCTTCAGGTCTTCGATAGGATGACTGTAATCATTCTTTCCTTGCTTATTGAACTTACCTGTACGCCAGTTCCATCCATGGGTGATGGTGCCTCCCGGGTATCTGATAATCTGTGCTTGCAGTTCCTTGATGTTTTCAAGTAATACTTTATTGTCGAGCGATGGCAGAAATCTCCAGTTTTGGTTAAATCCAATGAGCACTTTGTTTGGGTGTGCAGAGGTATTTGCAGGTTTCCCGGTATCAGTAGTCTTTGAAGACTTACATGATGCACAGAAAAGTGTCAGAGCGAGTAGTGGCAATAAAAATATTTTCATTGCGGTTTTCGTGTTTTTTGACGTGTTATCAATTTTCATTACAACTTTGAATTGTGCTTTCAATAATCCTGCCTTTTTACAAGATAATTTCAAGGGTAACAATTGGGTTCAGTATCCTCTTTAGTTTGAAGGGTTATTGATGTTTTCTGTTTTTTGCCAGTTCGACAAACATCCTCCCTTCATCTGTAAATTTTACCCCATTATCAGAGCGCAAAAGTTTAGATCTGTTTATACCTGCACTTACCATTGCATGGTTGAGTGCCATCGTTACCTCCGGAAATGATTCAACATAATTTACCAGTTTGCGTAACTCATCAAGATACCCCTTCTTGGTATAATCTGCCATATTTCCATATTCGGTTACCCAGATTGGTATTTTATTGGGATTGTAATAAGCAGATAGGAATTGCTCTTTTCTTTTTTCAAAATCAGCATTAGGGCTAATGTAAATATGGTATGTAAATGCATCAATATCTCTTACTTTTTCTGTGACCTGTCGGTTCCATGTCAGCTGTCGTTCGATTGTCGAAGGTTTACCTATATGGAGAGCTGCAATTTTAGCATCGGGAAATTCTTTTCTCAATCGCGGAACCCAGGAATTTACAGTATCGGCATACGCATATCCATCTGGGAATTGATTTTCGTAACCATGAAGCTTGGAGTATATTTCGTTTCCCAATTCAATAAATTCAATTTTTACGCCCATTGATTTTGCGGTATTCAGCATTTCAACCTGATCATCAAGGCTGCTGTAAACGATATCCAGGTTGAAAACGATCCTTACCCCTGTTTTATTTATCAGGTCTTTTACATCTGCAATAGGATGGACAAAGTCCTTTGGCTCCGGCTTAATGTGTGTTCCTGTCCGCCAATTCCATCCATGAGCAACAGTGCCCCCGGGATACCTTATGACTTCAGGAGCAAGCATTTTAATATTGTTAATAAAAGTTTCATTATCCAGCGATGGCAGATACCTCCAGTTCTGATTGAACCCGGTAAGTTTTTTGTCCTTCTCTGTCGAGGCAGGTCGTTCTTTGGGTGAATTTTGTACTATTTGAGGTGAGGTACAGGATACCACCGCTAAGGTGAAAGCGCAAAGAAAAAACGGTTGTTTAAAGATGAGGATTTTCATAAAGTTTATGAAGGGAATTAAATATATTATAGATGATATTATTTGAAGTTCTGCTTCTGATTTTTTCGAATTTTAAAATTAACGGCTATTGCAGCCGGAGGCCTAATATTATTTTAACTCTTTATAGTGGTAATAATTGTATTAACAAGAATGTAGTCAACGTGGTTTCCGACGGAAGCCCGGTTGTTTTGCTCATTTGTATTTTTTAATGAATATCTCAGCCTGGACTTATAATATAACGCTCTTTTTACTTTGTATAAATGAGAGATAAAATAGTATTATTGAAGGAGCATTCAATATTTTTATATTTGCTTTAGGTGTTTGAGAGACGTTGGAATCGATATTAGTAATACCTCTGTTTTGTTAGTAGTTTCATTCGGATTCAGAAAAATTAATTCCTAACAAAACCGGGATGAATTCTCTTTTGTGATTCTGAATTTTGGTGATAAATCCTGACCGTACAACCTTTTTTTCATTAGATGGCTCTCAGTAAATAAACTAAGTCGCATTGTTAATCTCTAATTCAAAAAGAATTTAAATGAAACTTGTTCCTGCCATTTTTGTTTTGTTGACGTTTGGAATTTCTACGGTTACCTGTAACAACGAACCTGAAAAAGACGGGCAACCCAATATTCTTTATATCATGGCTGATGACCTGGCTTTTCAGGCAATCAGTGCATACGGCGGCAGATACAAGGATATTGCACCAACACCTAATATTGACAGGCTTGCAAAAGAAGGGATTTTGTTCAACAATGTGTTTTGTACAAATAGTATCTGCGGACCAAGCCGCGCTGTGATCCTCACAGGGAAGTACAGTCATTTGAACGGATTTTATAAGAATGAAGGAGGCGATCCTTTTGACAGCACCCAGGTTACTTTTCCGAAGTTGTTACAACAGGCAGGATACCAAACAGCAATGATAGGTAAATGGCATTTGTGGAGCCAGCCAACAGGCTTTGATTACTTTAAGTATCATACCGATAATGGAGAGCAGGGCATCTACTGGGATCCCACATTTAACGAGAACGGTAAACCGGTTGCCGAAAAAGGATATGCAACAACACTGACAGGAGATTTTGCCTTAAACTGGCTGGAGAACGTGAGAGATAAGGATAAGCCATTCTGTTTGCTTTATCAGTTCAAAGCACCACACAGGCCGTGGGATCCTGATAGTTCTAATCTGGATTTGTTTGGTGATGTAGAAATGCCTTTTCCTTCGACATTTGATGATGATTATGCTACAAGGGAACTGACAGCAGGCAAGACAATGATGACTATTGAAAAGTATCTGTCTAACAGAGACTTGAAGATTCCGCCGCCTGAAGGTTTAAAAGGTAAAGAACTGGCAAAGTGGAATGTTCAGGGAGTGAGAGGAGAATATGTTTCTCCGTCTGACACTTTGAAAGGCGAAGCATTGAAACGTTGGAAATATCAGAAGTATATTAAAGATTATCTGGCTACAGTAAGATCACTTGACGATAATGTCGGCAGAATATTGAAATACCTTGATGACAATAACTTGGCGAAGAACACAATTGTTGTCTTCACATCAGATCAGGGTTTTTATCTTGGCGAACACGGTTGGTATGATAAACGCTTTATGTATGAAGAATCGCTGCGGATGCCCTTAATTATCAGATATCCGCGTGAGATTAAAGCGGGAACAAAGTCGAATGGCATGATAGTGAATATAGACTACGCTCCAACCTTGCTTTCACTCGCCGGTGTTAAGGTGCCCGGAGAGATGCAGGGGCAGAGTTTTGAACCTCTGTTTTCCGGTAAGATACCCGCAGGTTGGCAAAACTCTATGTACTATCATTATTATGAGTATCCAAAGTGGCACAATGTGCAGCCTCATTACGGGATAAGGACAGATCGTTACAAACTGATGCACTTTTATTATGATATCGATGTGTGGGAGTTTTATGATCTCGAGAAAGATCCGCATGAACTGAGGAATAGTTATAACAACCCTGAATACAAAGACATAATATCTGAATTAAAAACGCAGTTAACCGATTTGCAGAAAAAGTATAAGGATACCTCGACTATTGAAGAAATGAGAGAAGTTACAACAAAAGGAATGGTAACCTATTAATTTAAGTTTTTAAATCCCATGCCTCATATGAATAGAAATCCCTTTGTTAAGAATTTAGCAGTAGTAGTGTTTCTTCTTATCGCAACAGAACTTTTTGCCCAGCAGGAGAAGAGGCCGAATATCCTGTTGATTATTTCTGACGATCTGAGGACAGAGTTAAACTGTTATGGTGAGTCTTATATTAAGTCTCCCAACATCGATAAACTGGCAAGCAAAGGAACGGTGTTTACCAGCGCATACGTGCAACAGGCGGTATGTTCAGCCTCTCGAGCCAGTTTTCTAACGGGGGCACGACCGAATACTACCGGGGTGGATTATCCGTACAGCGAATATTTTGTCAATACCTTTTGGCCGGCCCATCCTGCAATAGCCGAGTATTTTGAACGACAAAATTATGAAGTGCGCACATTTGGTAAAATTCATCATGGACCACAAGATAAAATTAAAGCTACCAACTACGTACCCAAAGGATTGAAGTTTTATGCCACAGAAGAAAATATAAAATTAGGCGGGCAAAAGGGTAGAAGTAAGGAAACGCCTCCTTTTGAAATGGCAGATGTTCCTGATGAGGCCTACCAAGACGGCATGATTGCTGCCGAAGCAGTGAAGGTAATTAAAGAAGTGTCAGGAAAAAAGCAACCTTTCTTCCTGGCTGTCGGGTTTAAAAAGCCTCATTTACCTTTTTGCGCTCCTAAGAAGTATTGGGACATGTATTCAGATAATGACATCAAACTCGCAGTTAATCCCGAACTTCCGGAGGGAGCACCTTCATATGCTGTTTACGGTAAAGAGTTGAATTCTTATAAGATTCCGGCGAAGGTCAATGGTGAATTTACAGAAGATTACCAGCGTACATTGAAACACGCATATGCAGCTTGTGTGTCTTATGTGGATGCACAGGTTGGAAAACTAATGGCAAGTTTGGAAGAAAGCGGAGCGTTAGGGAATACAATCGTTGTCTTCATGTCTGATCATGGATGGCATTTAGGTGAGCAGGGCACCTGGGGGAAACATACTAATTTTGAATTAGCTACCCGCGCGCCATTGATAGTTTCCGTCCCCGGAAAAGCTGAGGGTAAAAGATTAAACCAGTTTGTTGAGTATGTAGATATTTATCCAACCTTGCTGGAGTTAGCCGGTTTTGAGCCGGCGGATTATCTCGAAGGCAACAGCTTTGTTCCTCTGCTTGATAATCCTGACAGGGAATGGAAGAGTGCAGCTTTCAGTCAGTTTCCCAGAAATGGCTTTGAGGGATTCGCCATCCGTACAAAAGATTTCAGGTATGTTGAATGGAGATCGGATAAAGACAGTAGCATCATGTCTGTCGAATTGTACGACCACAGAACAGATCCATTGGAGACAAAAAATGTTGCCTCAGATAAGAAATACGAAAAGTCAGTTAAGGAGATGGCAGAAAGGCTGAAGGCAGGATGGAAAGCTGCTTTGCCCGCAGGCATAATTAATCTATCCGACAATAAACCGGCACCTTCTGCGGTGGGCTGGGGCCCTGAGGCCAAAGCCGGTAATGGTGGATAGTTTTTGATAGAATTAAGTAAAATTGTGAGGTCTCTTATTATCATATTGTCACTGTTTATTTCTTCCTCGGTTTTTGCCCAGAAGAAGTCGCAGCCTAATATCATTGTGATCATGGCAGATGATATGGGGTATGGAGATGTTTCTGCTTTGAACCCCCAATCTAAAATCAAGACGCCGGTATTAGACGAGTTGATAAAAGAGGGCAGGAGTTTTACTGAGGCGCATACGAGCGCATCACTTTGTACACCTGCTCGGTATGCATTTTTGACAGGCAGGTATAATTTCCGCACAGAAGCAACCGGCGTGGCCAGTGGATATTCTGTTCCAATGATTGAATACGAAAGAGAGACGATAGCTTCGGTACTGAAAAAAGCAGGATATCAAACTGCCATAATCGGAAAATGGCATCTGGGGCTGGAATGGCAGCCAAAAGACCCGACAAAACCTGTTTTTACAAAGGATGATTTTATACCTGAGAATTTAAATGTCGATTATACAAAACAAGTAAAGGGTGTCAATGAAATTGGATTTGATTACTCATTCATCTCTCCCGCAGGGAATAATCTCTCTCCGTTTTGTTTTATTCAAAATGGGAAAGTAGTTGAACAACCTACGGGATATATAAAGCCTCAGGTTGAAGGTGATTATTTCAATGATTATGTAAACAGACGCAACGGCGGAGTGATTTCTCCGGGGTATAAATTAGAAAACACGTTAGAGACACTTACTGGTGAAGCTGTAAGTTATATCAGAAGAGCTTCTCAGAACGAACAGCCATTTTTCCTTTTCTTTTCGATGACGGCACCACATTTCCCCTGGGTCCCGCGCAAGCAATTTGTAGGCACTTCAGAAGCCGGGCCGTATGGAGACTTTGTTAAAGAAATAGATGCTACTGTTGGAAATGTGATGAGGGAAATAAAGAAATTGAAATTGGACAAGAATACTTTGGTAATCTTCACAGCTGATAATGGAGGAGCAACTCCCGAAGGATTTTTTGAAAAGTATAATCATCAAATGAATTACGGCCGCCGAGGGCAAAAAGGAGAAATATGGGAAGGAGGTACACGTGTACCCTTTATTGTGAGGTGGAAGGGAAGTGTGAAAAAAAATAAAGTAGAAAATACCCCTTTTAGTTTTACGGATTTGCTGGCTTCTTTTGCGGCTATTGCCGGTTCTTCTGTTGATGAGAGGTTTGCTGAAGACAGTTATGATATGTCTGCTGTTTTACTTGGAAATAAATTAGAGGGAGGAGCTGTAAGAGGTCCGATAATTAACCAGAGCGGTAATGTGAAAGGATTATCCATAACAGAGAATGGATGGAAATTAATACCATACGGGTATGGCAGGCATGGGTTAATTGCTGCTAAACCCGGGCAACCCAGGGGCCAGTTATACAATCTTAATGACGATGTTATGGAAACAAATAACCTCTATGATCAGTATCCTGAAATTGTCAGCAGGTTATCAGAAGTGTTGGAGAAATATAAAAATGAAGGGCGAAGCCGGCCTTAAGAATTTAAAATCAATTTATTTATGAAACGAATATTTTTTTGTCTTTCAGTTTTTATTTCGGTTGCTGCTTTCGGCCAGAAAGCAGTGCCGACTGATGCACACGTCAAGTATGGCACGGGAGAAGATAATTGGCTGAATATCTATCAGGCAAAGAGTAAAACACCAACACCGGTTGTTGTTTGGGCGCACGCTAACGGTCAGGATGTGACTGCGGATAATTTTCCTGCTGCGGTGTGGAAACAGCTTAAGGATGCAGGCATTTCTGTAATCAGTTGGGAGTCGGTTCCTCGCATCACCAAGCCGGAAGAGATTGCAATTGGTGAGAAGGATTTTATGGCAGTAATGGCCTGGTTAAACAACAATCATGACAAATACAATATCGATATAAATAAGGTGATAATTTCAGGACAGTCAAGAGGTTCAATAGTGTCTTTTGCGGGTGCCAATAAGCTGTCAGATAAAATTAAAGGTGCCTACTTTGCACAAGCACTTCCGAATATGGCATGGAAGGTTAGAGATTTTACAAAAGATGTAAACAAAAATTCTCCTAAGATCGCATTGGCTTATGCCGATGCACCGGGAAGCACAGACGGCCATACTCCAGACAATGGTATTAAAATAGAAGACAAGTATAAAAAGTTGAAGATATCTGACAGATTCACTTTATATCACTCGTTAGGTAAAACGGGGCTTTATAATCATTTGCCGGAATTTGTTAAAGAAGCAACCAATAATTAATGACAGACACTAAAAAGATTTTTCGAATTGCGTTATTAGGGTTTCTTATTCTTTTCCTCTCACTGGAAGAGGTATTATCACAAAACAGATCATCTGATAGCCGTCCTAATATCCTATTGATTCAGACGGATGATATGGGGTACGATGATATAAGTTTTAACGGCAGGAATGATTTAGAAACACCTCATCTTGATCAACTGGCTTCACAGTCCATCAGGTTTACAGACTTCACTGTTGCTTCAGTTTGTGCTCCCTCAAGAGCAATGTTGTTGACGGGACGTCATTTTCTTAAGACCGGGGTTGCAGGTGTGCACGGTGGACACGACTTTGTGAATCTGGACGAAACTCTGTTACCCGAACTTTTTAAAAGGGCAGGATATTCAACCGGTCTCTTTGGTAAATGGCATAGTGGTAAAACTGATGGTTATTTTCCATGGGACAGAGGCTTTGATGAGGCCTATATGGCCAAGTTATATCAGTACTTTCCCAGTGAAGGAAGGTATAACGACAGCTTAATCGTGCAGCAACGCTGGTCAACAGAGGTGATAACTGACTATGGAATTGATTTCATTAAGAGACATAAAGACAAGCCTTTCTTTGCCTATGTTTCTTACTTCGATCCACATGGATTATGGAGAGCGCCCGAAGAGAGAGTAAAGAAGTATTTAGACAAAGGATTGGCTAAAGGTTATGCCACCTTGTGTGCAATGATGGATTGGGCTGATGAGAATATTGGCAGGCTGTTAAAGTCGTTGGATGAAGAAGGTCTGGCTGATAATACCGTGGTAATCTTTATGAGCGATAATGGCCCGCAGAGATCCGACCGAATTCTCGGAGTACTAACTGAGGATGAATGGGCGCAGAGAAATCCGAGCGGATTTCCGGGCTGGAAGGCAACTAATTGGGCAAACGGAATTAAGTCGCCTCTGTTTTTCAGATGGCCGGGGCATTATAAACCGGGTTATGTTCAGCGATTAGTTGATATGACTGACATTCTCCCCACACTTATGGATATCATTGGAGAACACAACTATAAAACAAATAAACCGTTGGACGGCAGAAGTTTTAAACCCTATCTTTCGTATGATCTGCAGGCCTTGCCCGAGCGGAAAATTTATCTCGCTAAATGGTTTGTTCAGGTTGGAGATAAAAAAGGGGAATCTTATTTACCTATTTCACCTGACGTAAGATCGCAGATTAAATTTGATGATCAAACCCTGGCAATAAGAAATGAGCACTATGCGCTACTGATGAATCCCAATCATCAGCCCAGGCCGGATATTAAAGGTAATTATCTGTTATTTGACTTGAAAGCTGACTCTCTGCAAACTGTTAATCTGGCTTCTGAATATCCCGACAAGGTGGATAATATGATTAAAGATTTGAAGGGATGGTATAGTGATATTGTACACAACCAGAAGTCATTTCAGGCCCCATGGTTTCAGATAGGTTGGAAAGGAAAGAGAGTAGTGGAGATACCTGCCTATGGAACAAATCAAATTTATGGCGGTTTGATAAATCATGACCATTTTCTCGGGAATTGGAAAAATCCGGGAGACAAGGCAGACTATCAATTGAATGTAATCCAACCGGGAAAGTATAGTATTGAAATTGAAACGACAGATTCAGCATTGGCCGGAATGCAATTTTTAGTTTCTTATAACGGTAAGTCGATAAAGAAGGTTCTGGCTAACGGAACGACTCATGAGATTGGAAAACTGAACTTTGGAAAAGGACTGGGAAAATTTACAATTGAACTACTGAAAAATGAGAACGGAGCTCTCATCACTAGAATGGTAGAGATCAAACTGACAAAAATTTAAACTGCACAATCTGAAATTCCCGAGTTATATCAGTTGTATGCATTAAAAGACTGAAATACTTTTTTGAGTTCTGCGGCTTTCTCCGGATAAATATCTATCAGATTAACTCTTTCAGAAGGATCTTCATCCAGATCAAACAACTCTTTTATTGCAGGCACTAACTCTCTTGTTGCAGGATTTCTCCACTCCGGTGCCTCACGGTATTTCCATTTATCTATCTTGACCGCTTCCGGTTTACCGTGGTTGACGATGAATATCGGACGGTGGGTAAAATTTTTATCGGCAATAGAACCTTCCAATAATTTACTGATATCTTCTCCGTCCAGTTGCCTGTCAGTCGGCAATTTGGATCCGGTCCATTTTGCGATTGTAGGCAGAATATCAACATTGCTTATAGCAGAACTTGATTTTATTCCTTTATCTATTTTCCCTCGCCAGTAGGCAATGAATGGAACCCTTGCCCCTCCTTCGTAGGAGAGTACCTTTGCGCCCCTGAACACACCTGTACTCCCGGCATGCGATCTTCTGGTAACTCCGTCTTTTTCCATTCTGGCCGGGTATAAAGTCCATGGGCCGTTATCACTAGAGAAGATTATGATAGTATTTTCCAGAAGGCCTTTTTCTCTTAATGCATTTACAATCGATTCAGTGCTTGCATCAATCTCAGAGACAACCGCTCCCAACGGTCCTCCTGCTGCATTTTTGAAAGCAGTTGATTGAGCAGCGTAATATACAGGCAGATGAGGCATGTTATGAGCTATGTACAAGAAAAAAGGATTCTCAGAGCTCTGTTTGTTGATAATTTTAATAGCCTCTTGTGTATAGGTTTGGGTGAGTATTGAGTCGTGAGGATTATAGATTTCCGGTGCCGTATTTCTGAAGATTTTAATGATTGTATCTGTGTTCACATATGGGTGCCTGTAATCCTGGCTGTAAAGCATTCCGTAAAAGGAATCGAATCCTTGTCCATTTGGTTTGTTATAATAGTCCTGATCTCCTAAGTGCCACTTGCCAACCATGTAAGTTTTGTAATCGTTGTCCTTCAGCATTTCGGCTATAGTTATTTCTCCGTCAGATAGTCCGAGTTCTGATCCGGGTGCAATAGGATCAGGCAGGTTGTATCTCGAAGCATACCTGCCCGTAAGCAGAGAAGCTCTTGAAGGAGTGCAGGATGGGCTTGAAACTACATAATTGTATGACATGAATCCTTCGTTTCCTAAGCTGTCAAGAAATGGTGTTTTGATAACCGGATTGCCATAAGATCCAAGATCTGAGTATCCCATATCGTCTGTAAGAATGAGAACGATGTTTGGTTTCTTTTGAGCGCTTGCATTTAAAAATATAAGGAGCAAAAATGTGAGGATAACAGTGTATCGCAAGGAATTCGTATTCATTGTAGTGAACAAGGTTGTTACTTTACCTCAAGTAAATTAATTCAATTTTTTAATTGAAGTGCCTGGCAGGGAAGGAGATGTATATGATTATTACTAAATGATAAAATAGTATTTATATTTCAACCCGGCTCCGATAAACAAATTTTTATTTTTACATAGATAGAAATTGAATTGAAATATGAAGGCAGGATTTATGACCAAAAACCGATAGCATACGATTATGTTAGGAATCTCCAGGGCTGTATTTGTAATGCTCTTTTTCTTAAGTATCCTGATTCAGGATAGTACGGCGCAGGAAACAAACAGGCGGCCTAATGTCGTTTTGGTGTTAGTTGATGATATGGGATACGGAGATTTATCCTGCCTTGGTGGCTCGTATCTTAAGACTCCGAATATTGATCGTTTGCATTCTGAAAGTGTCCGGCTTACTGATTTTCATGTTGATCCGACCTGTGCACCTACCAGAGCCTCTTTATTTACTGGTAAGTATTCTGCAAAGACAGGTGTGTGGCATACGCTTGCAGGCCGGTCTTTTCCCGATAAGGATGAAGTCTTTTTATCTGAGATATTTAAAGAAAACGGATACCGTACAGGATTATTCGGAAAGTGGCACATGGGAGATAACTATCCTTACCTGCCTCAATACAAAGGTTTTGAAGAAGTGTTGACATTCAGAGGTGGTGGAGTCGGTCAGATTGATGATTTCTGGTACAACGATTATTTTGATGATATATATGTTCATAATGGAAAGCATGAATTCTACGAAGGATATTGTACAGACGTCTGGTTTGAGAATGCAACGAAATTCATAGAGGTTAACCAAAATACTCCTTTCTTCTGTTATATTTCTACAAATGCACCGCATTATCCCTACAATGTACCTAATGAATATACGCTTGATTTGAGGAAGTTAGGGCTTGATGACAACACAGCCAGATATCTGGGGATGGTTGCCAATATTGATGAAAATGTAGGAAGGCTTATCCAAAGGTTAACAGAGTTATCTCTTATTGATAATACTGTTTTCATGTTTATGTCCGACAATGGCAGGTCAGCCGTAGCACTGCCAAAAACCGGTCAGCCGTTTTTCTTCAATGCAGGAATGAGAGGATTGAAGGGAAGCAGCTACGATGGCGGCCACAGAGTACCTTTCTTTATTAAGTGGCCGAATGGAAATATTGGAGGAGGAAAAGATGTAGACAGATTGCTGGCGGGTTTTGATTTGATGTCCACGTTAATTGAACTATGTGGGTTGAAGAATGATCATGTAATAGATTTTGACGGTAGGAGCTTTTTCTCTCTTTTGAAAGATGCAAATTCTAAATGGCCAGAGAGAACGTTGTTTGTTCAGAATCAACGTATAGAGACTCCGGTTAAGTGGCGGAACTGTTCTGTTATGACAGAACAATACAGGTTGATGAATGGAAAGGAGTTGTTTGATATCAAGAAGGATCCCGGGCAAAAAAAAGATATTGCTTCCGAGAATGCAGAAGTGGTCGAAAAGTTGAGAGGAGCGTATGAAAAATGGTGGCAGGAGATATCTTTCAGATTTGATGACTATAACCGGTTTTACATTGGAGATGATCTTGAAAATCCTACTCATTTAACCTTGGTCGACTGGCATGTAGACACTTTGTATCGAATTTGGGATCAGTCAGTTGTTCGCCAGAGAAACTTTGGCAATGGATTCTGGGCAGTGAATATTGTCCGTGATGGAGTCTATGAGTTTACCTGCCGAACTTACCCGAAGCAAGAGGATACAAGATTGGATGTTGCACGTGTACGAATCTCAATCGGCGACCAGGATATAACACAAGATTGTGATCCCGGAACATCAGAAGTAAAAGTGAGAATTCCATTAAAGGCCGGTGATTCAATTTTGAAGACATGGTTTTATGAGTCTGATGGTAACAGTTACGGTGTTCCGTTTGTTTATATTGAAAGATTATAGTTGAAAATTCCATTTTTTAAACTTATTTCTATGAAGAAGATATTTCCATTATTGATGGGCTTTTTTGGTTTGGCAATTTTCCTTCCTTCCATATTAGCAGCTCAGGATATTGATGGCAAATGGAAGCCCGATTGGGATAATTTGAAGAATCACGAAGCTCCGGAATGGTTGCTGGATGCTAAATTAGGAATCCAGTATGTTGGAGCACCACGCAATTTTAGCGATCAGGACTACTGGCATTGGAGCAGAGCGCAACAACGTGCAAGACAGTTGGCAAGCAGGCCCGACTATGAAAGCATCACTGAGATCGATCGTAAAGCCAAGAATCTTAATGTAGATTATGTATGGCCAATAGAGTATGATAACCCTAAGACGGCATTGCAACACTATGTAGAGCTTGGTGCAAAGTTTATCGTATCAATGGAGGCAGCGGTTATTTACGGTACGGAAGGCTTACTTATGACTAAAGCTGAGGTAGAAGAGGCAAGAAAATTAGGATTAAAGGTAGGACTACATTATAATTTTCAGAGATGGGGTGGCCAACCTTCGATTGGTGATCCGGGATTTGTTAACTGGATGATACCTTCTTTAAAAAAAGCAATTGTCGAAAGTGATGCAGACTTTCTATTCTTTGATGGTAAACAATTACCATCATCTTATCTCAATACACCGCAATTGGTTTCATGGTATTACAACTGGGCAGATAAGAATAATAAAGAAGTGTGGATTAATGATGATTTGGGTAGCGAATTCGGACCGCTGAATGCTCCTTGTGATGTCATCGGTTTTGAATGCATGGTGCCGGATCGTGTTTCGGCACGCCCGTGGCTGTTATGGGATTGTCTGAGAAATGAATGGAATTGTTGGGTGAACGAATATGGGATGCATGTAAGAACCGGAGATAAATGGCAATGGATGTATAAACCAACTGACGAACTGTTGCAGGTTTTCCTAGATGCTGTGAGTAAAGGCGGTGGATGGTTGATTCAGATGATTAATACCGAAAAAGCCTGGAAGACATTGGCTCCGATTGGCGAATGGTTAAAAGTAAATGGTGAAGCTATTTACAGTACCCGTCCTTATCTTCCTGCTGCAGAGAATATTGGCCTGGCTCCCAACAGGGCAGAAGTACAGTTAAATGGAAGATTTGACCCGGCACTTAAAACGCAGGATTGGTGGTATAAGTGGAGTTTTGTTTATAAAGAGTCTTTGAGAAATGCTCCCTGGTATTTGAATAAATCAAAAGATGAGAAGACGTTATATGCGATTCATTGGGGGTGGCCGGGTTCTGCTGTCTTGCTTCAGGATGTGAACCCTGTAAAAGGTTCAGCTATCTATATGCTCGGCAGCAATGAGAAACTGGAGTGGAAACAGATAGGGAAGGATATCCTGATACAAACTCCTAAAGATAAACCATGTGACTACGCTTATTCATTCAAAATTCAATTGAAATCTTAGTTCCGTTTTTCAAAAAACAGAAAATTAATTCTACTGAGTGATGAATAAAATATTATTACTAACTATCTGCCAACTGTTATTCTTTGTGGCCTTCTCACAAAATACTCCCGAGAGTAAATACGGTTGGAAACTTGGAGTCCAAACCTATACTTTTAAAGAGTTCACTTTTTTTGAAGCGTTAGACAAGATAGACAGTGTCGGAGTGAAAAACATTGAGAGTTACAGAAATATGGTAATAGGTGGAGGCATTGAAGGAAAAATGGATTTTAATATGAGCGCGGAGACCAGAAATCAAATTAAAAAATGGCTTTCTGATCGCAATATGAAGTTTACAGGATATGGGGTAGTTAATTTGAAGTCGGAAGGAGCATGGAGGAAACTTTTTGAGTTTGGAAAGGAGATGGGAATTGAAACTTTCACAGCCGAGCCGGAAGAAAAATATCTGCCGTTGATTTCTGAATTATGCGATCAATATGGAATTAATGTAGCGATACATAACCATGCTTATCCCTCCTACTACTGGTATCCCCAAAACATCTTAAAAGCTATTGAGGGGTTGAGCAAGCGCATTGGGGCGTGTGCTGATATCGGGCACTGGGTACGATCCGGACTGAACCCTGTAGCTTGTTTGCAACAATTGGGTAACAGGGTTTTGTGGCTTCATATGAAGGATATAAGTAGTTATGGAGAGCAGGGGCACAGTGTTGTTTGGGGGCAAGGGGTGATTGATTTTCCTGCAATTGTAGAACAATTAAAGGCTTCAGGCTTTACCGGACAGCTAAGTGCTGAATATGAATATAAATGGGAACACAATACTGTTGATGTGCAGAGAAGTGTTCAGTATTTCAGGAGCCTGCTCAATTAATAAATTGATTTATTATCTCTACCAGACACCCACAGGTGCACTTTTTAGTAAGCCTTTCGTCCCTGTAAAGGATGGATAAAAAAGTATAAGGATAGCGAAATGGCTAATAGTAAATTTGATAAACCATCCCCTTAATTTAATTAAGTGCTCTTTTCTTTATAAAATTTTGAAAATAAAAAACCACAGATTATGATTGAAGGTAAAACCAGAACCAGTTTAATCTTTCTGAAGAACTCCCTTTTTCTTTTGGCCTTAACGATGTGGTCATTTGCTGTTGCTGCCCAGCAGACCACTCGTATAACGGGTAAGATTACCGGTGTTAATGGAGAGCCGCTTGAGAGTGCCACCGTGTCTGTTAAAGGGCAGAATGTGTCGGCAATTTCTGATGCGAAAGGAGAGTATTCCATATCAGGAGCCCTGAATTCGCGGTCAGTTCTTGTTTTTAGTTTTACAGGATATCAAACCAGAGAGGAAACTGTTGGAAACAGAAGAGTAATTAATGTGCAGCTTCAACTGGAGGAACAAACTCTGGAAGACGTAGTCATAATCGGATATGGAGAAGTAAGGCGTAAGGACCTTACTGGAGCAATTACTACGATTAAGCCTTCAGAATCTGTTGCACAACAATATTCATCAGTTGATGCTTTGATTCGCGGAAGAGCAGCAGGGGTACAGGTTACCCAGAGTAATGGAGCACCCGGTGGGGCTTTAAGCGTAAAAATCAGGGGTGTTAACTCATTAAGAGGAGATAATGAGCCGTTGTATGTTGTTGATGGTGTTATTATTAACGACGCTGCATTAGATACAAAAGATGTGTTTGCATCTGGAAAAAATGCGAGTAACCAGGAAAGCCAGAATGGCCTTTCAGGAATTAACCCTATGGATATAGAGTCTATTGAAATATTGAAAGATGCTTCTGCTACTGCTATTTATGGTTCAAGAGGTGCTAATGGGGTTGTATTGATAACAACAAAGCAGGGAACTGCAGGGAAAGCACAGATTAATCTTTTCTCAAATACAACTTTCGGGAAAGCAAGTAAAGTGATAAAAGTATTAGATGGACCGGATTATGTGAAGTATCAAAATGAACTTGCTGATTATTTGGGTGTACCTCATAGATATGATCCGGATACATTACAATACATTTTCTGGCAAAAAGACCTGCAGCAAACTGCGATTACTCAAAATTACAGGCTTACGGCATCAGGTGCATCTCAGGATAATAAAACCAAGTTTTATCTGGCCGGAGGACTCTTAGATGCTATCGGGTTGATTAAAGAATCAGGGGTTAGAAATATAGATTTTAGGATAAATCTGACACAACAGTTATCAAGAAGGCTCAGTGTAAATGTTGGAGCTACGGCAAGTTTTGTGAGTAATAATGCAACAAATGGCACCGAGCGTTTAGGGGTTGGTAATAACAGTCTGATCAACCAGATGGTTACATCGCCTCCGGTCTTAAATGATATTCCTGATATTAATGAGGATGACGTGGATGCACCCGGTAACCCCAGAGTATGGCTGTACGATTATGATGATATAGGTAAAGAGCAGAGGATGCGTTTTAATACAACAATTAATTACAGGATATCCAGTGCATTTTCTTACAGATTGAATTTGTCAACAGATTATCGTGAGAAAGAAAGGACCAAGTGGCAGGGTAAGACAACACTTCCCGGACAGAAGTTAAACGGTGCTTTGGGATTATCGCAACTTCAGCGTAAATATTATCTGGTTGAGAATCTGTTGTTTTTCAGAAAGTCACTCAAGAATAAAGACAGGGTAGATGCCACTTTGGGTATTACTTATGATAATGAAATGATTACATCATCTAGCGTGCTCAATACCAACTTCTTCTCAGGTGCCCTTAGGGCTGAGGGATTTGGTTTTGGAGAGGATTTATTTCCGTACGAGAGGGACAAAAGACAGTCTGAAATATTTTCAACTCTTGGCAGGGTGAACTACTCTTTAAAAGACAAGTTCATTTTCACAGTTTCAGGTAGAATGGACGGTAGTAGCAAGTTTGCAAAAGGTAACAAATTTTCTTTCTTCCCCGCAGTAGCAGTTGCTTACAGATTAATTAACGAGGGATTCATGGAGAAGATGCCTGCTTTCTCTGATTTCAAAATTAGATTAGGATATGGAGAGAGCGGTAATCAGGCCATTGAGCCCTATGCGACCTTTGCACGATATAACAAGGTGACCTATTCGGATAATGGTGATGCTGTTACAGTAGGAACAGTACCTGTGAACCTTGCAAATCCTGATCTCAAATGGGAGACTACAAAGCAGGTGAATGCCGGTATTGACTTAGGATTCTTTGAAGGAAGACTAACGGCAACTATTGATGTTTATCACAAAAAGACAACAGACCTGTTGCAGACCCTGCTTCTACCGGCATCCAGTGGATTTAACTCTATGGTAGTGAACCGCGGATCCTTGGAAAACAGAGGACTTGAGATTGCAGTTAATGGTGTTATGGTAGAGAAGAAAAACTGGAACTGGTCTGCTGGTGGAAATATTTCATTCAACAGGAACAAAATCTTAGATCTCGGATTACCTGAAGGTAGTTTTGGTGCCGTGGTGGGTTCAGGTTTTGTTGGAGGGGGAGTGTCCACTACTGCTGCATTCCAAGATCCTGCAAATATATTTTTGGTAGGACAGCCGATTGGTATGTTTTATGGGTATAAGACTGACGGAGTGTATCAGAATGCCGCAGAAGCAGCAGGGCATGTCGGAATAAATGGACTTCCTTCTCAGCCCGGAGATTTGAGATTTATCGATCAGGATGGAGATGGTTTGATTACACCGAGGGATAAAGTGATTATCGGTAATCCGAATCCAAAGTTTACGTATGGATTTAATACTACCGTTAAATACAAAAGATTTAGTCTTGATTTATTTTTCAATGGCAAATACGGTAACCAGATTGTTAATGGTAACGCCATACGGTTGACTAATATGAGTCCGACCTCCAGGTTTAATGTACTTGCTGATGCATACCATAATGCGTGGACACTTGCAAACCCGACTAACAGCCAGAGAGTAGGTTTTGAGAACCTGAATTTTGTTGACCTTTATGTAGAAGATGGAAGTTTCTTCAGGCTGGCTAATCTTACTTTTGGATATAGTATTCCAATGCCTAAGAAGAGTAAGTTCATTAAGCAGTTAGACTTCAACATAACAGGCATCAACTTATTTGTTCTGACGAAGTACAGCGGCTTTGATCCTGAAGTGAATAGCTTCACATTTGATGCTCAGCGTATTGGAGTAGACTGGAACTCATATCCACGTACAAGAGCAGTTGGTGTTGGTTTTAATTTCAAATTTTAAAATCCTTAAATCATGATACTGAAAAGATTATTATTTATTGTATTAGGTGCGACAACAATTGTGGCATGCAATAAAAATGGTTTTCTGGAAGAGAAGCCCTACAGCTTTATGGATGCTGAGGCTCTTTATAGTTCAGATGCAGGAGCTAAGGCTGCGCTTACGGGTACCTGGGCCGCTATATCGACACTACAGGGGTATGGTGCTAACTACAGTCTTGTACTGGATCTTGCATCCGGGGGATGGTTCAACCAGGCAGCTGCCTATAAAGAAATGAATGCCTTGACATTCACTGCATCGTCTAATTATCTCGATGCAGTGAGCCCATATAAAGCATTTTATGGAGGAATCGCCGTTGCTAACGATGTGATTGCAAAACTACCTGAAGGCAAAGTAAGTCCTGCCCTGAAAGATAACCTCCTTGGGCAGGCATATCTTATCAGAGGTATGATATACTTCAATCTGGTTCGTATGTACGGAGGAGTGCCATTGCGTCTGAAACCCACTTCGAAAGAGGATATTAATTTGGCAAGGGCATCAAAAGCTGATGTATATGCACAGATTATTTCCGATTTACAGACAGCAAAAAATCTTTTGCCGCTTAAAGCAGATCAGGAAATAGGAAGACCGGCTAAGTTTGCAGCCTCAGCTCTGTTAGGAAAGGTGTATATCGCAATGACAAATGGCGATAATTCTTCGCCCTACTGGCAAAATGCCAAAGATGCATTGCTAGAGGTTGTGAACTCTAACCAGTACTCACTGGTTCCGAAATTCCAGGATCTCTGGGATATAACAAAACAAAATTCACAGGAATCAATTATTGAAATTCAATTCTCAAGAGACGGAGCTGAAAACTCTATGTCCAACTTTTATACACCAACCGGTACGATCGCTACACCTCTTGTTACGAATGGACCGTTTGGCAGACACAGGCCTAATAAAGAGATTTATACAGCACATGTTTTAAGGTATCCTGATGATCCAAGAATTGATGCAACTTATTTTCACGATCAGGTGATAAGACTTAATGGACAGGTAGTCAAAATTTGGCCGCAGAATAAGGCAGCACAAGGGTTTCCTTACATGAAGAAGTATGTCGATCCGGGGTTTGTGTCAAGAAAAACGAACTGTAATTTTATTTATTTAAGATATGCAGATGTGTTATTAAGCCTTGCAGAAGCAGAAAACGAAATTAACGGGCCTGATCAGGCATATCAATATGTAAATCAAGTGCTCAGAAGAGCCAGGACCAGTGTTACACCAGCAGCAGTGGAGCCACAGGATTATGCGGGAATGACACAAGAGGAGTTCAGAGATAGAATTATGCGTGAACGCCGTTGTGAGCTTTTAGGCGAGGTGCATCTTTGGTATGACACCAGAAGAAGAGGACAGGATTATCTGTTCCAATTCCTGACAGAGCACAATACATTTAATGTGAATGGGGGCCTGAACCTGAGCTTTGATTATATATATAATCTGGATGCCAAATACCTGTTATTGCCCCTTCCCGCGTCCGAGATAAATAATAATACAGCAATGAGTCCTTCAGATCAAAATCCGGGTTATTAAAACACAATGAGGTTAAAATCAAAATTTTTCAAAGTAGATATTGAAACTGGAGAGATAAGTTCTATTATTCTGGCAGCGGTTATTTCGCTTTTTATACTCCAGTCTTGTGGCGGAGAAAGAACGGCATTACCAAAGAATAAACCTAATGTGCTTATTATACTCACAGACGATCAGGAGTTTTATGAGATAGCCAAATTTGGTGGCAAAGTTTTAACTCCAAATATGGATAGGATTGGTACAGAAGGAGTGGTGTTGGACAGATTCTATGCGAGTTCTCCTGTATGTACTCCGAGCAGATATTCTATGTTGACAGGGCGTTATGCTTCCAGAAATCAAAACATTATCCGCCTTTTTCCTCCTGACGAGCCTGCTTTCATTCGTTGGAATGCTGATATTCTGGCCGGACAGGAGAAGACTATTGCCCATTTGTTAGGAAGTGCCGGATACTCAACAGGGATGGTTGGAAAATGGCATTTAGGACAGCCCACACCCGAACTGACCTATCAGGAAACATGGAATGGAGATTTGAATGATCCCTATGTAGCTCAGCAGGTGAAAATCTTCTACGAAGGGCAAAGGGAATATGTCAAATACGCAGCCGGCTTTGATTACGTAGAAAGTCTGTACGGAAATAATTTACACGCTTTGGGTTTGCCCCATAAAGATCAGCTGCATAATATGGAGTGGGTGACAAGTGGAGCACTCAATTTTTTAGACCAATATAATCCTGAAAAAACCGGAAAGCCCTTCTTTTTGTTTTTCTCTCCGACACCTCCACACATACCTGATGGTGTAGAGTCTATGTTAGCTGACGGACGCGTAACGGCGGAAGGACTTTTAGATTATCCGATTGAAGGAGTTCAACCGCCAAGAAGTGATGTTTTTAGAAGAGTGAAAGAAGCAGGGTTAGACTCTTCAACGGCTCCTGTTACCTGGCTCGATGATGGTATCGGATCTGTTCTTAACAGGATAGAGCAGATGGGGCAGCTGGAGAATACAATTGTCATATTTATGAGTGACAACGGGTCTCATCGCGGGAAGATGACTTGTTATGAAGATGCAGCTCATATGCCTGCGATGATTATGTGGAAAGGAAAGATATCACCCGGTAAAAGGAATGAATCTCTGATGGCTAATATCGATATTGTACCCACCTTGCTGGATATATGTCGTATTGCGAAACCGCAAGATTATAAAGTTGACGGTCTATCGCTGAAGGAGGCTTTATTAAACGATAAGCCGTTAAATCGTGATTTTCTTTATTTAGAAGTTGTTTATCAGAGAGGCATTGTTACAAAAGACTGGAAATATCTTGCAACTCGTTTTCCTCAGTATACGGAAGCAATGATGACACCTGAAATAAGGAAGCATTACTCTATCGAAGGCAGGCCATTAGAGGATAGGTACCAGGCCGAGACTTTTTATCCGTCTTATTTTGCCGATGATCAGCTATTTAATATTTCAGATGATCCTAAAGAGCAAAAGAATCTTGCTTCTGATCCGGCATACAAAGAAAAAATGAATGAAATGCGTAAACATATGAAACAGGTGGTTTCTACACTGCATAATTCATTTGGTGAATTTAAAGGTGAATAAATCCCGGTTTTAAAGATTGAATGTTGAGTTGATGTAAAGACATGAAGTGTAAGAGAAGAAGCTGCTTATTATTAGGCAGCTTTTTTGATATAGACAGATGCTTAAAAAATGATTTGAGCAGGTACGGCAGACTGAACATCTTATTTGTGCACTGTTTATTATCCGTAATTAATTCTTTTTGCTTATGCAGAGATACAACTAAAAAAGGCTGTTTATGCAACAGCCTCCCTCAATTATTGTTTTAATTTTACGTGACCTAATTACAAGGAACACTGGAACTGTCCTGAAGGATCCTTCTGCTTCTGTACATGAGCCCTTCAGTAACGAACTGACTTCCATCGCCGTTGAGCTTATCACCCGGAGGGCTTGCTGCAATTACGGTATGATTGAGAGATATGTCAGCAAAGTTTTCAACGTAGTCTGCGAGATGTTCCAGCATGGTATAATATCCTGATACAGTGGTATCTTTTTGCACACCGTATTCCGTAACCCATATTTCTTTACCTGAAATATCGGAAGCGATTGCGCCCTTTACTGTTTCAAAGTCAGAAATTCTCGCATCAAATGTCTGGTTTTTACCTACATATATATGAAACGTATAGGCATCTAATTCAACATTATTATTACTAAAGTATTGTAAGACTTTAGCATTCCATTGGTTGCCTCGGGTATCTGTTGCAGGCAGAGTCTTCCCGTTAAGGCATGCAGCAATTTTTGCGTTGGGATAAGCTGCTCTTAGTTCCGGAAGCCAGGTTGCAACCCTGGCGGCATATTCTGTTCCGGTTGGGAAAATATCAGGAAAATTGTCTTTCAGAAATAACTCATTTCCTAATTCCAGATATTCTATCGTCACTCCCATTGCTTCTACTGTTTGTAACATTTCTATCTGATCTTCTACAGTACTGTTGACAATGTCAAGATCAAACATGACCTTAGCGTCAAGATACAATGCCAGATCTGCTAAGTGCTCCAACGGGTGCTTCACCGTGTTGTTTCTCCCGGGAACCCAGCCTACTCTCCAATCCCATTTATGTGTTACTGTCCCTCCCGGATATCTGATCATATCAGGTTTTAACTGCAGTAAATTGCCCTTTAAGTCAGCTGTTATTTCGGGCAGGAAGCTCCAATTTTGATTAAATCCTCTTATGGGCTGTGGCAGAGAATACGGCGATGTATTGCGATATGGGGTGACAGACCATGACAATAGCACTACAGCCAGAGCCAAAGCTGTTACTATGGGGAATCTCTTTATTATCAGGTTTTTCATTTGTGTTTATTTTAAAATAATATCTATCTTTTTAAAAAGCTTTGTTTGAAAATTATTTTTCCTTTTTCGATAAGTACTGCGGAATACATTCCGGACGATAAGTTTACAGGAACAGAAAGTACACCCGTTCCGTTAAGTTTCTTCAGCAAGACAGTTTTACCTGACATATCAATTATACGGAGGTTTGCATCCTCTAGATTGTAATTGGTTTTTATGTTAATCTGATTATCAACAATACCCGGATAGAGTGTAAACTTCGTACCATTTTGGAAATTCAGTTTCACAACTTCACTGTAAGAAACAGACCCGGTTGTTGAAACCATTTTAAGCCGGTAGAAATTGCTACCATAAACCGGTGTTTGGTCTGTATATGAATAGTTTCTTTTCAGCTCTGTGTTATTTCTCGAAGGCACTGAAGCTAAAGTTTCGAATCTGATTCCGTCTGAACTTCTCTGAACCAGATAAGCAAGATGATTGATTTCTGATGATGAACTCCAGTCAAGCACAGCAGTGCCGTTAGAGTTTCTTGCAGAAAACTTCAGGTCTGATACCGGGAGTGCAACAGGTTTTTCAAATTGCAGCATCCACTGATAAACATTCATCCCACCTTCCTTAAAATTAAGATCATAAGTATCTGCCCAGGCATCATGACCTCTCTGAGTAAATATTGTCATTTTAGCAGTCGAGCCACCGGGAGGTTCTTCGTTGTTTATACCGTTGACAAAGTCTTGTGTGTAGCAAACAGGAACAGTACCATCCATTGAATTGTGAGTGGCCCAGACAGGTAGGTTGGCGGCCGCCATATTTTGGCTTTTTGAGACCAAGGGTGGATTGGCCCCACTAACAGGTACCATTGCCGATATACGCCTGGCGTTGTTAAAACTTTCTCCGGCATATTCCCACATTGCGCCGGCACCCATGCTTATACCGGTCATATAGATTCTCACTGTATCTATTCGGTAGTTGTCAATTGCATAGTTTATAATATCATCAATATCCTTGGAGGTAGGCCAGGCACTGAACTGGGGTATAAGTACCAGGTATCTGAAAGTCTTACTTCCTACCGTAAATGACGAAGGAAAAGTTCCATCATTTATTTGCTTTGCTGTTCCTCTGGTCAACACACTTGACAATTGTGCTGCAGAACCATCTCCAAGTTCTCCTACGTCGTGTAAAAAGAGAAGTAAGGGATATTTTTGATTTCCGGAGTTATAACCCGATGGTAGGTACTCGTAGAACCCGTTAGAATTATCAGACATCGAAGTATTGGGCATCGCTGTCAGCGTTTGAGAAGAGACGGAGTTAGAAACCTGAAAAGCTAAAACAATGACGACTAATATTTTTCCGGTTATTTCTCTTAATTGTAACATATTGGATCGCATGGATTTGAATATTTATATTAACGTTATAATCGTAAATAAAGTGTAGAAGAAGCCATGAGCTTCAAAGGAATTTTAGATGGGTTAAAGGATTATTATTACTCTCAAATTTATCTATTAGTTTACTTTTAATCAATATTAAGAGCATTTCTGCCGCTCTGTGGTTACCATGAAAAACAACAGATTTTAAGTGGAAATTGAGTGTGAAATTCTTTGGAAGTAAACAAATTTGTCAGGGGTGAGATTGGCTTACCGATTCCATACCGGTTTTTACTTTTTATATTCCTCTAAAACCCTTTGTTGATAAGGGTTTGACGAGTTTTTAATAAAGCCGTTTCTTACATGCTAAACATAACTTAGATAAGAAATCATCGTGTATTTTTTTATAGTGCTGTAAAGCACTTAATTCATTTGGAAATTTTGATGCAATTCACTTTCAAGAGAAAGATAAAAAAGTATGATAACGGTAAATGGGGTATATGCTTATTTTGAGATGAATATGGTCTGTCATTTTAGGATATTATCTGTCATTTCTCTCTTCCTTTTTACCGGTTTTAGTTCGCCGGCTCAGGTGGATAGTGGTGGCGCGATAAAGCCTAGTGACCCGTTGGCTGGTAAATCGACAATTTCGCTCCTGGAATTTTTAGATAGTATCTGCGGAAAAGGTGTTTTGTTTGGACAGCATCATGCCTCGGTAGAAAGCCAGTCTGGCTGGCGGTATACGGGGTCTGAAAAACTTCTGCGATCTGATGTTTTTGATGACACCGGAGATCATCCTGCTATTTTCGGATTTGACCTAAGCCGTGGAATTGCTACTTATCGCGAACATGTAATCGCTATTCATAGGGCCGGAGGTATCATAACCTTTAGTTGGCATGCCTTAAACCCTGTTACAGGAGGTTCTTCGAAGGATAAATCCGGTAGTCCGGTGGAATCAATTCTGCCGGAAGGGTCTCTCCATAAGCAATGGTTGGTACAGCTGGATGAGTTAGCCGATTTCTTTCTTAGCCTCGAAGAGGAGGGTGAACAGATTCCGGTTATCTTCAGACCTTTTCATGAGAATACGGGAGGCTGGTTCTGGTGGGGGAAGGCAAGCTGTTCGCCCAATCAGTTTAAAGAGTTATGGCAGATGACGATAGATTATTTAAGAAAGACGAGGAATGTACATAACCTGCTTATAGCTTATTCACCATCCAGACCATCTGAATTGCCGGGCGAAGCTATTTCAAGATATCCGGGGGATGATTATGTTGATATTATTGGTAGCGATTTGTATGCACCGGATAATGAAAAATGGCCCGATTTACTGGTAAAAGAATCTGAATGGATAACCGAGATGGCAAAGAATCATAAAAAAATTGCTGCATTAACTGAGGTTGGGGTTAAAGAAGGTTTGAATAACACTGCACGAGACGGGTGGTTTACAGAGCGGTTTTTGAATTTATTAAAAGGCAATCCCACTATTAGACTTGCGTATGTGCTTACCTGGCGCAACAGTGATCCGGGACATTATTGGGTTCCCATAAAAGGGCAACCGAATTATGAAGACTTCTTGCGATTTTACAGCGATCCCTACACTTTATTCCTGAGTGATATTCAGGGGAACAAATATCAAAATTGAAAGTATTAATTGTAGATCTCGGATTTCCTTCGCAGGATTTCAAGACAAGCTCTTGTATTGTGATACGGGCATTTCCAAATACCTAACTTGTCTTCGCCCGCCATTGAAATATTATTTTCATCTACCCCCCAAAGCCATTCTCCATTTTTAAGGTCTATTATATAGTTTTTTATAAACTGCCAGGACCTCTCAAAATCTTTTAAGTATAGGTTGTCGTTTGTTAATTGGTAACCATTGTAAAATCCGACCATAGCTTCAGCCTGTACCCACCAGTGTTTTTCTTTTACATCCCTGCCATCATCCAGATTTCTTTCGTAGATTAATGAGCCATCGTAAAGTAAACCCTCTCTTGCGGCAGTAAGCAGTTTCATAGAAGCATTTTTTGCTTTTTTGATGACCTCTTCATCTCCGAGCACTTCCGCTGCTTCCAGCAATAGCCACGCTGCTTCAATGTCGTGGCCAAAAGAGAAGATGTAATGTTTACTATTCCAATGTTCATCCATGAACAAAGTGAGATGTGAAGTATTGGCGTCGATAATGAAATTCAGAAAAATGTCTACAAGGGATTCAAGTGCCTCCTTCAAGGATTCATTTTTCCAATAACGGTAGAGATTAGCATAAGCCTCGAGAACATGAAGGTGGGTGTTCATTGTTTTCTTCTCATTAATGTCCTTTTCGCTGAGCCTCATGTCTTCGAGTACAGACCAGTCTCTGTTAAAGGCCTCAAAGTATCCTTGCTCTTCTTTATCCCTGCAGTAGGTTTCGATAGAGGAAAATATTCTCTTGGCGAGTTCAATGGCTTCTTGCTCTCCTGAAGCGCTGTAATATTCTGCCAGACCATAAATAGCAAAAGAGAGCGCATAAGTTTGTTTTTTGGTGTCGAGCTTTTCTCCCTTGCTATCGACTGTCCAGTAAACGCCGCCGTATTCATTATCATAAAAAAAAATCCGGATGAAGTCGTAGGCTCTTTTTGCCAGTTGCAGATGTTTTTTTTGTTTCGAATATTTGTAGGCTGCCGAAAATGTCCACAGAATTCTGCTATTGAGTACCGATCCTTTTTGAGAGTCGGGAATTAGAATGTTTTCTGTATTTCTACGTCCATAAAATCCCCCGTTTTCGGGGTCTAAACCAAATTGCTCCCAGTAAGACAGGATACGATAAAGTTCATTCTCTATTTCGTCGTAAATATCCACGACTATAAATTATTGTTCTTATCGATGAGTTTCAGGATTGAGCAAACCGACTTCCTGGAGGTGAATCCATCTTCAGGAGTGTTCATGGTATAGTCTAATAGACGGTCAATGGTCGTTGTTGCAACATGGATTCGCGTATCTGAGGAAGCGTAGTAAATGTACACATCTTCGCCGTCCTGAATCCATCCGTTTGAGAATACAACATTGGATACATCTCCGATCCTTTCCTCTCCCTCCGGTGCCAGAAAATATCCTCCCGGCTTTCTGATAACATTGGTGATGTCATTAATGTCTGTTAGAAATAAGTACAAAACATATCGCAGACCGGCAGCTGTGTTGCGTACACCATGAGCCAGATGTAGCCATCCCTTCTCTGTTTTAATAGGAGCCGGCCCCTGTCCGTTTTTTAATTCATAAACTGTATGATAAATCTTTTCATCAATAACGGTTTCTTTATCGATTGCCGCATTGGTGATGTCCTCACAGAACCCTATTGCAATACCACCGCCATTTCCGGTTTCGATAAACGAATCTTGTGGCCTTGTGTAGAATGCGTATTGATTATTTACAAATTCAGGATGCAGCACTACGTTCCTCTGCTGTTGAGATTTCGTTTTCAAATCAGGTAATCGTTCCCATGTTTCCAAATCTTTAGTTCTGACAATACCACATTGAGCAACCGCTGCGCTTTGGTCTCCTTTGGGAGCGTCGGGGTCTCTTCGCTCAGTGCAGAAAAGTCCGTAAACCCATCCGTCTTCATGAGCTACAAGCCGCATGTCATAAACGTTAGTATCAGGGTCTTCGTTTTCGTCGAGAAGAATCGGTTTATCATTAAACCTGAATCCGTCAATGCCGTTATCGCTCTGCGCAATTGCGAAAAATGACTTTCTGTCAACACCCTCCACTCTGACAACAAGGCAATACTTTCCGTTGAATTTAATGGCCCCCGGGTTGAAAACAGCATTAACACCGATTCTCTCCATGAAGTATGGATTTGTCGATTCGTCAAAGTCATATCTCCAGTTTAATGGAACATGTTCAGCTGTCAATACAGGATACATGTACCGGAAGTAAACACCGTTTCCCGGTTCAATTCTGGTATTCTTTCGATCAAGAAGTTGTCTATGTCGTAGTACAATCTCCTCTTTTCTACGTTCGAATTTATTCATTCCGTTTTTGGTTTTTATGGTTTCCCACTTAACTTCTTCTTTCATTTAATTCTTTTTCGATTTCAACCATTTTCTTATCAGAAAGGCTGTAGTAAAATATGAATACAGCAGAAACGAGCGCCCCTGCTGCGGGAATAAAACTCATCATTAAACGCAGACCGGTTTCTGTTTCAGCTCCCTGAATAGTGTTAGCCTCAAATCCAAACATTGCCAGCAACCAACCGGTCAGGGCCCCACCAAGTGTCCAACCAAGTTTTTGAGACATTGATGAGGAAGAAAAGATCAGGCCTGTAGCTCTTCTTCCTGTTTTCCATTCCGAGTAATCTGCAATATCGGCGTACATTGACCATAATAAAGGAAAGATGCTGCCTGCGCAAATACTTATAAAGAATTGGAAGATAAATATCAGGACGATATCCTGCTCAGTGAAGAAATAAAAGAAGATGCTTAAAACCGAAGCTATAACCATGGCCAAGGCGAAAGTATTCTTCTTACCGATTTTGTCTGATATGGGTTTAGCTAAAACGACTCCTATGATATTAGCCATTTGCCCTAGAACAAGGTAGAGGCTGCTGTAGTTAAAAGAGATGTCTAATCCCGGAAGTTTAAATGCTTCCTGATTGAGGATATAGTATTTGAAATAGAAGATAGCACTACCGTCTCTCAGAGAATTAAATATGAGTGTAGCAACACCGGCACCAAGAAGAACAAACCAGGGTTTATTCTGAGCCAGATCTTTAAGGTCTTGTCTCAGACTATTTTTCTGTTCTTTAATCGGCCGTATTCTCTCTTTTGTCCAGGCAAAAGTCAACAGGAATAACAATGCGGCCAGTACAGCGAAAACTGTTACTGTCATCTGCCATCCTTTTGCAGGTGATGTATCAAAATTCTTTGAAAAAAAATCTACCAGTGGCTCAGCTGCTGCAAGAACCAGAATGCTGCCCGCAAATGCAAATACAAAGCGGTACGAGGCGAGGGTAGTCCTTTCTTTAGTATCATTACTCATTACCCCTAATAGCGATGCATAAGGTACATTGATGGCTGAGTAAATCATCATCATCAGTGTATAGGTAGTATATGCATAAATTATTTTACCTGTTGTATTGAGTTGAGGAGTTGTAAAGGTTAATATGCCTATAATTGCGAAAGGAACGGCTACCCATAACAGGTAGGGACGAAATTTACCCCATCTGGTTTCAGTCCTGTCCGAAATGATCCCAATCACGGGATCAAAAGCAGTATCCCAGATCCTTGTTACCAGGAACATAGTGCCTGCTACTGCTGCAGAAATTCCAAAGATGTCCGTGTAAAAGAACAGTAGATACACCGAGAAAAGCTTCCAGAACATCGAAGATGCGAAGTCGCCAAAGCCGTATCCTACTTTTTCTTTTAAACTTAATTTTTGAGCCATGCTTGAACGGTTATTGGTACAGGTTCAGTTTTTTAGCTTTCTTTCTGAAAATCATTTTACTTTTTTTGTAAAAGCGCTTAAAATCTTTTGAGGACTTATGCCCTTTAAACGGAGCGAAATAGTGCATTTTGTTCTTCTCAGCCATATATCCATGGTTTCGCCATACCAGAACATAGCTTATAGGATAGTCTTTGATACTATTATATAGCACGTTTGTCCACCAGTTTGAAACGGGAATTATTTCAAATCCTGTTTCTGATAGTGCCGAGAGTTTGTTATTTATCCTGGATTCGTCAGTCATGATCTTCAAATTGTCTTGAAGCTGGATTTTGAATTTTTCAGAAGAATTTGCCAGTACATCCTCTGAAGCACCCAACGGAGCACGTTGATATATATCCAGTGAAAGCATATCAGCTAAATCATTACCGGGATAGCGCTCCATAAACTCATCTCTGGTTTTAAAACTGTTGGTATTGTAAACGTAAATTAAATGATGTATATGTTTTTCATCTTTCAAATACTTAACCACAAAAGTCCACAAGGATTTATACTCATCAGGTGTGCAGTAGGTGCGGCCCCACCAAAACCATCCACCGTTCAGTTCATGAAAAGGCCTGAACAGAATGGGAATTTTAACGCCATTATCGGTTGTGAGCTCATTTAAGAAGGTGGCTACTTTATCAAGCCAGGTCTTGAATTTATCGTGGTACTTTCCGCCGGGAAGGATATCTGGAACAGCTCTTGTCGTATCCCATGAATTGCCGGATGAAACCGGGTTATCCACATGCCAACTGATTGTGTTGACACCTCCTAAGGCATAGCCTTTTTTGATCAACGCTATCATTTTGTCAAAAGGAACATGGTCCAGATTTTCTTTGTTGCCATGTTCGATACCACCAATATCCCATCCGAAGACAGCAGGGTAGTCTTTTACCACCTCTTTAATATCGCTTCTGTCTGACTCATATTTCCAGTTTACACCATAGGCCAGATCATCCTGATGGCCGAACATTATTTTTTTACCGGATAACTCTCTGAGGTTTTTATAGAGTGCTTTGGTTTCCTTGGTGGCCTGCTCGTCGATAAGTTGTGCCTTCACAGAACAAAAACTCCATGAGCTAAATGAAAGGAATAACGTTAGAGATATTGATTTCATAAATTGTGTGTCTCTGTGAAGGAAAGCCGTATTCAATATTAATAATAAAAGCTTGGGAAGAGTAATACTTTTTTAGCCTTTATTGATTTTGTTTACTAAGGATTATATAATCTTAAGTGGAGTAAATACAGGTTTTCAATGATCTTTTTATCTTTGAATGGAGCTTTTTAGAGTTTAGATATATAGTATTTTATCATTTTCGTTAAACAGCAGCGATTGTTGTTGCAAACTATAATCCTCATGCCCCAACAGACTATTCAAAAGGAGATAACACCGCTTACGCAATTTGATTGCTTCATGCTTTTTTCAAGATTGAAAAAGCGATTCGATTTTCCTTTGCATTTTCATGAAGAATATGAGTTGAATTTGATATTGAATGCAAAGGGAGCCAGGCGCATTGTAGGTAGTCATATCGGCGAAATAGATGATGTGGAATTAGTACTTGTAGGGTCTAATCTTCCACATGGCTGGTTTAATAACAAATGTAAAAGTAAGAAGATAACTGAGATTACCATACAGTGGCATAAGAATCTGATAGAGGAAAGTTTTTTAAAAAGAAACCAACTGCATTTCATCAGAAAGATGTTTGAGATGAGTACAAACGGTATTTCATTTTCACGGAGCACTATTGAGAGCATCTTGCCGAAAATATTATCGCTGAAAGAAAAAAAAGGATTTGATTCTGTCTTATCATTTCTTTCAATACTCAATGACTTGTCAATGAGTAAGAATATGACGTTACTTTCAGACACCGGTTTTGTTCAGGACAGCCTCTCATACAATAGCAGACGCCTGGATAAAGCTTTTGATTTTATGAAGGCTAACTATGATAAACATATTACTCTGAAGGATGTTGCTAATCTGGTGAACATGACCGAAGTGTCTTTCTCTAGATTTATTAAAAAGCGTACCGGAGTTACTTTTATTGACAGCTTAAACGAGATCAGATTAGGACATGCAACCAGAATGCTGATAGAGACAACTCATACCGTGGCAGAGATTTCTTATAGCTGCGGATTTAATAACATATCGAATTTTAACCGCCTTTTTAAAAGAAGGAAAGGCTATACTCCTACAGGGTTTAGGGAACAATTGCATATCAGTTCTAAATTTAATATCGTCTGAGCGCAGTTGATAGGTACTAACGACTTATTTACAGATTACCTTTCTTTAATTCGTTTACAGCATGGTCTGCTGCACGCGCTGTAAATGCCATATAAGTGAGCGAAGGATTGACGCATGAGGCCGAGGTCATGAATGAGCCGTCGGTTACAAATAAGTTAGGTGCATCCCACACCTGGTTCCATTTATTCAGAACTGATGTTTTAGGATCATGCCCCATCCGGGCCGATCCCATCTCGTGTATTGCTCTTCCGGGGAAACTGTCTCTATCAAAAGTCTTCACATTTTTTACCCCGGCAGCCTCTAACATCTCTTTCGCGTCGTTCTTCATGTCTTCTCGCATCTTCTTTTCATTTTCCTTCCATTCTACATCAAAAGCCAATACCGGTAATCCCCAGGCATCCTTTTTATTTTTATCGAGAGTGATTTTATTATCGTGATAAGGCAATACTTCTCCAAATCCGATAAAACCGATTGTCCATTGGCCGGGTTCACTCAGTGCATCTTTGAAATCGGCACCAATGCTGAGTTCGGCAATCTCCCGATTCCATTCCTGTCTGCTGGCTGAACCCTGATAACCAAAGCCTCTCAGATAGTCCCTCTTTTCTCCATTAAGATTCCTGAATCTCGGTATGTAGAACCCGCACGGACGTTTACCGTAATAGTAAACATCCTCATATCCAATAATGCGTCCTCTGGCACCCGCACCCAGATGATGGTCCATTATATTTCTGCCAAGTTCGCCACTGCTGCTGCCTAAGCCATCAGGCCAGATATCAGTTGCTGAATTCATAAGAATCCATGCGCTGTTAAAAGTAGACGCGTTCAGGAAAATGACTTTTGCGAAGTACTGATATGTCATATTAGTTTCAGCGTCCAACACTTCTACCCCTACAGCTCTTTTCTTGTCTTTATCGTAGAGAATTTGTGTAACGATGCTGAAGGGTCTTAATGTCAGATTGCCTGTGGCGGTTGCTGCCGGGAGGGTAGAAGATTGAGTGCTGAAGTAAGCACCAAACGGACAACCCAACCAGCACTTGTTTCTATATTGACAATTTACTCTTGATTGCAGAGGCTCTGTGATGTTGGCAACCCTCTGTATAATAAGGCGTCTGGTATCGTTATAGTGTTTTTTAAGGCGTGCAGCTATATCTTTTTCCACACAGTTTAACTCCATAGGCGGCATAAAATATCCGTCAGGAAGTTGAAGTAATCCTTCCTTTGAGCCGCTTATGCCGGCGAACTTTTCCACGTACGTGTACCATGGCTCAATGTCTTTATATCTTACAGGCCAATCTACTGCAATACCGTCTTTTGCATTAGCTTCAAAGTCGAAATCGCTCCATCTATAGGTTTGCCTTCCCCATAATAATGAACGGCCACCCACCTGATAACCTCTAAACCAATCGAATCTTTTTTTTTCGATATAAGGCGATTTCTGCTCGTTTACCCACCAATCGAGATTCATCTCATTTAATGGATAGTCTCTCGAAAGCACAGGATAATTTTTTATCATTTCCTGTGTACGGCCACCCCTGTGAGGAAATTCCCATGGTCCCTTCTGCGCATTGACGTAATCTTTGATGTGCTCTACATTCTTCCCTCTTTCGAGCATAATTGTTTTCAAGCCTTTTTCCGTAAGTTCTTTAGCAGCCCATCCTCCTGAGATTCCCGAACCGATTACGATAGCATCATAGGTGTTGTTGGCCATTGGTTGAATGTATTTTGGAGGTTTATTAAAGTGAAACAGCCCGCCGACTGTGCCAGTATTTTCGGGCAGGCTGTTTAGGTTTAGGGTTATTTATCCTACACACAAAAAGAAGTCAAATACTATTTTCTGAATTTTACCTTCAATGAATGGTCATTCAGATTTACAGCTCCGATATATACTCCTGATGGGAGATTTGAAACATTAATATTGAAGGTGTTGATTCCTGTGATTGTATTTACGGTTTCTTTTGCTATTGTTCTTCCGCTCAGATCGTGAATTGCGATAACAGCCCTTCCGGCAACACCTGCTTTGAATCTTATTTGTACCTGATTACCATTGGCAACAGCATTTAGTGAGTTGCTTTCCAGACTATTTACAAAGTTGACTCTTATAACATCACTTTCAGTCCATTTTCCACTGAAGTCTACCTGTCTTAACTTATAGAAGTTGGTGCCATCGTTGGGATTATTATCTAAAAACTGATAATAACTGCTTGTGGCCGAATTCCCTTTTCCATCAATTTTACCTATCTGATAAAAGTTATTACCATCGGCTGAACGCAGGACGTTAAAGTGAGAGTTTGAACTTTCAGATTCAGTCCCCCACTCAAGCAGATTGCCGCCATTTGTACTTTTGCCTTTGAAATAAGATAGAGTAATAGGCAGCGCACTTGACATGTCCTCAATTACGATATTATCAAGATCAACCGTTACTTTATTGTTTGGTAATCCTGTTGTTGCAAGGTCAACTGATCTGAGAACAAAAACAAAGCTCGTAATACTAATGCTTCCGTGTGTTGCTGTACGGCCCGAAAGAATGAGTTCATTGTCGACATATACATCATATTTATTATCATCCAGCGAGTGTGTATTTCCATCAGGTCCTGTATAGTTTTGATAAGTCGTCCTTGAATTATTTATATACCAGGTTACATTCACTGTTGACCCGGCATTATAACTCTTACTGGATAAATTATCAGGATCATCACCTGACCCATCATCATCCCAGGCAACCGGACGGTTGAATTTAAATTTCCCATCTGCAAAAGCCGAGATGCCAAGTACAGAATGGTTGGCACCATTTGTCTTTGAGATATCGCTGTTCCCAAGTGGATGTAATCCAGCTCCGCCAAAGCTGAAAACAAATACATTTGGCATATCTTGATCAAAATCAGCTACCGTGACTTCAAAACTGACTTTGAGCAACTTGGGATAAGGAGGGCCATCCGTAAGTGCACCGCCCGGGACCTGAACGCCTGAATTGGTGCCGTCGTGTACAGTTCGTGCTGCCGTAGCCATATAGTGGTTAGCATTTGCACCTGCAGCACCTGTTCTGGCAAATCTTAATTTGCCGTTGTTGATTGTTGTGCTCACTACAGTTGAGCCGGGGGCCCTTTTTCCGATATAAAAAAACATGTTATCACCGATTGCAATCTCCGGTGAAGTTGTAGTATTTCTTATATAGTCGGAAATATCAGTTCCCGAACTGAAATTTTGTGTAAAAGCGGTTTGAGCTTTTGAATTGGTCCCCATTAGTACAAACAATAATGAGGTGAGTAAAAGTCGATTCATAAAAACTGTTTTTGGAAAATGACCATTTCGATGTGTAATGGTATTGAAATTACAAAACCTGAATTTTATTCGGTTTGCTGTGTTAATAAAGTATCAGAAAAAGGCGAAATATTACAAAAGATACAGGTGGTTTCTCATTGAAAATTTGTACCGGTTCTTATTTTTTATCCATTACTGACAGAATTGACCTCATTTTCATTTTACAGCCCTGCGGTAATTATTTTTGTTTTAGTTTCATATGGCTTTAATGGTGTCCTAAGCTAAAATTATTTTATTCGGTACTAATAATATCTACCATGTTAATGTATTCAGGCTTGAAGAAAATGACTTTCTGTTTCCTGGTTTTTTTGCTTTTTTCGGGTACGACGGAAAAAGCTTACGGGCAGTTCCGGTTAAAAGATAACAAAATACAAGCTAAAGCAGATTCTATTTTGGCTCAGATGACACTGGACGAGAAGATTAAATATATCACAGGTCTTCCTGGAGCTAAGATTAATCCGATCCCGAGATTAGGATTAAAGACAATTAGAATGTCTGACGGTCCGCTTGGCGTGAAGGGGCAGGCAGAGGGAGATACGAGCGATAGAATTTTTGCAACTGCTTTTCCTGCCGGAATTTCGATGGCATCTACGTGGAATACTCGATTGATTTATGAAGTTGGGAAAGCAATAGGAGTAGAATCAAAATATAATGGAATAGACATCCTTCTTGGTCCTTCTCTAAATATTATCAGGCTGCCACAGAACGGACGCAACTTTGAGTATTATAGTGAAGATCCGTATTTGACAGGCCGAATCGGAGTGAATTTTGTCAAAGGGCTTCAAAGCAAAAAAGTGCTGGCTGATGTAAAGCACTATGCTGCGAACAATACTGAATTCAACAGATACAAGTCAAACTCAATCCTTGATAGCCGTACACTCCACGAAATATATCTTCCCGCATTTGAAGCCACTGTAAAAGAAGCAGGAAGCGCTACGGTTATGACTGCACATAATCTTTTGAATGGTATTCATTGTTCTGAAGATTCGTTTCTGCTTGATACTGTTTTGCGGCAAAGGTGGGGGTTTAATGGATTTATTATTTCCGACTGGAATTCAAACTATGAAGTTGTCCCTGCTTTGAAGTATGGTGTTGACATTGAAATGCCAAGGCCACAGATTATGAAAAGAGATAGTGTTCTTATGTCTCTCAGTTCCGGAAAAGCGACGGAAAAAGACATCGACGAAAAAGTAAGGCGGATTTTATATACCTGTCTTTATTTCGGACTGTATGATGATGTTCAGGAAAACAGAGAAAAACCGAATGCAGATGAACATGCAAAAATAGCGTTGCGTGTGGCAGAAGAAGGAGTCGTATTACTTGAAAATAAAGGCCAACTTCTTCCATTGAATAAGAGTGATGTTAAGAAAATTATCATAGTAGGACCGAATGCAGAGGAAACGCCCCTTTATGGCGGCGGGGCTGCAGGTATGAAAACGACGCGTAGCAGATCTCTTGTTGCAGGAATCGCCGATGCGGTAAATCGAGAGACTGAAGTGAAGTATTTGAAGTGGCCTGAAACAGAAACAGCACAACAGGAAATTCGCAATGCCGATGTTGTTATAGTTGCGTTAGGTTTTAATGCGGTCATAGAGGGTGAGGCACACGACAGGCCTTTTAGTTTACCCGCAGAACAGGTACGATTAATCGATTATGTCAGTACTTTGAACAAAAATGTTGTAGCTGTATTATATGTTGGAGGCTCTGTAAATATTGCACCGTGGGTAGAAAAGGTTAGAGGTCTGGTGATGGCATGGTATATGGGAGATGCGACAGGACATATTGTAGGAGAAATAATTTTCGGTGATATTAATCCATCAGGGAAGTTGCCTATAACAATTGAAAAGAAGTGGGAGGATGCTCCTGCCTTTCCCTATTACGACACCTTTGCCAGTGAAGCGGGAATGCCTGCTCTGTTCAAAAAGCAATATGAGAAGGTTAACGGGCCCGTATCTGCCGGCGAGATGATTGACACTAAATATGGCGAGGGAATTTTTGTAGGTTACAGACATTTTACTACAAAAAATATAGAGCCTCTGTATCCTTTTGGTTTCGGACTTTCTTATACAAACTTTTCGATCTCTAATCTTAAAGCAAGTGTTCAAAACAATACCATCAAAGTGAGTGCAACCGTAAAAAATACCGGAAATGTAAAAGGAGCAGAAGTAGTACAGTTGTATGTTGGAGATGATGAGGCAAGTGTAGAAAGACCCTTGAAAGAATTGAAGAGATTTGAAAAAGTATTTTTATCTCCCGGCCAATCTACGAAAGTAGAGTTCGTGCTTAATGAGAGAGACCTGAGTTTTTGGGATGTAACTTCTAATGATTGGAAAGCAGAACCCGGATACTTTACAATTTATGTGGGCAACTCTTCGGTTGATAATTCTAATACGACTAAGATATTCTGGAAATAAGAATTAAGTCATACCATAAAATCTTACAACCACCTTCTTATTAAGTTTACTATAAGTGTCAGCACTACACTAATGATAATCATTGTAACAACCGGGAAATAGAACTTACTGTTTTTGCCTTCAATTCTAATATCACCGGGTAATCGTCCCAACCAGCGCAGACTATTGTGGAAGAAAAAGATGATGATACCAATCACCACTATAATCAGCCCTGCAATGATGATGTATTTTCCGGTTTGTTGATTCATAATTACAAGGTAGCAATTATTACTTCAACCTGATGCCGATGAGCAGCGCAATAATGCAGACTACGCTCAGCATCAGCATTAGCGGGTAGATAAACTTCCACCAGGCTTTCAGGTCGATATTCACCATCGCAAGAGAGGGAAGCATCAGGCCCGACGGACTCATAAAACTCATCACCCCCATCCCGTAGAGGTAGGCATTCACAATTTCTCTTGTCGGTATGTCGGCCATCATTCCCAATCCGCCGATGATGGGCATGGTTAGGACCGCCATCCCAGAAGTGGAAGTGATGAACAGCGTGAAAATGATATACAGGAAAAAGACCGAAACAATAAGAAGCGATGGTGAAAAGGTGCTGACAAACTGCGAGGAATAATAAATGATGGAATCGCTGATGTGTCCGTCGTTCAGTACTACCGTTACTCCCCGGGCTGCCCCTATGATTAGTCCGACTCCGACCATATCTTCAGCACCTTTGAGAAACTGTTTTATAAAATTCCCTTCGGGAATGCGATTGACGAAACCAATCACAATGCTGGCAGCCAGAAATAAAGCCGACATTTCTACAAGCCACCAATCCAAAAAGACTACCCCGCCGACAAGTGCCAGAAAGGTAATCAGGAAGATGATCAACAGCATCCTGTCTCGCCCCGATAATTTTGTTTCTTCACCTGATAATTCTTCGTACATCGGCAACTCTTCAGCTCCTTTGTAATAACTAAAAGCAGGATTTTTTTGTACTTTTTTCGCATACCAGAGAAAGTACCCGGTTGTGAGAACCGTTGTAATCACAAACATGATGATCCTGCCGATAAGGCCGTCTGTCCAGACGATTCCTGCTGCATCCGAAGCGATAATTGTTGAAAACGGATTGGTAACTGAAGTCAGTGTGCCTAAGTGTGTGCCCCCAAAAAGAACTGCAACTGGTAGAATCAGATCGAATCCTGCACCAAGAAATAGCGGAACGATAATGGGATAGAAGGCCAGTGTTTCTTCTGCCATTCCGAAGGATGCACCACCTAAAGCAAATAGAAAAGTGAGTATGATAATCAGCCACGTTTCTCTTCCTTTCATTCTCCGGCTCAGTGTTTTCAATCCGCGGGTCATCGCACCGGTAGAGTGAAACACGTTAATAAAAGCGCCGATAATAAGCACAAAGAGAATGATATCGATTGCATCCAATGTTCCTTTAATCGGTGCTTGCAGAATATCTAATAGCCCCTGATGGTTGCTTTCTATTTCATGAAATGTTCCCGGAACACCTATGGGTTTTTTGATACTTCCGTTTTGAAATGAAGCAAGCGGAATAGAAACTTTCAAACTGTCGAGAACTGACTGGCTTGCTTCCAGCATGATATTTTCTCCGTCGTGTGAATATTCAAATTGTCCGTTGGTATATTTCAGGGTGTCAAACCTTCCGGCAGGCACTAACCATGTGATGATGGCTCCAATAATGATGATGATCATCAGTATGGTAAGTGGTGACAATAACTTCCGCTTTTTTAGCATAGTCGGCATTTAGAAGCCTGCAAAATAAATCTTTCAGATAACATCGACCTGTAAACAACAAAACGGTTTGATTCCGGCAGGGAACAAATATTGGTTAAAACCTCCCATATTCCTACCGTGTAAATACCAAAAGAGAGGGAAATTCGTTTTTATTAGGAATTCGCCAAGAATAGAACGATTGTGGTGATGACAGGCGGGTAATCTTTGAGAGTTGTTAGTGTCAGCCCGCAATTTTCTATTTTTGTATTAGATTTATGCATTATTAATCTATACCCCCGGATATGTTAAGACCCATTGTGGCAATTTGCCTACTGTTTTTTTTGTTCTCGTGTGAAAAGAAGACTGAGATCTACCAGGTTGATGAGGTGTCAGAGTATTATCCTCTGCAAATAGGTAAGTATATCGAATATCAGTTAGACAGTACTTTATTCATCAATTTTGGCCAGCAAAAAGTAGTTGTCACGTATCTGATAAAAGATGTGGTAGATGCACAGGTGGTTGATAATTTGGGCCGCCCGTCATATAGAGTTTTGAGATACATCAGAAAGAACAGTTCTGAAAACTGGCTGCCTTCATTTGCGTATCTCGTTACCGATGCAGATAATAAATTGGAATTGGTTGAAAACGACCTCCGTTATATCAAGTTGATAAATCCTGTAAGGCAGGATGTTTCCTGGAAAGGGAACAGTCATATTGATACCTACACTACCGATCTGAATTTCCGTTTCCTCGACGATTGGGATTATATATACGACAGCGTGGGGGTACCCATCGAGATCAATGGGATGGAATTCGAAAATACTGTAAAAGTCTTCCAGAGGGATGAATTCTTGGGGCAGGATCCGGATATTCCCGGAACCCAATACGCCGAGAAAAATTTTGCGTATGAGAAATATGCAAAAGGAGTCGGGCTTATCTACCGCGAGTTTCTTCATTGGGAATATCAGGGAGCACAACCCGGCCGTGATGCCTATTACGAAGGATACGGCATTAAGCTGACAATTACCGGTCATAATTAAGATGTGCCCTTATGCGATACATTTTTTCATTAGTTATTGCTTTTATTTTTCTTTCGATGCCCGGACAGTCACAACCGGCCACTCAATATCTTATTAAACTGAAGAATAAAACCGGAACACCGTTTTCTATCGATCGTCCACAGGAGTTTTTGTCACAACGAGCCATTGAGAGAAGACAGAAGCAGGGGATTGCCATAGTGGAGAATGATTTGCCTGTAAATCCGGCATATTTAGATAGCATCGCATCTGTTGAGAATGTTACTGTTAAAAATGTCAGCAAATGGCTGAATCAGGTTTGCATTGTAACAAGTGATGTAACTGCCCTTGACAGAATAGCTCAGTTTACGTTTGTCCAAGGGGCACAAAGAGTTCTCAGGCAGGGATTATTCCCTTCTGTGATGAGGCCGAAACTCGACCTCGATCTTAAGGATGCCCGCGAGGTAACAGGAGTTCGTGGAATGACAAGTCTTGATTACGGATTATCAGAAAAGCAGGTAACTATTCATAAAGGAGATTTTCTGCACGATAAAGGCTTTACAGGAAGGGGGGTGCTGATTTCAATTATTGATGCAGGTTATACGAATTATATGACACTGCCTGCGTTTGACAGCATAAGGTTGAACGGACGGATACTGGATACTTATGATTTTGTAGCCAATAAAGTAAGCGTGAACGATGCACATAACCACGGAATGCAGTGCCTTAGTATCATGGCTGCTAATGTGCCCGGGCAGATGATCGGAACCGCTCCCGGAGCCTCTTATCTGCTCTACAGATCTGAGGACGGTGGTTATGAATCTCCTGCAGAAGAACAATACTGGATAGCCGCTGCAGAACGCAGCGATAGTGCGGGAGCAGATGTAGTTACCACTTCGCTCGGATATACTACTTTCAATAATCCGGCTTTTGATTATACATACAATGATATGAACGGCACTACGACCATCATTTCAAGAGGAGCTGCAATTGCGGCATCTAAAGGGATGATTATGCTGGTAGCAGCCGGTAACGATGGTAATAAGTCCTGGCATTACATCGGTACACCCGCTGATGCGTTTGGAGTGCTTACAGTTGGTGCTGTGGATGTGAACGGAGATCCCGGGGCCTTTAGTAGTTATGGCCCTTCTTCAGACGGAAGGCAAAAACCTGAAGTTTCATCGGTTGGAGTGGCTACATACGTACAGGGGCCTTCCGGTAATTTTCAATCGGGCAACGGAACTTCATTTGCTACTCCAAACCTGGCAGGACTTGTTGCTTGTCTGTGGCAGGCATTCCCTGAATTCACTTCGCAGGAAATTATGGATGTGGTAATTAGAAGCAGCAATCGTTATTCAAATCCTGATTTTAAGATGGGATACGGTATCCCCGATTTTGAAACGGCTTATAATTCGCTCGATCGCGAGAGAACGCGCAGGATGGCAGAGAAGGTTCTCGATGGGAACAATCTGGTAATATTTCCGAACCCCGTCAATTCATTGGCAAGGATTGTGCTGAAGCCTCAGTCAACCGGTGAATTCAGTATTGCCCTGTATGATATGTCTGGAAGATTATTCTTCAGACAGAAACAGACGCTTACAGCCGGTGAAGTAAGAATTATACCTTTCTCTAAAAACACATTGGTAGCCGGAATCTATATCCTCAAGATTCAAAACGGCAGTGAGCAGTATTCTAGAAAGATAGTGATAGAGTAGGGGGAGTGCAACTATTTCTTCAGCAAAGCTGTGTACAGTGTATCTGCTCTCATTTTGTAGCCTTTGATATACGTCTGCGCAACCGGAGTTAGTCTGAATTCTTTCTCGAAAGACGCTACATTCTTTTCGTTCTCCTCTTCAAAGACCGAGCATGTTACATATAACAGATACCCTCCTTTCTTTAGTTTGGGCACTACGTTTTTGATAATTGACTTCTGAATTTCAGCGTATGTTATGATGTTTGTTTCAGGAAAGAAAGAGAATTGCTCGGGTGTGCGCGACCAGGTGCCCGATCCACTGCATGGCACATCGGCAATGATAACATCAAAAGATTCCTCCGGTACCTCAGGTACTTTCTGCGTTAGGTCAGCTTTGAATAAGGCATGGCTTTTAATTCCTGCATCAGAAAATCTTTTTTGTAAGTTATGCAGGATAGTATCACGTTTATCGCTCACTGTTAGTTGGCAATTTGGAAAAGTATCCTTGATTAGTATAGATTTTCCGCCGCTTCCCGCACAGCAGTCCCAGATACTTAATTCAGAAGTATCTGAGAAAGTCTTTTTTAAAAGATCAATTGTCTTTCCTGAGGAATAATCTTGTATTACTGCTTCTCTGTCGGTCTTAAGCAGATTCCTGATATTGGTAGTATTAGGTAGGGCTATATTTTTTTCGTCTGCAATGAGGTATGGCTTCCCGGATTCTTTCAATTTTTTTAGAATTCTATCAGCCGCTCCGGGGCGAACTCTCAGGAACAAATGTGGCTGAATTAAAAAAGAGAGCGCAAAAGCCTGTTCGTCGATTTCTTTACTCAGGTCTTGTTTGAAGGGGAACAATAGGTCTGTATTCAATTTGTCGCTGTAGTTCTTCAATTTTTTCTTCAAATCATCGACGATAGCAGTATAACTCTCTGTGAAGGCATTATTGATAACAAGTGATAGCCCTGTTTGAATAATATCTTCGATAGAAGAGGGGCCACTGAGGCCTTTCACGATTCTGAAATAAGTATAACAAAGTTGTGTAATTGCTTTTCTGTCTTTGGATCCGTGCTTCTTATTGGCGGCGAAATAATTTTTGAGGTAAATGTGCAGAGGTATTGCGCCCTTATATGCCTCAATCAGATTTTCGGCATAACGCATATGGCTCCCACGATAAGAAATTTCTTCCATCGCTCAGGCTTGGTTAAAACGAAACGTGCTCAACAGGAATCTATAGTCCTAAGAGCGTTGTAACCGGGTCTTTACCAAACAGTAATTGCTCAGGATTTTCAAGCAACTGTTTTACTCTTACTAAGAAACTAACAGACTCTCTTCCATCAATTACTCTGTGATCGTAGCTGAGGGCAATATACATCATTGGCCTGATTTCAATTTTGCCATCGATTACCACCGGCCTTTGCACGATGTTGTGCATACCCAGGATAGCACTCTGCGGAATATTCAGAATAGGAGTACTCATCAGCGAACCAAAGACACCTCCGTTAGTAATGGTGAAGGTTCCTCCTGTCATTTCTTCGATAGTCAATTTGTTCTCGCGAGCTTTTGTTGCCAGATCAATAACCGCTTTTTCCAGTTCTGCCATACTCAGGCTTTCTGCATTTCTAATAACAGGAACTACCAGGCCTTTAGGCGCTGATACGGCAATAGAAATATCTACATAGTCGTGATAAACAAGGCTGTCGCCGTCTAATCTTGCGTTCACTGCAGGCCACTCCTGTAAAGCGAAGCAGCAAGCCTTAGCAAAGAAGCTCATAAAGCCCAGACCAACATCGTGGGTTTTCTTGAAAGCATCTTTGTACTTGGATCTGATTTGCATGATGGGACTCATGTCAACTTCATTGAATGTAGTCAACATAGCTGTTCCGTTCTTAGCTTCAACAAGGCGGCGACTGATGGTTCTCCTCAATGGAGTCATCTTCTTCGTTTCTTCATTTCTGGAGAACATTTCTTTGTCGGGAAGACGTCCCGGATTGTTCAATATGTTTAATACATCATCACGTGTAAGCTTACCGTGCGATCCGGTGCCTACGGCCTTTGAAACATCTACTTTTTTATCTGCTATAATTGCAGCTGCCAGCGGTGTAGCCTTCGGTGCTTCCACTGCGGCAGGTGCAGGCTTTTTCTCTTCGGGTTTTGGTGCCGGCGCTTCTTCTTTCTTAGCTTCAACTTTAAGTTCCGGTACAGGGACGGGAGCTGGGGCAGATTCTGCGGAAGCCGTGGCACCTGCAGGTTTCTTTGCTGTATCATCAATCTCTGCAACAACCTGGCCTATTTCCAGCGTATCATCAACCTGTGCTTTGGTATGTAGAATACCGGCTTGCTCTGCATTGATTTCGAAAGTAGCCTTTTCACTCTCCAGTTCCGCAATAACCTCATCACGCTCAACCCAGTCACCGTCATTCTTTATCCACTTGGTCAGAGTCACTTCGTTAATACTTTCACCTACTGTAGGAACTTTAATTTCTATTGCCATTACTATGTTTTAATTTACAAACCTAAAAAGAAAAAATATTTTTTAAATACTGAATGCCGTGTTGAGCAATTCTTCCTGCTCTTCTTTGTGAATCTTAGAGTATCCCGAAGCCGTAGCCGCACTTGCCGGACGCGCAACGATTCCCATATTGAAGTTGGGCAGGTTCATTTTTAGGAAAGCTGCAGCACCCATATTTAACGGCTCCTCCTGTACCCAAATCCAGACGGCCTTCTTATACTTCTTAACCAACTCCATCAATTGCTTTTCAGGAAGCGGATACAATTGTTCCATTCTCACAATCGCAACATTCTGTACGTTGTCTTTCTGTCTCTTTTCGTGCAAGTCGAAGTACACCTTACCACTACACAAAATAACCTTGGTAATTGAGTCCGGATTATCTGTGGAGTCATCAATTATTTCCTTAAATCCTCCTGAGGTGAATTCTTCTATTGATGAATAAGTATCGTGCAATCGAAGGTTGGCCTTCGGAGAGAAGTTGACTAACGGTTTCCTGAATGGCCAGGCGAGTTGTCTTCTAAGAACGTGGAAGAAGTTAGAAGCTGTAGTAACATTAGTAACAACGATGTTATCTTCTGCACACATTTGCAGAAAACGTTCGATACGGGCACTGCTGTGTTCGGGCCCTTGACCCTCGTAACCGTGAGGCAGAAGTAGTACCATCCCATTCATTCTTCCCCATTTCTGTTCGGAACAAACGACAAATTGGTCGATGATGGTTTGGGCACCGTTGGCAAAATCGCCAAACTGTGCTTCCCAGATAACCAGGTTATTCGGATTCGCCATTGCATAACCGAATTCAAATCCCATGACTGCATACTCACTTAAGAGCGAGTTCCAGATGCGCATTTGTCCCTGGTTCGGACCGATATTGCTCAGGCGGTTATAGAGGCTGTCGTTTTTCTCATCTCTTAAAACAGCATGTCTGTGGCTGAAAGTACCGCGTCTTACGTCTTGTCCGCTCATTCTCACATCCTTTCCTTCATTTAGGATGGATGCATAAGCCAGTAATTCACCGGTTGCCCAGTCAAATTTTCTTTCAGTTTCAAACAGTTTCTCTTTATCCTGCAATAATTTCTTAATCTTCCTCAGAGGAGAGAAGTTCTCAGGAACTTCCATAATAGCGTGGAAGAGGTGGATAATTTCCTCTTCGGGGATAGCTGTTACGGGAGAAACATCAAAGTCTTCATGGTTAGATCTACGCAGGCTCTGCCACCACGTTTCAGGTTTCTGATAGGTATAAGGTAGCGGGTTTTGTTTTACTTCGTCTAATCTGGCCTGCAGGTCATCCCAGTATTTCTTCTCCATTTCTTCAGCCAGCACAGTTGTCTCATTTCCTTCGGCAGCTACGAGAAACTTAATATATTGTTCGCGAGGATTAGGATGATTATCGATAAGAGCATACAAGCCTGGTTGAGTGTATTTCGGGTCATCTCCTTCATTGTGACCGTGTTTACGATAGCACACCATATCTACAAAAACATCCGAATTAAATTCCTGACGGTATTGGGTTGCGATTTCGGCAGCCTTCACTACAGCCTCTGCGTCATCACCGTTTACGTGGAATACAGGTGCCTGGATGATAGAGGCGAGAGATGTACAATAGTCTGAGCTGCGTGCATCATCAAAATCTGTTGTAAAACCTACCTGGTTATTAATTACAAAGTGAACTGTGCCTCCTGTGCTGAATCCCTCAAGTGCACTCATTTGTGTAGTCTCGTAAACGATACCTTGTCCTGCCAGTGAAGAGTCTCCGTGAATCAGTATCGGAAGAATTTCATCATAATTGCTATTATAAATCACGTCAGCCTTACTTCTGGCGAAACCGAGAACAACGGGATCCACGGCTTCCAGGTGTGACGGATTGGGGGCAAGTTTCAGATTAATAGCCTTTCCGTTGGGTGTTACCACTTCGCTACTGTAACCCATATGATATTTTACGTCGCCACTGCCCATTGTACTGTCAGTAGGTGCAGTGCCTTCAAACTCCGTGAAAATCTGTTCGTAAGTCTTACCGAGAATATTCGCCAGCACATTCAGACGGCCTCTGTGAGCCATACCGATGGCTACTTCTTTTACTCCCATGTCTGCAGCTTTAGACACAATGGCATCCAATGCCGCTATGGTACCTTCACCGCCTTCGAGCGAGAATCTTTTCTGACCGATATATTTTTTCTGCAAAAATTCTTCAAACATCACTCCCTGATTGAGCTTTTCCAGAATGCGTTTACGCTGGGCAATATCAAGAGGTCTCAGCATTGTTTTTTCTGCGGCATTAATTATCCATTGGATTTCTTGGGGGTCATTGATTGAGCCAAATTCCACACCAACTGATGAGGCGTAACATTTTTGTAAGTGCTCTAATACTTTCTTTAATTGTGTGTCTGGCATACCCAGGATACGGGCAGATTCAAAGTTGCTGTCGAGATCTGCATCCGTCAGACCGAAGTTCTCCAAACCCAGATTAGCTCTTCTGTCTTTGCGCTCTCTTATAGGGTTAGTCTTGGCAATCAGGTGGCCTTTTTTACGGTAAGCCTGAATCAGTTGATAAACGCCGAATTCTTTGGCAAGATTTCCAACAGCTACAGCAGGGGCATCTGCAGTAGTATCAACACCATTTCTGGAGACAGCAAAGTCGTAGCCCTCAAAAAATTTTCTTAGTTCTAAATCAACACTTTCCGGATTGTTCTTGAAGTCAAGATAAAGATTCTCAATGTACGATGGATGAGATGCCGTGATAAACGAGAAGTCCTTCATAATGGATAAATAACCAGCCTTTTTAACTTTTCTTGGTTACGTGCAAATATCGCTTCTTTTTTCCACAAGTATTTTTAAATATTGCAACATTCGACAGGTTTTCAATTAATACTTCTATAAATCGCTATCAGTACCCGCCGGGGCATTTTTTGCAGGAGGTTTTAGAAGAAAAATGTCCTGAAAATATAGTCGAAGAATGGCGGAAAATCAGGATATGTTTGAAAACCCCGATCCGGGTTTTGGGTGTGAAAATCGGATATCTGCCCGGAGTGTCAGCTTTCTGCCTTTTTTAGAAAACTTTACATTAGATAAATAACGTAATTAATTGAAAATATCCCTATCTTTGCACCCCAAAAAAAGAATTAATGGCAAATCACGCAGCTACTAAGAAGAATATAAGAAAGACAAAGTCCAGGAACGAGCTGAACCGTTACCAGGGTAAAACGACCCGGAACGCTATCAGAGACTTCAAAAAAATTGACAGCAAAGACACGGCTACAGCTGAGTTTCCTGCCTTGGCTTCTAAAATAGACAAGTTGGCAAAGAAAGGAATTATCCACAAGAATAAAGCAGCTAACCTTAAGTCTAAGCTTACTAAAGGCATCGCCAGAATAGGAAGCTAATTCTATAGAGAATTACAATTCGATATATACATCATTTGACCGTCATGCACCACAGTATGACGGTTTTTTTATTCGCCCCGACTGGTGTATAATTTTTATGCAGGCGGTAAAAGTAAAACTCTCAATACCCGTAAATTTGATTGACTGCATAGTTAGATTCAGGACTAGATTCACTTTTTATTCTTTACGACAAAAACATCTGTACATGTTTAAGATTAAATGGCTCGCTCTTCTTTTGTTTACGGGATATACTTTTTCGGCCTCAGCCCAAACTACACTTTTTGAACAGAGTAAAGGCACCAGAACTGCAACCTATTTTGAAGTGATAGATTTCTATAAGGCGCTGGATGCAAAGAGCAAAAAGGTGCAAATGATAACTAAGGGACCGACTGATGCAGGTTATCCTCTGCATGTAGTGATGGTAGATAACGAAGGTGTATTTGATCCTGCAGCATGGCATAAGAAGGGTAAAGTTGTGATTATGATCAACAATGGTATCCATCCCGGAGAGCCGGATGGAATTGATGCCAGCCAGATGTTGGTACGAGACTTTGTAAACGGAAAATTCAACCTGCCCGATAATGTAGCGCTGGCTTTCATACCTGTTTATAATATCGGCGGCTTCCTGAATCGCCAGCAATTGACCCGAATCAGTCAGGACGGACCGGAAGAATACGGATTCAGGGGAAATGCTCAGAACTACGACCTCAACAGGGATTTCACCAAAGGAGACACAAAAAACTCAAGGTCATGGGTAGATATATTTCACTGGCTTAATCCCGATATTATGATCGATAACCACGTGAGCGATGGGGCCGATTTTCAATATGTAATTACCCTGATCTCTACTCAGTATGATAAACTTGGTGGAGGGTTAGGCAAATGGATGAAGGAGGAATTTGACCCCGGTGTCTATAGCAAAATGAAGGAGAGGGGGCAGGAGATGTATCCCTATGTAGCTGTGATGGGTACAGACCCCTCAGTAGGTTTTGGAATGTTTTACGACTCTCCCCGTTATTCAACCGGCTTTGCCGCTTTGTTCGGAACTGTGGCCTATATGCCCGAAACGCATATGTTAAAGCCCTATAAAGACCGGGTTTATGCTACTTTCGACCTTATGCAGGTGATCATTGGAGAAGCCGGGAAGAAGGGCAGTGCACTCAAACAGGCGAGACAGAAAGCCATGCAGGAGAAATTAACTCAGACGGTATTCCCTTTGTCATGGAGAATGGACAGAAGCCAGTATAAAATGCTGACTTTCAGGGGGTACGAAACAGGACGGAAAGAGAGCGGGGTTTCTAATTTACCTGTTTTGTTTTTTGACAGGACTAAACCATATGCAAAGGAGATAAAACATTATGAAGTTTACCTACCCGATAATCCGGTAGAAAAGCCGAAAGCCTATGTTATCCCGCAGGGCTGGTGGAAAGTGATTGAACTGCTGGAACTGAACCGCATTAAAATGGAAAGATTGCCGAAAGATACCTTCATTGATGTTACAGTTTATCAAATCGAATCACTCTCTTCTATGCCTACCGCTTACGAAGGGCATCATCGCAATAGCCAGGTGAAGGTAAAAGCTGTGACAGAAAAAGCTCAGTTCCTGAAAGGAGATTACCTTATTTATACTAACCAACCCGGAAACAGGTTTTTAGTTGAAATGCTGGAGCCTACCGGGGACGATAGTTACTTCTCCTGGAATTTCTTTGATCCCATCCTGCAACGGAAGGAGGGATATACCACCTACAGGTGGAATGATCAGGCAGTCGACTTTCTGAATAAGAATGCCGGTGTGAAAAAGATGTTTGACGAGAAGATGCAGACAGATTCAGCCTTTGCCAAAAATCTTAACCAGCAACTGAATTTTATTTTTATCAATTCACCTTATTATGAAAAGGCCTACATGAGGTATCCGGTGTATCGTATTGAACGCTGATAAACAGAGGAGGTTAGAGCAAAAAAAAAACCGCATTCCTTTGGGGGCAGCGGCACAGTTAGTTTTCACGGCTTGGCTTGTTTTGTCAATTTTTTTGATGAGGATATTGGTTGTATTTCATCAAAAGAATTGTCATATTTAAGAGTCCTTAAAAAAAGACTGAGAAACCAAATTAAAAAGAAGTTGACTGATATCGGACTTTTTTGGTTTTTCAGGAAATTGGTAAATACTGTTTTTCCTTTGGATTTTTGGAGTTTTGGATAACTTGGATAATTATTGATTAACGCCATTAAACATCAATCAACTTCTGGTGCAAATATAGAAGTGCGGGCATCCCGTGTCAATAGCGCTATTGCCCTTTTTTAACAAAGTTAATATTACCGCAAAAATCGTAAGAGTCCTGCCAGGGGGTATCGTAAAACTACGATAAGTTAAAATATTCATCATTTAAGTATCTGATTATCTATTGTTTAAATGCGTGAATTGTAATCTTATTTTGTATTTTTCATCTCTCTTGCTTGATTTTTGAGAGCTGGTTTAGGTATTTACTCCTTCATCTTACCCGACTTAAACCGTTCGCTTGCAGTTTGGTAATAAGAGATTGTTTCGTTGACCAATTTACTGTCCTGGACTTTTAGTTCAATAAGCGATTGATCATCCTCTGATACCGTAAATTGTTTAACTCTTTTTCTGTCGTCAATTTGGGTAAATACATTGTTCTTAAGTGTTCCAAGTGTCCTGTAATTCCCGATAAAGGCGCGCTCTTCCTCCGGGTTTATTTTGTTGATATCTTTTCCGTATAGGGCTGTAGTATAGTTCCAGTTCAGATATCCAAAGAGTGTAGGCATCAGGTCTATTTGTGATGTCAGCCTGTCTATTTTTTGCGGTTCAGTAGAAAGATTATAGATAATAGCAGGAATGTGATGTTTGTCGATGTTGATTTCCCATTTCCCGGCACTGCCTGCACAATGGTCTGCTACGATTAAAAATACAGTGTTTTTAAACCACGGTTTTTGCTGTGCTTCAATGATGAATTTCCTGAGAGCATAATCGGTGTACTTAACGGCTGCACTTCTTGTGCCCTGAGGCAGATCGATCTTGCCTTCCGGAAAAGTGTATGGCCTGTGGTTGGAAGTAGTCATAATGAATTGGAAAAACGGAGTGCCCTCAGTGCTGTTTTTATCTGCGTACTTGATTGCCTGCCGGTAGATGTCTTCATCGCAAATACCCCAGGCATTTTCAAAACTCACTTCATCATTAGGTATGTTGTACCTCTGAGTGCTGATTTTATCTGATAGCGGATTCCCCCGATTGCGATCGACAATATCAAATCCCTGCCCGCCAAAGAAGTTGTTCATGTTGTCGAAGTAACCGTCGCCACCGTATATAAAGTAGGGATGGTAATTCTTTTGCCGCAATATGGTGGCAATGGAAAAAATATGATCGTTACCGGGCCTTCTTACAATACTGTTTCCCGGTGTCGGAGGCACGCAAAGTGTAAGTGCTTCCATTCCTCTTACTGTCCTGGTACCTGTTGCGTATAAATTGGTAAAGAAAATACTTTCGTTCGCCAGGCTGTCATAAAAGGGGGTGATACCTTCTTCGTTGCCAAAGGCTTCCAGAAAATCACCGCTGAAGCTTTCAATAGCAACAAGGATAATATTGGGATGCTTCTCTTCTCCGCCTTCTGTTATCCGGTTAATATTGTCCCATTGCGTTGATGTATATTGCTGATTGGTCTGCAAGAGGTTTTCTTTCACGATTCCATAAGCTTCCTTTTCATCGAGTGTGGGGTAGAATGTTGCATAATCCAGCTCGTTGGATCTGTAAGCGGCAAAGAATGAAAAAATACCATTTTTGCCGACCTCATTGATTACAAGATTGTTGCTGAAATCTGCCATCTTGTTGTTCAATGATTTTAATAAGACGAAGGCAACTCCCAATATCGCAATGGTATAAACAGCCCTGATGGCAATCGGACGTTTATCAGAAAAAGTACTCTTCAAAATACCCAATTTGCGCATCAGGATAAAGGTGCCGATTACCATTGCTATCAATACTCCGATAATTAGCGGTAAGGGATACGACTCATTGATATTTGAAACTACTTCGTAAGTGTAGATCAGATAGTCGACAGCGATGAAGTTTAACCTCACGCCAAATTCCTCCCAGAAGGGATACTCGGACATCAGGCCAAAGTACATCAATATGAGAATGATTGACAGGTAGGTGTATGTGATGACTTTGTCGACCAAAGAACCAATCCATCTTTTGGGAAACAGCAACAGATAAACGGCATAAAGCAATACGAATGAAAGAGCGGCCGCAACATCAAACGCAAAACCGGTAAGGAAAGCTCTCAGAATGTAAAGCAGATTAAAATCTGCATCCCGGGCCGACCAGATCACAAAGACAATCCTGCTGATGAAGGAAAAAACGAAAAAGATTCCGCAGACAGCAAAGAGTGCGGCAAACCTGCTTTTTCTCAGTTTACTGAAGATGTTTGTTACGCTGGTTTTAATGGACATACCTCGGGTTAGAATCGGGGTGCAAGTTAGATGGAAATCTTGAGTTCCAAAAAGTGACGACAAAACGGATAAGGTATTCCCTCTTCTATTCCACCCTGTTACCTGAAATCTAAATTTACGGAATACAGCCTCTAGAGTATATTTTTCAATGCGGTTTCTACTTCGCCAGACTCTGTATCAGATCGTATTTGGTGATGATGTGGTACTCGCCGGTCTCATCTTTACTCAACACTGCCCCGTTTTGTTTGGAGATGAGATGACTGATATTGTCGACAGATAAGTCAAAGTTTACAACAGGGTAAGGTTGTTCCATGATAGAAGAAACGGGCTGGTCTTTGATTTCAGCATTCTCGATAACCTTATTAAACAAACCGCTTTCGCTTATGGAGCCGACAAATCCTTCTCCGTTTTGAACCGGCAGGTTAGAGATGTCATGTTTTTTCATGATGTCTATTGCTTCTGCCACTGTCTGCGAAGGTTTAATGGTTACCAATTTTTGTGCGGCACGGGCATTCACCAGGTCTTTAAAAGTTTTCACATCAAGGAAACCTCTCTCCATCATCCATTGGTCATTATAAATTTTGGCTACATAGCGGCTCCCGTGATCATGAAAGATGCATACTACGAGATCATCCGGCTTCAGTTGGTCTTTCAACTGCATCACACCCTGTAAGCAACTTCCTGCGCTGTATCCCACGAAGATGCCTTCTTCTTTGGAGATTCTTCTTGCCATAACGGCACCGTCTTTATCGGTTACTTTTTCAAAGTGGTCGATATATTGCATGTCGTAGTTGGCAGGTACGAAGTCTTCACCAAATCCCTCACTTATATACGGGTACACCTCGTTTTCATCAATTTCTCCTGTATCAAAGTATTTTTTTAGAAGCGATCCATATGTGTCGATAGCCCATACCTTAATGTTCGGATTCTTCTCTTTCAAATATTTACCTGTTCCCACTATAGTACCTCCCGTTCCTGCTGCCACAACAAGGTGGGTGATTTTTCCTTCTGTCTGTTCCCAGATTTCAGGCCCCGTCTGTTCGTAGTGTGCCAGCCTGTTGGCTAAGTTGTCATACTGGTTTACATACCATGAATTCGGAATTTCAGTGGCCAGTCTTTTGGATACAGAATAATAAGAGCGCGGATCATCGGGTTCTACATTGGTAGGGCATACAATCACTTCGGCACCCAGAGCCTTCAGGATATCTGCCTTTTCTTTGGATTGCTTATCGGTAGTGGTAAAGATACATTTATATCCTTTGATGATGGCAGCCATTGCCAGTCCCATACCGGTATTACCCGATGTGCCTTCGATGATAGTGCCCCCCGGTTTGATCTTACCTTCTGCTTCCGCAACTTCCAGCATCTTAAGCGCCATTCTGTCTTTGATAGAGTTACCCGGATTAAAATATTCCACCTTGGCGAGTACCGTGCAAGGCAGATTTTTTGTGATATTATTGATTTTAACCAGCGGGGTGTTTCCAATAGTTTCCAGAATATTATTTTGCCACATGACCTTTAATTTTTGTTGCGCAAAGGTACATTTTTATACCCGAAGAACAGGGTGGAGATACTGCTCGGAATGTCTTTCTTTTGTAAATTATTGAGGATCAAAATGTCTTATTCATTTGTTATCTTGAGCCGCAACTTTTTTAAAAATGAACAGAAGAAAATTTATCGGACTTTCAACAGCAGCCGGTTTGTCAACAATAATCCCACAGAGTGGTTATTCGTTTTTTGCTGATGATTTTCCTGTAGTACGGATTCCGAAGAGTGAACGCAATTTTACCAGTCCGGCTATTGAAAAGATTATAGAAGAAGTATCGAAAAATATCCGCAACAAGGAGATGGCGTGGTTGTTCAACAATTGCTTTCCCAATACGCTCGATACGACGGTTGACTTTGAGATGATTAATGGCAAGCCGGATACGTTTGTGATTACCGGTGATATAGATGCCATGTGGTTACGCGACAGCAGTGCGCAGGTGTGGCCGTATCTGACTTTGTGTAAAGAAGATAAGAATTTACAATTGCTGATAAAAGGTGTTATCAACCGCCAGATGCACTTTATCATTAAGGATCCGTATGCTAATGCCTTCTATAAAGATTTGAATAAAGTGAGTGAGTGGAAGGAGACTGACATCACCGAAATGAAGCCCGGTGTACACGAGCGTAAATGGGAGATCGACAGCCTTTGTTACCCGATCCGCCTTTCTTATGGTTATTGGAAGGAGACAGGTGACAGCTCGGTTTTTGATAAAGAGTGGCAACACGCGATGAGTCTGGTCCTAAAGACTTTTAAAGAACAGCAACGCAAAAACGGCAAAGGGCCTTATTCCTTCCAAAGGCAGACTGCCTGGGCTACTGATGGTGTAATGCTGGCAGGGTATGGCTATCCCGTAAAACCTAACGGATTGATATGCTCCACTTTTCGCCCGAGCGATGATGCCACCATCTTTGCCTACCTGATCCCTTCGAACTTTTTCGCATTGGTATCCCTCAAACAGCTGATGGAGATTACAAAGGAAATCGGTAATCATGATTTGGCTGATGAAGCAGGAGCACTGGGTTTGGAAGTCGGACTCGCCTTGAGCAAATACTCAGAGGCACCGTATGCTAACAGCAAAATCTATGCTTACGAGGTGAATGGTTACGGAAGTTTCAATCTGATGGATGATGCAAATGTGCCATCATTATTGTCATTGCCTTATCTGGGAGCAGTACCGGTGGATGATCCCACTTATCAGCGTACGCGTAAATACATTTTGTCTGAAGACAATCCTTTCTTCTTTAAGGGTACAGTGGGAGAGGGTATCGGTAGCCCGCATACATTACTAAACATGATTTGGCCAATTGGAATTACTATGCGGGCACTGACATCAACTGATGATAATGAAATCAGAAAGTGTCTTTCTATGCTTCAGAAATCGCATGCAGGTACAGGCTTTATGCACGAGTCGTTTAATGAGAATGATGCATCCAACTTCACCAGGAAGTGGTTTGCCTGGGCGAATACTTTATTCGGGGAGTTAGTGTTGAAGACATACAGGGAAAAACCTTATTTGCTGAACACCTAAGCGCCTTTCTTCTTTGGCTTTTTGGTTTTTACTTTAGGTTTGTTCATCCTGAGATCCCGCCAGATTTCTTCTTCTGATTTCAGATCGGGATCAGCCTTCTGTTTGATGTATATATCAAATTCTTTCACAATTGCCGGATTACTTCTGAGAACTGCCTTAATGGTTACTTTCTTCTTTGTAAAGTCTGCCGGGATGAACAGTGAGTTGCCGTAAAAAGTACCATCGGAGGCGGAGAATTTGATGTGTGATGAGTCTAATGGCAGATATCTTCCGTTTTCTAATTTGCCATCGATATTAATATAGTTGTAAGTACCTCTTTTGAGGCTGTCTGTATAAAGATGAATATAGATACTATCGATTTTTTGGGCACCTGCAAATATCGCTGCCATCATAAAAAAAATGCTGAGTATAAGTGCTTTCAATTTGTTTTTTCCTTTTTCGTTTACTGTGACGGCCAATCTGGTCCAAAGTTGAATCAGCGATGGAAGAAATTTCTTAATTTTTAAAAAATTTTTGGAATTTAATTTTTTCCTTCCATCTTTGTCCTGCAAATGAAGATACAAAATACATACAATAGCTGGTGGTGGCAGACAATGAGTTTCATTGTGCCCTGATGCTATGCGTGTATTCAAGATAATGTCAAGCCCCGGCACAATTGTCGGGGTTTTTTTATATCAAATTTGAAGAATGAATAAGATTAAAGTAACAACAACAAAAAAAAAGTTTCTCGCCGATCTCTATACACCCGTGGGGATTTACCTGAGACTGCGAGATCGATTTCGCGATACAATTTTGCTGGAGAGCGGCGACTCACATGCCGGTGAGCAGAGTTTCAGCTTTATAGGTATCAACGCTATCGCAGGTATCGAGGTGAAGAACGGAAAGCAAATTGAATTCAAATATCCCAATCAGGATGCACAAAAAGAGGTTATAACCCCTGGCAGGAAGATTGCCGACAGTATCAGGAATTTTATGGAGCGATTCGAGTTCAATGAGGTAGCCAACCCGGTTAAAACCGCTCAGAGTATCTTCGGATATATCACTCACGACGCAGTTCAATTTTTTGAGACAGTGAAGTTCAAATATTCAGGCTCTCTTGATACTCCTTTGATTCCTCTGATGCGCTATCGTTTTTTTCAATACGTAATTATCATAAGCCATTATAAAAATGAACTGTATCTGTGTGAAAACAAGGTTACAGGTGTGGAAAGCCAGGTGGAGGCAGTAGAAAGTGCCATCCACAGCCGTGATGTACCGCGTTTTCCATTTGAATTAAGAGGTGAAGAGGTAGCAGACATTACTGATAAAACCTATCTCGACATGGTACAAAAAGGAATTCAGAGTTGTGCAAGAGGGGATGTTTTTCAGATTGTGGTTAGCCGCAATTTTCATCGTGGATTTACAGGCGATGAGTTTAATGTCTATCGTGCATTGCGCAATATTAATCCCAGTCCGTACTTATTTTATTTTGACTTTGGCGATTACCGTTTGTTTGGAAGCAGCCCGGAAAGCCATTTGATAGTGAAGAATGGCAAAGCCATCATTCACCCGATTGCAGGTACATTCAAGAGGACAGGGGTTGATGAAGAAGATCAGAAGCTTGCAGAAAAATTGAAACACGATAAGAAAGAATTAGCAGAGCATGTGATGCTTGTGGATCTTGCCCGAAATGATCTGGGTATCACCTGTGATGACGTAGAGGTGAGCAGCTTTTGCCAGGTACAATATTTTAGCCATGTAATTCACCTGGTGAGTGAAGTAAGGGCGACCGTGAGAGACGAAGTGAATCCGGTGGAATTGATAACCTCTACTTTTCCGGCGGGAACATTAAGCGGTGCTCCCAAGTACAGGGCATTGGAATTGATTGACGAATATGAGAGAAACAGCAGAAGCTACTATGGTGGCTGTATTGGGATGATTGGTTTTGACGGCAGCAGCAATCATGCGGTAACCATTCGCACTTTCCTCAGCAAAGATAACGAGCTGCACTACCGCGCAGGTGCAGGTGTAACTTTCCTGAGTAATCCTCAAAATGAACTGCAGGAAGTAAAAAACAAATTAGGAGCATTGACCATGGCCCTTCAACAGGCACAAAGTACGAAAGATGAAAATATTGTTATTTGATAATTATGATTCCTTTACCTACAACCTGTACCATTGTTTAAAGAGGCACACAAGTGCTGATATTGATGTGACTCGTAATGATAAAATCACACTGGCAGAGGTAGGAAAATATGATAAGATTTTACTCTCTCCCGGCCCGGGGCTGCCTGCAGAAAGCGGTATCCTGCTTCCATTAATAGAAGAATATGCGGCAACTAAGTCGATCCTGGGCGTATGTCTGGGTGAACAGGCGATAGGTGAGAGTTTCGGCGCTAAGTTGATCAATCTTCCGGGAGTATTCCACGGGGTGGCAACCTTCATCCATCAGATCAAGAGGAAAATGCAGAAGAATGACATTTTGAAAGGACTGCCGGAAACTTTTGAAGCCGGACGGTATCACTCGTGGGCTGTGAGCCGAGAAAATTTTCCTCAGGAATTAGAGATTACTGCCGAGGATGACAATGGAGAAATCATGGCATTGAGACACAAGAAATATGATGTGCAGGGTGTGCAGTTTCATCCGGAAAGTGTACTGACACCTCTCGGAAATGAGATAATAAAAAATTGGTTGAATCAATAAAAGATGAATGATGAAAAATATTTTGCAATACTTATTTGATTACAAAACCCTCACGAGAGCACAGGCAGCCGAGGTGCTGAAGAATATCAGCAACGGTGTTTACTCCGATACAGAGATAGCGGCCTTTGTAACTGTTTTTCTGATGCGGAGTATCACTATCGAAGAGATGCAGGGCTTCCGTGATGCACTCCTGGAACTGTGTGTGCCTGTCGATCTGAACGGCCATGACGTCATCGATATCGTCGGAACAGGTGGCGACGGAAAGAATACCTTTAATATTTCCACACTAAGTTGTTTTATCGTAGCCGGTACCGGGCACAAAGTGGCCAAACACGGCAACTATGGAGCAACCTCTATCAGTGGTGCGAGCACAGTGATGGAGCAGTTAGGGTATAAATTTTCCAATGACAATGAAAAGCTGAAGAGAGAGGTAGAAGAAACCAATATCTGTTTCCTGCACGCTCCGCTTTTTCATCCTGCTTTGAAAACAGTGGCACCTGTTCGCAGAGCATTGGGCATCCGGACCTTCTTCAATATGCTCGGCCCGTTGGTGAATCCTTGCAGCGCTTCCGTCCGTATGATCGGAGTGTTTAACCTGGAGATTGCACGGTTATACAGGTACATTCTGGAGGTAGATCCCGCCAGCTTTGCCATTGTACACAGTCTGGATGGATATGATGAAATTTCGCTCACTGCCGACACCCGGATCATCACCAAGAAAGGAGAGAAGACCGTTGATGCCATCACGTTGGGCAAGCGTTCTGCCGAACCGCAGGATTTGTACGGAGGCAACACCAAAGAAGAAGCGGCTAAATTGTTTCACAAGATTCTGAGAGGCGAAGGCTCGTGGGCACAGAATGCTGTGGTTCTTGCCAATGCATCAGTAGCTTTGCAAACCGCCACCGGGAAAGATTATGAAGAATGCTTTCAACAGAGTGTAGAAAGTCTGGAGAGCGGCAATGCGCTGAAGATGTTTAACCGCCTAATGGAAATGCAATGAATATATTAGACGAGATAGTTGCTCATAAAAAAATAGAAGTAGAGAAAAGGAAGAAATCGGTTCCTGTGATAGACCTGATGAATAAACCTTCTTTTACTGATGAGTGCTATCCATTTGAGGGGTTCATCAAAGACCCAATGAGGAGTGGTATCATAGCAGAATTTAAACGGAAATCGCCTTCGAAAGGTTGGATCAATGAGAATGCGAGGGTGGGGATGGTAACAAGAGGTTACACCTCATTCGGGGCGTCTGCTCTGTCAGTGTTGACGGATGCGCATTTCTTCGGAGGCAGTCTGGAAGATTTGGAAGCAGCGAGAGAAAATCAGATTCCCATTCTCAGAAAAGATTTCATCATAGATGATTATCAGTTGCTCGAGGCAAAGGCCCATGGCGCAGATGTAGTGCTGCTGATTGCTGCCTGCCTGGATAAAAAGTCGGTGAAAGAACTGTCGCACACGGCAAAGAATTTAGGACTGAATGTGCTGTTGGAAATTCATACTGAGGAGGAACTGGAGACCATCTGTGATACGATAGACGTAGTGGGTATCAACAACCGCAACCTGAAAACCTTTGAGGTGGATATCGAAAACAGCATCCACCTGGCGGGGATGATACCCGAAATGTGCAAGATTTCGGAGAGCGGTATTGACAGTGCGGAGACATTGAAGAAACTGAAAGTTGCCGGTTTTGACGGTTTCCTGATGGGAGAGCGGTTTATGAAGGAGAAGTTTCCTGCCGTAGCATTTAAAGAATTTTTAAAGAGTTGCAATGAAAATTAAGGTGTGCGGGTTGACTGACGGTAAACAGATAAAAAGTCTGGAAGAGATGGGTGTGGACTATACCGGACTGATCTTCTTTGAGGGTTCACCGCGCTATGTGGAGAAGGGCAGTAATTCAATCCCTGCACCGGCCGGTTCGAAGAGAACAGGAGTATTCGTAAATGAGAAGCAGGACTTAATCAGCCGGAAAATAGAACAATACCAGTTGAAGGCTGTGCAGTTGTGTGGTGAAGAAGATCCTGAATTGTGTTCGGCTCTTATGCGCGATGTGGAAGTGATTAAGGTAGTACACGTGGGTGATGCGGATGACGTGCGGCGTATGCGCAGGTACGAAGGGCATTGCGATTATTTTCTTTTAGATACGCGAAGTGATAAGTACGGCGGATCGGGAAAGAAGTTTGACTGGGCAGTCCTCGCAGAGAATAAAATCATCCAGCCGTTCTTTCTGAGTGGTGGTATCGATGAGGATGATTTTGATGCTATCGCTTCCATTCAACATCCGTTGTTGTATGGAGTGGATATCAACAGTCGGTTTGAGACATCGCCCGGCATCAAAGACATAAATAAAGTAGAACGGTTTATAAAAAAAATAAAGAGTTTATGACAAACCATCCGGACCAATACGGCTTCTATGGAAAATTCGGCGGAGCCTATATCCCTGAGATGCTTCATGCCAATGTGGAATTTTTGCAGAAGCATTATCAGGAGATAATTGACAGTCCTGAGTTTCAGAAAGAATTTGAATACCTGCTGAAAGATTATGCAGGACGGGAGACTCCTTTGTATTACGCCGAAAGGTTGAGCAAAAAATATGGCGCTTCCGTTTATTTAAAACGTGAAGACCTGTGCCACACCGGCGCGCACAAGGTCAACAATACCATCGGTCAGATCCTGTTAGCCGAGCGCTTGGGCAAAAAGAGAATCATTGCCGAGACGGGTGCGGGTCAGCATGGTGTGGCTACTGCTACCGTGTGTGCTTTGAAGGGATTGGAATGTATTGTTTATATGGGCGAGACAGATATGCAGCGCCAGGCGCTGAATGTAGCCCGTATGGAGATGCTGGGAGCAAAAGTGGTTCCCGCCATGAGTGGAAGCAAAACGCTGAAAGATGCTACCAATGAGGCGATACGTGACTGGATCAATCATCCTGAAGATACTTACTATCAGATAGGCAGTGTGGTCGGCCCGCATCCTTATCCCGATATGGTGGCACAGTTTCAGAGTGTCATCAGCAAAGAGATCAGAGCGCAATTAAAAGAAAAGACCGGAACAGAACTGCCCGATTACGTTATCGCTTGTGTCGGTGGCGGCAGTAATGCTGCAGGAGCGTTCTATCATTTTCTGGAAGACGAACAAGTGAAATTGGTAGCTGTTGAAGCAGCAGGCAACGGTATAGAAAGCGGAGAAAGTGCCGCAACTACGCAATTGGGACGCATCGGCATTTTGCATGGCTGCAAGAGTCTGGTGATGCAGACCGAAGACGGTCAGGTTGTCGAACCCTACAGCATTTCGGCAGGATTGGATTATCCCGGTATCGGTCCGTTACACGCACATTTGTTCGACACCGGTAGAGGTACATTTCTCAATGCCACCGACAAAGAAGCATTGGATGCGGCTTTCGAACTGGCTCAATTGGAAGGTATCATTCCGGCATTGGAATCAGCACACGCACTTGCAGTTCTCAAAAAATTAGATTTGAAAAAGAGCGACAGGGTAGTGGTGAATCTGAGCGGCAGGGGCGATAAAGACATGGCGACCTATTTGAAATACTTACCTAACCAAAACGGATAGACGAAGATGAACAAGATTCAGCAACTGTTTGAAAGAAAGAATAAGAATATACTGTCGGTGTATTTCACTGCCGGATATCCGGAGTTGGAGAGTACCAATGAGATATTGACTGCACTGGCTGATAACGGAGTGGATATGATAGAGATCGGAATGCCATACAGCGATCCGCTGGCAGACGGACCGGTAATACAGCACAGCAGCAGTGTGGCTATTGCCAATGGAATGACGATAGCAAAACTGTTTGAACAGTTGGGTAAGTTGAAATTGTCCCGGGAAGTACCATTGTTGCTAATGGGATATTTGAATCCTGTGATCCAATACGGCTTTGAAAATTTTTGCAGAGATGCGTCGGCAGTAGGCATCAGCGGATTGATTATTCCCGACCTGCCATTGAGGGAATACCGGTTGGAGTATGAAGTGATTACTAAGAAGTACGGACTGAGTTTTGTCTTTCTGATTACCCCCGAAACCTCGGAAGAAAGAATCAGGGAAATAGATAATCTTTCGGATGGTTTTATTTACGCCGTTTCTTCCTCATCCGTCACCGGCAGGGCCACCGATGAATCAAGGAAAGAAGACTACTTCAAAAGAATAGGAGCGATGAATCTCAAAAATCCGGTCGTCGTGGGTTTTGGCGTGAAAGACAAAGCTACATTTGAGCACGCCTGCAAATATCTGAACGGTGCTATCTCAGGAACGGCCTTTATTAATCAGCTGACCGGTAATGAGAAATCAATTGAAGAAAATACTAAAACCTTCCTGAATATGTTCAGGTAAGTGACCTGACCTATAAGGGTTGCCAACCTTCTGAAGAATGGTAACCCTGTCTTCGAGAACTTTGAGGAACCTTCTGAAGGTTGGTAACCCTGGGAAAAGACAATCATTTCCCCTGAAAAGCGTTTAAAGTATATTAACATCCCTTTTATTGCCTGTCTCTCCGAAAAAATTAATTTCGTAGCTATGAAATTTTTGATTGTTGTCTTTTCACTGGTCTTCTCAATAAGTGCAAGTGCGCAGAATAGCGATAACCTGATTATTTCAGGCAGGGTGATCGGCTTCCCGGATGGTACCAAGGTGTCCCTTTACAACACCAATAACCGACAACTGGAGACAATTGCCACCCTGAAAAAAGACAGTTTCTACTACGAAGGAAATCAGTTGGCCGAACCCGACTTCAAACTGTTGGTGTTTGACGAAAAAGATCCCGGTATCCCGCTGATGATGGACAACAGCCATATTAAAGTGACTGGTACAAAAGATAATATCGCTAATCTGCTGGTCAGCGGTTCGCAGGTGAATGAAGATTATCAGGCTTTATCCAAAGAAATGAAAGCCTTTGAAGATATTTTTTCCAATCAGAACTACACTCCCGAAAATGTCAGCAAGATTGTAGCAGTGTGTGAAAAGTTTGCATTGGAGCATCCGGATTCTTATGTTTCCCTGATGGCCGTTTCACAAGCCTTTCAACTGAATCAGGATATTAAGCGTGCGGACAAAGTGATGAGTGCATTGTCTGATAAATACAAGGGAACAAATCTCGGCCAGTATCTGAATTATCAGATTCAGGTTGGTAAGGTTACTGCTATCGGAAGTGAAATTCTGCCCTTCACTCAAAATGATACAAACGGTAAACCTGTCAGCATTACCGATTTTAGGGGAAAGTATGTATTGATTGACTTCTGGGCGAGTTGGTGCGGGCCTTGCCGCCAGGAGAACCCGAATGTGGTAGCGAATTACAACAAATACAAAGACAAAAACTTCACGGTTTTCGGTGTAAGTCTCGATAATTCAAGAGACGCCTGGCTCAAAGCGATCGAGAAAGATGCATTGCACTGGACGCAGGTTAGCGACTTGAAAGGATGGGATAATGCTGTCAGCCGTATGTTCTTTATCAGCAGTATTCCCCAAAATTTACTGATAGATCCTAATGGGGTAATTATAGCAAAAAACCTCAGAGGCGGTGCTCTGGGAGCGATGCTTCAGGAACTCTTTGATAAATAAATCAATCAATTTAAATATCTGCCTTTCTTAAAGGCCTTCTGTATTCTCCCTTTCTCGATTGAGGATAGAAGTAGCGATATCTTTCTGTGGGCTCGTAGTTGAATGACTGCCTGCTGTGGCTTTTAGAATTGCGGTTGCCCAATGAAAATCCTTTCACGGTATTGTTGGCTATAACCCGGAGTGAGTCTATTGAAAGCATCATCTCCATTCCTGCTTTCACCATAGAGTCAATCTTCACCTTATCCATTTTTGTTCTGCCATTAAAATTACCGGCAAAGCCTTCTCCTGTCCGAGGCATGAAATATCCTTTTATCATCCGTTCTCCTCCGTGGTCGTATTCTTTATCTCCTTTCCATTTTTTTCTATATTTCTTTTCGAACTCACCAATCATCTCCCAGGCCTTTTTCATTTTTTCATCAACAGGCTTTCCGCTAACTATTTCGAATTTGTGTTGTGTTTCAGGCTTATTTATTTCTGCTTTAGACTCTTCCGGAATAATGGGTATTACCTCCGGCTGTTCCAGTGTCTTGGACTTCAAAATTTTCACTTTTACGGTAACTGTCTTTTCTTTTTTTACCGATTGTTGTTGTTTTTCACCAGAGGAGATTACTTCTGTTTTCGGCTCCGGCCGGTTTACAATATCCTGAATATTATTGCCTGCCAGTGTTATCACCCCTGGAGTAAGCGTGACATTTCTCTGTGCAAACAATCTCTTTTCCAGGGAGGGTAAGAATGGAGATGCTCCGAACAGAAGCCCGATAATAACAAAGTACACCAATATTCTTCTGTAAAAGTCTTTGGATTCTGAAGCCTCATTGCCCGTGATTCTTTTTATACGTGATAACAGCAGGTTCTTTTTAGATACTGCGGACAGGGCGAATGATTCTACCCGTACCTCATTTTTACTCAGTTCTAAGAGTGCTCTGGCATAATTCTCAGGTTCGTAGTTGTGCTCCAAGACCAAATCGTCGCAACAATTTTCTCTTTCATTCCTGATATTCTGCATAAGGATGAAAACGGCAGGGTTGAAGAAGAGGACGGTTTCAATTACTGACAGCAGCAGGTTGATGAGATAATCGTTCCTCTTAATGTGTGAAAGTTCGTGTACTATAATGGCTTCTATCTGAGTAGGCGTGAGGTGTGTCAGGCAAGTAACCGGTAACAAAATGACGGGTTTTAAAAATCCTGTGGTAAATGGCGTACGGATGGACTCCGATACCCAGATGCTAACCTTTCTGCTGATTTTCAGCAATGCAGCTGAATGATTCGTAAACTCAATCCACCGTTGCCCGGGTTTGAAGAGGGTAGCATGCTTCCAGTCAGACGCCTGTCTTACGTTCATGATTAATCGTGTTACCATAAAGACCAGCATCGTCAGATAAGCGAGTGATAAGATAACCGAGGTATTTGCTGAAAGAGCAGGGATGATTGAGTGGATTCTTTCTATAGCTAACCCTTCTTCTATGATTGTAGGGGTATCGTTGGTTAAAAGGATTTCGAAGAAGGTAAAAACAAACCATACAAAGGAAGCGATAACGAGCAGGACACTCAGGTTGTGTTTGCCCGCCGGTTTCATCTTTCTGAAAGTCAGCAGGAACAGCTTATAAAATATCAGCAATATCAGGCTTTGCCAGAGACTGTGAATGATTGCGTTTCCCAGCGACTGCAACCATATAGAATGTAATACCTGACTGTACATCCGGTTATTTTTTCAGATTATCGAGATACTTCTGTATTTCGTCCAGTTCGTCTTTCGAGGCTTTATGCTGCCCCAGTGCCTGAATCACAAGTTGAGAGGGCGAACCGCTAAAAAGCCTTTTGATCATCTTGTCGACATAAAATCGCTGCATTTTTTTCTTGTTTACCGCAGGTTTGTAAATGTGGCTTTTGATGCTTTCGTCGCGGGTTACAAGTCCCTTTTCGAACATAATCTGCATGAATTTGAGTGTGGTAGTGTAACCCGAGTTCTTTGTTGCTGTAAGCACATCGTGCACTTCTCTCACTGTTGCCTCACCTTTTTCCCATAGGATCTGTAGGATTTCCAGTTCGCTTTCAGTGGGTTTAATCGTTTCTTTTGCCATAGTTTAAATTAAGAGCATGAAAGATACGAAATTAATCGTAGTGAGGTGAATAATTTGGATGAATGGAATTTTTAAGGGTATAAAGGGACAGGCTTTTACAAAAAAGCAGTTTGTTAAACTAACTAGTCATAAATTTACAGTAAACCAAACCCTTAGAAAGATGGCTGAGAGAAAGATAGAAGTACAGTACGAAGTTTACGAAGCTATTTCTGAACTGAGTCCTGAAGATGCATTTCTTTTAAAGTCGGCCAGAGAGCAGACAGCAAATTCTTATGCACCTTATTCTGATTTCTGTGTGGGTGCAACTGCACGGTTAGTCAATGGAGAGTTAGTCAACGGAACGAATCAGGAGAACGCCTCATTTCCGGCAGGTATTTGTGCAGAGCGTGTATTGATGTCGACGGCCGCCAGCCTGTATCCCGGAGTGGGTGTAAAAACAATAGCCATTTCATATCTCAATAAAAAGGGTGACAGTAATCACCCGATCAGTCCCTGCGGTATCTGCCGCCAGTCGTTTGCAGAGTTTCAGATGAGGACAGGGCAAACCATCCGTGTTATTCTGAGCGGTCAGACCGGCCCTGTTTATATTCTGGAAAACGCGATGGATTTACTGCCGCTGAGTTTTAAGGCAGATGATATGAAGTAATTGCTTCGCCGAATTTTCGATTTACTTGGATTACGCTTTTCTGCGGTTAATTTCGTCTCTGATAGAGGCCGCTCTGATGTAGTCTTCCTGCTCCAGTACTTCGTTAAGCAGTTCTTCCAGTTCCTGCAAAGTCAGGCTCTTCAGGTCACCGCTGCGTTCGTCCTCGTGGGTAACCATCACTTTCTTTTCCTGTTCGCTTTCTTCGCGCACAACACCCGATTCAGCAAGGATGAAATCATAAGTGTAGATAGGGCAATCAAATCTCACTGCCAGAGCAATGGCATCAGAGGTACGGGAATCGATTTCCACGGTGTCATTTTCCGTGGCGCAAATCAGTCTCGAATAAAAAATACCTTCCTGGATATCGTTTATGATGACTTCTTTGAGTTCGATATCAAATGCGAGCATGAAGTTCTTCATCAGGTCGTGTGTCAGCGGACGGCTCGGTTTTATCTTTTCCAATGCTACAGCGATGGCTTGTGCTTCAAAACCTCCGATCACGATAGGTAGCCTCCTCACTCCGTTTACTTCTCCCATCACGACAGCATAAGAATGCGTGTGGGTGATGCTGTGTGATAGTGCTACTATTTCCAGTCTTATTTTATTCATCTTGTTTACTTGTAATTACCCCGGATTGATAAAAACCAAAAAGGATGGATAAGGCGAAATCGCCTTATCCTTTTAATTTCTTAACCGCTTCTGTAATTCTGGGCACGACTTCAAAAGCGTCTCCTACAATTCCATAGTCAGCTGCTTTGAAGAACGGAGCCTCAGGGTCTTTATTGATTACAACAATTACTTTACTTCTGTTAACTCCTGCCAGGTGTTGGATGGCTCCTGAAATACCAATGGCGATATACAGGTTAGGAGCAATGGCTAGGCCTGTCTGCCCTACGTGCTCATGGTGAGGCCTCCATCCGCTGTCGCTCACCGGACGGCTGCAGGCAGTGGCAGCTCCGAGTGCTGCTGCGAGATCAGTTACTAAGTTCCAGTTTTCAGGCCCTTTCAATCCGCGGCCTCCGCTTACTACGATTTCAGCTTCTGATAAAGGAACTTCTCCTTTCAGCACGTTCACTTCTTTCACCTTCACTCTTCCTTCAGCGGTTGCGGGGGTGATGTTCACCACTTCTGCTGTTCCTTCGCCCTCGTTAACTCCGTAAGCATTACCGTTAAGGGTTATTACTTTAGTTGCAGTTTTCACCGAAACATTGGCGAATGCTTTACCGCTGAAAACAGATTTGCGAACAACGAATCTGTTGGAAGTATCAGGCAGTGCTACGGCTCCTGTTACCAGTCCCGCTTTCAGTTTAACGGATAATCTCGGAGCGATAGCTTTTCCGTTGAAGTTGTTAGAGAATACAATGGTGTCAGCACCGGATTGTGCTACTGTTTCGGCAATGATTCCTGTATATACACCATCGTCAAATGCACTGTATTTATCATCTCCTGCCACATAAACTTTTTTCAGTCCGTATTTTCCAAGTGTAGCCGGATCGTTATTGCATTTTCCGATTAGGATACCTTCTGCCTGTGTGCCGGTCTGTTCTGCAATTTTAGCCGCATAGGAAGCAGCTTCAAAAGAACTCTTTTTTATCTCTCCGTCGTGCTGATCTATAAAAACTAATACGCTCATTATAATAATTTGATAAGGATGAATGGTTGAGGTTAGATAACTTTTGCTTCGTCGCGAAGAGCTTTTACAAGGTCTTCTTCCTGTCCGGGTTCAAAGAGTTTTACTCCTTGCTTAGGCGCGGGCAGGTCAAACGATTGTACTTCGGTCAGTGATTCGATATCTTTCGGATCTACGACTTTCAAAGGCTTGGTTCTGGCACCCATGATACCCCTCATGTTAGGGATTCTCTGTTCGGCCATTCCCTGCTGGCAGCTGACTACCACCGGCAGTGCCACTTCGTTCACTTCAGCACCTCCTTCGATCTCGCGGGTGATGGTAGCAGTAGTACCATCCAGATCGAATTTGGTAGCAAAAGAGATAAAAGGCATCTCCAGGAATTCTGCAATCATACCGCCAACAGAAGCACCGTTGTAATCGATGGTTTCTTTACCGGTCAGTACCAGGTCGTATCCGCCTTCTTTGGCAATATCTGCAATCTGTGCTGCTACATAATAATCGTCACCTGCAGCGGTGTTCACGCGGATGGCTTCGTCACCCCCGATGGCCAGAGCCTTACGGATGATGGCATCATTACTGGCATCGCCGACGTTAATCAGGTGAATTACGGTTGAGGTATCTTTCTCTTTCAATTCCACTGCGCGTACAAGGGCATACCACTCATCGTATGGGTTGATGATGTGTTGAACTCCTTCTTCGCTGAATTTAGTGTTGTTATCTGTGAAAGCTATTTTTGCCGTAGTGTCAGGTGTTTTACTTATACATACTAAAATCTTCATGAAATAGCTATTTTTTAGTGATTTTGGAGTGCAAAGATACTAAGAAAAAAAGGGAAATCGGAAACGTCGTTTCAGCTTTTGGTAATATATAGTTGTAAGAAAATGACGGAGGTTGCGTGAGCTTCCTGCGGATGGTACTAGCGTGAGCCGGCCGATTGGCACTTTTAAATCAGATGAAGATTGTTCGCACTTTTTATCGCAATTTTGAGCCGATGAAGTATTCCTTATCAGACCGTTTTTCTTCTTATGTAAAGGAGCATCGGCTCTTCCGGAAGGGCGATTTGTTGCTATTGGCGGTGAGTGGCGGGGCAGATTCTGTAGCTTTGGCAGAACTGTGTTTTTTGTCGGGATACAGGTTTGAGATTGCTCATTGCAACTTTCAACTGAGAGGAGAGGAGAGCGAGCGGGATGAAAAGTTTGTCAGGTCACTGGCAGAGAGATATGGTGTTCCCCTTCATTGCAGGAAGTTTGATACAGAGGCTTACGCCGATGAACATAAGGTATCCATTCAAGTTGCTGCGCGGGAGTTGCGCTACCGTTGGTTTGATGAATTGATGGACAGTATGGAGCCGCCTGTTTGGTTGCTGACTGCCCACCATGCGGAAGATAATGTCGAAACCCTGTTGATGAATTTCTTCAAAGGGACAGGCATACAAGGTTTACAGGGTATTCGTCTGAAATCAGGCAGAATTATTCGTCCGCTGCTCTTTGCGCGGAAACAGGAGATATTAGATTTTCTCAAAGAAAGGAATCTCAGCTTTGTAGAAGACTCCTCCAACTTGTCTGAGAAATACACCCGCAACTATTTTCGACATACATTGATTCCGGGAGTCCGAAAGGTCTTCCCCGAAGGGGAACACAACCTGGAAGAGAATCTTCGCAGGTTCGGGGATATTGAGATCCTATATCAGCAGTCTGTAGAAAGGATTAAGAAGAAACTGGTGGAACAGATGGGTAATGAAATCTACCTGCCTGTCCTGAAGTTGCAGAAGATGCCTGCCATGCGGACCGTTCTCTACGAGGTCGTGAAAGATTACGGTTTCTCGCCATCACAACTCGATGATATTGCTGGTTTGCTGACTGCCGAAAATGGCAAGTATGTAAAATCAGATGCATACCGCATTATCAAAAACAGAGGGCGGTTGATCATTGCGCCTTTGGCCGGAGAAGAAGCCGGTTATATTTTAATTGAAGAAGGAACGAATTCTGTTCGTTTCCCTCAGGGCAAATTGACTATCCGAAGAAAACCATGGAAGGAAGAGGATAGAATTTCTTCAGATCCCGATATAGCTTTGCTCGATGCCTCAAACATTCGCTTTCCATTGCTGCTGAGAAAATGGAGGCAGGGTGATTATTTCTACCCCCTGGGGATGAGGAAGAAAAAGAAGGTCAGCAGGTTCATGATTGATGAAAAATTGTCTCCCACCGAGAAGGAAAAACTTTGGATTCTCGAAAGTCGGCAACGAATCATGTGGCTTGCCGGACTGCGCATAGATGACCGTTTCAAAGTGACTGCATCAACTAAAGAAGTGTTGGAGGTGTATTTTACAAGATATTGATTTTCAGGGACACTCCTACGGAGTGGATATGCTTTCGATTCATATATTACAAACAGGCGGCTCCGACGGAGCCTTTTAGCAAATGATTTGTGAATATAAGCGTGATTTGAAGGAAACTGACAGTATCAATAAGTCTGAAACAACTGATCCCATTTCATGTTCTTCACCTGGGAAATGAAGTTGTCCAGCACCGGGAAATCAGAGAATAATTCGCTCGCTACCAGCAGGAATACTACTCCGAACAATGCTCCCCACAAGTGCGCATTGTGGTTGATGTTGGTACCGCCTTTCTTGCCGAGGTAATAGGAGACCACCACGTACAGGATACCAAACAGAAACCCGGGAATGAAGAACGGAATGAATATCAGTCCGATGCCCTGCAATGGATTCAGCAGGATATATGCAAATACGATAGCCGATACAGCCCCCGACGCTCCGAGGCTTCGATAGTAATCGTTGTTTTTATGCTTCTTAAAATCAGGAATCACGCAAACAATCAGGGCCAGAAAATACATCAATACGTACATCACCTTGCCCGAAGGGTCGCCAAAAATCATCAGGAATGCTTTTTCCGTAAACTCACCGAAGAGATAGAATGCATACATGTTAAACAGTAAGTGCATCAGGTCTGCGTGAATGAACCCGTAGGTCAGAAACCTGTAATACTGCTGTGTCCTGTTGATGTGTGCCGGGTAAAATATCAGGTCGTCCATGATCTTTCTGGAACCGAAAGCTGATACAGATACGAGAACGGTGATAATGATGATGAGTACGGTGATGGAAAAAGACATACGCTCTTTTAAGAGAATCAAACCTACAAAAAATACTCAGGAATGGTGATACTTTTCGTTCCTGATAATCGTACAGGCGCGGTAAACCTGTTCTGCGAGTATCAGGCGTACTAACTGATGCGGAAACGTGAGTTTTGAAAGACTCCATACAAAATCAGCCTTGTCGAGAACAGCTTTATCAAATCCAAAGGCACCCCCGATAACAAAAACCAGGTTTTTAGTGCTTTGAAATGATTGCTTCTCAATCAGTTCTGCCAGTTGGGGAGAGTCTAATTGTTTACCGTGTTCATCGAGTGCAATCAGGTAGTCGCCGGGGCGAAGAGCAGAGAGCACCAAGCCTCCTTCTGCCCTCATAAGCTCATTTCTGTCGCTGATTTTCGGGGGCGCAAAATACTTCCACTCTACGGGATAGTAGTGCTTGATTCTGCCCGTGAAATCGTCAATAGATTTCTTCAGTTGAGGGTCGTGTTGTTTTCCTATCGTCCAGAGCGAAATCTTCATGAAGCAATTTTTCCTGAAAAAAACACGAAAGTAAATAGCATTTGCTAAACTGATGTTTTACTTTTGTATGGGGGTACCTTATGACTGCTTACAGATATACGATAATACTACTGCTATTCCTGATGGCTTGCGGCAAAGGGCAAAACCCTGTACCTGATCCCGAACCGGATCTCGGTCCGTTACCTGTTCCTGAGTTTGTCAAAGGAGCAGATGTCAGTTGGGTTACCGAAATGGAAGACAGCAGCCGTTTGTTCTATAACGGGGCAGGGGAGGAGACAGATTTATTTGAGCTCATGAACAGCCTGGGGATGAATGTCATTCGCCTGCGTGTGTGGGTGAATCCTGCGAAAGGGTACAATAATATTGATGATGTTGTCAAGAAAGCAAAAAGAGCCGCAGATGCAGGGATGTACCTGATGATCGATTTTCATTACAGCGATACTTGGGCAGATCCGGGCCGGCAAATCAGACCCCAATCGTGGAACACACTGGGTTTTGAAGCCCTTCGGCAGTCGCTGGAAGCCCATACGCTTGCGGTGCTCAACCGTTTGAATCAGGATAGTATACCCGTCGGCTGGGTGCAGATAGGCAATGAAACAAATGACGGAATGCTGTGGCCGTTGGGCCGGGCTTCAGATAATATGAACAATTTCGCTACGTTGCTCAACACGGGCTACAATGCGGTGAAGTCAGTTTATCCGGATGCGAAAGTGATAGTGCACTTATCCAATGGTTACGATAATGTTTTGTACAGTTGGATGTTTGATGCTTTAACTGCCAGAAGGGTGATGTTTGATGTTATAGGAATGTCGCTCTATGTTACTCCCGGAAATTGGGAGGCGCTGAGCCGGCAGTGTTTGTTTAATATGAACGAGATGGTTGCACGGTATGGGAAGGAGGTGATGATAGTAGAGTGTGGTATGCCGTGGAATGAGCCTGAATTGGCGTACAGATTTCTTTCAGACTTAATCCAGAAGGTAAAATCTGTTACAGATGGCAAGGGTAAGGGGGTTCTCTATTGGGAACCTGAGGCATACGGTAATTGGAATGGTTATACTCTCGGTGCATTTGACGATACCGGAAAGCCTACGGAAGCTTTGAGCGCCTTCAGCGATGAGTAATCTGATTTCGGCTACTCTCTTTTCAAATTATATCCCACTTCGTTCTTTACTTCGTTGATGATAAACAACGTGTGTGTATTCCCGATACTCGGAATAGTGGTCAGTTTGTTGACCATGAAGTCGTGATAGTCGTCCATATTCCTGAAAGCAGCCTTGAAGACATAATCATAATCACCGCTGATGTGAAAGCATTCCTTGATCTCATCAATCGCTTTTATGTGCTTCTCAAAATCTTCAATGTTTTGCTGCGAGTGCCGTACGAGCCTTATTTGACCGATGACGAGAAGTTCTTTTCCCAAAACTTTCCTGTCGAGTATTGCAGCGTAGTTTTTTATCAGCTTACTCTTTTCTAATTTCTTGATGCGCTCAAATACCGCGGTGGGAGAAAGATGTAACTGCTCACCTAGTTGCTTGTTGGTAATCTTGGCATCTTTCTGCAGTGCATTGAGGATTTTTACATCCGTAGCGTCTAAAGTCATCCGAATAATTTTTTGTTTTTGGGTCTGAAAAGTTTTTTAAAATTAAAATAAATCTACTAAACCTGATATCTATAGTTTAAAATACTTTTCTTGTATAAATATTATGAATAATATTTTACAATTAGGAACTTTGTATGGAATTAAAATCATCAGTCATGAAAAATTTCAAGCCCGCTGACAAAATCCAGGATTTACAATACTTCGGAGAATTCGGAGGTGTTAATCCATCCATATCAGACTCGTCCACCTATACTTTCTTGACGGCTAAGTCCATGTTCGACACCTTTGAAGGGAATGCCGATGGCTGCTATCTGTATTCAAGGCATGCTACCCCGAGCAATCTGTATCTCGGGCAGGCTTTGGCTGCTATGGAGAATACCGAAGCTGCCAATGTTACGGCTTCAGGTATGGGAGCGATTACTTCTGTGTTGCTTCAAATTTGCAGCAGTGGTGATGAAATCGTTTGTAGCCGTACCATCTATGGCGGCACCTATGCCTTTCTGAAGTATTTCATCAGCAAGTTTGGAATCAGTACCCGCTTTGTAGATATCAATAATCTGAGCGCAGTGGAAGAAGCTATTACTTCCAAAACGAAACTCATTTATTGTGAGTCTGTGAGCAATCCTTTACTGGAGGTAGCCAATCTTCCCGCACTTTCAGAAATCACACGGAAGCACGGCCTGAAGTTGGTGGTAGATAATACATTCGCCCCACTGGTTATCACTCCGGCTAATTGTGGAGCCGATATAGTGATTCACAGTCTTACAAAATTCATCAACGGCAGCAGCGATACGGTTGGCGGTGTGATTTGCTCAACCCGGGAATTTATCGATGAGCTGAGGAACGTGAATAACGGTGCCACTATGCTGTTAGGCCCGACTATGGACAGTCTCAGGGCAGCGGGCATCCTTAAGAATCTGAGAACATTACACGTGAGGATGAAACAGCATAGTTACAATGCAATGTATTTGGCAGAGAAATTCGAACAGGACGGCCTGCGCGTGATTTATCCTGGGTTGAAATCTCACAGAAGTCATGATGTGATGAATGCAATTATCAATCCTCAGTTTGGTTACGGTGGTATGTTAACGGTTGATGTTGGATCGCTTGATAAAGCAAACGAACTGATGGAGTTGATGCAGAAAGAAAACCTTGGTTACCTCGCGGTCAGCCTCGGATTCTACAAAACACTGTTCAGTGCGCCGGGTACTTCTACCTCGAGTGAAATTCCTTTGGAAGAGCAGCAGGCGATGGGATTGTCAGACGGAATGATCCGTTTCTCAATTGGCCTCGACGAGAATATCGACAAAACTTATGAGAAGATGAAAGACTGCATGAAGAGGGTAGGGATTTTGAAAGAAACATCAGAGCCGGCATTAGCTTAGAAAACAGTTGTATATAAAATTGAATTACCGGTCAGTCCGTGCGCTGACCGTTTTTTATTCGATTGAATGGAAGCTGTAGTTAAAACCTCCGTACCGGAAACCTATCTGAAAGATGTGTAGATTTGCGCTGGCTGTATTTGGATACAGACAATGATTAAACACCTAAATTTCTATTTCAATAATGCAGTACAGAATCGAAAGCGACCTGATCGGAGAGTTGCAGGTACCGTCGGAGGCTTATTATGGAGTGCAGACTCAAAGAGCAGTTGAGAATTTTAAGATATCGAACCAGTATTTGAGCTCTTATCCGCACTTTATCAAGGCACTGGGATACGTGAAGAAGGCAGCAGCCAAAACCAATTTTGAATTGGGAGTACTGAAACAGGAATTATACGAAGTTATCTCTCGTGCGTGTGATGAAGTGATTGCGGGGAAGTATGATAGTCAGTTCCCGGTAGATATGATTCAGGGTGGGGCAGGTACTTCGATTAATATGAATGCCAACGAGGTGATTGCTAATATTGCGCTTGATATGATGGGACATAAGAAAGGGGAATATCAGTACTGTTCTCCGAACGATCATATCAATCTGTCTCAATCTACCAATGATGCCTATCCTACGGCGATCAAGATTGCGCTTCATCTGATGAACGTAGAATTGATGGAGCAACTTTCTGTCGCAGTTGATGCTTTCAGAAAAAAGGGAGTTGAGTTTGAAGGCGTGATCAAGATGGGCAGAACACAATTGCAGGATGCAGTACCGATGACACTCGGACAGGAGTTTGAAGCCTTTGCCGCCACTCTTGAAGGCGAAACTGGCAAGCTGAAATTTGTGAGCAGATTGCTGACGGAGGTAAACATGGGCGGTACGGCTATCGGTACCGGCATTAATGCGCCCGTAGGATTTGCTCAAAAGTGTGCAGATAATCTTACAGAGATAACCGGTTTTGAAATTACATCATCGCCCAACCTTATTGAGGCTACGCCTGATACAGGAGCTTATGTTACTTATTCATCTACACTCAAAGGGCTTGCGATAAAGCTGTCCAAGATCTGTAACGATCTGAGATTACTGGCGTCAGGCCCCAGGGCCGGACTGTCGGAAATTACTTTACCTGCAATGCAGCCCGGGTCATCCATTATGCCGGGGAAAATCAATCCTGTGATTCCCGAAGTTGTGAATCAGGTGTGTTACAAAGTTATTGGCAACGACCTCACGGTTACGATGGCAGCAGATGCAGGACAGTTGCAGCTGAACGTTATGGAGCCCGTTCTGTGCCATGCCATTATGGAGAGCATTGAGTTTATGAAGAATGCAATAGAAACACTGATTGAGAAATGCGTGAAAGGCATCAGGGCAAATGAAGAAATATGCTATAAGAAAGTCAGAAACAGTATCAGTATTGTTACTGCGCTCAATCCGTATATCGGATACAAGGCATCTTCAAAGTTTGCGAAGGAAGCACTAGCTACCGGTAAGAGTGTGTATAATCTGGTATTGGAGTCGGGCCTGCTTTCCAAAGAAAAATTAGATGAAATCCTTGCACCCGAGAATATGTTGAGGCCGCATTAATAGCGACGGTTTAGGATTTTTCTTACGTAGATAGAATCTGTCAGGCATTAATAGACACCAATACACCAGGGCCTACTGTTGCAAGTGAAATACTTTCTATTCGAAATCTTCTGAAGAATTCTTTTCTTTCAAATCAAGTAAATTTGAATGATGGAGGGGCAGGAACATAAATCCTGCCTTTGAACGACTGATGACAAAAAAAGAAAAAGCCGATTACATCATAAAAGAGTTAGAAAAACTCTATCCACATCCTGCACTGCCACTCGATTACAAAGATCCTTATACATTACTGATTGCGGTACTGCTGGCAGCGAGGAATACCGACGTTGGAGTTAATAAAGTAACCCCAGAATTATTTGCCAGGGCTGATAATCCGAAGGGTATGATTAAGATGGATGAGGAAGAAATCCGTGAAATTATCAAGACGATCTTCATGTCAGCCCGTAAAGCTAAGGCCGTCAGGGAACTTTCACAGATTTTGGTAGATAAGTTCAAGGGGAAAGTGCCTGCAGACTTTGAAGAATTGGAAAAACTGCCCGGCGTTGGTCACAAGACTGCCTCTGTCGTGATGTCGCTCGCCTTTGATGTACCTGCGTTTCCTATAGACACGCATATACAACGAATGATGATCAGGTGGGGAATTTCAGCAGGCAAGAATGTGGACCGGATAGAAGAAGATGCGAAGAAATTTTTTCCGAAGGAGAAATGGAATAAACTCTATTTACAGATAACCCTGTATGGCAGGGAGTATTCACCTGCCCGTTTTCCAAGTCTGAGCAAGGATTTTATTACTGCAAAAATCGGAAGCAAGAAAGTGTTGGAAGAATACAAACCGTAAAAAGCGTAGAGACCTCTGAAGCATGACCAAGAAAGAAAAAGCACAATACGTAATGGATGAACTGGAAAAGCTGTATCCTGAGTTTAAGATTCCGCTGGATTTTATCAGTCCTTATACTTTGTTGGTGGCGGTTGTGCTTTCTGCTCAGTGCACGGATGCACGTGTGAACCAGGTAACACCGATCCTTTTCGGTCAGGCTGACAATCCCTTCGATATGGTGAAACTGCCCGTTGAAGAAATTCAATCCATCATCCGTCCCTGCGGATTATCACCGCAAAAATCAAAGGCCATTTACGGATTATCACAAATCCTCATCGACAAATTCAAGGGAGAAGTGCCCGCTAGTTTTGAAGAATTGGAAAAGCTTCCCGGCGTAGGGCATAAGACTGCCTCCGTTGTCATGTCACAGGCCTTCGGGATACCTGCGTTCCCGGTAGATACGCATATACATCGCTTGATGACTCGCTGGGGACTGACCAACGGTAAGAGTGTAGAGCAAACAGAGAAGGATGCCAAAGCACTCTTTCCCAAAGAAAGATGGAACAAGCTCCACGTACAAATCATACTCTATGGACGCGAGTATTCGCCGGCGCGGTCGCCCAGCCTCAGTAAAGATTTTATCACAGCAAAAATTGGCAGCAAGAAAGTACTGGAAGGATATAAGCCCTGATTTGAAAGTTTGATCACAAGCGGAAGCAGGCTACTGATAGAGGACTGTGATAAAGTACCCGGACCATCCCTGGTCCGGGAAGAACTTTAAGCCTTGACCAGGATGGTCAAGGTACTTTAGGCGGCATGGATTTCGAAACTTTTAGGGTTACATAGCTAAGTCGAAACGAGGCACCGGAACTTGGTGTGGAAGAATAATAACCATCCGGGACGGCCTA
>JAGFIS010000027.1 GCA_024103425.1 Chitinophagaceae bacterium
TACGGTTGGTAATCGTACATAGAGCGTATTAGTATAAGGGAGCTTGACTGTGAGGCATACATGCCGAGCAGGGACGAAAGTCGGCTAAAGTGATCCGGTGGTTCTGCATGGAAGGGCCATCGCTCAAAGGATAAAAGGTACTCTGGGGATAACAGGCTGATCTCACCCAAGAGCTCATATCGACGGTGAGGTTTGGCACCTCGATGTCGGTTCGTCACATCCTGGGGCTGGAGAAGGTCCCAAGGGTTCGGCTGTTCGCCGATTAAAGTGGCACGCGAACTGGGTTCAGAACGTCGCAAGACAGTTCGGTCCCTATCTGTGATGGGCGTTAGAAAATTGAGTGGACATGACCTTAGTACGAGAGGACCGGGTCGTACGTACCGCTGGTGTATCAGTTGTGCCGCCAGGTGCAGTGCTGAGTAGCTATGTACGGACAGGATAAACGCTGAAAGCATCTAAGCGTGAAACCTTCCACAAGATGAGTTTTCTTTTAAGGGTCGTCAGAGACGATGACGTTGATAGGCTACAGGTCTAAAGGCAGTAATGTCAAAGCCGAGTAGTACTAATAGCCCGTAAGCTTTAATTTTTTTTTATAAAGTATTACAACTTCCCTTTATGTTATCTTATTGAAGATCGTATGGTGGTTACACCGTGAGGGTTCACCTCTTCCCATTCCGAACAGAGAAGTTAAGCCTCACAGGGCCGATGGTACTACAACACAATGTGGGAGAGTAGGTCGCTGCCATATTTATTTAGCCCTTCCGTTTTACCGGAGGGGCTTTTTTGTTGGATCCGGTCCATCCTTACCTTCATTCCTATGGACAATCAAATCTTATCCTCTGCCAAAACCCTATGGTCCTACCACCTGATGTATCAGCCATTGCTTTCCGCAGAGTGTATTATGGTATTGGGCAGCCATGACCTGCGCGTGGCAGAAAGAGCAGCGGAGTTGTATCTCGAAGGATTAGCCCCTTTGATTGTCATGTCAGGCGGTCTGGGGAGGCTTACCAAAGACTTATGGAAGCAGACCGAAGCTGATTTGTTTGCATCGAGAGCAATAGAATTGGGCGTGCCGGAAGAAAAAATTTTGATAGAAAACCGGTCGACTAATACCGGAGAAAATATTCGTTTTACACGCGAGCTGCTTGAATCAAAAAACCTTCATCCCAGAAACTTCATCCTGGTTCAGAAGCCTTACATGGAACGGCGTACCTATGCTACCTTTATGAAACAATGGCCGGGTAAAGAGTTTTTAGTCACCTCTCCGCAGATCAGTTTTGAAGATTATCCTACCGATGAGATTCCTTTAGACAGAGTAATTAATATTATGGTGGGCGATTTGCAAAGAATCATTGAATATCCTGCAAGGGGTTTTCAGATTCCGCAGGAGGTGCCGGATGCTGTGTTACAGGCTTATCAATATTTGATAGAAGCGGGTTATACTAAACAATTGATTCGCTAAGATGGAACAGCGCGACTATTTAGAAAGAGAAATTGAACAGTTGGGCAGGCTGCTGGGCAAAATACTCAGCGACCTTGGCCGCTTGCACGGTAAAGGAAAGGTAAGCGGAACTATTGCTGAAGCCGAACAATCTTTGCAGGGCGAACTTGATATCGAATTGGATAAAATTCTTGTGCTACCGGATGAGGATTTTGTCGGGCTACTGCTTACGAAACGAGGATTCAATAATACCAATCTTGAGAAGCTGTCTAATATCCTGTTACTATTGGCAGAAGAGAAGAGAGGTGCAGAAAAAGAGAATATGTTGCGTAAATGCCTCGCTATCCTGGAACACCTGCAGACTGCCGGCGGAGTTTACTCTCTTGAAAAAGCTTCCACTATTACCGGTATCAGGCGGATGTTATAAGATGATCTACCTGTAAACAGGGTTAACACGGAATTCCTTTTCTCGCAATAATTGTATCACTCCGTTCTCTCCGGGTAAGTGTCCAGCACCGATTGCTATAAACGGTTTTTCTTTCTTGATCAGTTTTGGAATAAGCCTTGCCCATTTCCGGTTGCGCGATGTTACGAGTGTCTGAAAAGCGTGTCTGCTCATAAACCGCTTGTCGGTTACGAGCGATGCCAGCTCCATAAGATTTTCGTTGTGATATGCTGTAGAGATACGGTTGAACAGCTGATCATAGTCTCCGGCAGACCTGAGTTGATGCAGCATCTCTTTTCCGGTAAAGACTTTTTGTGCAATTTCAAATTGATCATGGGCAGTTTCCAACCCTCCCGTACGCAATCCTAATTTGAGGGCAATTTGAACCAATTCGATTTCAGGCACCTTTACTTCATCACACCCCATGGCATCCATTGTCAGTTTATTAATGACAGCCAGCGGAGAGACTTCTTCGACATATTCTGCGGGAATCCCCAGTTTTTCCTGCATGATGTTTTCCAGTTCAGCTCTTTGCTTTTCTGTAAGGTCTTCAGCCATACCTCCCAAGGCACTCTGGCTTTCTGCCATAGCCTGCATTTCACCGGGATTGCCGAGATCTACTTCCATTAAGTAGATACTACATTTGCGCAGGGCACTAATCACTTTAGGTTTTATGATGAAATCATGAGCACAGATCATGTGCATCGTACCTAAAAGATACCCATACATGTTAGAGCCTTCCTCTGTAACCTTAAACAAAAGGGATTTCCGATAGTTGGTAGTGCTCATAATGTCAGCAAAGATAGGCGTAGCGGCCGGGCTATTCTATTACCTTTTCCATCGCCATGCTGCGGGATCCTTTGACGAGGATTAGTGAATTTGAAACCTTATTGTTCCTGTACCAATCACGCGCCTCTGTGGAGTTTTGGAACTGCAGAAAAGGATGCTTGATTCTGGCAAACTCGGGTCCGGTAAGAATCACCTGCTTCCAAGGGTAATGTTTCAGTAATTCAACAAGTGCTGCATGTTCCCTTTCACTGTCCTGACCGAGTTCTTTCATATCTCCGAGAAAGAGAATTTTATTCTCTCCTTTCATGGCTGCAAAATTCTCGACGGCAGCCTTCATACTTCCCGGATTGGCATTGTAGGCATCGAGGATAATCGTGTTCGTATTCTTTTGAATCATCTGCGAACGGCTGTTCGTAGGATTGTACTCCTCAATAGCTGCCTTTATTTTCTCATCAGGTACACCAAAGTAGTGACCGACAGCCGCAGCGGCGAAAATGTTCGGAGCGTTATAGCCTCCGACAAGATGCGTCTTAATGATGGTTCCCGGCGGGGTAGAAAGTTTCACGTTTAAAAATGGATCGCTGCTTACTAACTTTCCTGTTGATGGTTCTGCATTTTTTCCGTAGAATGTTTTTTGCTGTAGTGCCCGGGATAAATCAAAGACATTCGGATCATCGGCATTGACGAAAGCATGTCCTCCGTTATTTTCCAGGTATTTAAAAAGCTCTCCTTTTCCTTTCTTCACGCCTTCAGCTCCTCCGAAACCTTCGAGATGTGCTTTGCCGATGTTGGTGATCAGGCCGTAATTCGGTTTTGCATATCGGCAATAACCCGAGATCTCCCCGAGATGATTAGCGCCCATTTCGATAACTGCAATCTGAGCATCACTCTTCACCTTTAAAATGGTCAGTGGGATTCCGATGTGGTTATTGAGATTACCCGTTGTGGTATAGGTAATGAAGTGTGATGATAAAACAGCATGAATCAGCTCTTTGGTAGTCGTCTTGCCGTTACTGCCGGTGATGGCAATAAAAGGGATTTTAAATTGGTCGCGGTGGTAGGAGGCAAGCTCCTGTAAAGTAGTCAGCACATCATCCACCCGGATAATGCGGTTATCATCGCTACCGGTTTCTTCGTCGACGATGGCGAATGCAGCTCCGTCCTTCAGTGCCTGCACTGCGAATTTGTTACCGTTGAAATTAGGCCCTTTCAGCGCAAAGTACAGATCGCCCTTCTGTAACTTCCGGGTGTCTGTAGTTATAGACGGGTGCCTGAGATATATCTCATATAGGTCTTTAATTTCCATAGAGGGCGGACAGATTTACTATTTCTTTAAAACGGTTTCAAATAGTTTGAAGATTCTCTTGTACTCATCCATCCAGCTGGTGGGCTCTACAAATCCGTGGTCTTCTAACGGATAGAGTGCGAGTTCCCAATTTTCTTTCTTTAGTTCAATTAATCTCTGTGTCAGTTTGATGATATCCTGTGCATGCACATTTACGTCAATCAGTCCGTGACACATCAGCAGGTGGCCTTTCAAGCCTTCTGCAAAATAAATAGGCGAACTTCTTCTGTAAGCAAGACTGTCATTGAACGGATCGTTGAGGATATTGCTGGTATATCCATCGTTGTAGTTGGCCCATTCCGTAACCGAACGAAGGCCGGCACCTGCAGCAAATACATCAGGTGTGGTAAACATCCCCATCAGCGTGATGAAGCCACCATATGATCCTCCGTAAACTCCAACCCTCTTTGCATCCACTCCGTAAGTATCAACGAGGTACTTAGCAGCATCTACATTATCCGTCAGATCCCATCCGCCCATATGCCTGTAGATAGCCGTACGCCAGTCTCTTCCATAACCTGAGCTTGCCCTGTAATCGGGAGCGATAACGTAGTATCCGTTATCTGCCAGCAGGTTGTGGAACATATACTCTCTGAAGTAGCTGTCGCTCCACCATTTGTGTGCATCCTGCAGATAACCTGCGCCGTGAACAAATACCACCGCGGGCATACCCGGCCTTGGATTGTTGGGCTTGTAAACTCTTGCGTATACTTTAGCGCCGTCGCGTGCCGGGAAAGCAACTACTTCAGGAGCCCTCCACGGATAAGCTTTAAATTCATCACTCATACCCCTATCCGTAATTTGAACAGGCTTGCTGCCCGGTTCGTTTTTCTGCAGGTAAAGTTCCCAAGGCTTGTTAGAGTAAGAATTCAGTATGGCCACCTGTTTCCCGTCAGGAGAGATAGTCACCTTATTTCCTCCAGGCATGGTGGTAATCTTTTCCTGCTTCCCGTCGGAGATACGCAGTTTGTAAAGATTTGTCTGCCCCGGATCGTTTTCGTTGGTTGTGATGTAAAAATATTTTTGATCAGGACTCAGCGAGGCCGACTGTACCTCGTAATTACCACTCGTTAATTGTCGCGTTGTCTTTGAATTGACATCGTAGAGATAAAGATGGGAGTATCCTGTCTTTTCACTTTGATAGTAGAGTGTAGTCTCATCCACCCATCCGAGGTTGAACATACCCGGACCGCCAATCCAGGCTTCATCGTGTTGCCTGTCTGCTTGTGTGGTGGTTTTAGAGTCTGCGTTATAAACAAGCAGCCAGCGGTCTTTATGATCCTGGGAGCGCACTTCAAAGAGAAGATGCTTGCCATCGGGTGACCATGCACTTCTGAATCCTACAGAAACAACACGCGGTTTATTTTCTTTTTTCAGTTTCTCATATACATCAGGATAATCTTTGTAAAACTCGGGAATATCATGAATACCTTCTAAGTTTTTAAGATCCACGGCAACGAGTGTGTCATCCACTCTGTCATAAACGTAGAACTCAGTACTACCGCCTACGGTACCTACTTTTGACCTGCCCGGGATGTCGGTTGTATAACCCGACTCGGTAACGTAGTTCGGCACGATGGTGTTCTTAGGAGAGGTAGCGGGTTGAGTCAGGGCATAGCTGACGTTTCTGCCATCCGGGCTCAAAGCCAGGCCCATCATGCGTTTATTGCCGGTCACCAGTTTTTTAAATTCCTCTGTTCTAAGTTTCTCATTGTAGTCTCTTCTCGCATCACTCTTTTCTTTTCTCTCTTTAAGCACCTGTATATATTGTAATTGCTCGTTGGCTAACCACTTCTCGGCAGCATTGGTTGGTTGCGAATTTCTTGCGCCGGATTGTTGATCTGAGTTGACGAAATTGGTCAGTTGGGTAATTTGCCCTGTTGCAATATCCCAGGCAAAAAGGTTTTGACCGGACTGATATGCAATCTTGGTATCATTAAAAGCAAATGCAGCGTTCGATTCAAAGTCGGTAGTGTGTGTAACGCGGATTGTCTTTGCCGGTTTCACGGTTTCATAAAAGATATCTCCTTTCATGATGTAAACTGCGGCTGTGTTGTTTTTGTTCCATCTCACAATTTCACCTCTTCGCAAAGATTGCTGCTGCTCGATAGTCACTTTTTGCGGAGTGGTATTTTTAAGAGTGATGAAATAAAGCGAGTCTGATACATTTCCTTCAGGATTCCAATAGAAGAAAAGTGTATCACTGCCGGCGTTCCAGAAAGGGTTAGACGGAGAAGTGCCGATCCATTTCGGGTCTTGCATTATTTTTTCGATGGTGAGAGAACTTTGAGCTAAAAGGAAAACGGGTGCGCTCATCAGAGCCAGTACAATGAGTTTTTTCATAACAGATGATTAAAGACGATTAAAGGTAACAAATGGGGAAATAACCTCAGAAGAATTCCTTACAGTTTCATTGTACTGGCTACGGTCGTTAAGGCTTATTTTATTAAGTACGTGTCAGATGGTCTTATTTGACAAAGTTCCAGAAACTGATTTTTTGCCTGGTTTGAAAGCCCAGCTTCTCATACAAATTGATGGCGCCGACGTTCGATTCTGTAGCGTGCAGATAAGGGATCTTTCCTTCAGCAAATATCTTGTTGCAGGTGAAGGCTATCAACTGTTTTGCGTATCCTTTTCTTGTATAATCAGGATGTGTTACCACTGCACTTACTTCGGTGTATTCGTTCATCTTCATGCGCTCACCTGCAGCTGCTATCAGCTTTTCGTCTTTATAGATACCATAATAAACACCCAGATCAGAGGTCTTGCTTTTAAAGTAACCGGGCTGTACTAAGTTCACCAGCTCAAACAAATCAGATTTGTGATGATCGTCATCCAGTTTGATTATATTTTCAACAATGGGAAAATCGATAGGTTTAGCGAGTAACATCTGGTCACAAATCAGCTCATTTTTCAATTACACTTTGTCGCTGAACTCCGGCTTATCACCGATGACAAAAAAGTTACCGGTCAGTGAAGCATAGCCCTCAATTCCTTTAATAGTATCAGCGGATTGTACGAAGCTACCGAAAGGGCAATAGTCAGGATCATAAAATTTCACACCATTATAATCAAGGGCAAACTCTTTATGCGTTTCTGTCAAAGAATACCAGGCGGGGTTGTCTAGTTTTATGGTGTTCATTGTTGTTTATGGCCGGTTATGCCGGCTTTAGGTACATAGCCTGAAAAAGAACAGTAGTGCTTATCCTTTTTGCATAAACCTTAAGCCGAAGGTGCAATTTAAAATTAAACCAGCACTCTGTTTCTAATGCAAAACTATTTCTAATGATTTTGCCGGATGGTTTGTCAGGCTTGTAATGACTTTACAAACCTAATTTGCTCTTCATAGGAATAACAATGATGAGAATGATTATTGAAAACAACGTGCCAACGGGAAGATACCAGAGTGTCAGGACTGAGATAACCAATCCCAGCATGTATATCCGGCTTTGATTTGTCCACAAACCATAAATCCATACAAGGCAAACCACACCGAGTACAATAAACAGCAGGCCCGGCTTAAATACGTCAATATTCAGTTTATAGAAAATATTTGCCCAGGGACCCGGTTTTTCAGGGCCGATATATTTTCCTTTGAGCATGACATAAAAGTCATCAAGGAGCATATATCCGCCGTTGAGGAGGGCAAGTATTGTCAGGAATATTTTCATTTGGTTTTATGGTTGTGTGAGATTGGTGTCATAGCTGACACTGTGTCTTACATTATGTTTAATGAAGACACTTGAGAAACTTCTAAAGAATTGCTGATTGGGTGAAGACTTCTCTTTTATCCCTCGTCAAGATACTTTTCAATTATTGGTGACCGAAAATCGGCAATTTTGCTTCCTCCGCAGCTTTTATATGTTTCACTTTCACAACACTCTATTACAAATTCTCTCTTTTTTTCGGTTGCCCAGTAGTTATACTCATCCGGAATATTCCATTCTTCTTTTTTGTCTTTCGATTCGCGAAATGAAGAAGAGTATATGGGATCGGCATTGAAAAGGCCTTGTCCCAATTCTTTGTTGTCAAGTTCTGCAAGCTGAGCTATTAAAGCTTCCTCCTCTATTTTCATGATTTTGCAGAGCCGCTCTTTCAAGTACTCAACTTCCCATTTCTCTGAAACGAATTTATCAGAATCTGCAAAAGTCAAAAGTCCAAGATAAAATGCTTTGACAAGTTGACGCCTGTCAACTAATCCTTTAGCAAAAACTACATCATCTTCATCGAGCATGTTCTCTGAAATTGTAAACACACCGTTATTCACAGAATCTTTTTCAAAGTTATATCTTATGTATTGGCCTTCATTGTCATATTCAAACGATGTCTGCTGTACTCCAACTGATATTGCCTCTAACCAGTGCTTTAAGTCCGGCAGAGGGTCATAGATAGATGAAAAACTGTCTTTGTATGATTGTTGTCCTAACGTCAATTTATAGCGCAGCCAGCCGCCTCTGACTTCATAGAAGTCAACAGTTAAAAGTTCTGTTTTGGTTTTTTTTCTAATTTAGGTGTGTCTTTAAAGGCTTTGCATTGCCAGGCTGCTAACTTGGGCTATTCTAATTCTATTGCTTTCCAGCCCCACTCATTTTTCTTTTTGTTGAATGATAATAGCGCGGTTCCACTTACAACCTGGCCGTCAGTCAATTTACTTCTTTTAATAATCGCTGGGTCTACGAGGATATCCTCTACAAAGCCAAAATTCTGAGGACTAATTATTCTTAAAGTTCCTTTGAAACTCTTTTTAGCATCAGAGTTGACACCCTCGCCGGCCTTCTTTGCAGTAAGAATTTTATAAAATCCATTTTTCCCTTCTCCACTGAACCTTACTTTCAAAACATCACCGACTTTTGGTTTAGTTAATTTCTCCGAGTAATTGAAGAAGCCGAACTTTTGTTTGTCTTTCACAAAATTTAGCATGGATTTATTCTCGTTTACAAACTCGACTGTGACCAATTCCTCAGGTGTGTCCTGAAACAATATCTCCTCTGCTTGCTTTATATGATTTGAGTATAAATCGTGGTTGTCTCTTTTAGCTGTGGCGGATTTATACCAGTCTTGTCCTGTCCATTGAACTATTTGGGCCGGTAACTTCCAACTATGATTTTCCCTGGTCGCTATTACTTTTTGGATTTCCGTTTTTGCTTCATTGTACATTTGCTTTTCGATTAACATTTCAGCAAAAGTCTGTCTTAGCTTTACCAAAAAATCTTCGGGTGTTCTTAGGCTTAAAGCCTTGCAGTAACAAGCAAATTGAACATCTTTGTCTTCCGGAAACATTTCTGCCATCAGTTCCCAAACCCAAAAGTCATTTCTTTTTTGCTTTGCAAAGGGTAAAAATGCAGACAGAACATTTTCACCCCCTCCTAATGCCAATAAAAGTTTCGCTTTGAAATAGGGAGGGTATTGGTATTCCGGATGTTTCTCAATAATCACATCAAGACGCGGTAAAAACAACCTTATTTTAGAAGTATCTACCAAACCTTCACCATCTATTGTGATTGATGTATCACCTTCCAATAGTTTTTTTGAATAAGCTATATATGCCTGTTCGACAATAGACATTACCTTTCTACCATTGAACTCCTCTTTCAAATAGTCTTCGGAACGAAAATTTTCAAAGTTCCACCAGTCTGCAAAAGCCAAATATTCTGGCCAGTTTTGGTAGCCTTTATGAAAGGCTTTGTAAATATATGAATACGCCTCAGATGGCTTGGTAAAATGAAAGTCTTTTATAATGTTAAATAACTCGTTGATTTTACCATAATCCACTTGCTCAGCTTTTTGCAATGTAAAAATCAAACTACCGATTTGCCAGGCACAATTATCAAACACCATTTTCTCATCTTCCGGTAACTGCAAATCCTTAATTGCGGTTAGATTTTCTTTAAAATCTTCAAACGAAAACGATTCAGGATGAGCATATTTTTTAAGATAATCATAGTGTACCCACGAAGCAGCTCTTTTGTTCCATATGTTATCCGGTTCTCTTGCCATATCTTGATTTGCCATTTGTAGAGCTTCTTCGAGTTTTCCGCTCTGTCTTAATTCTTTAATTTCTTTAAACGACATAACCAACTTCTTTAAGATTATTTACTACGGTTTTTATTTTAGCAAGCAATTCCGAGTTATTGCATTTATTCTCCAGGGGAAGTACTCTGCCCAAAAAACCTGCTCCATCATATTCAAAATCGATAACACAAGATGTATTATTGTTTTCAAACGTATATCGTTCTTTGTATTGTAGGTGTTGGATGTCGCTTATAATCTCATCATCTGATAATCTCTGCCGGATAGAATCGAAGAGTTTCTTCAAAAAGGGCTTCTCTTCTTCAATTGCTACATCAAATTCAATTTGTGTTAAAATACCTTCAATGTTGTTCCTGTTTACTACAATCGGAATAGCACACTCTAGTATTTTTGTGATGTTTTCAAATAACTCATCAGAATTGGTCTGGGCAGGGAGTTTTTGAAAATTTGTTTTAAAAACATTCTGACCGTTTACCCAATACTTAAAAGCTGCTGTTTGGTCTTCTCTTTGGAAAATATATCGTATCTCATAACCTTTTCTTTCCCATCCGACAATATCAATGTAGTGCTTCTTTAAATTGTACCATCTGTAAATAAAATGGTCTTGTATGGTTAAAGGTGCATCAGCAAGATTAAATTCATCCAATTTTGGCATTGCCTCATTGATATCAATGGTTGCTTCTGGCTTAGTTTGTCCTGTCAACTCATTGAAGGCTTGTTGAACATTCACGTCAATAAAATTCATTCGGGAAAAGGAGGAAAAATAAGGCGGATTGATGCAAAACAATTTTTTGGATGCTCTGGTAACTGCTGTGTATGCCCAACGGTAAAACATATTATTACTCCTGCCTTGAATGGTTTGGTGGCCCGTATAAAAATTGAAGTTTTGATTTGCGCCATAATCCCAAAAAACAAAGGCGTTTGCCCATTCACCGCCCTGGGCCTTGTGGCAGGTTACTGCATAACCGTATTTCAAAAGTATGCAGTTGAAATACTTATCATTAATAATGGCTTCCTTAAATTCCTCTGTTCCTTTCTTGAGTTTGGGATGCCTGTTTTTGAAATCCACATAAAGGGCTCTTTGTTCTTCTGACTTTAGGTAATTATCGCCATACAGATAATTTTCCAAAATATATCCGTTTAAAGTTTTTGGCTGATTATTTTCATCAGGTAATACTAAGCTTACTCGTCTCCATGTTAACGTTACGCTTTTTTTCTCCCCCCCTTTAGTGTAAAATGTAACTTCTCTGCTTTCTTCTGACGGGTCGGCTTCTGAGACAACAGCAAATTCTCCGTTCATGATTCCCAAACGATAGTTATTACCGCCGATGATAACAGTATCAGTCGGTTGAACAGGAAAATCACCTCCAAACTTATCCCTTCGGATAGCAGTATTCAAGTCAAGTGCTGTCTTGTTTTTGTAGCAAATAATAATTTTTTGGTCTTTCTGTGACTTATAGGTTTCCAGATAGTCATGATAAGCAGGGTTAAAAATATCCCTCTTATTTTCTCTTAAGTCGAAATCATTAAAATAGCCCGAGGTAAGGCACTGTCTGATTTTGGTGGCTGAGGTCAAAATTCCATTTTCAGCGTCCTGACGTTTTACCTCTTTCATCTCCGCCCGCGAAACAGATACTTTGTATGTTTCATTCAAATATTCCGGGTCAAGTGCGGGAGAGAAGTTCATATCGATTGGGGGCAACTGTGCCGGATCGCCGATGAAAATGATTTTGCTTGTTGTGGTAGTTTCCTGAATTCTTCCATAAGCAATAAGGTCGCGTAGTAAATACCCGCTGCCAAACTGAAAAAATTCACCTTGACTCAAAACATCACTTACCATAGATGCTTCATCTACAATAAGAATGGAATTATGAACCTCGACGTTGTTTCTGATTTTATATTGATAAAGAAAAGAAATATCCTTTTCTTCTTTACCTTTTTCTATTTCCTTCAATTCTTCAAAACTGTAGATGCCTTTATGGACTGTTGTAGATTCAAAGCCTGTTTTCTGATTGATGACTTTAGCCGCCCTGCCGGTGGGCGCCATTAATTGATATTTCTTCTCCAATGATTGAAGATATTCCACAAAACCTTTGAGCAAAGTGGTTTTACCACTTCCTGCATATCCCTGAAGAATAAACACCCGCACGTCACTTTCTAAAAAGTTAGCAAGTTTTTCCAACGCATTGTGCTGGTCGTTGGTGAGGTTGATATGTTGGAAATGGTTGAAGATGTTCATAGCTTTCATTCTTTAGTGCAAAGTAAAGGTGCTTTTGTGCAGTGAATGTGCACTTCAAATTTTACCTTTAAATCTAGGATCTGCCATTAAGTCTTTAAGACTTTCTTCAAGTGTCCGCCTTTTTAGCCCTTTATCAATATTATTTATATTCATGTTTTTAATATCAAGGAAATATTGTAAAAAGGAAAGGATCATAAATATTTCGTCATCATCTACGAAGGAATCTGAATTCTCTTTATCATAATGACTAACTTTTGTGTTCCTTATATTCCTAATGGCAGACCAATTGTGAATACTAGAATTAATATTTCCTAGTCTGAAAATAAGTAGAGAAGAAACTATAAAATTTATATCAAACCTCTTCCATTTATTAGAAATTTTAAAATTACTCTCTTGAATTTCATATTTATGATTTCCCGTCATAGTTATTGCGGTAAGCATTTTATTGCCTTTGCGCTGGGCAACACAAACATCTTCTTTGTTTTTTACTAAAAATTCAACCCCTTCCTCAAACACACTATCAAGTTTTACAAATTCTTCGATGATTAAAAACAGTTGAATAAAGACATAATTTTTATACTTAGGTTTGTCCCGAGAGATTTCAAACAAACTAAATGCAACATCTAAATTGTTAATTGTGTTTGTTTTAAACTTATCCTCATACTCCAAAGCAAGTTGTTTAATAAGAGCTGCTTTTCTATAGAAAGATTTTAATTTTTTAGCCTTATTTGAACAGATTTCTATGGATGTAATTAAGTCATCTATAGTTTGAGACTTCGATTCAATTTTCTTAAAAATAAATGTATCTACTCCAGCCTTTTGAAGAGCTTTTAAATTCCAAATTTTATTAGTAGCAGAAAAACCAACAATCTGTATTCCGGGGTTGTATTCCTTAATCTTCTCAATTAATTTAACGCTTGACATTTCATTTGGATTTTCTTTTGCAAAATCCGATGTGCTAAGACGAAAATCTAAAATCACAATATCAATGTCTTCGTGTTTGATCTTTTCAAGAGATTCACCCACTATTTCTTCAGCGGTTTTATTTCTAAATCCGTCTCCCAGATAGTCTACCCAAAAGCCATTGGAGCCTCCTAGAATTGAAGCAAATATTTTATACCAGCCTTTGCTGGACTCATCATCTATTAGAAGAATTTTTGGCTTTGAATTTGTGTTAATTTCAAGATCATTGGCGCTTGGTTGATCTGTACTTTCTATAGGATGTATTGTGTTTAAATATTTAAAATAAAGGTTGTTTTTTACAATGTCAAAATTCTTTTGGAGTTCTTCATTCTTTTCAATACCCAATAGTTTAGACCATTGATAAATAGCTACTTCATTGGTAATAGCATGGTTATCATCGTAATTAGAAGGCGCTTTCAAATTAAGCTTAGATATTTCGCTTGATAGGATTTCTTTTGCAAATTTTTGTTTTTCTTGATTAGCTATTCTCTCAAATTCTTTTTTTGAAATTCCTACATAAAAAACATTTCTCGTTTTCAAAATATCGAAAAATGGGTTAGCCATAAGCTCAGCCAATTTCATTACACCATAAATGTAGATATTGGCTGTTTGATTTAATCCTTCCGTACAGCGAATATGTGTTGCTAATCTTAAGCCATTGTAATCTGACAAAGATTTACCAAAACAAAGCGGAATGAAAATATGTTGATACTCGTTATTTTTAAATGCAGCTTGAATGGATTCCGAAAAATCATCGGGAAAATGATTAAAACTATTTCGAGAAAGAAGAAAAATATCAGCACCATTAACAGGATTAGTCATTTCCACTTCGGCAAAATCCAAAAACAATGTTTTACCAGTAATTGAAGCAGATTCCTCATCATCCGTATAATCTCGTGCGTCCTCAAGTCTTTTTAGAATCTCTTTTTCTATTTCCGGATTCTCACCATAAAGTAAATATTTTAAATCTGCCTCTCCTTTAGTATATTGATTTATAAAAGCCTCAAGATTCTGGTAAAGTATAGAAACAGGTAGATAAGCGATGTTGTCAGATATCACCCTTTCGCTTTTACTACCACTAAAATATACTAATAGATTTTGTTTCCTTTTAGAGAATTCTTCTATTTTTTTTCTTTTATCTATTGCCTCTTCCTTCAGGCTTGTTTGATCTATAAACGACTCGTGGTAGAGTATAGTATTATCTTCAGCAAAGATTTCTTTACTTCGTTGTGTGATTTCTTCCAGTGTGTAAATAGGGATAAGATAGCTACTGTAGTCTTTTAGTCTATCTTCTGTCCATTTATAATCTTTTGACTGTCTGTCTTTTTTATCGTCAATTAGATAAATCATTGTTATTTCTTTTTAAATACTAAAATATGTTCAACCCCTTCGAAACTCTCGTATTTTTCTACAACTTTTCTTCTTCGAGGCCCATTTTTTACAAAATCCTTGTCCCAAATACTAACTTTTGCATAGTTGCCGTCACCAAAATCAGCCCGTACATAAAAATCACATAGACCATTTATTTGATTTCGTATAAGATTTGTATAGGTTGAACCTATCCGCTCCAACGTGTTTTGAAGTGTCTTTTTGTATTTCGAATTCTTATGATAAATAGATAATTCAATTCCGTCGTTTTGTTCTTTTAATTTCAGTTCGACTTTTGGTTTCTGGTTTTGACTAACTTCAATGATAAGACGAATAATTATATTATAAGCTTGAATAAGCTTATCTACATCTGTAAAAAATTCAATGTTCTTAGGAAAAATTTCTTCGTTAATAATAAAATCTACTTTATCCACCCACTTATTTTGATTGTTTTGAAATAATAAAATATTGTGGAGGGAATTGTCATCTCTAATATGGAATAAGCATTTAAAATAAAGAACTAAATCTGAAAAAGTTCGAATTCTATACTCGTTCTCATATTTACCATTTTTGGGAATAACCTTTGATTTAATTACTTTTCCTATGCTTAGATTAGACTTATCAGTAAAATTTTTCTTAAGTCCATCAATAGGGTTAGGCGGGCAATTGTTATTATGTACCACCCAATCGTTAATAACTTCTTCATTAGCCCAATTAAATGCTATATTTTCAGAACCCCAGTAAGGAATTTTTTCTCCTTTATGATCTTTACCTGTTAGATAACCTCGTATTAAGGCTTTAATTTGATAGGGAGCGTATTTATACTTTTCTTCAATCTGTTTAAAATTCTCAACTATTTTTTTGTAATACAACTTGAAATCATAATAAGTTTCTGTACCACATGATATATTAATCTCTTTAAGAGCATCTTGATCAATTAAGTGGCAAGTGTATTTAAGAATAAGATCCTGGTTATAATCACGTAAGAACTTATAAAGATTCGATGGATAAATATATGACGGCAGTTTTTCTTCCGGTTCTGGCTCTTGGCTTTCTTCTTCATTGGGTGGTTCAATAGGCGGTTGGTCTGCGATATGTATATTTAAAACTTTCTCTATCTTCTTCACCCTTTCTTCCAAGCTTCCTTCGATGTCTAACTCTTTACCAATAAGTAAATAGAGTCTTTCTCGTTGGTTCTGACTCAGCCTTTTGTCTTGCAACAAATCTTTTATAAAATCATATTTATTTTCGTTTGGCATAGATCAAAAATTATTAAAACAAATCACCAATGCTGATATCATTACTCTCTGTATGACCAGTAGAATCCTGCGCATCTTTTTTATAATATTCGTTCATTGCTTTTTCTATTCCTTCCTGCTCCCAGATGTTTAAAATTTGATTTAGTGGATTGGTTTTCTCCACCAACTTATCAAATCTTTTCTTCAACTGGGGATATGTGTTACCATTTTCTCCCTTCACCATCTTCAAAAACTCCAATTTTCCATCCAGCACATTCACCAAATGTGCATTCACATTTTTCACATGACCTTTATCAGCAATGTAGTCCCGTTTAAAAATCTGTTCTGCTTTTTCATAGCCATACTTTTCCCAGTAGTAAAGCCATATACGGATTTGCTTTACATACCTTCTCCGGATATTTACCTTATCGTTGACAATAAGCCCTGTAACTTCCTGACGATAGCCTGTTTTCTGCAAACGGGTTTTCTTTGGGTTAATAACCAGTTTCTGATCTTCTTCAATAATTCGCTTTAGTTCCTTGTTGAATTCTTCATCTGTGTAGATGTTGTGCGGGGATGAAAAAGTAATGTCGTCAGCATATCTGGTATATGTTGCACCAAATCGCTTTGCAAGACCGGTCAATCTTCGATCAAGCTTCTTACAAAGAATATTTGTCAATGTGGGAGATGTAGGGCTGCCTTGGGGAAGTACAGTTTTAACTTCTCCGTCAATCTCAAAAGGGTGGGTACAAAGGCTTGCTAATAAAAAAGCTAATGGCTCTTTTTCTCCTTTCAGGTTAAAAGGTTCAGACATGAAGCCCATCTTCACTCTGTTACGGTCGAAGGTGTGAAAGAAATCTTTTAAATCCATATTGAGAACATAATGGTGCCCCACATGCTTTTTAGCATTGTCAACAATTGATTTTTCCAAAACAAAACCTGTGGCAGCTTCATGCGCTTCGTACATGCACTGTAAGACAAAGTTGAGCGAGCGAAGGATAGACTTTAACCCCTTCACGGGTGCATTTATGGTCCTTTCTCCACCCGATTTTTTCTTGATGGTAAAAGTCTGGTATCGCTTTTTACAGAGAACAGGATTGGCGTAATATGTCAGCGACTTCAACTGTATGGGTTTACACTTTTCACCATAAAGCATGGTCTTAGCATCACTTAATAGATTTACTAAGTCTTCCTTGCTTTGCAGTTCCGCAAATTGCGTCCTAACTTGTTCAATGTGGGCTTGTTCAATTTTCATCTTTAAATGTATAAGAACTTTGAAAACACTTGCCGGATACTCTATTTGTATTATTTCTACAATCGTCATGATTGAGTTTCAACACTTATGTATCACTAGTATGCATCATATGCAACATTATATTACTGATGTTGATATCAGTAACAATTGTGCAAAAATGCCCAAGTGACATTCATCCCAACCGATGGTTGGGAAAAGATGCCGATCGTTGTTTCACTCCGAAGAATGAAACCAACACCCACGAATCAATATCTTGTGGCAAGTGTTTCAAAGAACTTTTGCAAAATTGTTGTACTACTGTGCACTCAATCTGCATTTTAAAGATACTCCTAAAATTAATTTAGAAAATATCTTTCATCTTTCTTCAAAGGATAAAAGTATCTTTATAATGTGCACTCTATCTGCATCTTAATGCTTGTAGACATGTCGATCAATAAAAATGCACTTATACGTTATCAGGCCTTAGACCGCTGCTTCCGGAATCCGGGCAGAATGTATTTTTGGGAAGATCTCGTCGAGGAGTGCAATAAGGCTTTAACAGCCTTTGACCCTGACAGTGGGGGAATACAAAGGACGCAGTTGTTTGCTGACATCCGTTTCATGGAGAGTGAGGCCGGTTGGTCTATACCTCTCGATAAAATCCGGTATGGCCGGAGAGTTTATTACCGGTATGAGGATTTATCTTTTTCTATTAATAATCAACCTTTAAACGATTCGGAAGTTGAACAGATAAAGTCAGCGCTTCAAATCATTTCACGTTTCTCCGGCGCACCTCAGTTTGAGTGGGTCAACGAAATGATTCCTATGCTTGAATCTAAGTTTGGTTTAATTAAGCGCAAAGGTGAAGCTATCAGTTTTGAAGGCAATATTGACCTCAAAGGCCTGCATTTTTTAACTCCATTGTTTAATGCAATAATTAATGAACGGGTTTTATCTGTAATATACAAGGACTTTAAGAGTTCTGAACCCTACGAGGTTACGTTTCATCCTTATTATCTAAAACAGTATAATAACAGGTGGTTCGCTTTTGGCCTTAACCCCGACAAGAAAATGACAATATGGAATCTGGCTTTAGACAGGATTGAGTCTTTGTCTGAAACTGCTTTAGAGTACAAACCCTCAGATATTAACTGGAAGGATTACTTTTATGATTTAGTTGGAGTTACTTTTCCTGAAGGTACTGAATTGCAAGAAATAGTCTTGAAATTTTCTCCGGAAGTAGCACCGTATGTTATTACTAAACCTATTCATCCAACTCAAAAGCACAAGAATGACACCTCAGGCCTTGAGGTCAAAATCAAAGTAATTCCCAATAAAGAATTAGAACGTTTAATTCTTTCCTATGGAGAACAAGTCAAAGTAATTTCTCCGGATAGCCTCAAGGAACGCATTGCCCAACGTATTAAGTCAGCAGCCCGGCTTTATTAAGCGGTAACAATGCTCAGTCTCAACCTCATGAGTAAGCACCTCACCCCCCATCGCCTGCATCTCAGAAATCTTCCCCGGCCTGATGATCAGCCTTAAAGTCGGATTGTTGTTGATGAACGACCAGAACCAGTTGAATGCCAGCTTGGCTTTGTTCCGGAATCCGATGAGGGGGATAATATGGATGAACAGCCAGATGACCCAGGCAAAGTATCCTTTCAGTGAGAAGTGTTTCAGGTCGGCAACGGCTTTATACTTACTGATGATGGCCATGCTGCCCTTGTCTTTATAGCGGAATGCTTTCATCTGTTTTCCTGCATACTGCCGCACCAGGTTACCGGCCAGTAATTGCCCCTGCTGAATGGCCACCTGAGCCAATTGCGGATGCCCCTGCGGAAAAGTGGGATCGGTGGTTTGAATGGATATGTCGCCAATGGCATAAATATTTGCACATCCTTTTATTCTGCAGAATTCATCAGTAATGATGCGTTTACCTCTGCCTGTTATATCATCGGGCAGGCCCGGGATTGTATTGGCTACTACTCCGGATGTCCAGATCAGCACATCAGAATGAATTTCTTCTCCGTCAGACAGGAAAACAATTCCGTTGCGGTAATCTTTTACCGCGCATCCTGTTTTGATATGTACCCCGAGGTGTGTCAATACTTTCTGTGCTTCTTTTTGTGCCTTTGGGCTCATGGTGCCCAGCAGCGCAGGGCCGGCATCTACCAGGTGAATATGCCCCGGGAAGTTGCGTATTTCGGGATACTCTTTGGCGGCGATATACCTGCCGAGCTCTGCCAGCATTCCGGAAATCTCCACTCCTGTCGGACCGCCTCCGGCAACTACGATGTTCAATGCTCTGTTTCTTTCCGTCTGCGATTTTGCACGCACAGCCTTCTCCATGGAGAGTAGAATATGGTTTCTGAGATTGAGTGCATCGTTGATCGTCTTCATCGGCCAACTGTTTTCTTCGACGTTCCTCATCCCGAAATAGTTGGTCCGGGTACCTGTGGCGATTACGAGGATATCGTAAGGAAGATTTCCGGTTGTTGTTTCGAGATACTGTTCTTCGCGGTGTACTTCGACAAGTGAACCCATATGGAACCGCAGGTTGTCTTTTTTCTGAAAGAGCCGTCTGAACGGGTAACTGATGTTAGAGGCTTCGATGAATGCAGATGCCACCTGGTACAGCAGGGGCGGGAAGAAATGGTAGTTGTTCTTATCTACTAATGTGATTTGGAACTCTTTGTGTTTTGAAAGTTGTTTTACCAGATTGAGGCCTGCAAATCCGCCTCCTACGACAACAACCCTTTTGATGCTGTTTTTCATTGCCGGTGATTTTCGATGGTTGACAATTCCGTTGGATAGCGGGGTTGTAATCGGTGAAAAACAATCCGTCCATCCCAACAGGATTAAAAAATTAAATGGACGGGTAAAGCGATCAGATACGGTTACGGGTAGGCGCTATTTCTTCCTTGCCACAATGGCTACGGCATTCATCTCCTTCTGGTACTTGTTGAATACGCATCGCATTTCGTAGATCCTCTTGCGGGCAGAGATATCGCGTAAAATATTGAATCCGATTTTCAGGCTGCGCAAGAATCCTTCGTCGTCGATAACCCTGCGGGTCTGCAACAGCAACATCGGGTTGGTATAGACGTGTACGATCTCAAACCCTTCGTTTTCCAGCAATGCCTTCCACTCTGCGGTGGTCAGTGGCCGTGCGTTTACCTTGATGCATTGACTCAGGTCGCGTTGGATGATAGCCTTCTTTTCTTCGCTGATGTCTTCGGGTGCGAGTCCGAGTTCGTGAATGCCGTAGTATCCTCCTTTTCTGAGCAGCCGGTGTGCTTCGCGGATGATATCCGATTTTCTTTTATCGACGTGCATGGTCAGCATGGCTTCTCCATATACCTTGTCTGCACATTCATCAGGCAGATGTGTCTGCGATGCTTCGGCAATGATGATCTGCCTGTTAGGGCCGTTTATCTTTTTCTGTAATCCTGCTGCAGCTTCTTCATTGAGCTCCACACCGGTGTAGCTGTTTGGGTTTTTCTTCAGGACGTATTCAGCCGTGAATCCTATCCCCGGAGCAAATTCTATCACATCGTCTCTTTCAGAAAAATCCATCCCTGCCAAGAGTTTCATGGTCAGTTCCTTTCCTCCCGGACGCAGTACGCGCTTGCCCATCTTAGAAAGCAGCCAATGCCCTTGGCGTGTGTCAATAAATCGGTTACTCATACATTTAATTTTCGGCAAAGCTCGAGGGTGGGTAGTTCATTGGTTTGCTAAAAAGGGAAAATTCTATTTCTTTTGATTAATGTTTGATTTACATACCTTTTGCTTACTTTAACTCACTAAACTATTTGATATATGAAAAAGTGTTTATTTCTCTTGACAGGTTTATTTTTCTATTTAAGCTCCTCGGCGCAGGTTCCAAAGGCTGTGTATGCAGAATTATTAGGCCCCGGTGTTTTCTCAGTAAACTACGATATGAGGTTTTCCAACCGGGAAGACGGATTCGGGGGACGTATTGGTGTTGGTGGTTTGTGGGCGAAAGATGAAGTTTCAAAGGTAGGGTTACTAACTATTCCCGCAGGACTCAATTATTTGTTCGGTAATGATGGTAAGAATTACTTCGAGGTCGGTCTTGGTGTTACCTATGTGAAGGTTGATGCTTCGGCTGATGAAGACTCCAAAATGTTTAATGGCACCTTTGGTAATGCTACATTGGGCTATCGTTTGGCACCTGAGGCCGGTGGGTTCTTCTTCAAGATACAGTTGACTCCTATCTTTAATAAGAATGGATTCTTTCCATTTTATGGAGGGGTAGGGCTGGGCTATAAGTTTTAGATATTACGGTTCCTTTCGCACTTCGGCAGATGTTCCTGCAATAGTATCTTTGCGCCGCAAAAACAGTTGGAATCATGCTTTTGGGCTTACAGAATGTAACATTTGAATTTGGAGCAAGGGTAATTGTCAGGGATGCGACCTGGCATATCCAGCCGGGAGAGCGCATCGGGCTGATTGGCTATAACGGGACAGGGAAGTCCACACTCCTAAAAATCCTCACGGGTCAATATCTCCCTTCTGAGGGGACAGTTGAAAAAAGTAAGGAAACTACTATTGGATACCTTCATCAGGATCTACTGAGTTTTGATACTGAGGATTCCATTCTCAAAGTAGCCCTCGGAGCTTTTGAGAGAGTGATGGAACTCGAGGCCGAAATTGACCGTTTAGGCAAGGAGCTGGAAAAAACTTCTGATGAAAAGTTAGCTACTATCTATGCCGATAAGCTGCACGAATTGGAAGTAGCCGGGGGCTACGATGTACATCACAAGACGGAAGAGGTGTTGCAAGGATTGGGTTTCTCTAATGAAGATTTACAAAGACCCTATTCTGAATTCAGCGGTGGCTGGCGGATGCGCGTGTTGCTGGCCAAGATGATTCTAATGAGTCCGGATGTACTGTTGCTTGACGAGCCGACCAACCACTTAGACCTGCCGTCTATTGAATGGTTAGAGAAATATTTGATTCACTACAGAGGTTCTGTGGTCATCGTGTCACACGACCGTTTCTTTCTTGATAGAATGGTGAACAAGATTGTCGAGCTCTATCAGCAGGAACTGCATTTTTATACGGGCAATTACAGCTATTACCTCGAAGAGAAAGCACTGCGCATCGAGATGCAACAACGTGCGTACGAAAATCAGCAGGATTATATCCGCCAGCAGGAGAAGTTTGTAGAGCGCTTCAGGGCTAAAGCTACAAAAGCAGCGCAGGCACAGAGTATCATCAAGAGATTGGAGAAGCTTGAGCGGATTGAAAGTGCAGAGCTGGAACGGCCGGATATGCGCATCAATTTCAGTATCGAACAAACTCCGGGTAAGATTCTCTGCACCCTGAAACATGCTACCAAGAGCTTCGGTAATATTAAGATTGTTGAAGACACTTCTGTTGAAGTCAACAGAGGTGATAAGATTGCTTTGATAGGTGCGAACGGAAAGGGTAAGTCCACATTGCTGAGAATGATTGCCGGTACGGAATCTTTTGTTGGCGAGCGGATTCCCGGGCACAATGTGAAACAATCCTTTTATGCGCAGCACCAGTTGGAAGCACTTACACCTGAGCATACGGTACTCGAAGAGTTGAGCTACAGCGGCAGTGGTAAGACTGATCTGGAGTTGAGATCACTTCTGGGATGCTTTCTATTCAGTGGTGATGATGTCGATAAGAAGATCAGGATTCTCAGCGGGGGAGAGAAGGCGCGTGTGGCACTGGCCAAAACAATCATCAGCAAAGGGAACTTTTTGTTGTTAGACGAGCCTACCAACCACTTAGACATGCACTCTGTTGAGTTGCTGATTGAGGCTTTGCAGCGATATGAAGGAACCTATGTTCTGGTGAGCCACGACCGTTATTTTGTCAGCAAGACGGCTAACAAAATCTGGGAGATCCAGGATTACAAGGTGAAGGAATTTGCCGGTGGCTACGAAGAGTGGGAGCAGTGGAAGAAAGACCATCCGAAACAGCCGGCGCAGCAGGAGAAGCGTGAAGAAATAGAGGAAAAGCAACCGGTTGTGAAAAGATCAGCTTCGGCCCAGGAAGAAAGAGAAAGGCAGAAGGAATTGCAGAGAGTGAAAAAGCAATTTGAGCAAGCCGAAAAGACACTTGAGAAAATAAACAAAGAGAAATCAGAACTGGAGGCTTTGCTTGCATCGCCTGAAATCTACTCGGATATCGCAAAGTTTTCTGAGACGGAAAAGAAGTATCAGGAACTCACACAGCATTTAGAAAAGGAGAATAGGAAGTATGAAACCCTTTTCGAAAAGATGCTGGAATTAGAAGGCGAGTAAAAGGGGGTTTTTCAAGTAAATTATTGATATCAAAATGAAAGTCCGTAGGCATTTGCCAACGGACTTTTTTAATATTTGTTCAGCAACAGCTTAAGAGAACCTCATCGGGTTGAAAGCTGTGAGATCGATTTCCGGTTTCTTATCTGTAAGAATCTCTGAAATAAGTTTTGCTGTTCCGGCTCCTGCGGAGATACCCAGCATGGCGTGCCCTCCGGCTACGTGTACGTTTTCAATATCTCCTAATTGGCCGATATAACCCAGTCCGTCAGGTGATACGGGGCGCAGCCCTGTCCAGATTTTATCTCTTTCGGGGAAATCGATTTTTAATCCCGGATAAAACTTCTTGATGGAGTCGTAAATACCGTGCATTCTCTTGATAAGTACATTGTCGTTCAGTCCGCTGAACTCCATGGTTCCACCGATGCGGAGCATGTGTTTCCACGGTGTGATGGCACAACGGCCGTCGACCAAAATCGCAGGGTATTTGATATTTTTTTCTACATAATCGTAGGTGGTACTGTATCCTTTTCCGCCTTGAATCAGCAGCTTGTGACCAAGTTTTTTAGTCAGCCCTTCTAACCAGCTTCCGGGAGAAAGGACAATTTCGTCGGCCGAGAAATCTCCTTTATCAGTCAGCACACTTTTTACGGTGTTACCTTCTTTGATAAACCCTGTTACTTCTGTATTGTACAGAAAGTGAACACCGCTCTCTGTGAGCCTCTTCTTCATTGCCTGCATAAACTTACCGGGGTGGATGTGTGCATCGTCTAAAAAGAGAACAGCTCCCTCTACGTCCAATTCTACATCGGGTTCATATTCTTGTACTTGCTTGCGATCGAGCACGAGTACATTCAAATCGTAATTAGCTGCGGCTTCAGCCACCTTCTTTTCTTTTTCAAAAGCCTCTTTGGAGTGGCACATCATCATGCAACCTTTAGTCTCCATATCGAAAACGTCACCGAGATCTTCACGGATTTCATCCATCAACCTGCGGCTCAGTTTCAGAAGGTCTTCCAGCGGGTAAGAATTCTTCTCAGAAATTTTCTTATTGCTGTTTTTATAAAATTCAAGTCCCCACTTAATAAAAGAAAAGTCTAATCTGGGCTTAATGTAAAAAGGGCTTTTGCTATCGAGGATATAACTCAATCCCTCAGAAATAATACCCGGGCTTGCCAGCGGAACAAAGTGGCTTGGAGAAAGGAACCCCATGTTACCGAACGAACAGTTATTGTCGATAGTTCCCCTGTCTATCACGGTTACGTCGAAACCTTCTTTGTGCAGGTAGTAGGCAGCACAGAGGCCATTTACGCCTCCTCCCACGATGATTACAGATTTATTGTTCATTTTATTTATAAGTGTTTTGTCAGATTACTTGGTTTTTCAAAAGATCTTCCAGCGTATCGCGCTTGCGGATTAGTTGTGGTTTTCCGTCTTTTACCATTACTTCGGCAGGCTTAAACCGGCTGTTGAAGTTCGAAGCCATTTCCATGCCATAAGCACCTGCATTCCTGAAAACGAGCAAGTCGCCTTCTCTGATTTCAGCAATTTCCCGCTCCCACGCAAATGTATCTGTCTCACAAATATTGCCTACCACGCTGTATTTCTTTTTTTCGTCTCCGGGGTTACTCAGGTTTTCGATATGATGATATGATCCGTAGAACATGGGGCGGATGAGATGGTTGAAGCCACTGTCGACACCTGCAAATGTTGTTGCTGCTGTTTCCTTCAGCACCGTCACAGAAACGACAAAGTAGCCGCATTCGCTAACCATATACTTTCCCGGTTCAAACCATATCTTATACTCGCGTCCTGTATTTTGTTTTGCAAGATCGAATGCATTCCTGATTTCTTCGGCAAGCAGGTGAATGTCTGTTCTGGTATCACCTTCTTCGTACGGCACTTTGAAGCCGCCTCCGAGGTCGAGTGTATGAACGGTAGGGAATTTCTGCGCCAGATCGAGGAGTACATGCACCCCTTTCATATAGAGGCCTACGTCGCTGATCTCGCTGCCCGTGTGCACGTGCAAAACAGCAATATTCAGATTGTATTGCTCAACAAGGTCAATGACTTCATCTATTTTTTCAATCGGTATCCCGAACTTACTTTTAGCGTGACCGGTGGAAATGTTGATGTTGCCGCCTGCCATGATGTTGGGCCTTAAACGGATGCCAACAGGATAGGAGTTGCCAAATTTCTTTCCGAATTTCTCCAGGTTAGAAAGGCTGTCGATATTGATGTGAACACCTTCTTTCTGAGCCTCTTCAATTTCAGAGAAGGCAATACTGTTTGAAGTATATAATATTTTTTCTGCCGGTATGCCTGCATAGCGAGCCAGTTTCACTTCGTTAATGGAACTGCAGTCAAACGATGCTCCTAAAGCGTGAATATGCTTAAGAATAGAAATATTCGTAAGAGCTTTACATGCGTAAAAGAACCGTACGGATTGATCACTGAATTCGTTAGTAAGGCTGTGGTACTGCGAGGATATTTTCTCGGTATCGTAGATGTAAACCGGAGTGCCATATTTGTGTGCGATTCCGGTGAGTAGCTCCGACGATAAGCTATTGCTCATGTCTGTCAGTAGATTTTGGTTTTATGTGTTAGTATCGTCTCTTTCTTCGTTTACCTCTTCCTCTGCTTCATTCTGCGCTTCGCCTTCCTGGCTCTCCTCTGGTTTCTCTTCTGCATTACCGGCAACTCCTGCATTCATGTTCGCATGCAGCATTTTTGTTGCTTCCAAAATTTCATTAGTTAAGATCTCCTGGATCTTCGGAAGATCGTCTGAATCATTAATCCCGAAGTAATCCATGAAAGCTTTAGAGGTAGTATAGATTAAAGGTTTTCCGGGAGCGTCTTCTTTTCTACCCGCGATAACTATCAATTCTTTTTCGAGAAGCTTCTGAACTGCATAATCAGAGTTTACCCCGCGGATAAGTTCTATTTCAGATTTCGTTACAGGCTGTTCGTAAGCAATGATAGCCAATGTCTCCAGGGCTGTAACAGAAAGTTTTTTGAGGAACTTATCACCGTACAACTGGCTGATGGTAGCATGATACTCTTTCTTTGAGAGGAACTGCCATCCGCCTCCGCTTTTTATGACTTCAAAAGGATAAAACTCAGGCTGATATTTCTCTTGGATGGTCTTCAGAGCTTCTTCTACCTGGTCAAGGTTAGTTCTGTCTTCCATGAAGGCTAAAGCCCGGTTTACATACTCCTCTATCTCCTCTTCTGCAAGGGGTTTGTCGCTGGCGAAGATCAACGCCTCTACGTGCGGGAGTATAACAGATAATTCCATCGACAGATTTAATAGTGCTTAGCCCTGTAGTGCGGCAGCACCACTTACAATCTCTGTAAGCTCGGTTGTAATAGCTGCCTGTCTTGCACGGTTATAACTTATTTTCAGAGTTTTCAAAAGTTCTTCAGCGTTGTCGGTTGCCTTATCCATTGCTGTCATCCTTGCCCCGTGTTCGCTCGCATGGGCATCGAGAACCGATTTGAACAATTGAGTGTTCAGGATCTTAGGCATCAACTCTTCAACCAGTGCTTCCTGATCGGGTTCAAAAATGAAATCAGCCTTAGACTCTCCTTTTGAAGAAACTGTTTTTTTAACCGGCAGGAACTGCTCGCATTCAAAGCGCTGAACAGCAGCATTCACAAACTCGCTGTAAACGATTTCTACTTTATCGTATTCGCCTTCTGAATAGGCGTTCATTACGTATTTGGATATTTTGGAAACATTCTCAAAACTGAGGTCAGAGAAGATTGTCCAATAGTTGTCAACCACTTTAAAGTTATTCTTAGAAAAATGCTCGTAACTTTTCTTACCAAGCGGCAGGATGGTAACATTACCCTTAGCCTGTTGGTCGGCATATCTTTCCTGGATAATCTGTTTGGTAAGTTTTATCAACCCGTGGTTGTAACCGCCGCACAATCCGCGGTCGCTGGTGATGGTGATGAGCAGTACTTTTTCTACCGGACGTTCTTTAGTCAGCGATCCGCCGATGCTGCCATCTGAATTGCTGACGATATTGCTCAGCATCTCCTGAAGCTTCTCTGCATAAGGGCGCATCTTGATGATGGCGTCTTGGGCGCGTCTGAGTTTGGCGGCACTCACCATCTTCATGGCTTTTGTGATCTGCTGTGTGTTATTGATACTGTGAATACGGTTTCTAACCTCCTTTAAAGCACCACTCATTTTTAATTTATTTTACGGTGTGCAAAGGTAAGTGAACCCGAATGAATAATAAACTTAAACAACAAGGTTTTTAGCCACTCTTTACAGGTTTTTAACCCCGGAAGCGTACTTTACCCGAAAAACCCCGTTTTTTACCTGCAATCGCAGCTTTTTTTACAGTTTTTAGTGGTAAAAACTAGGGAATCAACTTCGAAATATAGTCAGCCAGTTCGGTGTTGCCCTTTGCTTTTTGAGCACTGACAACCTGTGAAAAGGCCTGTTTGAAGGTTGGGTCTATATATTGCAAATAAGCTGCAGGTATCTGCTTCCGGAAATTTATGATACCATCAATTCCTTTTTTAACCAGATCAGCATTATCAAGTTTACTCAGATAACCGCAAAACTTGAGGGTAGTGAAGAGTTTATCCTCATTGAGCGGCAATTTGGCAAACATATCATATAAAAGATCGAAGTCTTCTTCCTTTCCATAGCGGAAGAGTACACCGGATACAGCGTCGGCCAGTTTACCCAGGGCGTCGTTACTGTATTTCTTAGCGAGATCGTAAGCTTCCTCAGGCTTGAGTTCTGTCAGGCCCGAAAGTGCAGCACCGGCAACAGAATAGGAGGAGTCTCCCGCCAGTTTTTCAAAAAGTGGCAGGTATTTTTTATCCTTAAACTTCGTAAGGAAGTTTACTGCAGCTGCCTTAGTGAGCTTATCGGGGTCTTTTTCTGCTATTCTCTCTACTTTTTCTATTACAGAAGGAGCATTGCCGAGTTTTGACTTGGCCAACAATTCTATGGTCAGCCTTCTGAGCCCGGCGTATGAATCATCCAGTCCGTTGACCAGGATGTTAGAGCCTTTTGCCGCGAGGAATTCCAGAGCCTCTTTCCTATCGAGGTACCGGGGGCCGTACTGATACTGCTGTTCATATTCCTCAGCGCTCTTCCTGTCGATTTTGAGTGCGAGGAGGGCTTTATCGGCGTCGAAGTTCACCCACGACGGCTTTTGTGTCGAAGGGAAGTAGAACGTGTCTGATGTATTCCTGAGCCATACCTTGTATCTTGTTTTTTGGTCTTTTTGTGAATAGACATCTATATGTACAGGCAGTGTGAACGTCCTTCCTTCCTGAGTTTGATCTACGATCACCCGTACCTTGCCATCTTCATATTTATAGGAAATCTCTAATTGAGGCTGGCCGCTCCCGAAATACCATTCGTTCCAAAACCAGTTCATATCCTCGCCGGTAACAGACTCAAAGGCTAACCTTAAATCGTGTGCTTCCGCCGATTGATACTGGTGATCCGTCAGATATTTGTTGAGCGAAGCAAAGAAAGCATCGTCTCCAACAAATGTGCGCAGCATGTGCAGGATTCTTCCGCCTTTGTTGTAGCTCACTGCGTCGAACATGTCTTCTTTATCGTTGTAATAAAAACGGACCAGGTCTTTATCGCTGCTGTTGCTCAACAGGTATCCTTCCATTTCTTCATAAGCTTTGTCATCGGCATAATCGCGTCCGTGTCTGAATTCGTCCCACAGGTATTGGGAGTAGTTGGCGAAAGATTCATTGACGGTGAGGTTACTCCAGCTTTCTGCTGTAGTCAGATCGCCAAACCAGTGGTGAAACAGCTCGTGAGCGATGGTGCCTTCCCAGCTGTTTCCGTCGACCAACTGCCGGGCGTTTTGGTAAGCACCATCCTGATGGAGGGTCGCTGTAGTGTTTTCCATAGCACCGCTGACGTACTCCCTGCCCACCATCTGCGCATATTTGGGCCATACGTAAGGGAAATTGAGTTTTTCAGAGAAGAAGGCAATCATTTTCGGAGTTTCTCCGAAGATGCCTCTTGCCACAGATGCATATTCTTTCTCAACATAATATTCTACCGGAATGTTTTTGTAACTGTCTTTTACGACAACGAAATCATCCTTACCCATTACGCCCATGAAGAAAAGATAGGGAGCGTGTGGTTTGTCGAGCTTCCAGGTGTCCGTACGAGTGCCGTCAGGATTCTTTTTGGTGGCAGTCATTGTGCCGTTGCTGAGGGTCATATACTTATCGGGAACAGTCATCGCAATCTCCTGAGTTGTTTTCTGGTTGGGCTTGTCGATGATAGGCATCCAGACGCTATTGGCTTCTGTTTCGCCCTGTGTCCATATCTGCGTCGGCCACCTTCCTTTTCCGTCCGGATTGATGAAGTACAAGCCTTTGGCGTCGGTGATGGCTTCGCTGCCTTGTGCTTTTACCTCTTCGGGTCTGGCGATGTAATCTATATAGACGGTGTACTTCTCTTCTTTTTTGTAAGTCTTATCTAATGCAATATGTAACTGCAGGCTGTCGTATTTGTATTGAAGTTTTTTCTTTTCAGTCCCTTTTACGATTGATACCTCTTTAATATCCATGTATTTGGTATCGAGCAGTAACGAGTCTACCGGGTAGAAATGCGGCTGAACTGTCAGCCAGGCTTTACCGTACATTATCGATTTAGGGATGTCGAATCTGACATCCAGCTTTGTGTGTACAATCTGATTGGTTTTCGGATAAGAGGCTCTGTATTCTGTGGATTCAGTAGGCTTAGTCTGCGACTGCTGCGCCGTCAAGCCTGTTGTGGCGAAGCAGACAAGCAGAAATATCAGTTTTTTCACAATGATTTTTTTGCAAATATAAATTGGCGGGTTATTTTTCGGCAGAAACCTGATATTAGGTCAGAATGGATAGCTTTGTAAAATGAAATTCAGAAGATTCTGGACACCGTTACTCTTCTTGTTTTTTACGTTGTTTTCACTGTTGGCTTCAGCGCAGGAAAACCGCTTTATTTATATACAATCAGAGAACGGAAAACCTTTTTATGTGAGAATGGGATTGAGCGTTTTCAGTTCCTCTTCAGAAGGGTATGTATTGTTATCTTCTCTATCCGACGGGAACCACCAGGTTTTTGTGGGCTTTCCGAGAAATGAATTTCCTGAAGAAGAATTCTCGCTGACGCTCAGCGGACAAAACGAAGGTTACCTGCTGAAGTATCTCAATAACAGATGGGTTATGATGAATATTGAGACGCTGTCGCTCACCGAAGGGGCTGTCAGCGCACCTCCGAAGCCGGAAGCGGAACAACTCGATAGTGATGCATTCTCTGTATTGCTTGCAGATGTAGTGGGCGATTCCTCAATTCTGAAAACCAACGTTACTGAACAGGAGTCAGTCAAGACCGAAAAAGCACCCGTGGCTGAAGCGGAGAAGCCTGATTCATTGAATAAGGAAGCGGTGGCCGTGGCAGAAGAGCCAGTTAAACAGCCAAAGGATTCTATCATCCCGCTGACGAAGATTGAAGATATCGCTATAAAGGTGCAAGAAAAAACCCCGGATGAAGTGTTGGCAAAGGAAGTTGAGGTTGAGAAGGAAGTGGCAGCAGAAGTGGCTGCCCAGGTAAAAGAGCTTAAGTGGGGAGAGGTGACGAGGTTGCTGTTGCTGAGAGAGCCGGAAGGCCTGGAGTTGATATATCTGGACACCGAGTTGCGCGATACGGTTCGTTTATTCATGCCTGTTGCACAGATGCCGGGAGATGCCACAGCGCAGCCGAAAGTGATTTACAAGGTGGAAAAGAAAGATACAACTGCACCCGCATTGACGATCACACCGACTATTGTAGAACCGCCTGTAATTAAGGAGGAACAAGCCGAAGAGATGAAGATTAAAGTGGAAGAGAAAAAAGTTGAAGAAGTAAAGGCAGAGAGTGAGGTGCTGTCCGGGAAGCAGGAAGAAGTTGAGGCCGTAGCCGAAGAGAAAAAGAATGATAAGAAAGGTGAAAGGACACCACAGATTATTTACTCTCCGTCAGTAAATGCCAATTGTTCAGCGTATGCCAATAACAACGACTTCCTGAAGATCAGGAAGAAAATAGCTGCAGAGTCGGATAACGACAAGATGGTTGATGCAGCGAGGAAGTTTTTCAAACAGAAGTGTTATACGACTGAACAGATCAAGAATCTGTCGTACTTATTCCTGGATGACGAGGGGAAATACAAATTCTTTGATGCAGCTTATCCCTATACATCAGACTCCAATATGTTTTACCAGTTAGAATCGCAATTGCAGGACCAGTATTACATCAACCGGTTCCGGGCAATGATTCAGAAATAAACACATGCCCAGATATTTCATTGAGGTTGCTTATGATGGGTCGCAGTATGCAGGCTTCCAGATACAGGAGAATGCCAATACGATTCAGGCAGAGGTAGAAAAGGCACTTCGTATTTTCTATAAAAAAGACTTTGAGCTTACGGGTTCTTCGCGTACAGATACGGGCGTGCACGCACTGCAGAATTATTTTCATTTTGATGCTGAAGAGGCGATTCCCTCTTCGCAGAGAGATGTATATCACATCAATGCAATCCTTCCGGATGATATTACTTTGAAAAATTTCTTCAGGGTTGGTGATGGAATGCACTGCCGCTTTGATGCGCAGTCGCGCGAATACAAATATTTTATTTACACTAAGAAGAATCCTTTCCTCAGGCAAACAGCTTTTTTCTTTCCGTTTAAAATCGATGTGTCGAAGATGCAGGAGGCAGCAGCAGTATTGAAAGAGTATTCTGATTTTACGTCCTTCTCAAAAAAGCATACCCAGGCTAAGAATTTCAACTGCGATATTCGGGAAAGTGAGTGGTTGACTGAAGATGATACCCTGGTGTATCACGTAGTGTCCAACCGGTTTTTGCGTGGTATGGTAAAAGGTCTCGTAGGCACCATGCTGCGCGTCGGCAGGGGAAAAATGAGCCTGCAGGAGTTCCGCGAAGTCATAGAGGCCAAAGATTGCTCAGGAGTCGACTTCTCTGTTGCTTCTCACGGTCTGTTTCTTGTGAAAGTGAATTTCGGCGACTTATTCTAAAAGTCCTCAACTTCCCCGGACTCTTTTATTCCAGACCAATCTCATAGTGCAGTGTCGGAATCTCCACATCGGTAAATCCTTTGCTGATCAGCCGATTTTTAAACTCGGTCTGCACATCGTATTCGCCGTGAACTAAGAATAATTTCTTCACTTGTCGCGGGTCCTGACAAGCCAGCCACTGGCTGAGATCATCATAATCTCCATGTGCGCTCATACTTTTTATCTCACCAATTTCAGCGTTGACTTGGTGTGTCAGTCCGAAGATACCTACTTCTGCAGGGTGCAGTTTCAATCGCCCACCCAACGAATGAGGTTCGCAATATCCTGTGAGTACAATCGAGTTCCGTTTGTTTTCAATATTGTTGCTGATGTGGTGTTTTACTCTTCCTGCCTCGGCCATTCCGCTTGCCGAAATAATCACCATCGGGTCTGAACGGTAGTTGAGCGACTTACTTTCATCCACCGATTTGATGAAATGCAGGCCTTTGAAATCGAAAGGCTTGCTGTCGGTTTGCAACAGTTTTTGCACTCTTGGGTTGAAGTATTGAGGATAGTTTTCAATAATTTCCGTCGCCTCGTAGCTAAGGGGGCTATCGACATAGTAGGGCAGATCTGGCAACCTGTTTTCTAATCCCAGTTGGTTGAGTGCAAAAAGCAGTTCCTGTGTACGACCCACGCTAAATGCCGGCAGTATCAGTTTTCCGTTTCTTTCCAGGCAGGTCCTTTCAATCCAGTCCAACAAAGCATCAGAAGTGTTGGTCACGCGGTCGTGCAACTTATCACCATAAGTACTTTCGAGTATAATATAGTCTGCCTGAGGAAAATCTTGTGGTGACCGCAGGATGACATCGCGGTAACGGCCTAAATCGCCTGAGAAAGTGAGATGGGTTGTCTTGCCGTTCTCTTTTATTCTGAGGTGTACTGTAGCACTGCCAATGATATGTCCGGCATCGAGGTAAAGCAGCTCTACCGAATCGTCTATTTTGTGCCATGTGCCATACTCGACCGGCTTCAGGTGTTGAGCGGCGATTCTTGCATCTTCAATATCATATAGAGGAAGCAGATAAGATTTACCCTGTGCGGCCCTGGTCTTGTTTACAAATTTAATATCTGTTTCCTGGATGCTGGCACTGTCTTCCATTAGAATGGTAGCCAGATCTTTTGTTGCAGGCGTACACCATACTTCTCCATTGTAGCCCTCTTTGATGAGCTTGGGAATCAGGCCGCAATGGTCAATATGTGCGTGAGACAAAATCAAATGATCTATTTCTTTAGGGGCAAAACCGAATTTGCGATTGAGGCTTTCGGTATCTTTCCCCAATCCCTGGAACATACCACAGTCCAGTAAGTACTTTTTCCCATTGGATAAGGTGAGCAGGTGCTTAGAGCCGGTGACGGTGCGTGCGGCACCATGGAATGCAATTTTCATATACTGTATTAAGTGTAAAAATGATGCTGTAAAGTAGGCTATTTTCTTTGTTTATGGCTGCTTTAAGAATTATTTATATATGTTTCTTTATAATTGACAGAGATTTGTTTTTTTGAGAAGTTATAACAAGAAACGTTCCGTTTTATAATAATTTTTACTTACTAAAGAATTATTGAGGGGGGAATTAATGCTTTTATGGCGTCAAATGGAGGATTCAAATTTTTATGATGAAGTATTTTTTGTTTTCCCTCACTCTCGGGATGATGTTGAGCCTGGGTGCCAGTGCTCAGAAAGTTAGCGGTACAGTAAGGGACGTAATTGATTACACCCCATTAGTTAAAGCTACGGTTTCCTTGTTAAAGACAGACAGTAATACAGTCGTTCGTGAGACTATGACAAACAGCGATGGCGAGTTTTCTTTCACAAACGTAAAGCCCGGAAGTTATATTCTCGGAATCACTTCTGTAGGTTATACTACAGTAAAACAAGGTTTTATTGTTACCAACAGCGACTATGATTTTGAAGTAATTTTTATAGGGAAGGCAGTTGAAACGCTGTCAACAGTCGTTATTACCGGAGCACAGCCACCCGTTAGGATGAAGGGGGATACAGCCGAGTATACAGCCAGTCAGTTCAAGGTAAACCCCGATGCTACGAGTGAAGACCTGATCAAGAAGATGCCGGGTGTAACCGTAGATAGTAAGGGCAATGTCACTGCACAGGGAGAGCAGGTGCGCAAAGTGACAGTGGACGGACGCGAATTCTTTGGTGACGATGCTACAGCTACGCTGAGAAACCTGCCGGCAGAAATTATTGATAAGATTCAGGTGTTCGACAGAATGAGTGATGAAGCTCAGTTGACCGGTTTTGATGATGGTAATGCTGTGAAGAGTATTAATATTATTACCAAGGCCGACATGCGCCAGGGAAACTTCGGGCGTGTATATGCCGGGTACGGAACAGATGATCGTTACCTCGGCGGAGGAAATATCAGTTTCTTTAAGGATGCACGCCGTTTATCCATTGTCGGAATGACCAATAACATCAACCAGCAGAATTTTTCTTCTGAAGACTTGGTGAACGCTACAGGCGGTGGCGGCGGGATGAGAGGCGGCGGCGGCGGTGGCTGGGGCCGTAACAACAGCTTCTTTGTCGGCCAGCAGAGCGGAATAGCCAAAACCAATGCTTTGGGTATCAACTTCAGCGATGAGTGGAGCAAAAAAGTAGATATCTCGGCGAGTTATTTCTTTAATAACAGTAGGCTGAACAACAACCGCGATATCAACAGGCAAAATTTTCGTATGGACTCCACCTCATTCTACGATGAGAATACAATTTCGCAGAGCGAAAACTACAACCACAGGTTGAATGTAAGGTTGACCTATAAGATAGACTCCAGCAACACCCTGATCTTCACTACAAATACTTCCATGCAGACTAACAGTTCACTGAATACAGTGCATGGAGTAAACACACTGGAAGACCATGTAACACTTCTGAGTGAAACCGAAAACCATACTACCAACGATATGAAGGGTTTCAACTCTAATGCGAACATTCTTTTCAGACACTCCTTTAAGAAGAAGGGAAGATCGTTATCAATGAGCTTCAATGTTTCGCTCAACGACCGCACCGGCGAAAGCTATAACGATGCTAACAATGGGTATTACAAGCCGAATTTAGATCTGGAGGTAGTGCGTCGCTTTACCGATTCAAAAAGTCATACTAATAACTACAGGTTCAACATTTCGTATACTGAGCCGTTGACAGAGAAGATTCAAATGCAGTTAAGCTATAAGCCCGGAATTCAGAAGAGTTCTTCTACACAAAAGACATACGATTTTAATAATGCTACTTCTAAATACGATAATTACAACGCAGTATTGAGTAATATTTACGACAATACCTATAATACTCATAATGGAGGAATCACCTTCCGTACAGGTGACAGGGATAACAGTATTTCTATCGGAGCAGATTATCAGTACAGTGATCTGAGCAGTACTAATGGCATCAAATACACGTTTAATAATATCCTCCCAAATGCATGGATCAGAAAGAAAGCTGGGCAGTACGGCAGTGTGAGTCTGTTCTACCGTACAATGGTAAATTCGCCCTCGGTAACCCAACTGCAGGGTGTGATTAATACGAACAGCCAGTTGTTCTATTCAACAGGTAATCCGAATCTGAAACAACAGTACACACACAGGTTTATGACCAGGTACTCCTTTACTAATAGGTTCACTCAGAAGAGCTTCTTTGCAAATGCTTTTGTATCGCTGGTGAATGATTATATCAGTAATACAACTTATACTGCAACAAAAGACTCTGCACTGGGTAACGGTATTATTCTCCGCAGGGGTTCGCAGTTATCTAAGCCGGTGAACCTCGATGGTTATTATAATGCAAGAACATTCTTCACATACAGTACTCCACTTAAGTTTATCAAGACAAACCTGAACCTGAATGCCGGATTCGGGTATGCAAGACAGCCGGGTTTGCTGAACGACGTAAAGAACGTTTCTAACAGCTACAATTACAACCTGGGTGTTGTATTGGCAAGTAATATCAGTGAGTATATTGACTTTAATATTTCATACTCTGCAAACATTAACAGAGTGGATAATACGATCCGTCCGGAGCAGAACAACAACTACTTCACATCCAGTACCGGTATTTCGGTGAATCTGTTAAGTAAGAAAGGTACTTTCCTGCAAAACAGTATCTCTAATGAATCTTACAGGGGGCTGGCAGACGGGTTTAACCAGAGCTTCTGGTTGTGGAATGTAGCTATCGGACAGAAGTTTCTTAAAGATAACCGCGGTGAGTTGAAGCTGAGCGTATTTGACCTGCTGAAGCAGAACAAGAGCATTACCCGTGATGTTACCGAGTCTTACATTCAGGATACAAGGAACCAAGTATTACAGCAATATTTTATGCTGACGTTTACATACAAATTAAGGAACTTTGGCAAGCCGAAGGAAAACAATAAACGCTCCGGTATGGGTGGGCAATTTTTTGGAGGGCCGGGTATGATGCATTAATAAAATTAAAATAGCTGCTCTTGAATGGATGAAAGCCAACTTATAGCAAGATTGAAGGAGGGAGACAGGGCAGCATTTAAAGAGTTAGTAGAACGCTGGGAGGATATGGTATACAATACCTCGCTAAGTATTGTGCAGAGTGATGAAGATGCTGAGGATGTGGCGCAGGAGGTCTTTATACAGGTATATGAGTCGATAGACAGTTTTAAGGAGCAGTCCAAACTGTCAACATGGATTTACCGGATAGCAGTTACCAAATCGCTGGATGCTATTAGAAAGAAGAAGCGGAAGAAGAGGAATGCGTTTTTGCAGAGTTTGTACAGCAAGGATGATGAACTGGTTCACGACCCGGCTGATTTCGTGCACCCCGGCGTGAAAGCAGAAAATAAAGAAGAAGCAGCTCTTTTATTTAAAGCGATTGACAAACTGCCAGAAAATCAAAAAACGGCATTTGTTCTCAATAGAATAGAGATGCTGAGTTACAAGGAAGTGAGCGAAATAATGGAAGTGAGTGTGAATTCGGTAGATGCATTGTTACAGAGAGCAAAGAAGAATCTGAGGAAAAAGCTGGAGGGGATGGTTAAGTGAAGCCGGAATCGGTGGTTTTTTAAAGAAATATCGTCTAAGAAGTATAGTACACAGATGAACAAAGAACAGAAAATAGAATCCATTTTAAACAGCCTGGATGGTGTGGAGAGAGCTACTCCGAGACCATTCTTTTTCACCAGACTGGAGGCTAGAATGCAGCGGGGAGAGGCAACATTTGCTGAGAAATTACTCGGTTTTCTGGTCAGGCCGTCTGTAGCTATTGCTGCAGTAGTGTTGATTGTTGTTATGAATGCGTTTGTTGTGGTTTCTACAACACTTCAGGAAGATAAACAACAGCAGGTGAACAATAGCGGAGTAGAGATAGCTACCGTAGATCAGTACCTGGAGATGAATATGAATCCGTTTGATGCAGAAAAGGTGGACCCCTAATGAGTATTAAATCATCTAATAAGATCCTGTTGCTGATTATCGGAGCCCTTCTGATAACCAATCTGGTGATGCTATTTTTATACGTTCTGAAGCCTAAGAATCAGCACTTTGAGGGTAGATTTCGCGGGCAGGACAGCGGGCTCGTCCCGGTTCTTCGTGATAAGGTAGGATTCGATGAGCAGCAAATAGCTGATTATCTTGAATTGAGGTCGCGACAGCGCCAACGTACCTCTGAAACCTACTCCGGTATGACCGAGGTGAAAGAAAGGTTCTATTTTTCAATTTTCGACAACCAGATTCCCGACAGCCTTATCAATAATATCGCAGACTCTATAGCTAACAAACAGAAGAAAGTAGACCTTGGTATGCGGAACTACTTCATAGAGATTCGCGGGTTGTGCAAGACCGAACAACAGCCTGCTTTTGATTCGGCTTTCAAAAGAGTGATTTACAGAATGATTGGTATGCCGGGCATGGGAAGGCAGTCGCAACAAAACGAAAAAAAATAAAGTAAACTATATGAAATTAAAAATCACACTGGTACTGGCATTTTTTATTGCTTCCGCCTCTACCGCCTTCGCTCAGATGGGGAGGATGTCCACAGAAGAAAGAGTGAAAAACGTAATGGAAAAACTGACCCCGTTGAACCTCACACAGGAGCAGCAGGATAAAACCAAGACCGTATTCACTGATTTTTACAACAATCAGATGGAGATGATGCGCAAAGCAAGAGAGGAAGGACAGATGCCCGATCGTTCAGTTTTCCAGAAGCTGACTGACGACAGGGATAAAGAGCTGGAAGTTATCTTCGGAAAGGAATTGTTCAAGAAATTCAAAGACGAGATAGAACCCTCCATGCGCCCTCAAAGACGAGGAAATAATTAAGAAGCCACAAATGGAAAAACAACCCTCGTAAGAGGGTTTTTTACGTTATAACTATTCAGGGTTTTGAAATTCGGTATTTAATTCTGAAATCCACTTCAGTACTTTCTGCCTTCCGGTTTTTTTGAGCGCACTTGTTGCAATCATCTGCGGCAGAAACTGTTGCTGTTTCAAAAGTGCATCAGAGAACTCCTTAATGTTTTTAGCCACTGTCCGCTGGTTTTCTTTGTCGGTTTTGGTGAAGATTAAAGTGTAGGCTACCTGTTGCTGATATAGTTTGGCAGCAAATTCCAGATCTATTTTCTGGGGGCTGTGGCGACTGTCGATAAGCAGGAAAACCTGCATCAGGTTAGGGCGCTCCGTCAGATAGCGATCGGTCATTTTACTCCACTCTTTTCTTGTGGCCTGGCTGCGCTTAGCGAAGCCGTACCCGGGCAGATCAACCAGATACCAGTCTTCATACGATGCATCTTTTTCAGGTCTTGTTCTAAAGCTGAAGTGGTTAATCAATTGTGTCTTTCCGGGTGTATTAGACGTGCGGGCCAGTTTTTCATTCATAGCCAGCGCATTGATCAAAGAAGACTTTCCGACATTGCTCCTTCCTATAAATGCATACTCCGGCCTGTCGGGTAGAGGGCATTTGTCTACCGAAGGGCTGCTGATCAAATAAACTGCCTGAAGAATATCCATTATCCGCAAATTAAATGAAAAATAAAAGTGAAAGAATTTTAGCGAATTATGATTAGTTCTACGAAAAACTATCTTTGAAGGGTGAATCACTACCCGCACGATAGCGTAGTCCCCTATAAAGTATCAGACGGAACCAAGAAGGAACAGGTACGTACAATGTTTGATAAAATCGCCTTCAGGTATGATTTTATGAACAGGTTCCTGAGTCTGGGGATAGATCAGAAATGGAGGAAAAAGGCGTTAGAACTATTGAGATCCGACCGTCCGCGTGCAATTTTAGACGTTGCGACCGGAACCGGAGACTTTGCGATAATGGCATCCGGGATGCTGAAACCCGAGAAAGTTGTAGGGATAGATATCAGTGAAGGCATGCTGGAAGTAGGTCGTGAAAAGTTAAAAAAGGCCGGATTAGAACAGGCGATTGAGTTGCGCTGCGAGGATAGTGAGGCAATTTCTTTCGAAGCTGATACGTTTGATGCTGCAACAGTGGCTTTTGGAGTGAGGAATTTTGAAGACTTGGAGGCCGGACTATTGGAAATTAAAAGGGTAATAAAGCCGGGGGCAAAGTTAATTGTAGTGGAGAGTACAAAACCTAACTCGAAGATGGTGTATCCGTTCTATAAATTATACATGAACACAGTTACACCGGGCATGGGTAAATTAGTTTCAAAAAATAAGGAAGCTTATCAGTACCTCAATAATTCGGTACAAAAGTTTCCTGAGAAAAAAGAATTTGTAAACATTTTAAATAAGCTGGGTTATAGAAACGCATTCTACAAAACCATGACTTTAGGAGTATGCACTATTTATTGCGCAGAAAAGTAACCTTGCTTTGGATTGCTTTGTTGAGTACCCTCTGTGTGAAAGCACAGAAAAACGGACTTAATCTCGAGAACCACGATGATAAACCTTATCATTTTGGTATCAATATAGGTTACAATACATCGCATTTCTCGTTTTCTCATCACCCCCGTTTTCTGGAGTATGATTCTATTATGAGTGTCGAGAGTGTCAACAACTCCGGAGTAAACCTGGCATTTCTGACCAACCTCAGGCTGAACAAATTTTTCAATCTGAGGGTGCATCCTCTGGATCTTACTTTCTCTGATAAGGCCTTTTTATACACTCAGAAGTACGAAAGCGACTCGATGACGAATAGACGGGTACAGTCGATTACACTGAGTTTTCCCGTCAACCTGGCCTTCAACAGCGACAGGATTGGTAACCTGAAGGTGTACACCTTTGCCGGTGGCAGGTTCGATTACGACCTCGCCAGTAACGCAAAGGCAGAAAGGGCAGAAGACCTTATTAAATTGAAGAAGACAAACTTTAGCTCTGAGATCGGGCTCGGTTTTCATATCTACTTCCCCTTCTTTGTTTTATCGCCTGAGATTAAAATCAGCCATGGGCTCGTAAATCTGCATAGCAGGGATGTGAACCTGAAGTATTCTAATGTCATTGATAAAGTGTACTCCAGAATGATCACTTTCTCAGTAACAGTTGAGTAAAAACCACTGCTAAGACGGATATGTACATTAAACGGCCTCCGGAAAATAACGTTAATCCTTGCGAAAAGAGCCTGTCAATGTTTACCTTCGCGCCGGAAAATTTTGCGGCAGGAACAATTTGATGTCTGCTGCGGGCAAAAGGAACATACGGAATACCAATGGCAGGAGAAAATCAGAAGCAGCTTAAGGAAATCAGCAAGCGGAGAACATTTGCAATTATCTCGCACCCCGACGCAGGTAAAACAACACTTACCGAGAAATTTCTCCTTTTCGGCGGGGCCATTCAGACAGCAGGTGCAGTAAAGAGCAATAAGATTAAGAAGCACGCAACATCCGACTTCATGGAGATAGAACGCCAGCGCGGTATCTCTGTGGCTACCTCTGTACTGAGCTTTGAGTACAACGATACGCTGATTAACCTGCTGGATACACCGGGTCATAAAGACTTTGCAGAAGATACCTTTCGTACTCTGACAGCCGTGGACAGTGTGGTGATGGTGATAGACAGCGTAAAGGGAGTGGAGGAGCAGACGCGTAGATTGATGGAAGTGTGCCGTATGAGGGATACTCCTGTGATTGTGTTTGTCAACAAGCTCGACCGCGACGGAAAGAATCCTTTTGATTTACTGGATGAGATTGAAGCCGAACTGAATATCAGCCTGCATCCGTTGAGCTGGCCTATCAATATGGGTAAGGATTTTAAGGGAGTTTACAATCTCTATGATAAACAGCTTCAGCTATTCACTCCCAACCAGAAAGTGACTGCTGAGGATACGCCTCTGAAAGATCTGAATGACCCTGTTCTTGAAAAAAAGATTGGAGCAAAAGACGCTGCACAACTGCGCGAAGATGTGGAGTTGATAGAAGGTGTTTACGAAGATTTTGACCAGGATGCCTATCTGAAGGGCAAGTTGGCACCTGTTTTCTTCGGTAGTGCGATCAACAACTTCGGCGTAAAAGAATTGCTGGAGACTTTCATCAGAATTGCACCCACCCCTCAGGGCAGAGAAGTGACGACGAGAAGAGTAGAGCCGTCTGAAGAAAAGTTCAGCGGGTTTGTTTTCAAGATACATGCTAACCTCGATCCACGCCACCGCGACAGGATTGCTTTCTTAAGGGTGTGTTCGGGAGAGTTTGAAAGAAACAAATATTACCATCACGTGAGATTGGATAAAGACATCCGTTTCAGTAACCCATATACGTTTTTAGCTCGCGAAAAAGATGTAATCGACAACGCCTGGCCGGGTGATGTAGTTGGCCTCTACGATTCGGGAAACTTTAAGATCGGCGATACCCTCACCGAAGGCGAAGATTTTTACTTCACAGGAATTCCATCGTTCTCTCCTGAGATTTTTAAGGAGGTCGTCAATAAAGATCCGATGAAGACAAAACAACTCGAGAAAGGTCTGGTGCAGTTGACAGATGAGGGGGTAGCCCAGCTGTTTACTCAGCATGGAGGAAATAAAAAGATAATCGGGTGTGTAGGTGATTTGCAGTTTGAAGTGATACAATACCGGCTTAAGAATGAGTATGGTGCATCTGTCGATTTCGTAACCCTGCCCTTCTATAAAGCCTGCTGGATCAGTTCGAAAGATCCAAAGAAGCTGCAGGATTTTATTAAGTTCAAACAGGCAAATATTGCTGAAGATAAAGATGAAATGCTGGTATATCTGGCGCAGAGCGAATGGTTTCTGAATACAGAAAGAATCAATAATCCGGATATTGAATTTCATTTCACGAGTGAAATTCACAAGTAAACCTTGTTATTTTTTCCCGCAGATTCAAGTTATAAGTGCAACAGTTAGTTAATTGGGTTTAAAATTAGCCATAAAAACCTGTAAAGGTGTTTTGTATCCTAATAATTTTCTGGGTCTGTTATTTAACTTATTAGTAATGGTTAC
>JAGFIS010000007.1 GCA_024103425.1 Chitinophagaceae bacterium
CAGCGTATCAAACTTTCCTTCTACTTCCTGGAAGAGAACAATATCTTTTGCTTTTTCTAAGAACTTATCGTCTGTTATCATACCATACTTCACAAACAGACCGATACTCTCCCATTTCTCCTCGAAAGACTTTCTATCATTCTTAAACAACTCACCCAGCTTGTCTGCTACCTTACGCGTGATGTAGCTGTTGATCTTCCTGACATTCGGATCGCCCTGCAAATAGCTTCTGCTCACGTTCAGCGGGATATCCGGACTGTCAATCACACCGTGCAACAGCATCAAAAACTCCGGAACAATATCCTTTACTTCATCAGTAACGAATACCTGATTACTATAAAGTTGAATCTTGTCTTTCTGAATTTCATAACTATGTTTCACCTTGGGGAAATAAAGAATACCGGTAAGGTTAAAGGGATAGTCGACATTCAGATGAATCCAGAATAACGGAGGTTCTGAAAACGGATACAATTCTCTGTAGAAATCCTGATAGTCCTGATCTGTTAAGTCAGAAGGCTTTTTAGTCCACGCAGGCTCTGTATTGTTTATCTTTTCTGCTTCCTGATCTTTTTCTTCTGCGTCGAGATAAATCGGCACCGGCAGGAAACGGCAGAACCGGGTCAGGATTTGACGGATGCGTTCTCTCTCCAAAAATTCAGCACTGTCTTCATTAATGTGAAGAATTATATCAGTTCCTCTATCTGATTTATCATTTTCTTCGATTACATATTCCGGGCTGCCATCACACTCCCAACGAACCCCTTTGGTGTCTTCTCTGAAGCTCTTCGTGAAAATCTCCACTTTATCACTCACCATAAAGGAAGAATAAAAACCAAGCCCAAAGTGACCAATAATATTAGACTCATTTTTCTCTTTGTACTTCTCTAAAAACTCCTCGGCACCGCTGAAAGCCACCTGATTGATGTACTTGTCCACTTCCTCGGCTGTCATCCCTACCCCCTTGTCGGAAATAGTAATGGTCTTGTTCTCTTTATCCACTTTAACATGAATATCGGTGTTACCAACCTCTCCTTTTAAATCTCCGATTGAAGCATAGGTCTTCAATTTCTGAGTGGCATCAACAGCATTACTGATTAATTCACGGATAAAAATCTCGTGATCACTGTATAAAAACTTCTTGATAATTGGAAAAATATTCTCCGTCTCTACGCGGATACTACCTTTTTGCATAATACCTCTGATTTTTTTTACTGCATTTAACCAAATAAAGTGCCATCGGGCAGAAACTGACAGGATGGCAAACCGCTTAAAGTCAAAAAGACGAAAACCGCGCTCTTTCAGACTAAACCATGACATTCAATAACTTTGACAGCTACAATGAAAAACAAAATGTCAGCACACATCACCAAACTCTTTCTGCGACTTGCCATCGCAATCGGATTTCTTTCAGCCGTAGCCGACAGATTCGGCCTGTGGAGTCCCCGGTTCTCCGCTTGGGGCGACTGGCAGCATTTCGTATCCTATACACAAACACTCATGCCATGGGCCCCTGAGTCGTGGGTACCGGCATTCGCTGCAATCGCAACCGCTGCTGAAATCATTTTTGCATTATTCCTGCTCATAGGCTATAAGACCGAATTATTCGCCTTGTTAAGCGGTTATCTGATGCTGATATTCGCACTCTCCATGGCATTTTTCACAGGAGTGAAGAGGCCCTTAGACGCTTCGGTTTTTGCAGCTTCGGCCGCCGCCTTCGCTTTGGCACTGATGAAAGAAAAGTTCTGGGAAATTGACAGCCTGATTGCGAAGAAGAAGTAAAAATTGCCAACGTTTGAAAAAGAAAACCTTCATACCCTATGAATTTGGCCTGTCGGGCGCTCCGCTGAAATTCTTCGATGTCAAAGAGAAAAACGGCAAGCGTCTGGAAAAACTATTGAAACTGGACCAGGCACCTTTGATTACTAAAATCTGCAAACACTACATCAGTAATTTCATCCCTCTGCCGATTGAACACGAGAACGAATACTGGATTATCTCCTGCTACCCCTCTACCGATAATTCGCCCGCGAGGGTGAGTATCTGGTTTCCGGAAGTTTTCAATATTGCTCCTGCACGACAGTACTACGGATACACGGACATGTTACAATGCATGGTGTTTGTTCATTCAGATTTCATTGACCAAAAAGCAAGAAAGGAACTGGAGAAGAAAGTTAAAGGCCTTCACTTCAGACCCGGTTATCGATTTATCACGGGAATCGATGAACAACTTGCAGCCTTTATGCCGCTGGATTCTTACTTCGATTTCGTGGAAGATGAGCGTGTGTACGAGGGAGCAAGAGCACACAATTACGAACTGACTTTAAAAGGAAGAACGCCGTTCAAGAAAGGACATAATTATGAATTCGTCAGGTACTTGTTAGGGCATTAAGTCTGTTTTAATTCTTCTCATCCGGAACATACTCCAAAATATCTCCCGGCTGACAATCAAGTGCTTTACAAATAGCGTTCAATGTTTCAAGCCGTACCGCTTTTGCTTTACCTGTTTTGAGAATAGACAGGTTAGACAAGGTAATCCCCACTTTGGCGCTCAACTCGTTGAGCGACATCTTTCGCTTGGCCATCATTACATCAAGGTTGATAATTATTGCCATTCTTAAATCGTTAATTCAGTTTCCTTCTTTAATTCTTTCCCCTTGCTGTAATAGGTCATAAAAGCGAAAGCCATGAATGCGAAGAAGAAATAAGATCCTTTCCCCGAACGATCTTTAAAAGCTCCTAAACCTGTACTCTTCAAAAACAAGTTGATCAACAGTTGATCTAAATACGACAGCGCTCCTAAGACTATCAAAAGTGTACCTATCCTGAACAACCAGGTATCTATATCCGTTTTAAAATCCTCATCCTTACCAAAGCGTTTCATTACTTCTATAATCATCCAAAAGATGAATAAAAAACCAACAAACTGTACGGTTCCTGATATGAATAAGTACCACCCCATGGCGTTGTTACTTTTCACGTTCAGATCCCACGAGCGGTGGGTTTCCACATAAGCCTGATCGCTTGTGCCGGATATGGTTGCAATGATGCTGTCTCTTTCAGTCCGGTCTCTTAAAACCAAATCGCTTGCTCCGATGGAGTGCTCGGCTCCGAAAAATGGTACTGCTATTTCTGCAATAAAGAAATACACAGATATAGTTACCACAACGAAAATGAAGAAGTTCGGAGGTGTTACTATTTCTTTCAGGCGTTTCATACTGTTTTATTTATTGCAAAATAAATACTATTTATTGTAAAATAATAAATTTTTATTGAAAAAATAATTATTTAGAAATTTGGTGTGCTAATTATTCTCCCTTCGCATTCAGAAAAATCTCGGCAATCATGCATCTGACACTACCGCCGCCATTCCTTTCAATAGTATGTACGGGCGCAGGTATCAGTTGGCAGTATTTGCTAAGCGTCTGCCTTTGATTTTCGGTTAAGCAGTCGTAAGCACTTTGAGAAAGCGCCAGTATGTTTTCTCCGGTAGCTGTGTGCAGCGCCAACATATTACCGGCAAAATGATTCATTTGTTTAAAAGTGATATCGACCACTTCGTGCCCGGTAGTCTTCAACAACGCTATAATAGATTTTCTCTCTTTATCATCAGTAATGCTCTCTAAGCAGATTACGGCAAACTTGTCGCCTACACACATCATAACATTCGTGTGGTAAATAGCAACTCCTTCTTCATTATATGCATGAAAATAAAACGGGCGGTAACCCAACATTTCACATACTTTATTAAACACATCCTCGTCTGTGCGTGGTGAAGCACACGCATAAGCAATCCTGTTGGTACGGTCCAGTATCATACTCCCCGTCCCTTCCATAAACTTTCCATCTGCTTCAAAGTGAGAAAGGTCTATCACTTCTTTAACATCAAAACTCTTTTTCAGGAGATCAACAATTTCCTGCCTGCGCTCCAAGCGCCTGTTAGGCGCATACATCGGATAGAGAATCACTCTTCCGTCTTCGTGTGTAGAAATCCAGTTGTTCGGAAAAACCGCATCAGGTTTTGCAGGTACAGTCGTATCATCAGCCACTAATACATCCACGCCTGCACCGGTTAATCTTCCTGCGAGGCCGTCCAGTTCCTTGCGCGCCTCAGTTACCGTAGAACTATCACCAGCGGCATCCGGATTTTGAAATGAATTGTTTTTAGCGGTTTCAGGGTTGAAATTAAACGCCGCTGGTCTCACTAGAAGAATGTGTGAAGATGTCTGACGATTCATAACACAAATTTAATAGGAAGTTGAAGCCGAAAAAACCGGTTGCTCATTTTATAAAAAAGAAGGTGAAATTTGATACGGTAAACCGGGAAAAATGGAAGACAGTATTTTATTTAAAGAGTCGCAGAGATTCAGACAATGGTGGCTGATGCTCATACTTGCCGGTGTGAACGGACTTTTCCTTTATGGGATATATACTCAAATCATCAAAGGCGAACCTTTTGGCGATAAACCGGCGAGCAACGGAGGGCTTATAATGGGAGAAATAGTCACCCTTATCGTTACACTGCTCATATTAAGTCTTCGTCTGAATACTCTGATTAAGGATGATGGTATCTACGTAAAATTTTTCCCCTTTCACCTAAAGTACAACCATTACTCCTGGAATGATTTACTCAAATGCTACATCAGAAAATATTCTTTTGTAGAATTTGGTGGATGGGGCATCAGATACGGTCTGGGTGATAAGGGTATGGCCTATAACACTTCCGGAAATATAGGGCTACAGTTAATGCTCACCAATAACAAGAAAATCCTTATCGGAACTCATAAGCCGGAGGAGTTAAAAAACATTTTGCAAGCAAAAGGCAAATATTTAGAATAGATTTATTTACATTGCTGAATATAATCATATTCCAAACCAAATAATCTCTGCTTATGAACCGGTTAATCCTATCCCTTCTTTTTGCATTTTTGTTGAACTATAGTGCTTCAAGTCAAACAAATCTCGATTCTGCGTATAGGAATGAGGTTTGTAAGTGTATTGACAGTACAATTATATTAGGGCCTAATAATGATATCATAGCTGATTGCTTTGAGCTTGCCGTCTATAAATTCGAGAAAGAGTTTACTGAAGAGGTATTAAGACTCTATGGAGATACCACCGAAGAGAACGCAGCAAGACTCGGAACTGAACTGGCAGGCCGGGCTGCAATTAATTTAGTTGGGGAATGCGATGCATATTTTTATCTGATGGATTCTATTCGTTACACTGAGTTTCGCAACCTCGATGAGGATTCTCTGAAAAATCAACTATCAAAACTGAACAGCCCCGACCGTAAAGAAACAGAAGGCATCCTGTCACAAAAAGCTTTGTTGTACTTTCAGCTAAAGTCTTACGACTCAACACTTGTTTATTCAGATGCAGCTCTTAACATGAATGGCAATAACACCCTCTGCCTGTTTCTAAAGGCATGGGCGAAAGAACTCAAAGGAGATTACGATGAAGCAATTACTCTTTATAACCAGGTGGCCGATATGACCAAGCAACAGAATTATTACATCTTTTCTGAAATAGCAAAAAAGAAGAAGAGCAGGTAGTGAAGATTTTTTGTCACTTTCATGTCTGCGGTTAGTCATCACTACAGAACTATCGATTTCATTCCGGCGCGAGTTTGTAACTCGTGCCAACTAAATCTGTCGGATTGTATCCTGGGTTATTTTTCACTTTTTAAATCAGATCCAAGCGTTTCGATTTCACTGTGCGGGTTGCACTTAATTTAAGGTTTCTGGCCACCCCAGCCCATCCAGAAGAGGGGAATTTTGGCTGTTCAGGCACGGGTATGCAGTGAAGAGATCGTTGGGTTGTGCATCTGTATCATCCAATTCTTCCGAGACCAGGGATGGTCACGGTACTATAGGCTTCCAAACAAGTTCAATAATACGTCACCTATAAAACCCAAAAACCCTCCGAAAAATGGAGGGTCAACTTAAGAATAACTATAGCCTAATAATTTTTTCTTCTGATTCCGGCCTTGTAATGTTCCTGCCGGGTAATTCATAAACACCTTAAATCAGACGGCAATTGAATGCCAATATTTTTATTCTTTTCAACACCTTTCTCCTGACCGGGCCCAACCGGAACATTTTGTTTGGAAGAACGAATCAGGTAAGATTTTTTGCTGCCTGAAAATTCTACTCCCAGATCTTTCTGATTATTACCATCACCACCACGTGCAGTAATTATCATCTGAGAATCGCCGGTGCTGAAGCAGCTCTGACCAGCATTGGTTGTAAATAAAGAGAAACCAAAGAAAATAAAAAGTACCAGTAACGAGGAATATAAAGAGTTATATGTAATCTTAGTTGTGTTCATTTTTTCGCTTTCGCTGTGTGTTTCTTTTTTTGAAACTTTTCCGGATTAACTTTTAGGGGGTGTCTTCCGGGTTTGTAGGGTAGGTTGATCAGGTAAGCGAAAACAAAAGTATAAGGCACATTCGATTAATGCAAGTTTTACGAATAAGAAAAATCGGACTTTTCCGATAAAAAATGTTTTTTGACATAGGGAGTTTACCCTCGAAGAAGGGCAAAACTACCCTATTTCTTTACATAAGTTATTGGTTATCAATTTTATAATCACACAAAGAATCTTTGTAGGCAAATTTCCAGCCCGTGGAAAATATTGATAAATGTCAACAAGATTTTTCGTAGAAAAACTACGATCAAGGGGTAAAAGTACCCTGCCAAGGGCACAAATTCATGTCCTAAACAGGTCAAAAAATAGGAAAATGCGAAATCTGAGCCACGAAAAGAGCGGACTTTTACGATAATCCGGGGCGCGAAAGTCGTTTATTTACCCTCTTCCTCAGGGAAAAGAGACCCCTGAACGCCGGGGCCCATAGGTTTTATCCACTCCATCTGGTCGCTTTTTGCAAAATCTGTGAGCTTATTGCCGACTGCCTTCCATCCCATTACATCAACTACCTTATATAATTTAATCTTGGCTTTACGGATTTGAGCTCCCCTGCCCGTCTGCATGGCCAACACCGGTTCGGGATCGGTTGTCACCTCCATAAGGCGATTTTTGTCACCCTCCTTGATAAACAAGAAACGGGTGTTCATTGTATTCGTCTCTATATGAAACCTCTTAACATTGTACTGTAACTTTTCTCCATCCAGATAAACAGCAGTGATTACCGCATCCGGATCGAATCTTTCAATCAGTTTTATCTGATCGGGTTCAAAACGCTGTAATAACTCCTGACCCGTTATCTCATAAGTACTGTCTGTATATATTATCAACAGCTTGTCATCCCCTTCAAAATCTCCCAGAGGAATACCGTTGCCATCTTCGTTCAGCCTACCATAAGTAGTATCAAACCAAAGTTTGCGGTTTTCCAAAGTGCTTCTGCCCTTCTCGGCAAGCTTCACCAATCGAATAGGATATTTGGTAACTATGTTACCCATGCTGCCGCGGCTTCTGATTTCAAGAGATTCAAAATAGAAATCCAGTTCTTTATTTCTTGCTTTACAGGTTGGCGACAGCGTGACTTTTACCACTTCTGCTTCTCCATTCGGATTAACAGTAAAGTATTGCACCTTACTTCTGTCACTTCCTTTTGTCAGATCGTACTCCTTATCGCGCGTAACGCCCGTAACATGGAACCGTTTTGCATAGGAAATGCCCTTTTTACCATCGGTATATATCATATTATAGGTAGTGCGGTCATCGCTTTTATTAAATACGGCAGCGTGGATGATGTCTTTTCCGATAAACACCTTGTCGGCTACTTTCACCACTTTCATTTTACCCGATTTGGTGAAACAAATAATATCATCCAGGTCTGAACACTCGGTAACAAATTCATCTTTCTTGAGGCTGGTACCAATGAATCCCTCTGAGGCGTTCATATATAACTTGGTATTGGCTATAGCAACCTGCTTTGCTTCAATAGTATCAAACAGGCGGATTTCCGTTTTGCGCTCGCGGCCTTCGCCATATTTCTTTAAAAGCTCTTCGTAATACTTAATAGCATACTCCGTCAGATGTTTCAGATCGTGTTTTACCTGGGCTATTTCTTTTTCCAATTCCAGAATCTGCTCATTCAGTTTATCTATATCGAGTTTATAGATTCGGCGAACCGGTTTTTCTGTTAGCTTCAGGATATCTTCTCTTGTGACCTCACGACGCAATAATTTTTTATAAGGCTCAAAAGCCTTGTCGATAGCTTCTATAACCTTATCCCATGTAGCATGCTTCTTCTCTAATTCCTTATATATCTTTTCTTCGAAGAAGATTTTTTCCAGAGAAGTGTAATGCCATTTCTGTTCTAACTCCTGTAGTCTAATTTCCAGTTCACGCTTGAGCAACTCTCTGGTATAATCAGCAGAACTCTTCAAGAGTTCACTGACACCTGTAAATGCAGGTTTCTGATCTTCGATAACACAAGCATTCGGAGAGATAGAAATCTCACAGTCAGTAAAGGCGTACAACGCATCTATAGTGATATCGGGAGAAATTCCCGGAGCCAAATCAACTTTTATTTCTACTTCGGCAGCAGTGTTATCGGTTACCTTTTTGATTTTGATCTTTCCACTGTCGTTGGCTTTCACGATACTGTCTATCAGCTGGGATGTTGTGATACCGTACGGAACGTCTTTAATCAACAATGTCTTTTTATCAGCTTCTTCGATATGGCAACGCACCCTGATCTTGCCACCCCGGAGTCCGTCATTATAATTAGTAACATCAATTTGCCCGCCTGTGGCAAAATCGGGATAGAGTTCAAACTTCTTACCCTTATAGTATTTAATAGAAGCCTCTATCAATTCGCAAAAGTTGTGAGGCATAATCTTAGTCGCCAATCCCACTGCAATGCCTTCCGCACCCTGAGCCAATAGCAAGGGAAATTTTACCGGTAGTGTTACAGGTTCATTTTTACGGCCGTCATAACTCAATTGCCAGGAAGTTGTCTTTTCGTTAAAAGCAACATCGAGAGCAAACTTGCTTAGCCTGGCTTCTATATACCTCGGCGCTGCCGCTTCATCACCTGTTCGTTCATCTCCCCAGTTACCCTGAGTTTCAATCAATAAGTTTTTTTGCCCGAGGTTTACAATAGCATCACCGATGCTCGCATCGCCATGCGGATGGTATTGCATACTTTGACCGATGATATTGGCTACCTTGTTGAAGCGGCCATCGTCCATCTCCTTCATCGCATGAAGAATCCTGCGTTGCACCGGCTTCAACCCGTCTTCAATGGCAGGAACTGCGCGTTCCAGAATTACATAGCTCGCATAATCCAGGAACCAGTTTTTATACTGTCCGGAAATCCCTCCTTCTGAAACATTAAAAACCTCTTTTTTCTTCTTTGCTTTCGACATGGTGCGCAATTTAATGGGTAGAAAATTCCTTTCCAATTTTTTCCTCAGGGCAAAAAATCAGACAAAGAATATAAACATTTTAAAATCCAAAATTCACTTCCTTAAAATAATATCTTTGTCCTATGCGGAAATATGAGGATACATACCGGCATAAGGGTATGAGAAAAAAACTAATTGACAGCATCCGTGAGAAAGGTATCACAAATGAAGAAGTTCTCGAAGCAATGAATCGCCTGCCCAGGCATTTCTTTCTCGATAAGGCATTAGAAAAAATAGCTTACCAAGACCGGGCTTTTCCTATCGGCGAGGGACAAACTATCTCACAACCATATACTGTCGCTTACCAGACACAACTGCTCGAAGTAAAACCGTTTGACAAGATTCTGGAGATTGGAACCGGCAGCGGATATCAAGCAATGGTACTTGCAGAACTGGGAGCACAGGTGTTTACCATAGAAAGGCAAAAAAAACTGTACGACGAAGGGAAAAGTTTCTTCCTGCGCCAATCCTATCCTTCGGTAAAATATTTCTACGGAGACGGATTTGAAGGGCTGCCCACTTATGCCCCTTTCGACAAAATCCTGATAACTGCCGCAGCGCCTTTTCTGCCACCAAAATTGATTGATCAACTAAAGCCCGGAGGAATGATGGTCCTGCCTCTGAACGAAGACGACTACCAGCGCATGACCAGAATAACCAAATTAGAAGATGGCAGTCTTAAAGAAGAAAAATTCGACAACTTTTCCTTCGTTCCCATGTTGAAAGGAAAAGAGTTATAATCTTAAAATACAGAAAATATTACATTCGTTCAAAATAAAAATCTGATGAGAAAATCAATCCTTTTTGTCCTGGTTTCAGGTGCTTTATTATTTTCCTGCAGGCCCGACAGCAGTACGGTAGATCCCTTTAATTATGTACAGGTAAAAGACACCACCGTTTCTAACGGAGCTGTAGCAAGTGCTCATCCGCTGGCAAGTGCTGCCGGTGCGTACATCCTGAGAAAAGGAGGTAACGCTGTTGATGCTGCCATCGCCACCCAATTCGCTTTGGCTGTGGTATTTCCCGAAGCAGGTAACATTGGCGGAGGAGGATTTACGGTAATCAGATTAAAAGACGGGACGAACATCACCATCGATTATCGCGAGAAAGCTCCGGGTAAAGCTTTCAGAGATATGTATCTCGATAGTGCAGGTAATCCCTTGTTGAATTTATCTCAGGACGGCCATCTGGCATCAGGTGTACCGGGTGCGGTAGCCGGCATGTTTGCCGCACTGAAATATGGCACAATGAAGATTGACAAGCTGATTCAACCGGCCATTGACCTCGCTGAGAAAGGTTTCGCCATCACAGCCTCAGAGGCACGAGGATTGAACAGGCATAAAGAAGATTTTCTGAAATACAACACCGTTGTTCCGGCGTTTGTGAGAGAGGATCGTGAATGGCAGGAAGGCGACACACTGATACAGACAGACCTGGCTAACACGCTGAAGAGGATTAAAGAAGAAGGAGCAAAAGGGTTTTACGAGGGAGAAACTGCAAAACTTATTGTAGAAGAAATGGAAAGAGGCGGTGGAATTATTTCTTATGATGACCTTAAGAATTATGAAGCCAAGGAAAGAGAACCCATCTTATTTGATTACAAAGGATACGAGATACTCACCATGCCTCTGCCCAGCAGCGGCGGAATTATTGTAGAGCAGATGCTCAAGACAAGCAAGATGTTCAATCTCGATCAAATGAAGTTTAATAGTGCTGAAGCTGTAAATCTGATGGCTGAGATTGAAAGAAGATCGTTCGCCGACAGGGGAAAATATCTCGGAGACCCCGATTTTTATAAAGTACCCGTTAAAGCTCTGGTTAACGAAGACTATCTGAAAGAAAGAATGGCAGACTTCGTACCCGGCAAGGCAGGCAATAGCAAGGATATCAAAGAAGGATTCATACCCGAAAGTGAAGAGACAACTCATTATAGTGTGATTGACAAAGACGGCAATGCTGTATCAACGACAACAACCATCAATGGCGGATACGGCAGTCGCGTAGTTGTTGGTCATGCAGGGTTCCTGATGAACAATGAGATGGATGACTTCAGCGTGAAGCCGGGCGTACCTAATATGTTCGGCGCCGTGGGGCAAGAAGCGAACGCAGTACAAGCGAATAAGAGAATGCTGAGCAGCATGACTCCGACAATCATACTCAAAGACGGCAAGCCGTGGGCCATTCTTGGCACCCCCGGAGGTACCACTATTATCACAAGTGTTTATCAAACCATCGTCGATCTTATCGACTTCAAGATGTCTGCTCATGATGCCGTAAACAAGCCGAAATTTCACCATCAGTGGCTGCCTGATGTACTATATCTCGAAAAAGGATTTGATGAGAATGTTCAGAAATCACTGGAAGCTATGGGATACACCATCAAACCACGAGGCGCTATTGGCAGAACAGAAGTTATTCTCGTAAATGATGATGGCACCATTACGGCTGTTGCAGATCGCAGGGGTGATGATAGTGCTGCGGGATATTAGCCACAATCTGCTTCCGGATTCCTAATGACTGATGGAGCGGGTTCCCGGCCTGATTTCATCATCGGGCAGTTTCTCATAAAGATACAGCCGCAGCTGCCAGACGGGCATCCGGTAGGTCAGTTCGAGGTCTACCATAAAGTTCTTTAGCCTCAGTTCTTCTTCGGGTGCTTCAAACTTCAAATGAGTCGAAGCGAATGAGCGTTGCTCACTCGGGTAATCTATCCTGCCTTTCAGCGGGTAACTTCCTGACCCGTCCGGACTAAACTTCATATTATTAATCTGTTGAAAAACCTTTTTGTATTGTTCTGAGGCCAGATCAAAATCGTCTGATTCACAGAGAAATCCTTCCCAGCTGTAGGTATTTGGCAAAGGGTATTTTTTAATGATGCACGATAACGCCCCGGGCAATTTAATACGGCTGTCAAAAGTGATGACACTCGCCATAGCAGAAAGGGTATCTCCTTTGGCATTACTAAAATTTTTGAAATAATCAGTAATCACTTCACCGAGGTTGGAATTAATCGTATTTTTCTTGTTATTTAAAATCTGGGCATTCGCATTTAAAGTAAGGAAGGCAGTAGCAACCCATAAGATTTGTTTCATAGAGGCATTGTTTTTTAACGGATGGATCGGAAGTGCGATATTAAAGATTATGAGCAAAATAACAAAAATCCCCAAGGTCTATATTGTGCTTTTAACTAATTGTCACATTAGTGATATCTTTCTTTAATTACTTTTGTCAATAATGCCACCCTTTCTGAAAAAGACGCTTAAGATTCTTACCAAAATAGCCTTATGGCTGGTGGTATTATTATTGGTTCTCTGGATATTGTTGCAAACACCCTTTTTTCAGAATTTCCTTGTTCATAAAATCACGAATAAACTCAGCAAAAGTCTCAAAACAACTGTCACGATAGAGAGGGTAGATTTCAGTTTGTTCGACAGGATGGTTCTTGAAAAAACACTGATTCTCGACAAAAAAAACGATACACTCCTTTTTGCTGATGCCGTAAGAGTAAGTATTACTGACTGGTTTTTTGTAAAAAAGAAAGCAACACTCAGATACATCGGTCTTGAAGGAGCCAAAATCAACTTAAACCGCGATACCCCGGAATGGAACTACCAGTTTCTGGCAGATTACTTCATTGATGATTCGCCATCGAGTAATGCAGAGACTGCTCCGCCTAATCTTGACCTAAAACTGGTGAGTTTAAAAGACGTCTCACTCCTTCAACAGGATAAATGGTTCGGAAGGGATATGTTTGTCTCTGTCGAAGATTTTAGAATGGAAGCAGATAAACTCGACCTTACCAACCGCTCTCTTAAAATTAATTCCGTCCTGTTTGACCACCCTGTTTTTGCGCAATACGATTACAAAGGGCTGAGACCAACCAAAGTAAAAACAGGAGACAAGCCGGAGGAAGAAGTCATTGATGCAGATCCGTTCAACCCCGATCATTGGAGAATCCACTCGAAGATTATTACCATTAAGGAAGGAAAAATAGCGATTGAGAAAGAGACCTCCAGGCCGGCTGAACCTTTCGTATTTGATGACAAGCGCATCATTCTATCCCAGTTAAATGCTACCCTTAAGGATACCGAAGTGCGTGATGATACGCTCACAGCAGAAATCAGTTTTACCGTTAAAGACCGCAGCGGGTTTACTATCAAAAAGCTGTCTTCTCAATTCAAAATGACTCCTCAGGTAATGGAGTTTTCAAAACTGGATATTGAAACAGAACACAGTCACCTGAGCGATTACTTTGCGATGCATTACCGCGCATTTGAAGAAGACATGAACGACTTCATTGAAAAGGTCAGGATGCACGGAACATTCAAAAATTCAGTAATCAGCACTGACGATCTCGCCTACTTTGCCCCAGAACTTAAATCGTGGAAGAAAGAATTTACAATCAATGGTGAGGTGAAGGGAAAGGTTGAAGACTTGACGGCGCTGGACTTTCAAATAAGTTCGGGAAGCCAAAATTTTCTATCCGGAGACCTGAGCATACGGGGGTTGCCTGAAGTGAATTCAACTTTCATGGACCTGAGAATCCGTGATATGAAAACCCACTATCGCGAGCTGGCTGATATGATTCCCGCAATACGCAACCTCACCATGCCAGACCTTTCTTCTTTTGGTAATATTAAATATGTAGGAAGCTTTACCGGCTATTTCAACGACTTTGTAACTTTCGGAGAGCTTAGTACCGACATCGGTACACTTTCAACCGACCTGAATCTGAAAGTTTCACCGAGGTCTATTCCTGTGTACAGCGGGAGAGTTGCGACAAACGGCTTCAACCTGGGTAGGTTCATCAGAGACAGTGCTCTGGGGACAACAACCTTCAGTGGCTCTGTAAAAGGCAAAGGATTTACTCAAAACACAATGGACATTTCCTTTGATGGTAAGATCGACAGGCTAAAATACAGCAACTACGATTACAAAAACATTATAGCCAAAGGAGCCATCAGAAAAAATACTTTTTCCGGAACTGCAAGTATCAGCGATCCCAATATCATGATTGATACACTGTCGGGTACAATTAACCTCAGCGATGAAGCTCCGTCGTTTGACTTCTTTTCCTGGATTCGGAAGATCGACCTCAATGCTCTGGGGTTTACAAAAGACACTATTGCCTTCAGAGGAAAGCTGGAAGGAAACTTTACGGGTAAGAATATTGATGATTTCCTTGGAATAGCAAAACTAACTGATGCCGTATTATTTGATAACGGGCAACAACTCCCTTTTGACTCGCTTGTCATTAATTCTTCTGTATTCGAAGACAGCAAAATGCTTTCTCTGAAAACCAATGAACTAGAGGCCTCCATTAACGGCGATTTCCGTATCAGGGAACTACCAAAAGCTTTTCAGCTTTTTCTGAACCGCTATTACCCCGGCTACGTTCGTAAACCCGACGGTGAGGTTGAGAACCAGGATTTCTCTTTTCTTATTCACACCAGAAACATCACTGATTATGCATCTTTAGTGGACAAGAAACTATCAGGATTTAATGAGTCGGTTGTCAGTGGAAGCATTAACATAGAAAAGAATCAATTGCAACTTCAGGGCGACATACCAGCAATCAGATATGGTAGTGTTGCAATGAACAACATCCGGCTCAATGGATCCGGGACACGCGATACATTAATTTTTCTCTCTGAAATAGAAAGTGTAGTGATGAACGACAGCCTTCGTTCTGCAGATGTACAGGTTGAGGTAGTAGCCTCGAATGATGTGTCAGACATACTGGTTACTGCTTCTACGCCGACAGGATTGGATGCTGCAAGACTTTCGGCAAGAGTGCTTACGAATGAACACGGGTTTGGCCTGACATTTAACCCCTCTACTTTTACCGTGGGAGAGAAATTGTGGAGGATAGAAAAAGGAGGAGAAATTCAATTGATTGACAATTTGATAACTGCAGAGAACATGCGCTTTTATCAGAACGGTCAGGAAATAAAGGTCTCAACCCAGCTTTCATCACTCACCAACAGCAACAATGTAAACATTGGTATCAAGGGCCTTATTTTAGAAGACTTCATGCCTTTCATTCTTACTGATCCGGCTCTGAAAGGGAAACTGACCGGAGATGTTCAAATTTTCAATCCGACAGATAATCCGAGGATCAGCTTTACATCAACCATTAATGATTTCTTTCTTGAAAAAGATTCTATCGGTATTGTCAAAATATCCGGATTTTACAATTCCAAAACCGGGAACTTCAACAGTAGCATAACAAGCCATAACGATCCGTATAACTTCAACGGAACCTTTGCTATCAATCCGCTGGACTCACTCAATTCGTTAGACGGTAAATTCAATTTCAACCATTCTGAAATTGCCGTTTTGGGAACTTATATGGAGGGTATTCTAAGTCAACTTACAGGCAGCGCTACCGGTACACTGGCAATTACAGGAACTCCTGACAATCCGGGGATTGAAGGAAGCATCTTGCTGAATAAAACATCAATGGTGATTGATTACACTCAATGCAGATACTCCCTTGAAGACGGATCTGTTATTACTTTCAATCCGGGCGAAATCAATTTTGGAACTACAAAAATCAGGGATATTAACAATCGCTCCGCAACGCTGACAGGAAAGATTTTCCATAACTTTTTTGACGATTTCTTCTTTAACGAGTTACGCGTCAAGACCGACAGGAATTTTCAACTTCTGAATACAACGGCTAAAGACAATGATGAGTTTTACGGAAAGGTAAAAGGGCAGGCCGAATTGTCGTTGAATGGTTACACTTCGGACATGCGGATGAATATCAAAGGAGAGTCAACGGACAGCAGCCATATTATCCTTCCAATCAGCGAATCGTCTGAGAGCGGAAGCCTGAATTATATCGACTTTATCAAATTCGGACGAGAGATGACCGCCGACAACCGTGTCAGGGAAAATACCAATATCAAGGTTCAGATGGAACTGACGGCAAACTCTCTGGCCAAGATAGATGTGGTCCTGGATGAAATCACCGGTGATGTCATTGAAGCACGAGGAAGCGGAAAACTCTTCATTTCAGCCGGTACAACTGATCCGCTGACAATAAGAGGCAGGTATAATGTGGAACAAGGTGAATACACATTCAATTTCCAGACGGTTATGAAAACGCCTTTTACCCTGGAAGAAGGTTATATAGAATGGCAAGGCGATCCATATCAGGCAATTCTGAATATTGATGCCCTGTACAGAGCAAAGGGGGTAAACCTCAGCAATATCCCGACTACAACCGGTACCTCAAACATCAAAGGAGATATTGATATTCTCTTCAAACTCAGGGGCACACTAAAAAATCCGTCACCTCAATTTGAATTCTTATTCCCTTTCGAAAACCCATTGAAATCTGACCCCATCGCCAGCGAATATCTGAAGACACGCTTTCAATCAGACAACGATCAGTTGCTGAACCAGGTAGCATCGCTCCTGCTCTTTAATACTTTCCTGACCACTGATCAGGGCGGCGCCGGAGTGAACTATACAGGAAACTTCGTAACAAAAACCGTTGGCCAGCTGCTTTCCAGCACCTTAACCAGTTCTCTTAACTCATGGTTAAAGAAGCTGCTGAAGATGGATAACTTTGATGTATATACGAATATTAATGCTACCGATTTTAACTTCCAGAAATCCATCGGAAGCGGTCAGATTCAAAGTTTAGGAGAATTCGGGGTAACGACTTCATTAATGAACGACAAACTGATCATTCACGTGGGAGGAAATGTCGACTTCACAGCTAACCCCGGACTTACCACCAATAGTTCGAACGTGCTTGTAACACCCGATGTTTCTTTTGAATACCTGATATCTCCGAGTGGAAACCTACGTGTTATCGGATTCAACCGCAGTGATGCTGATCCGGGAAACATCACCGGTATCACAAAGAGAAACAGAACAGGTGTGCAGCTCTCTTACCGCCGTAACTTTGATACATTTGAAGAATTTTTTACAGGTCAGAAAAAACAATAATGGAAACTGCCTGTAAAAACTCTCAGCAAATACAACATGGATAAGCAGGAATCAGAAGTAGAAAGGTTTTACCACAAAAAGACAGAAGAAGTAACCGGGCGTCTGGATGGTCTAAAACAAAGAAAATCGGCTTTTGCATGGCTCCGCCTGGGATCTATTGCAGCCATTGCACTCGTTTTCTATCTGCTCTGGCAGGCAGGAATTGCCTATGTTTTTCTCGCAACCGTTATCTTACTCATAGTTTTTGTCCGTCTCGTTTATGCCGATTTATCAAATCAGGAGGCCATAGGGTTTCAGAGGAAACTCTTGAGTCATTACGAAAACGAGATAAAGTCCATTCAGGGGCAACAAGTGTTTTATGATGGCAGTAAGTTCATCAACAAAGAACACCCCTACTCTTCCGACCTCGACATTTTTGGCAGCGGTTCTCTGTTTCAATACATCAACCGGACACAAACCGAACCGGGCAGCAGTGTACTGGCACAGTATCTTACTAAAAGACAAACGAATGACGTCATCCTGCAACGACAGGAAGCCTTGAAGGAGTTGAGTAAAGACAACGACTGGATGAAAAGATTTCAAACTTCTAACAGTCTGAATCCTTTTACGATTCAATCGCAGGAGCGCATCGCAGGGTGGTTTGAGCAACGGCATCCGTTCTCCAACCTGCTGTTGATTAATCTCGTCAGAACTATCATTCCCGCGCTTATCGTCACCGTTACGATTCTCTTTATATTCGGCAAGGTTGGAGAGACTATGTTTTATTCTGCCCTGTTACTCGGGGCTATCCTGTTCTGGCAATTCAACAAAATCGTTACTCCGCTCCATAATCAGTTATCTGATATCAATCAACAGTTAAAAGCCCTTGCAAGGTCGTTAGAATTGATAGAAGAAAAAAACTTTGAATCTCCAATTCTTAAGCAGTTGCAGTCGCAAATTAGTGGAGGCAGCATAAAATCTTCTGCCGCCATTAAGAAACTGGGGAAGCAAATGGACAGGCTTGATTTGCGGTACAACATCATACTTTCATTCCCGCTTAATCTCCTTTTTCTGTGGGACCTGCAGCAGATTATGAGTTTAGAAAAATGGAAAGTTCTCCACAAATCATCTTTTAGAGCCTGGATAGATACTGTTGCCGAGTTTGAAGCACTCAACAGTCTGGCGACATTCTTTTTTAATAATCCCTCTTATACATTTCCCGAAATTAAAGATGATTACTTTTCTATTGAAGGTAAAAATATCGGACATCCGCTGATTGCAGAAGCAAAGCGCGTTGTCAACTACATCGACATCCCCGCTACCGGAAAAATAATGCTGGTGACAGGATCTAACATGGCAGGCAAAAGCACTTACCTGAGGAGTATCGGAGTCAATTGCGTTTTGGCATTTTGCGGAGCACCTGTTTGTGCCACAGAGTTTAAAACGTCTAACGTGTCACTCATTACTAGTATGAGGATTGAAGACAATCTGCAGGAGAGCACATCTACTTTCTATGCCGAACTCAAAAAACTGAAAGTGATTATCGACAAAGTGAATGCCGGTGAAAGGGTCTTCATCCTTCTCGATGAAATTCTGAGAGGCACTAATTCAACCGATCGCCACACAGGCTCCAAAGCCTTAATCAAACAGTTGATTGCAAAACAGGCTGTTGCCATCATCGCTACGCACGACCTGGAACTGGCCGCGATGAAAAATAACTATCCTGAAAACATAGACAACTATCACTTCGATGTACAGGTGAACAACGAAGAGCTGTACTTCGATTACCGTTTGAAAGAAGGAATTTGCAAGAGTATGAATGCATCTATTCTTATGAAGAAGATTGGCATTGAATTGGATTAAGCTCACTTCACTATCGTCAGCATCAGCCTGTATGCTTTTTTGCCTGTAAGTCTGACAAAGAAGCCATCGACACACTTCCACAGCAGAAATGGCAAAAACTTTAATAAGGAAGCAATCCTCAGTTGAAAAGCCGCCTTACTGTTAAATGCTTTTGCGGTGCTGCTTTTCACCTTATCCGTTACAAGCGCTTTAATTGATTGCTCTGTAAAAGAATGCAGGTGTGCATGATGAGGTGTCAGTTGATTACAATGAATACAAAGAGAATACTTGATTTTTTCATTGTAAGGCGTTGTGATGATTAATTTGCCACCCGGCTTGAGCACTTGCAGCAATGACTGAATAAATAAGCCGGGATCAGGCACATGCTCTATAATTTCTGAAGCAATGATACAATCCAGTGCACCTTTTTTAAACGGCAACGCAAAGGTATCGGCTACAACGGCAAAATGATGGTCGGACGCTGTTCGCACTAATGCCCGCTCAGGATTTTTATAAGAAATATCCATTGAAATCACCTTCTTGTTTTTGGGTATCAGGCTCTCGGCTGCCCATCCGCTGCCACAGCCTACGTCGAGTACCCACTCTGCTTGCTGAGGAACCTCCGCAATAATTCTTTGCCTCAGCCGGTTCACTTCGATACGATCCAGGGGATCCTGAAATTCTTTTGAAAAATCAAATGCCTCTGCATCTCTCATATAATGATCCCTGTAATCCATCGAGGCATCGATAGGCGAGGTATCTGAAAGAAAAACAGGGATTCCATTTCTCAAAGGGAAACTCCGGCTGCCGTCAAAAGATCGCAGTTCCAAATTCGGTTCTTCTTTCAATGCGATCCCGGTACCGGGCACGGCTAGAAGATTTATAAATTCCGGTGTCAACTTCATTCAGACAAAGATATTTTTTTTAAGGAGTGGGGCGTATTTCAATTTTTATTTAATACGTAAAGCAGGAGTGATCATTAAAGCATCCTTAAAAAATAGCAATTCTTTGTTCATTACCCGGGAACAGGAAATAAAAGGGCGCCGATTATTTACCTTTGCCGCATATCAAATTTTTCTTAGGTGGCACTAATAAAAAGTATTTCAGGAATTCGAGGCACAATTGGTAATATACCCGGAGAGAATCTCACGCCTCTCGATATTGTTAAGTTTACGGCAGCATACGCGACTTTCATTCTACCGCATGCAAAAAAGAAGAAAATCGTCATCGGACGCGATGGCAGGATGAGCGGTGAAATGGTAAGCACAATTTGCGCTCAAACGCTCATCGCTATGGGGCTGGATGTGGTCGATCTTGGCATCACCACTACCCCAACTGTTGAAATAGCGGTTACAGGAGAAAAAGCCGACGGTGGAATCATCCTGACAGCCAGCCATAATCCTAAAGAGTGGAATGCGCTGAAACTACTGAACAATAAAGGAGAATTCATTGACGCAAAAGCCGGCCAGACTATTCTGGAATTGGTTGAAAAAGAAGATTTCCTATTCTCAACAGTTGACGACCTGGGAAAATACAGTCGCAACGATACTTATCTGCATAAACACATAGAGGCTATTCTTAACTATCCTTTGGTTGACCGCGAAGCGATTGAAAAGAAGAACTTCAGCGTTGTTGTTGACGGCATCAACAGCTCAGGGGCACTTTATGTACCGGAGTTACTGAAAGCTCTGGGGATAGAAAAAGTGCATGTCATCAATAAAGAAATCACCGGTAATTTTGCTCATAATCCTGAGCCGCTGCCCCAGCATTTAACTGAACTCAGCGAAGAGGTCATCAGGCGAAAGGCAGACCTCGGAATCGCCGTTGATCCGGACGTGGACAGGCTCTGCTTTGTAAATGAAGATGGGCTGTTGTTCGGCGAAGAATATACCCTTGTTGCTGTGGCGGATTATGTCTTATCTCACAGACAAGGCAATACGGTCAGCAACATGTCATCAACCAAGAGCCTGAAAGAGCTGACCATCAGTAAGGGCGGTTCTTACTTCCCGAGTGCCGTGGGCGAAGTGAATGTGGTTAAGAAGATGAAGGAAGTGAAAGCTGTCATCGGCGGAGAAGGCAACGGAGGTATCATCGTCCCCGATTTCCATTACGGACGGGATGCATTGATTGGCATCGGACTCTTCCTTTCTCACTTAGCTAAGAACGGTAAAACCATCAGCCGTCTGAGAGCTGAATATCCTGATTATTACATTTCAAAGAATAAAGCTGAACTCTCGGCATCTACCGATGTCAGGGAACTACTTTCAAAACTCACGGAGCGATACAAGAACAATCCGATGAACACAGAAGACGGACTGAAAATAGAATTCGGTGATGACTGGGTGCATGTACGCGCGAGCAATACCGAGCCTATTCTGAGGATTTATTCGGAAAGTAACTTCCGGACAACGGCTGAGAATATTGCCAACCGTATTATCAGGGATATCCACGAGATCAGCAGTTCCCTTTAGGCTAATTAAAAAGTTTATGAAAAGAATTTACCTCGACAATGCTGCTACAACACCGATAGCACCCGAGGTATTCGAAGCCATGAAGCCTTTCTTCACTGAGAAATTCGGCAATCCTTCATCCATTCACAGCTTCGGCAGGGAAACAAAAGCAGCCCTCGAAAATGCGAGAAAATCTGTAGCCATAGTGCTGGATGCGCGTCCGGCCGAAATCGTTTTTACCAGCGGAGGAACCGAGAGTACCAACACCGCCCTCAATGCCGCCGTATATAATCTTGGATGTAAAACTATCATCACCTCACCCATCGAGCACCATGCCACGCTGCACACATCAGAACACATCAAAAAATCCGGTGCAGCTGATTTGCAATATGTGAAACTCGACAGTAAAGGCCATATTGATTTTAATGATCTGGAAAGGTTGCTACAAGAGAGTAAAACAAAATGCGTTGTGTCACTCATGCACGCAAACAATGAAACAGGCAATATCACTGATATAGAAAAAGTTGGTGCACTCTGTGAGCAATACAATGCTATATTCCACACGGATGCTGTGCAAACTCTGGCGCATTATGAAGTTGACGTGCAGAAATTTAAAATCCATTTTCTGAGCGCTACGTCTCATAAATTTCACGGACCGAAGGGAACAGGACTTTTATATGTCAATCAACATCTCAAAATAGAGCCTTTCCTGCAGGGCGGCGGGCAGGAAAGAGGTATGCGCGCCGGAACAGAGAATATCTACGGGATCATCGGCTTTGCCAAAGCACTCGAACTGGCTGAAGAACACAGGGAAGAAAATGTAAGCTATATCCGCGGCCTGCGCGACAGGATGGTGAGCCGGTTAAAGAGCGAAATACCGGGAATAACTTTCAATGGTGATATAGGCGGCAATTGCCTGATAAACATTCTGAGTGTGGGTTTCCCAAAAAGCGAAAACTCTGAAATGCTGCTGATCAGTCTCGATATTCAAAATATCTGTGCCAGTGGTGGAAGTGCCTGTGCCTCGGGCGCCCAGACCGGCAGCCATGTCATCAGTGCGCTGTATCCTGGATCGGATCAAATCACTGTGCGATTTTCATTCAGCAGATACAATACAATTGAAGAAGTGGACAGGACTGTAGATGTACTAAAATCTATCCTTTAAGGCTGTTCAACTCACACATAAACATCCTCAATCAGAAAGTATTCTGTCTCCTCTCCTGCTTTCATTCTGATAGCCAGAATATCGAATTGAATTTTCTTCCATTCAGGATTTTGATACTGATACTCTTCGGCAGCATCCATGATGTGCAGCAACTTTTTGCGGCTCACCCCCTCTTCCGGATATCCAAACTTATCAGAACTGCGGGTCTTCACTTCAATAAAATGAAGGACATCATCGAAGGCAGCAATGATATCAACCTCTAAATGTTTATAACGCCAGTTTTGGTAAAGAATCCTGAATCCTCTTTCTGCGAGATATTTTGCTGCCAGCTCCTCCCCCATTTTGCCTGTTGATAAATGCCGTGCCATGTTTGAAAGTAAAGAAAATAATTTAGTCTTACCCGGGAGATAGCAGGTCATGGTTGTTAAGGAAAACTAAAATGGCTTCTGAAAACCTCAAGTTTTAATCTTCGGACAACTATTCAAGTCATACCCAGCGCAGATATTTAACCTGCGAGATAACTTTAATTATTAATTAGTACTCAAAAGCCCCGAAAAAAGGTACTTTTGCAGAACTTACAACAAGTAAATAAACAACGTAATGAAAAAACTACTTTTTGCTCTGTTCCTGGTATTCAGTGCTAACGCTCTTTTTGCACAAATGGTGAAGAATCCGGTTTCGTGGAATAGCAACGTGAAGAAAATTGCCGACAAGACTTACGAAATAGTATTGACTGCTAATATTGAAGACGGCTGGCACATGTATTCTCAGAATACGCCTTCCGGCGGCCCGATTCCAACTAAAGTAACTTTTACCAAAAGCCCTCTTGTTATATTAGATGGTCCGACTAAGGAAGTAGGTAAATTAGAACAGCGTTTTGAGCCACTCTTCGGTGTAGATGTAAAACAATACTCTGACCGTGTTCAGTTCAAACAAGTAGTTAAGACCAAGGCCAACGTGAAAACTTCAGTGGATGTGGCTGTACAATTCATGGTTTGTGACGATCATCAATGCCTGCCGCCCGCTACACAAAAGCTGACCATAGCACTAAAATAAAATCACTTCTTGATGAAATTTAGCTCCAGGTGGATGCAGGGTGCTGCCCTGACACTGCTGTTATTGATTCTTTCTCAGTCTAATATTTTTGCACAAGGCAAAGAACCGGTTTCATTCACTTTTGACACCGAACATATTGATGACAGTACAGTTTACCTGAATATCCGGGCTAAAATCGCTCCGGGTATCAAGCTATTCGCCATGAAGAACAGCGAAGACGACTTAGTTTATTCAACGCTGCAGTTCGTTGACGGCGTAAAGGACAAAATAAAAGGCAACCCTGTTTTCACGGGAAATATTCAGAAAGAAACTGATCCCGATCTGGAGAGTACAGTTGAATACTTTACCGACTCGGTGACATGGCATCAGCCTATCAAGGCTGCCAGAGCTGACAGCTTTCTTGTAGTAGGTAGCCTGAGCTATATGTATAAAGAAGGGGATGACTTCCCTTCGAAAGAGGAAAAGTTTGAAGAGTTTGTATTACCGGCTACTCACAAGGATGAAACGGCATTGAATCCGACTGATGAAGTAACCACTACTGTAGGAAATGTAAGCAGGCTTTCTACTTTTAAAATCTTTTTATTGGGATTCCTGGGCGGACTGATAGCCCTCATCACGCCTTGCGTGTACTCGATGATTCCCATCACAGTGAGTTTCTTTACCAAGAGTAGTGCCAACCAGAAACAGGGTATCAAGAATGCTGTCAGCTACGCACTGTCTATCATCTTCATTTTCACCCTGCTAGGATTTTTGATTACGGTGATCTTTGGCCCTGATGCACTCAACGTGCTTTCAACCAACTGGATAGCCAACCTGATATTCTTTGCCATCTTCCTGATATTCGGTATATCCTTCCTTGGTGCGTTTGAAATAACGCTGCCAAGCTCGATTGCAAATAAGGCTGACAGCAAATCGGGTACATCGAGTTACATGGGAATATTCTTTATGGCACTGACGCTGGTAGTCGTTTCTTTCTCTTGTACCGGTCCGATTATAGGAAACCTCTTAGTACTTGCCGCGCGCGGAAGCTACTTTGGTCCGTTGATGGGAATGTTCGGATTTTCTCTGGCTCTCGGACTACCTTTTGCACTCTTTGCTTTCTTCCCGAGTAAGTTGAATATGTTGGGAAAATCCGGCGGATGGCTGAACGCAGTGAAGGTAACCCTGGGATTCCTGGAATTGGCTCTTGCTCTGAAATTCCTCTCCAACGCCGATCTGGCAATGGGATGGCGCATCCTGGATAGAGAAGTATTCATCGTGCTCTGGGTAGTGATCTTCATTTTACTCGGATTCTACCTTTTGGGTAAACTCAAATTCCATCACGATGACGAACTTCCGAAAAACGACTTTGGTTTACCGTACATCAGCATTACCAGGCTGTTTCTTTCTATCATTTCTTTTGCTTTCGCATTATATATGATCCCCGGCCTTTGGGGCGCACCGCTGAAAAAGATTTCAGCTTTCGTTCCGCCGATGGGCACACAAGACTTTAATATGGCGGTAGCATCTGCTGCATCTCATGGAAATACGGTTTCTCTTTCGGGTGAAGATGCTTTGCCCGCTCCGAAGAAATATGCCGACAGGATGAAGATGTATGAACCCGCCGTTGTAGTAAAACACCATATGACGACCTACTTCGACTACAAGGAAGCCCTTGAAGTAGCCAGAAAGCTGCACAAACCACTGATGATCGACTTTACCGGCATCAACTGTGTAAACTGCCGCGATATGGAAGGTAAGGTGTGGATTGACGACGAGGTAATGAAGCGCCTGAAGAACGATTTCGTAATAGCATCACTTTATGTGGACGTACACAGCGTCTATATTCCTAAGGAAGAGCAATATTATTCGGAGGCACTCAAGAAGACCGTCAAGACTCTTGGAGAGATGAATGCCGATCTTCAAATTTCAACCTTCAATGCCAATGTCCAACCCTACTATTTCTTCCTTGATGGCAACGAGCAGAGGCTGATACCTGAGGGTTACGGACACGATACCAGCGTAGAGAAGTTTATAAAACTCCTGGACGAAGCGAAGAAAAATTACGAGGCTTCCCGCTCATAAAGTTTTTCAAAACGGCTTTTTAAAAAGTCATATCTTGACCCACTTTTACCAAAATCTTTTGTCAAGATATGAAATTAAAAACCTTACTACTTTTTGGTGCCATTATACTGGCTACCAACACCTTTGCACAGAGGAGACAGATTCCGCCACCTCAGGCTACTGCGCAGGCACCTGCTACCGCCAAGGGAGACACCACTGCTCCTAAATCACAAGCAAAAAACAACGAGCCTAAACCTTACGAAAAGGTAATTACCTCAGAGGCCGTTTCTCAATCAGGATTCCTTTCTACTCATAAAGTTGGCGACAACTACTATCTGGAAATTCCGGATTCAATGATGGATCGCGATATTCTTGTTGTAAACCGTATATCAAAGGCCCCTGCCGGTGCCAAATCAGGATTCTTTGGTTACGGAGGCGACCAGATTGGTAACAGCGTGATTAATTTCTCAAAAGGACCGAAAAACAATGTGTTCCTGAAGACTATTTCTTTTGCTGAGACTGCTTCAGACTCATCCGAAAATGGCATGTACAGATCACTAAAGAACAGCAATGTACAGCCGTTAGAAGCCGCGTTTGACATTGCTGCTTTCTCTAAAGACAAGAAAGGTGTTGTGATTGACATCACCAAGTATATCGGTGGTGATAACGATGTACTTTTCTTCAGCGGAAGGCTGAAAAGATCTCAGGGACTTGGGCAATTGCAAAACGACCGTTCATACATTATTGGCACTAAAGCATTCCCTACTAATGTGGAGATTCAGACAGTGAAGACCTACATGAAAACCCCTCAACAGCAGGGGCAGCAGGGCGGTGGTGCCGGTGGTTTCCAGTCGGCAGCCGCTACTCCATCACCGGTAACTTACGAACTAAATAGTTCACTGGTATTACTTCCGAAAGTTCCGATGCAGGCGAGGTACTTCGATCCGAGAGTCGGCTACTTTGCTACTTCTTCAACTGACTTTGACGCCAATCCGCAAGGAGTGAAAAGGCTGACAATGGCTGTAAGATGGAGACTTGAGCCAAAGGATGAAGATTTGGAAAAATACAAAAGAGGTGAATTGGTTGAGCCCAAGAAACAAATTGTTTATTACATAGATCCTGTAACACCTAAGAAATGGGTTCCTTACCTGATTGCAGGAGTAAACGACTGGCAGAAAGCCTTCGAACAGGCAGGATTTAAAAATGCTATCGTAGCGAAGGAAGCTCCTGTTGACGATCCGTCATGGAGCCTTGAAGACGCGCGCCACTCGGCCATTGTTTACAAACCCTCTTCAGTAGCTAATGCGAGTGGACCAAATGTCCATGATCCGAGAAGTGGTGAGATCATCGAAAGCCACATCAACTGGTACCATAACGTGATGGAATTGGTGCGTAACTGGTACTTTATCCAGGCATCAGTAATCGACCCGCGTGCACAGAGAATGGAATTCAGCGATGAACTGATGGGCGACCTGATCCGTTTTGTTTCTTCACACGAAGTAGGACACACACTCGGACTCAGGCACAACTACGGTTCTTCTTCCACCACTCCCGTTGAAAAGCTGAGAGATAAGAACTGGCTGGCACAACACGGACATACTCCTTCCATCATGGACTATGCACGTTTCAATTACGTAGCACAGCCCGGGGATGGTATCGATAAAAGAGGTATTTACCCAAGAATCGGTGAATATGATAAATGGGCTATCCAGTGGGGTTATATGTACCTGCCTCAGTTTAAAAATTCAGAAGACGAAGCCGCTTATCTGACCCAACTGACAACAGACAGCTTGCGTGCCAACAAGCGCCTGTATTTCGGCACTGAGACAGACCCTAACGATCCGCGTAATCAGAACGAAGATCTGGGCGATAACTCCATGCTCGCAAGTGCATATGGTATTAAGAACCTGCAAAGAATTATGCCGAATATCCTGAAATGGACCAGCGAGCCGAATAAGAATTATGATAATGCAGCTACCATTTACAGGGAATTAGTTACTCAGTTCAGAAGATATATCGGGCACGTTGCCAAGAATGTCGGCGGTATTGAGACTACCCCAACTGTAATCGAAGAAAAGAAACCGGCTTATGTGGTAACTCCAAAGGCAAGACAGAAGGAGGCGATCAAATTCCTGCAAGACCAGGTGTTCACGACTCCGAAATGGCTTATAGATAATGATCTGTATGCACTGATCGGTATGAATCAGGTAAATACCATCACCGGACTACAGAAATCTGCTCTGGGAGCACTGTTAAGTACAAGAACACTCAACAACCTTGTTCAATCTGAATTGTTTGATCCCGTTAACAGCTATACGCTCACAGGAATGCTTGGTGATCTGAAAGACGGTATCTGGAAAGAGCTGAAGACACATCAGAACATCGATGTATATAGAAGGAATCTTCAGAAAGCATACGTAGAAAGTTTAGTAAAGCTGATTAAGCCTGCTAAGGCTGCTGCTACCACTCAGCAGACCCAGTTTGGCCAGGCTGCTGCAGCGCCATCCATTGCAGAAAACGATGCTTCATCTATCCTGAAAGGACATGCGAGAGCATTGCTTGCCGAGGTGAAAGCAGCTATTCCTTTAGCTCGTGATAATGCGTCTAAACTGCACCTGCAGGATATTGCAGACAGGCTGAGAGACGGATTAGACCCCGCTATTCAACCTTAAACTTTATAACCTTAAACTAAAAAGCCGCGATAAATTATTGCGGCTTTTTTATTTTGGAGTATGAGTGTTTAATATCACTTAATTACAATGATTTAACCACAGAGGGTTCAAAGACTTTCGCGAAGGACGCAAAGAAAAATATAATAACATCTTTGTGACCTTTGTGGATTCCTTCGCGGGCTTTGTGGTTATTTATTTCACCACAGAGATCACAAAGGTTTTCACGAAGAACACGAAGGCTTTTTTCACCACCAAGGTGCGGAGGCTCTCAGGGGCACTAAGGCTATTGGTTCAAATCCAGCTTCTCTGCCGCGGCGGAAGGCAACTGCGAAGAAATAGGAATATAAAAAATAGAAAATCTTTGTGTCCTTTGCGTATTCCTTCACGGGCTTTGTGGTTATTTATTTCACCACAGAGGTTACAAAGGTTTTCACGAAGGATTCAAAAAAAATATAACAACGCCTTTGTGAACTTTGTGCATTCTTTCGTGGTCTTTGTGGTTAAATTATTTTTTTAACTAAGAATCCTTCTGCTCAAATATCAAAAATCCCCAAGCGGGGAGGAAGAAATCTGTCTCTCCCGAGAAGTGGATTACCGATCCGTCGAAGACATTTTTATACGTTCCTACAACACCATTAATCCTGAAATGGCTGCCTTCGGAAGTACAATTCAGAATAACCAGAACGGAATCATCATCACTCTTTCTCAAAAAGGAGAACACTCCCGTATCTTCCAGTGAAGACACAATAGATGTGCTGACATTCACATCACCAGCTCTTAAGGACGGATGCTGCTTTCTTAGCTCAAGCAGGGTCTTGTAGAAATCGTGCAGTTCATATTTACCCGTCCACCCTATATAATCCTTATCGAAGAATTTCAAACGTTTCCAATTGGGCATCTCCTGCCCGGTATAGACAAGCGGAATACCATTCCACAAGCATGAGAACACGGCAAACAATCGCGCTGCATCTCCGTACTTCTCATATTCCGTACCATTCCAGCTATTCTCATCATGGTTGGATGTGAAATACAACCTGAAAGCTGTCTTCGGGAACTCGACATCAGAACTATAGAGAATCTCAAGCAATTGAATCAGATTGATTCTCCTTTGGTAGAAATCGTGAGAGCCATGCATCCATTTCCAGGTGTAGGTAGCATCAAATACCTTGTGATAACCGGGTTCTTCACACTCAGCCAGCCAGAAGAGATTTTCTTTAACAGTATCCAGGCGCTTCCTTGCCTCTATCCAGAAGTCTAATCTTACCAGATGCGCCATATCGCACCTGAAGCCATCTACATCACACTCCGTAATCCAGAACTGCATCGCCCCGATCATGGCTTCCCAAACGCCTTTCTCATCATAATTCAATTGCGACACATCATCCCAGCCATGGGGATGCAACAAGCTGCCGTCGTCATTGTAAACATAAAACTCAGGATTCGATTGAATCCACGGATGATCGTTAGAACTGTGGTTGGCCACAACATCAATAATCACTTTAAGGCCTAGTTTGTGTGCTCCGGCAACTAATTCTTTAAAGTCGGCCACTGTTCCAAACTCAGGATTCGTATCAGTATAATCGCGGATGGAATAATAACTGCCCAATGCACCATGCCGGTCTTTAAAACCAATCGGGTGAATGGGCATAAACCACAAAACTTCAACGCCCATATCTTTCAGACGGGGAAGGTGTGCAGCAAAGGCCTTGAATGTCCCCTCGGGTGTGTATTGCCTCAGATTGACCTCGTAAATATTAGTGTCATACGTCCACGCGGCGGCAGTAAAAACAGGTGTTTCTTTTTTCATCAGATAATCTATGACCCTAAAATTAGCCAATTAAACAGTTATCCGGAAACAGGCATCGCCGTCAAGATCAGTAACTTTGCTTTCACCGGATAGAATTGCAAAAGTTTTGGTTGTGGATACTACTAACTTACACGACGATCAGTACTACGTTTACGCCCTATTGGTAAATGACAGAACGGGAATCGAAGAAATTTACAGCAGGTTTTCAGGAAAGGTGAAATCCTTTATTATTAAAAACCGGGGAACTGTCGCTGAAGCAGCAGCCATTTTTAAAGAGACCCTCACCGAATTATTTCTTCTTACGAAGTATAAGAATCTGGAACTCACTTGTCCGTTAGAACCAGTATTGCTACTGCTCTGTCAGAGAAAATGGATCAAGAGCAAGGAAGAAAAAGAAAAATTGTTTGCAGGAGTAAATGAGGATATCAAAAAGACGGTCGCTTACATCGAAGAGAAAATCAAAGACTCCGAAAGATACAAGTCGATACTCTCCACCTTCACACCGAGATGCAAGGAACTGATTGAAACTACATTTTCTGCCGGAGATTTGGATGCTCTGGCGAAGAATTGGAAGATCATGCCCGATTACATGCGTGGGAAAAGAGCAGAGTGTATGGCATCGTTAATCAACACTGCAGAATTATTGAAAGAAGAATGAAGTACACCATAAAAAATATTGCGCGATACGTGGAAGGCGCCATGGAAGAGCGGGAGCAATCGTACTTTGAAGATGCCGTCGCTATCGATCCGGCGTTGCGTGAAGAAATGGAATTCTATCTCGACAAGCGATCTACACTTCGGATGAATATGTGGCCTGATCCAAAGAAAGGTGAGTTAGTGGATACACTTGAACAAATGAATGAAAAGTATTTCTCTGAAAAAGGAGGGATTCTTTCTCCGATAAAAAGGCTGTTGGGCAGAAAAAAGTAGTATCAGTTAGATTGCACTTTTACCATTATTTCTTTATGACCCGCGAGAAATTCAGAGAGTTGTGGGTTCATGGTTATTCCCATCCCTTCACTCACTAATGAAACCTTGTGACCGGTATCCGAATCGTCAAAAACATCAAAAGAGAAAGGTACTGCACCGGGATTTTCCTTAAAGTTCCTGATAAAGAATTCAACCATATCGTTGGTCAGATCACTTGCCACAACCATCATTTCAACAGCTTTAGTATGCTTTTTCATCAGCGAATCCATCAGGATAATTTCCTGTACCTGCAAGTTATATTCATCCCTGTCGTAACGTTTTCGGAATGTAGCTTTGATGAACACCAGCGTACCGGGTTCCAGAATAGGACTGTATCGCAGATAATCCTCGGTAAAAAGTGAAAATTCGATACTGCTGTCAAAATCTTCTATTATAAACGTGCCGTATTTGGTACCTTTCTTAGAGGTGCGGTGGAGTGCTTTACTCACCATTCCAGAAAAACGAACGGATTGGGGTTCACCTTTACCTAGCGCCAGTTGTTCTTTATAATCCAGAACATCCTTAATCGGCAAAATATCATAGTGATTGATCTCAAACTTAAAATTATCCAACGGGTGGCCGCTCAGGAACAAGCCGACAACCTCCTTTTCCTTTTCCAGTTTTTCAATCAGCGACCAGGGCTCACATTCGGGGATAACGGGCGGCAGCAACGTATCCATATGCATTTCGCCGAACAAGGTCGCACTGCTTTGTTTGGATTGTAACTGATACTCATTACCGTAGCGGATAATCTTCTCCAGCGTATTCATATTATCTCCCGGTTCGGTATGGAAGAATGCCGCTCTGTGCATGTCGCCAAAACTATCGAATGTTCCGGCTACCACCAGTGATTCCAGTGATTTCTTATTAACTGCGCGCTGGTTCACACGCTGTACCAAGTCGAAGATAGAAGTATATTCTCCCCCTAAAGCTCTTTCGGCAATAATATTTTCAATCGCAGCATCACCTACTCCCTTGATACCGCTCAAGCCTATACGTATTTCTCCCTTCTTGTTGACGGAGAACCCTTTTTCTGATTCATTGATATCCGGTCCAAGCACCTTGATGTTCATTGCCTGACACTCGTCCATAAAGAAAGTGATCTTGTCGATATTTCCTGCATGGTTCAGCAAGGCAGCCATGTACTCGCTCGGGTAATGCGCTTTAAGATAGCCCGTCTGGAATGCAAGATAGGCGTAGCAGGTCGAGTGCGACTTATTGAAAGCATATTGTGCAAAGGCTTCCCAGTCGCTCCAAATCTTGTCGAGTATCTTTTCAGGGTGCCCCCTCTCCTTTCCTCCGCTAAGGAACTGCACCTTCATTTTATCCAGAATCTCGCGCTTCTTCTTACCCATCGCCTTGCGGAGTTCGTCGGCATCCGTCAGGTTAAAGCCGCCCAGTTTCTGACTCAGCAACATCACCTGCTCCTGATAGACGGTAACCCCGTATGTTTCTTTCAGGAACTCCTCCATTTCGGGAAGATCATAAACGATATCCTCCCTTCCGTGCTTTCTGTCGATATAATTCGGGATGTACTGCATAGGGCCCGGACGATACAAAGCGTTCATCGCTATCAGGTCTTCAAATTTGTCGGGCCTGAGTTCCTTGAGGTGCTTTCTCATTCCCGGACTTTCAAACTGGAAGATACCTGTCGTTTCTCCGCGCTGGAACAACTGGTAGGTCACTTCATCGTCCAGTGGCAATTTATCCAGGTCGATATCAACCCCATAATTCTGCTTAATCAGCCTCAATGCTGTTTTGAGAATACTCAGCGTACGCAATCCGAGAAAGTCCATTTTAATAACCCCGGCACTCTCTATGTCATTCCCTTCAATCTGCGTCAGCCACAAATCTGATTCTTTTGACGTCGCCACCGGAATCAGCGTCATCAAATCTGCAGGGGCAATAATCACCGCCGAGGCATGCACGCCGGTGTTCCGGATAGAACCTTCGAGAATCTCTGCTTCGTGTAATACTTCAGCTTTCAGATCTTTTCCCTGATAGATTTCCCTGAGGATTTTAATATTACCTATTTCATCAGTCGAGAACTCTTCAGCCAATGATTTTGGGCCTGTCTCCGGTGCATGCAGTACTTTCTTTAAGGTCGTACCCGGTTTTTCGGGAACGAGTTTAGACAATGCATTACTCTCAGGCAACGGCAGGTCGAGCACCCGTGCCACATCTTTGATACTGCTACGTGCAGCCATCGTACCGTAGGTAATAATCTGTGCCACCTGGTTCTTTCCATACTTATCCACCACATAGTCGAGCACCTTTTGACGGGCTTCATCATCAAAATCCGTATCTATATCCGGCATCGACTTACGGCCCCTGTTCAGGAACCTTTCAAAAATCAGGTCATACTTAATCGGGTCGACGTTCGTGATACCAATGCAATAAGCAACTGCAGAACCGGCTGCAGAACCCCTGCCCGGCCCGATAAACACCCCCATATTGCGTCCGGCATTTACAAAATCGCTCACGATCAGAAAGTAACCTGCGAACCCCATGAATTCAATCGTATCCAACTCAGACTTGATGCGTGCTTCAATTTCGGGAGTAACCTCTTTATAGCGTTTGTAGGCTCCCTTCCAGGTAAGATCTGCAAGGTATTCCATCTGAGAAGTATATCCCTTCGGCAACGGAAAATTGGGAAGCAGTACACTTTTGAACAGATTGAGTGTTTCTACTTTATCCACAATCTCATTGGTGTTGTCAATGGCCTGGGGGATGTCATGAAACACCTTGATCATTTCATCTGTCTTCTTCAGATAAAACTCGTTATTGGGGAATGCAAAACGTTTATTCCTTCCTGTTACGTCATCGTCAATGGACGTCATCTTTTCATCAGACTGTAACGAGCCTGTATTAATACACAACAGGATGTCGTGTGCATTGGCGTCCTCTTCGTTCACATAGTGCGAGTCGTTGGTGGCAATCACCTTTACATTGTACTTCTTCGCAAACTTCAGCAACACCTCGTTTACCCTGTCCTGCTCTTCCATGCCATGGCGTTGAATCTCCACATAAAAATCATCCTGGAAAATATTCAGCCACCATTTGAATTCATTCTCGGCTTCTTCTTCTCCTTTGTTCAAAATCAGTTGAGGGATGGTAGCACCGATACAGCAGGTAGTGGCAATCAGTCCTTCGTGGTACTTATTAATCAGTTCTTTATCAATACGGGGATATTTGGAATACAAGCCCTCGATGTAACCGAGGGAAGTCAGCTTGATCAGGTTTTTATATCCCGTTTCATTCTTTGCCAGCAGAATCTGATGATGCCGCGGGTCGCGCGAACCTTTAGTGAACTGTTTCTTGTGACGGTTTTCAGTAATATAAAACTCACACCCTACAATCGGCTTTACCTTGAGCGATCCGTCCGGATTTTTTCGCTGGTGCGCCTGTTTTACAAACTCAAACACACCAAACATGTTCCCGTGATCGCTTATCGCCAGAGCAGGCATACCGTCGGCAATAGCTTTGTCGAAAAGCTTATTAATCGGAGCAGCTCCATCCAGCAGCGAATACTGAGTATGAACATGCAGGTGCGAGAATTTCATGTAGTAAGCTGATTTTTAGGGCGGACATCAAATATCGGAAAAATGAGGTTAAGAAAAAGGCAACAAAAAGCCTTCTTTATGCAGATGTGTTGATAAATTTTGTCGGGAAAATTCAAACCTGCATCAAGCTTGCTAATTGTCCTTTTCCATCAGATAAATTTTAGACCGTTGCTGCCATCCGGCTTCACTTTTATACTTCGTGATGTAGATTTTCAGGTCAGCCTCACTTTGCCATTTTGTAAAATATATCTTGCGGTCGGCATTCGATTTCCAGTCAGTAAAATACCAGACTCCTTTATTCTCTCCTGCCTCTGATTTCCATTTGGTGACATAGACAATCAGGTCGGCTTCCGACTTCCACTTCGTCTTATACACCTTCACATCAGCATCCGACTGATACTCCGATACATATACCACCTGCGAAGCGGCAACCCCACTATAAACACAAAAAACACTCGTCAGCAAGAAGAAGCGCAAGGAATTCATCGTCCGGATGTTAGAGAACCGTAAGTTAAAAAGAATTCTCTAACCGGTCAAGTCAGCTGTCTGTTTGCATAAAGCCTCCCATCCTATTTTTTACCACTCTCACTGTAAAAAAATGTAATTTTCGGGCATCCAAAAACATCATCATTCAATTATGAAATACTATCTGATTCTGGGGGCACTTTTCTTCGCTGCTTCCTGTACTACCAAAACCAATATCGACTTATTAATTGTAAACGGAACGGTCTATACCGTTGATAACGATTTCTCGGTAGCAGAAGCCGTTGCCATCGACAAAGGAAAAATCGTAGAAGTAGGCACTACTGCCGATCTCGGAAAAAAATATTCCACCGCTGAAACGATAGATGCAGGTGGCAATGCCGTATTACCGGGTTTTATTGATGCACACGCCCACTTCATGGGCTACGGAGCCTCGCTGGAAAATGTTGATTTAACAGGTACCGAAAGCTGGGAAGAAGCGGTAGAGCGCGTTAAAGAATTTGCCAAAAACTCCGATGCCGAATGGATTACCGGCCGCGGATGGGATCAGAACGACTGGCCGGTGAAAAAATTCCCTACCAACGATTTACTGAATGCAGCTTTTCCCGACAGGCCAGTGTTGCTCACCCGTATTGACGGACATGCTGCTATCGGCAACCGGAAAGCCTTCGAACTGGCAGGCGTACAACCCGGCGCAAAAGTGGACGGCGGTGTAGTTGAGATGACCAACGGAAAGTTCACCGGTATCTTGATCGATAATGCCATTTCGTTAGTCGGACGTGCAATACCTAACCGTTCGTTAGAAAGCACTGTCAAAGCTCTGGAAAATGCCGAGCGCAACTGTTTTGCTCAGGGCCTTACCCAGATTCACGAATGCGGTATTTCATATAAAGATGCGCTGCTAATTGACTCCCTGCAAAAAGCCGGACAATTGAAAATGAAGTTCCACGCCCTCCTGAGCGATAATCCAAGCAATATGGAGTGGCTGTTTACTAACGGTAAGGTAAAGACGGAAAGACTCAGCGTGCGCGGATTTAAAGTATTTGCCGACGGTGCTCTCGGCAGCCGCGGTGCCTGCCTGTTAGAACCTTACTCAGACCAGCCGGGATGGAGAGGATTTTTACTAAGTCCGCCCAGCCACTTCGACTCCGTTGCCAAAGCCATCTACGAAAACGGTATGCAGATGTGCACCCACGCCATCGGCGACTCCGGCAACCGCACCATGCTCACCACCTACGCCAAATACCTCAACGGAAAGAACGATCTGCGCTGGAGAATAGAACACGCACAGGTGATCAACAAAGATGATTTCCATTATTTCGGCGACAATAATATCATACCCTCTGTACAACCCACACATGCCACATCGGATATGTACTGGGCAGTTGACCGCTTAGGGCCCGAAAGAACTCAATATGCCTATGCCTACAAAGACCTGCTGCAGCAAAACGGATGGCTGGCACTGGGCACTGACTTCCCGGTAGAAGATATCTCTCCTTTCAAGACTTTCTTCGCCGCTGTTTTCCGTCAGGATGCTAAAGGCTATCCCGATGGTGGCTTTGAACCTCAGAATGCCCTCTCACGCGAAGAGACCATCCGCGGTATGACAATCTGGGCTGCCAAAGCTGCTTTCCAGGAAGATGAAAAAGGAAGCATCGAAAAAGGTAAGTATGCGGATATCATCATCTTGGACAAAGACCTGATGAAAACTCCAAAGGAGGAAGTGTTGAATACGAAAGTGGTGAAGACAATTGTGAATGGAGAGGTGGTGTATGGGGGGAAGTAGAGGATAACCAAGATTTAATCTTCAAGAATAAGACAGCCAAAGTACCTTGACCATCCTGGTCAAGGCTACAGAAAGATCATCCCTGACCAGGATGGTCAGGGTACTATCGAGAGCAGGCAAAAGATTCTTCTCCGCAGATTCATTCTGTTTTAAGAGCCAAAAGAATCAAGCTGCGTTAGCTCCACAGGAAAAAGTATAGAATACTAAAGTAATGAGTATAACCGTTACCAGAGGGGCAATTTATTGAGTGAAACCAAAAGTTTTTGGTCGTTTGGGGTAGCCGGCCGGGTTGAATATTGAAAATCGTATGTTTGAATACCACCTCTCAGGTATTTCTTCGCGACGCGCGCTCTAACGAAGAAATACAATCAACCAGTAAATTTTGACGCGAGAAACGTGAATATTCCCATTTGTACCAGAACGATTAGAACGAGCACCATACAACAATCTAAAACTTTAAAATAACATACAACCCATGGCTATCTTTTTTAGAAACTTAATATTGGTTTTCTTCATTTCAATTACATCATCTCCTCTTTATGCTCAAAAGGATGTGACTCAGTTTCTTGGAATCCCTGTAGATGGTTACAAACCCCAGATGATACAACAATTGAAGGCCAAGGGCTTTACTGTTAATCAGAATATCAAAGACGCGCTGAATGGGGAATTTAATGGTCAAGAGGTTAACGTAATGATTGGCACAAACAACAATAAAGTTTGGCGCATCATGGTTACAGACGCCAATGGCACAAGTGAGGGAAACATAAGAATAAGGTTCAATAACTTATTAAGACAATTTCAGAACAGCAAAAATTATCTACCCACTTCAGATGATATAATATCAAAATACACAATATCAGAAGACGAGAAGATCTCCTACGAAATAATTGTCAATGACAAGCGATACGAAGCCATATTTTTTCAAAAAACGAAAGCGTACGATTCTTTATCCAGAGAACGAGAAGTCCTTTTATCGAAAGAAACTTTAACTGATGTAGAAAGAGAAAAACTAACCAGTCTAATTACTGATATCTATAAAGAAAGCCTTAAAAGCTTTGACAAACCTGTTTGGTTTATGATTAATCAAATGCTCGGTAAATATTATATCACACTTTTCTACGAAAACAAACTTAACCAATCCGACGGGGAAGATTTATAATGAATGCCCCCTTACTGGCGCATTCTATGATAAAAACCAAAAGAATTAAGCAGCAAATTTATGAGTATCTACATAAGGTGTTTGCCCGTTAATTACAGCGAATACTCTGCTTAGAATTTTACATCTTACTGCATTTAAAACCAGCATTGGATTCTTTCCTTCAATTGTCTCCACAGGCGTGGATATGCAGCATAGGTGGTTTGTGTGCAAGCGTATCTGCGCCGCTAATGTTTTAACAACAAATCACTCCTATGGAGTGAATATTCGTAAGATGTTAAGTTACAAACGGAGAACTCCTACGGAGTTTTGATGAAGTGATCCCACTTAAGAAGGTCGAAAGTACCTTGACCATCCCTGGTCAAGGATACGGCAAGTTCTTCCCTGACCGGGACGATCAAGGGTCTATCGAGTCCATATAAATAATCAGTGATTACTTCCTCCCTATCACAAATACAGAAGGCACCGGGCGCTGAATGCCATTTGAAGACGGGGTATTGACTTCTTTTCCGTTTATCAACATACAGGTACTGCCACCGCCATCCCAGTTGAGGGCTTCTACACAGCCGAGTTCTTTCATGAAGTTGGCGACTTCGGTGAGGGTGAGTCCGGCGGCAGTTTCGGATCGGCCTTCGCAGACGAAGACAATTACCTTATTATCTTTCGTGTAACCAACGGCAGTGCGCGGGTGACGGTCGGCAATCGCTTTGCCGGTGAATTTGCGCTCCTCGTTATTGGTTACTTTCACTTCACCGTTCTGCACTAATACCGGTCCGCCCCCGAGGGCCGTCTGCACTTTCCAGCGTGAGAAATGACGTCCTTCCTTTTTTAGAAGAAAACGCCTTTTCAGTTCTTTTTCCGGGGTGAGGATATAGTTGACAGGAGTCTGACTGGCAAAAACTTTTCGTGATCCCGTAGCAGTAGAAACCCACGCAATATCAGGCTTTCCGGAACGGGTAATTCCGAATGTTCCGATAAAGGGATAGATATACTTTCCGCTGTCGGCTCCTTTGGCTTCCAGCCTGCCCGGGTCGCGGCTCACAACTTCGCCATCTTTCACGACCAGATTCAGATTTTCGTTGGTGGCAAATGAAAAGAAACAGGCATTTACAATCAGCACCGCATCCGGATTCTTCTCATAGTATTGAGCAGGTGTCAACCGCCTGCCTTTAGACGTGTCAGAAGAAAATTTCAGCCTGGGATCATTAAGATCGGCAATGGCGTAGTACATCACGTTGGGCTTTCCGTCTATCTTGTCCGTAGATTTATATACGTGGAATGAAGCAGGCAACCCTCCGTATTGATTGTCAATCTGCACCCAGTTTGTCTGGCTCATTACATGGCCGGCAAACATCAGAAAGGCAATAAGGAAAAGTGGTTTCATTATTTTCTCTTTCCAAACAGGATGGACACGTAACCCTGGAAGAAAAATGACTTCTGTTTGGCATCCACCATCTGTGGAATGCCTTTAGTGTAATAGTCTGCTGCTAGACCAACTTCCAGCGCAGAGATGATTTCATTAAATCTTCCATAGTCGAAACGTGCTGCAGCTTTCACGTAAGCTCCGGGGGTGATCTTTATTTCACCCCATCCGCTACTGAAGGAAGGCCCGCCAATGGGCTTGTATAAGAAATCGTACCTGTTTTCCTCAGTATATTTGATATACTCGATATCAAAATCGCGCTCTACCTGTACAAAGTAGGGACGCAATAATGCCAGAGAGGCACCACCACCGATATTACCCGATACCGATACGCCGTTCTTGTTGAGTTTGTTTCCAAAAAGAAACTGTTGCTGTACACCTAACTTTAAAGGGTATACGTAATTAATTTTTCCGTAAATCAACGGAGTGGAATAAGGATATCTGCTGCTAAGTTTTTCTTCGCGCGGATCTTTGCGCTCTGTCAGTTCCACCTGGAAAAGCAGTGCCCTGTCAATAGAAGTTGCTTTACCCCATTCGAAGAAACCGCCGTAACCGTCTGTGGTAAGTTTCGCCCCAAACAGAAAGCTCTTTGTATAAGTAATCACTCCCTCTTCTTCCTGGCGTATGATTGCATTAATTTTTTCGCGTTTCAACTCCCGTTTTTCAGACCTGCTCTTCTGTGCCAGCGTAACCACAGGAAGTGTGAGAATCAGTATAATAGAAAAGAATATTCGCATTTGAAGGTTTTAAAAATTCGTTCTGTAAATTTACAAAAATTAAGTAATGACAGCACTGATTGAATACACCGGAAATCTGAGGTGTACAGCAAAACACGTTCAAAGCGGCACCATGATCGAAACGGATGCTCCCACCGATAACCACGGCAAAGGAGAGCGCTTCTCTCCTACCGATACCCTCAGCATGGCATTGGCTACCTGTATGCTCACTACTATGGGCATTAAAATCGCCTCGATGGAAGATATAAGTATAGACGGCGCTACAGCAGAAGTAACCAAGCATATGGCTTCTAATCCCAGAAGAGTAGCAGCGATAGATGTAGTCGTAAATCTACCTGAACAGAAGGATGAAAAGACCCGTGAAATTCTTATGAATATCGGTAATAATTGCCCGGTAGCTAAAAGTTTGCACCCCGATATTCAACTGAATATTCAGTATAACTGGGTAAAAAGTTAAGAAAAGTTTATCAGTTTTTCTTAAGCGTATTCATGTTTTTCGTGCGGTAAATCTCCGATAATAAACCGCCGGCGGGACTGTCGTCTGCCAATTGCCAGAACATGATTCCTCTCAATCCTTTGCGGATTGCATATTCGGTCTTCAGACGTACAGACTGCATATCGTCGAAAGTCATGAATATCTGTTCTGAGGGATTATAGGCATAAGGTGCCTTTGTTGCATCATCCCAGAACTTGGTGAATCCCGTTTTATTGGTAACCATAGAATCCACTTCTGCAAACCTGTATGTGCGGAGGAAATCTCCTGACTGGTAAAGACCATGATTGATATCAGGAACATTCTTCCATACGCGGGCATAAAATGCAGCACCGATGACTAACTTGTTAGAAGGGATTCCGATTTTCTCGAGGTAGGTTACAGCCCTGTCGGTACTCTCCATTTCAGGATTGGAAGAGAACAGCGGAGTATGATGGCCTGTAACTTTTGAATAGCCATTCACTAAATCGTAGCTCATGATGTTGACGAAGTCAACGACATCCATCACCGGTTTCCAGTCGGCTGACTCATCGAGGAATTTCTGAAATCCCCCTGCAGCGAAGGTGATGAGCGCCTTATTGCCGAGCACCTTCCGGAGTTCCTGTACTAAATAGGTAAAGTTATCTTTATCCTCGGGCACAAACCTGTGGCCGGGATAGCCTGAAATGGCCGGGTACTCCCAATCGAGATCGATACCGTCGGCCCGGAAGTAATCGAGCAACTCCTTCACTGATTTTGCAAAATCGCTCCGACCCTCTTTCGTTGAGAATACTTCAGAGCAAGGTGCGCATCCGCCCCATCCTCCGAGGCTGAGCAGGACTTTCAGTTTGGGATTCTTAGCTTTCCATGCCACCATCTTTTGGATGGTAAGTGTGTCGCGTGCATTGGAGATGTGTAATTTATTCCCCTTCAGGTGTCCGAAACTGAAGATAATGTGCGTAAGCTGATTCAGATCATATTTATCGAGTGTGGCAGGGCTACCTGCAAAGTAGGCAATCACGGCAGTCTCGGTTTGCGGCTGTGCGTAAATATTATTAACATTAAAAAGAATGATTCCCGAGAGGAATACCCCGGTTAAAAGTTTCATCTTATACTATTTTGAAGTATTAAAAATCCGAGTTATTGTATAATGCAGCCAGCCAAAATCACATTTGCCTTTCCAAAAGAAATTCTGCCAAATGCTTTAACGGCTTCTTCCGTGCGCTGACTACAGCTACTTCTTCAAGATTTGCCATAGCAGCATTAAAGTATTTTTCTTTAAGGTCTTTCGCCCATTGATCTACACCAGACTCCTTATAAAGCGCAATGACCGGGTTGATCTTCTGTTCTCCCTCTTCTGCCATCAGCCTCAAATATTCAGCTTTCTGATCACCTTCCAAAACACTCAGTGCCCTGATGTGCAGGAAGGTTTTCTTATTGACCACGATATCGCCGCCTTGCTTCTTTCCGAATTTTCTCTGGTCTCCGAAGGCATCGAGATAATCGTCCTGAATCTGAAAGGCAATACCCATATTTCTTCCGAAGGAATACAGGATGTCCTGATTATGCGGGCCTGCACCGCCCAGCACACTGCCTATCCTCAGAGCTGCTGCCAGTAGCACAGAAGTCTTCAGCTCGATCATCTTTACATATTCTTCCAGCGTTACATCCTCTCGAGATTCAAACTCCATATCGTATTGCTGGCCTTCGCAAACTTTCAATGCAACATCATTAAAGATACCCATTACCCTGGGCAGGATATTTTTATTGATTTTCGCGAGATACTCATAAGCCTGCACTAACATAACATCTCCGGCGAGAATGGCTGTCGATGAACCATACACTTCGTGAACCGTCGGCTCTCCCCTGCGGATTGGCGCACGATCCATGATGTCGTCGTGCACTAGTGTAAAATTGTGAAATACTTCTATTGCAGCTGCGGCATTATAGGTATCATCAGATACCGGTGTAAATAACTCGGTAGCCATCAGACAAAGAACAGGACGCACTCTCTTACCTTTCAACAGCAGCAGGTGCTGTGCCGCCTTGTACAACTGTTCGGGCTCTGCCGGGTGCCTGTCCTTCTGAAATCTTTCCTCAAAAGATGCCGCTAACTCTTCAAACTCCCTTACCGGATGACTCATGATTTGCGCTTTTTATTCTTTCCTTTCGTAGTGTCTTGATTTTTCTTCCTGTGAGGAATCCATTCAAAATCCAGTTGCCGTTTTTCAATGTTGGCAGCCACCAGCTTCACGCGAACGGGGTCTCCCATTCTGAATCGTTTACCGGTACGCAATCCTACCAGGCTGTATTCTGCCTCATCGTGTCTGAAATCGTCGTAATCAGAAAGATCTCTCACATTCACCATCCCCTCACATTTTCCTTCAATTGTTTCTACCCAAAAACCGAATGAGGATACGCCGCTGACGATTCCGTCCATCTCCTCTCCCACCTTATCCTGCATATACAGTACCTGTTCAAACTTGTTCGCTGCACGTTCTGCTTCCATGGCTGCGCGCTCACGCTCGCTGCTGTGATCACACTTCTTCTCCATACTCTTATCCACGGGAAACTCACCTGTCAATACCTTGCGCAAAATTCTGTGTACCATCACATCGGGGTAACGACGGATGGGCGAAGTGAAGTGACAATAGTTGTCGAATCCAAGCCCGTAGTGGCCGATGTTATCAGTGCTGTATTCAGCTTTCGCCATCGTACGAATTCCCAGTTGTTCCAGTATTTGCTGCTCAGGTTTTCCATCTACATTCTGAATCATCGCATTGAAGGAGCTTGCAACTGCTTTAGGAGTGGTGATATCGAACTTATACCCAAACTTACCGGCAAACACTGCGAATGGCTTCAGTTTATCCTGATCGGGCACGTCGTGAATCCGGTACGGAAAAGGAATTGTTTCGTTATGTTTCTTAATTTTATGCACGTAGTTGGCAACAGTTCTGTTGGCCAGCAGCATGAACTCTTCAATCAACTGATGAGATTCTTTACTCTCTTTCAGAATTACTCCGCGGGGACGGCCTTCGGCATCGAGCAGGAACCTAACTTCTATACTCGTGAAGTTGATGGCTCCTTTCGCAAAGCGCTGCTCTCTAAGGATGCGGGCTATCTTATTGAGTTGCACCAATTCTTCACTTAACTCCCCCTTACCTGATTCTATGATTGCCTGTACTTCTTCATAGGCAAACCGCCTGTTGCTGCGAATGATGGTTGGCCCCAGCCAGGAATCGGTAACCTTACCTTTAGGTGTAATTGTAAATACTGCCGAGAAAGTAAACTTTTCTTCATCAGGCCTCAGAGAACAGAGCTCGTTTGAAATCTTCTCCGGCAGCATGGGCACCACTCTGTCGGGCAGATACACACTGCAGGCTCTTTTATACGCTTCATCGTCGAGAGCAGAACCCGGCCGAACAAAATGGCTGACATCTGCAATATGAACACCTATCTCAAAATTACCGGTCTCGAGTTTTCTGAATGAGATGGCGTCATCAAAGTCTTTCGCATCAGCGGGATCGATGGTCACTGTAAGTACATCCCTGAAATCTCTGCGCTGTTTCAGCTCCTGCTCTGTCACCTCTGCTTTCAGGTGCAGACTTTCATCCAGTACTTCTTTCGGAAAATTGATTGAGAACCCGTTTTGGATAATGATTTCCTTCATCGCCATATCCACCTCATTCTTCGCATCGAGCCGGTACAGAACCTTCGCTTCAGGCTTTCTGTCGCCTTTGCGCCAGCCGAGGAGTTCGGCCACCACCTTGTCGCCATTCTTTGCTCCGTTGAGGTTTTCTGCGCGGATGAAGAAATCAGGAACCGCTTTGTCTGTTGAAACAACGAGGAATCCGAAATGTGTGTTGAGTTGTACAGTGCCGACGAACTCTGTCTGCTTACGCTCCACAACCCCGGTAATCTTCCCTTCAGGCCGTTGGCCGCGGGTATTTTTAATATCTGCGACTACGGTATCACCGTCCAGCGCTTCGTTAATATCATTCGGGCGGATCAGGACATCTATACTCTTGCCCTTTACTGTTACGAATCCCATTCCCGAGCGGGTAATTTCCAGGACACCCTGTACCCGCCTCACTTCTTTTTTCTTCCCTTTCTTTTTGCCCATATAAGGTGTGATATCTTCTTCTTAATTTTTCACAAAATACGATAAGTTAACCAATACATTTTTTAACGTCTGAAACAAAAGAGAAATTAAGAAATTCTAAAAAGTTACTTTTACTTATCTTAGTTGCATCATAACTAACACATGGCATTAAGCAAAATCTGGTCCGCCTTTATCATCGTTTCCATTCTTGCCGCGTCTTTCCAGGCAATTTTTGTTAAAGGACACTCCAATATCTTCAGCAGAATGGTTGTCGGCGAGTCCGGTGATACCTCGAATACCAGAGTGATAGACCCAGCCGCCATCAGCCCTGCAGCCATGAACATGCTTAATGAGGGAAAGGATTATGTGGACGGAACGACAGTATATGCTGTTACCGAAGACGGTACTTATATTAAGTATTACAAACAGAGGGCTGACGGAGTAGTTGGTACTGCCAAAGTTGCCGTTGACATTTCTATCAACCTGATAGGCATCATGGCTCTTTTTATGGGCTTCATGAGCATTGCCGAAAAGGCAGGGGGTATCCGGTTATTATCGAAGATTATCGGTCCGTTTTTCTCTCGACTCTTTCCCGAGCTGCCCAAGAACCACCCCGCCATGGGTCATATGGTAATGAACTTCTCTGCCAATCTCTTAGGACTGGATAATGCTGCAACGCCATTCGGGCTCAAAGCGATGGAGAGTCTGCAGGAAATCAACCCAAAGAAAGATACGGCCAGCAACTCCATGGTTATGTTTTTGTGCCTGCATGCCTCAGGACTCACGCTGATACCGGTGAGTATTATCGCCATCCGTGCATCGTTGCATGCAAGCAACCCGACCGATATCTTCATCCCATGTATGATTGCAACATTCGCAGCTACCATGGCAGCAATGATGATTGTCTCTTTCAAACAAAAAATCAACGTATTTCAACCTGTTATATTGATGTGGGTACTGGGTATCTCTGCCGTGATTGCAGCGCTAGTACTGTATCTGAAGAGTCTCTCATTCACAGGTGTTCAAACTTTCTCGGGGATTCTCAGCAATGGACTCATCCTCTTTATCTTCTTTATCATCGCTCTCGGGGGAGTGTACAAGAAGATTGATGTCTTCGGTGCGTTTATCGATGGTGCGAAAGGCGGGTTTGATATTGCAGTAAAAATCATCCCTTACCTCGTTGGTATGCTGGTAGCCATCAGTCTGCTGCGCACAAGCGGAACATTCGAGTTCATTGTTGATGGTATGAGAAGCTTCTTTGAGTGGCTGGGTACCGATACAAGATTTGTCGACGGCCTTCCGACAGCTTTAATCAAACCATTGAGCGGGAGCGCAGCCCGGGGTATGATGGTGGACACTATGACTACCTTTGGAAGCGATTCCTTCGCAGGCAGCCTGTCTTCTGTATTACAAGGCTCATCAGACACTACCTTCTACGTTGTAGCTGTGTATTACGGCGCTGTATCAGTGAAGAATACACGTTACACCATTGGGGCTATGCTGCTGGCTGACCTGGTTGGTATTATCACAGCTATCTTCCTGGCTTACCTGTTCTTTGGAAATGCGATTTAAGACTGATCGTCAACCTCAGTTTCACTCTCGCCTTCCGCATATTCGATTAGGTCGTCCGACTGACAGTCTAATGCTTTACAAATAGCCTTGGAAGATTCCAACAATAATTATTACGATAAATCTAATTACAGCACTCTGATTCCCGCTTTCACATACGGCCTCAGAAGCGGATCATCCGGCGATAATTCCGTAATCAGGGTATCCACTTTTTCGGGAGGACAAATCGGAATCGGCTGACGTGAGTTCAATTTCTCTGAAATCGACAGGCACACCAATCGGCGGGAGGCTTCAATCATGGCTTTCTTTACCTGAACAATATCCCAATCGTTGTCTGAAACACCTTCCTCGACACTGATAGCGTTGATACCCATGAAGCATATATCCACTTTCAATTCTTTAATCTTGGCGATAGCTTCAGAGCCAATCGTGATTTTTGAAGTCTTCGAAACCTTATCTCCGATGGAAATCACATTGATCAGCGGATGGTTGGAATACTCCAGCAACGCGGGGAGACTGCCTGAGATAAAGGTTGCATTCAAATCGTTGGGCAAAGCCCTGGCCATTTCAATAACTGTTGTACCGCCTCCAGTAAGGACAAACATCCCTTCTTTGATGAGGCTGATAGCCTTGCGGGCGATTATTTTCTTCTGGGTATAGGCATATACATCACGGCTCGAATGGTGTCCGCTGTGGAATGACAAAGACACAGCTCCGCCATGAACTTTGATAACCCTGCCTAATTCGGAAAGCTCCTGGAGATCTCTTCTGATGGTATCGTTGGAGACATGCAGTTGCTCGCTCAAATCGTTGAGCAATACTTTGTTGTGCAGATTCACCTGATGAATGATGTAATCCTGCCGGTCAGTTTTCTGCATTTGAAATTCTTGTTTGTTTTTTTAAATACTTTTATTTCAAAAGGCTGATATCATACTCAATAACTCAGTCCAAATCCTCTTAAAAAGAATCTCCACAAAGACTGATTCAAGCGGTAAACGATAACCTGCCACTCAAGACAAATCACCGTTTACTTTCAAAAGGTGCAAATCAAAAACCTAAAAACCAACCAATCTCTATACGAAAACAAATGTTACAAATATTGCAGCCAGTTTATTATTAATTCTTTTCTCCTTGCAGTTTTTGCCAATAATACAGGCGGCAAATGCTATATAGCTATTCAAATTTAAGCAGTTTCGGAATTAAATAAAGCAAAAAAAGCACTTTTTTTGCAGGGTTGGATACTTATCATAGGTCCGTTTCACTATTAACAGCAAAAAAAGGCTGTTCATACCCCGATAAATACCGATAAATATTCTCCGGGGAGAAAAACATTAAGGCAAAAAAAGCTCCCGGACGGTTATATCCGGGAGCTAATATTAAAAATCCGGCTGCTATCAGCTGAACTTAATTACCTGAACTTTGAATACGAGATATGAATTTTTCGGAATAACCACGGTTCCATCCGGGCCTTCGATGTCTTCATCTCCGTATCCCAAAGATGGGGGGATATAAATTTCGATTTCACCACCTTCTTTCACCAGTGGAATGGCTTTATGCCAGCCGAGAATGGTCTGTCCCAGTGTGAATGTCACCGCACGGGTAGATTCATCAAACTTCCTTCCATCAAAGAAGCCTCCCCAGTAGGTAGAAGTCACCTTAGTGCAAAGGTTTGAAACAATGCCTCCGGTTCCGGGATCTATAATTCTATAAAATACACCACTCGGATGCTGAAGGGCATCGGTAATATTATATTTTACCAGAGAATCCATCAGGGCAGTAATTTCATTTTGTGGAGCTGTCATGTTGACATCCAGTTGTGTACAGGATGAAGATGAACTCTTTGCACAGCCGGCAGCCAGCACTATAACTGCCGTAAAAAATAACAAACTATTTTTTTTCATATAACTAATCTTTAGGGCCGGGATTTTACAATTGCTGCAAAGAAAACAGTTTATTTCTTTTCTTCTGTTTTCTTTTCCTTAATTTTTAATTCCTTATACAATTGCTCTTTTTCCTCCCATTTTACTTTCTGTCTGAAATAAGCATAGAAGAAAGCGATGGCAGCTACGCAAATAGCGACAACAATGACCTGGCCTGTTGAAATATTTCCTACCCGTTTATGCCAATCGTGAAAAATCAATACAACCATGATGGGAAGTGCAAAAAGAAGCCCCCACGGTGCTCCGTACATCATCATTTTTTTAAGAGAACCTTCTTTTTCTCGATTCTCTTCCCAAAAGGTAACGAAGTCTCTTTCTTCCTGAGTCAGCATGGCGCAAAGATAATTACAGAATCGGCTTTACGGGTCAATTCATTTTACATTATCACAATGTCATCAGGAAAGAAGGATTTTTTACCTGCTCTCCCGGATTTTATCATAAAAAGCGGGAAAAAACGTTAGAGGGTATGTAGATTACGACCTCTGACAAATTTCTTTCTGTATTTCAGCCGGTTAACAGGTTTTTAATACGAAAACTTTATCTTAGGTTTGTATTGAATTGTGAAGTTACCTCGCTCTAACTGTCCCCCAAAGACTTAAAGCGAAAGATTGATTGCCGAACCACTGTTTATTTATTAAAATTCAGACTTCAGAGAAGAGCGAAGAATCAGCTGAAAAGTCAAACATGTTTTTAAAAGACAATAGTTCGATTTGAATTAAAATCTATAGCATTGAAAATAGATCAGCTTTTATTAGAATATCTGCTTAAATACGGAGAGCTGAGGCTTCATGAGATTGGTGTGTTTAAACTAAAAGATGCAGTGCATGCACCTGATGACCCTTCTAAGCCAATCGTCATTCCTTCTGATGCGATTAGTTTCAAGTTCGATCCCAAAACTCCTGAGGATGCCGATCTGGTTGCATACATTTCAGAATCTACAGGCAAAATCACTCCGCTTGCATCAGCTGATCTCGATTCTTACCTCTCATTGAGAAAAGAATTTCTGAATATCGGCAAACCGATGATTCTGGCTAACATAGGCACCCTTGAGAAAGCTTCTTCGGGAGAGCTAACATTTAAAGGTGGCGAATATGTGGTTAAGATGGTTGATACCGACCGAAAGGTGCCTGAAATAGAAGAAGCTGAACCTGATAAGGACGACTCGTTCTCAGATTTGCGGCCTTCGAGAAGGAGAACCGGCAGAATCTGGCTTTATCTGTTTCTGGTCATCATACTCGGCCTCATTGCATGGGCACTATGGAAATACGATTTTGACCAGGATAAAACTGATGGAATTACACAAACGGAAACAGAAGCTGCTCCGGCGATTACCCCTCCCGCAACTGCACCGGCTCCTGCGGATTCAATTGCTCAACCGGCAGAATCACAAAGAGAGCAAGCGACTGAACCGGTCGATAGCACTCAGACGCAAAACCTGCCCTCAACCGAAGTTACTCCACAAGTTACACCGTCAACAACAGGCGGTTTTAAGATAATTGTAGGGGTTTATCGCTTACGCTCAACAGCAGAAAGAAGGATAGAAGATTTGAAACTCGTGAACAGAGATAATCTATCACTCATGGTTAAAGATTCAGTTAACTACTGGGTTCTCGAATCATTTAACCGTCCGCTGAGTGACACTACAGTTGTAAGAGACTCTGTCCGCATCTTCTACGGACCGAGACCCTACCCTGCTTACGAAATCATCCGATAAAGAATCCGGAATTAATATCTATCAGAATAAGTTACCCGAACAATCCCGAATGCAATTGCTGCAGTGCCTGCTCTTTGTATTCGCGCGGCACCAGGATAGACACATTGTCGCGGCTTCCGCCAAAACTTACCATTCGTACAGGTATATCGTTCAGACTGTCGAAAGTCTTGATCAGTATGTTCGGTGCCAGTGCCACTTTATTTCCGACAACACAGATGATTGTCTGATTATGGTCAGTAGTAATCTGACCGTAAGCTTCGAGTTCTTTTACAATCAGCTTCAGGCGCGATTCATCATCAATAGTGAGTGAAACGGCAACCTCGGAAGTAGTTACCATATCAATTGAAGTGGTGTATTTCTCGAACACTTCAAAAATCTTTCTCAGGAAACCATGTGCCAGCAGCATCCGGGAGCTTTTAATTTTTACGGCAACGATATTATCTTTCGCAGCAATTGCCTTCACGCCTTCCTCATCTGCCTCGCTGGAAATAATTGTTCCGGGTGCATCCGGCTCCATCGTGTTGAGCAATCTTACCGGGAAGTTGTAATGCTGTGCAGGCCAGATGCTTGCAGGATGCAGAATCTTGGCGCCGAAATAAGCCAGCTCTGCTGCTTCGTTAAAGCTCAATTTTCTCACGGGAGTTGTTCCTTCAACAATACGCGGATCGCCGTTGTGCATACCGTCGATATCAGTCCATATCTCACACACCGAGGCACCGGTCGCAGCAGCTACCAATGATGCAGTATAATCGCTTCCGCCGCGCTTCAGGTTATCCACCTCTCCACGCGAGTTCCGGCAAATGAATCCCTGGGTTATAAAGAGGTTAGTGTCTTTATGCTCGCGCAGTATCTGCGCCAGCTTTACTTTAATGCTTCCGAGTTGCGGTTCTCCGTATGAATCGATCGTCATGAAATCGAGAGCGGGAATCCACACATGAGGCACTTTGATCTCTTTAAGGTAGGCACTCATGATTTTGGTACTCAGCAGTTCCCCCTGTGCCAAAATATCTTTGTTCAAAGACTCTGAATAAGAAATCTTCAGAATGATATTCAGAAATTCAAAATGGTCTTCTACAATCTTCTTCCCTTCAGCTAATCCTTCTTCTGTTTTAAACAAATCGCTAACGAAGGCCTGATAGTGTTTATAAAGCGCATCAATCTTTTCAGACGCACCCATACGGTCGCTCACAGAAAGCGCCTCGCTGATCTCAACCAACGAATTGGTAGTTCCGCTCAATGCACTCAACACAATAATCTTAGGCTCATCTTCTCTGGATATCAAACCTGCAATGTCTCTCATCCTTTCCGGGCGGCCAACACTCGTACCGCCAAATTTCATTACTTTCATTCGTCTTGAATCATTTAAGTTTCTGTTCACTTCATCCACTCACGGATTTTTTTTAAGCGCACAAATGTACACTCCGGAAGTTATTGTCCCGTACAATTTATACAAACGGCTCTTCAGCTATTTAATACAGTAAGCGCACCTTGATAGTACCGGGCACTTCCCTGAGCAGGCGCAGTGCTTCTTTGGAAATCCTCTTCTCCACATCGAGCACTACGTAGCCGATAGATTCATTAGTTTTCAGGTATTGCCCCGCAATATTGATATGATGCTTCGACAATTCTGAGTTGATTGCTGAAAGCACACCGGGTACATTCTTATGAATATGAAGAATCCTGTGGGTATTGGGATGCGCCGGTAAATTAAGTGCAGGAACTGTGTGTGAACCGGTTGTGATACCGGATTCCAAATAGTTAAACAATTTACCTGACACATCCTCTCCAATGTTTTCCTGAGCCTCTTCCGTGCTTCCTCCCACATGCGGAGTAAGAATAACATTAGGCATACCACACATAATGCTTGAGAAGTCCGGTCCGTTTTTCTCCGGCTCTTCAGGGAACACATCTATTGCTGCACCTGAAATATTTCCTGCCTCCAGCTCTTTTTTCAAAGCGGGAAGGTCAACCACATTTCCACGAGCATAGTTGATGAGCACCGCTCCCTTCTTAAAGTATTTCAGGTTGTTTTTATTGATCAGATTCACTGTAGAAGGCAGCCCCGGTACATGTAAGGTAACGATATCAGCCTCACTCAGCACTTCACGCATTGTCTTCTTTGCAACAGCATTGCCGAGCGGCATTTTGGTTTCGATGTCATAGAAGATCACCTTCATCCCCATACCTTCAGCAAGCACGCTCACCTGCGAGCCGATATTCCCGTATCCGATAATGCCGAGTGTCTTTCCGCGTACTTCATGGCTTCCTTTTGATTCTTTCATCCACACACCTTCATGCAGTGCCTTATTCTTATCCGGAATTTTTCTGATGAGCATGATGCTGCTCGCAATAACTAATTCTGCCACCGAACGGGTGTTGGAGTACGGCGCATTAAACACAGAAATCCCCAATTCCATTGCAGTGTCAAGGTCTACCTGATTGGTCCCAATACAGAAGCATCCGATCGCCTGCAACTTAGGAGCTGCTTCCAATAATTCTCGCGTCAGATGCGTTTTAGATCTGATGCCGAGAAGGTGGACATTCTTGAGATGTTTTTTTAACTCTTCTGCGGGCAAACTTGCAGGGAGAAGGGTAACGGAATCGTAACCGGCATCCTTGAATCTCTTAACGGCAGCCCGGTTGATGTTTTCCAGAAAAAGGATATTTATTTTTTCTTTAGGAAAACTAGTTAGGTTATTTTCAGCCATTCTGTTCTACGTAATGTAATATTGCAAATATAAATCCTAATCTGTTGAATAATTTATAATGTCCTTTTTGAAAACTTTTATCCCGCTCTCTTTCATAGTTGTTATCTTTTTTTCATGCAGTTCCGGCTCCGGAAAGATGAAACCCGACCGGGGAGACAGGGAGGCCCGTATTGAACAATCATCGGATATTTTCCCTCCGGAAGTTCTAAAAGCCTACAAAGACAGCATTCAGGCATTCTACGAAAAAATGCTGGTACGGTCCGGATTCAACGGGTCCATGCTGGTTGTCAAAAACGGTGTGGTCTTGTTTGAAGCATATAAAGGGTATGCCAATTTCAAAACCAAGGACACCCTGACTGAGCATTCTGCGATTCATCTGGCATCAGTTTCAAAGACATTCACTGCTATGGCTGTTTTAAAATTAGTCCAGGAAGGGAAACTCAATCTGGATGACAGCCTTCAGAAATTCTTTCCGGGATTTCCATATGAGGGAGTTACGGTAAAAACATTATTAAACCACCGGAGCGGCCTGCCCAACTACGCCTACTTCATGGAGAATCTGAAATGGGATCAAAGCAAATTCTGCACGAACCGTGACATCCTGAACTACATGATTGAATTTAAGCCCGATAAATATTACAACCCCGACAAGAGGTTCAATTATTGCAATACCAACTACTCTTTGCTGGCATTAGTTATTGAAGAAGTTTCGGGAATGAGTTATGAGGACTACCTGCGGAAGACTATCTTCCTTCCCCTGGGGATGAAAGATACCTTCGTTTATAATCCCGATCGCGACACAGCTACTGCAGTACCCTCATACGACCAGCGAGGAAGGCTTGAAGCCACTACATGGCTGGATAAAGGATACGGTGACAAAAATGTGTACAGCACTCCGCGCGATATGTTCAAGTGGGATCAGGCACTAACAGCGGGTAAGGTGGTAAATAAAGAGTTGCTGGAAGCTGCTTATACTCCGTACAGCAACGAACGAAGAGGCATCAAAAATTACGGACTCGGATGGCGTATGAATGTGTATCCTAACGGACGAAAAATTATTTTCCACAACGGCTGGTGGCACGGCAACAATACTGTCTTCATCCGGGATATTCAGGACTCGCTGACTATAATTGTCCTGGGTAACAAGTACAACAGAAACATCTACAACGCTAAGAAGATTGCAGAAATCTTCGAGGGCGGCGTCAGCATCGAAGAAGACTAAGCATTGCTTCTAACTTTCCGGTTCCTCATTGGAAATATCTGTATGGGATTCATCCTTGCATTCAATACTTTTGGGCGATAAATTCAATGCCTTGAATTTTCAGGAAACCATAGATTACCTCTACAACAAACTACCCGTATTCAGCCGTACCGGAGCAAAGGCATTGAAGATCGATCTGACTAACACGCGGCTGGTCTGCGAATTCCTCGGCCATCCGGAAAAGAAATTCAAATCAATCCACATCGCAGGCACAAACGGTAAGGGCTCTGTTTCCAATATGCTGGCAGCAGTTTTCCAGAACCACGGATATAAAACAGGGCTTTACACTTCACCACACCTGCACGATTTCAGAGAGCGTATCCGCATTAACGGCAAAATGATACCAAAACGTTTTGTTATCAACTATGTACAAAAGACAAAGGACTTAGTAGAGCAAGTGCATCCGTCATTTTTTGAGCTGACGGTTGGGATGGCGTTTGATTATTTCGCCGAAGAGAAAGTGGATATAGCCATTATAGAAACAGGACTGGGCGGAAGATTGGATAGCACCAATGTCATAACTCCTGAACTCTCTGTTATTACTAACATCGGTTGGGACCATACAGATGTGCTGGGCGATACCTTGCAGAAAATCGCCGGAGAAAAAGCAGGCATTATCAAACCGGGGATACCTGTAGTGATTGGAGAAACCCACAAGGAGACGAAGAACGTATTTCTGAAAACCGCCAAGAAAAACGCAAGTGATATCTATTTCGCCGACCAAAACTTCCATGTGCTGCACTCAGAAATACAAAAGGGCAAACTTCTGATAGAGGTGGAACATGCTGCAACGAAAAAGTGGCTAAAATATGTGTCAGACCTTCCCGGACACTACCAACTGAAAAATATTCTTACCGTTCTGCAAAGTGTTGAAGTGCTGAAGAAAAAATTCAGACTCAGCAATCAGAAAACAACCGCTGCACTTACCGCCGTTTGCAAACTCACCGGATTCGCCGGCCGATGGCAGACAATTCACCAAAAACCGAGAGTGGTTTTGGATGTAGGCCACAACAGGGAGGGAATCACCGCCATCATAGAACAGTTGCGATACATGCACTACAATAAACTACTAATTGTAACCGGCATGGTGAAGGATAAAGACCACGCAGCCGTATTGCCGCTGTTTCCTAAAGATGCAAAGTATTTCTTCTCAAACGCAAAAATACCGCGCGCTATGCCTGCGAAAGAATTTGCAGCCTTAGCCTCACAATACGGACTCAAAGGTAAAAGCTACAAGACTGTACAAACTGCTGTCGAAGCTGCGTGCAAATCTGCAAAACCCGGTGACTTAATTCTTATCTGCGGAAGCGTGTATGTTGTGGGAGAGGTGGATGTAGCTGCGACGAAGAGGTTGCTGAAAGAAATTGCTGAAGCAGGCAAATAATCGGGAAATGGTAACGCTAGTTTTAAAACTGCAGCGTCCACGGTTAAAACCGGAGACACTGCGGGGAAGAAAACAGTCCAAATTCCCCTCCCTTGGAGGGGTTGGGGTGGTCTGAAAACTTAGAGTAAGTGCTACCCGCTCAATGTAACCGAGAAGCTCGCTCATGATCTAAAAAGTGAAAGAAAATCCGGATACAATCCGGTTGATTTAATCGGCACGAGTTGCAAACTCGCACCAGTGAAACGGAAATATCCGCGGTCGCGGAAAAACAGGAAAGCACAGATACGCTGCTCATAAGTCTTGCGCTGCATATCTGCGCCTAAATGATTTAATCGGCACGAGTTGCAAACTCGCGCGAGTCCCTTACTATCACAACTCACCTAAATGCCGAAGCGCATAAAAAATACAATTTGCGTGGAGAGCCTGAACAATTTTATTATCGAGGAAGAGCTGTTTCAACTCCTGCATTGAAATTTTTTCAACCTTCAGAAACTCGTGCTCATCAAACTTTTGCTGACCGTGCGGCCTGCCGCCTTTTGCAATGAAGAAGTAAGTATAATTATTTAATACTCCGGGATTGGCAGCGATTTTTCCAACAGGAATAATCTCCGAAAATTCGTAAGCCGTCTCTTCCTGAAGTTCGCGAGCAATGGCGATCTCGGGCGTTTCTCCTTCATCTACAAAGCCACCGGGCAGCTCGATGCACACCTCTTCGATCGGATGGCGGTACTGGCGGACTACCAATACATCATTCTCTTCGGTCAGACAAACAGCACATACCGAAGTAGGCAGCTCAACAACATAGTATGAAGGAACGATCTTACCGTCAGGTGTCTCGCAGGTATCCTTTCTGCTGGTGAAGTAAGGGTATCTGGTCAGGTATTCAGACTTCAGGGTTTTCCATTTTAAAGACATGGCTCCCTCAATTATTTGGTCACAATATCCAGTAATTCCACAGTGAAGACGAGTGTAGCACCACCGGGGATTGCTCCTCCTGCTCCACGATCGCCATAACCCAATTCAGATGGTATATACAGTTTCCAGGTACTGCCGACAGGCATCAATTGCAATGCTTCAACCCAGCCTTTGATCACGCCTCCGACAGAGAACTCCAGAGGCTCTCCGCGCTTGTAAGAGTTGTCGAACTCTTTACCGTCTATTAGCGTACCAATATAGTTGACCTTCACTTTATCTGTCTCTTTGGGTATCGCTCCGTCACCTCTCTTGATAATCTGGTACATCAAGCCTGAGGGTGTCTTTACGACATTGGGCAGTTGAGCCAGCGAATCTAAGAATGCTTTTCCGGTAGCTTTTTCCTTATCCAGCTTGGCATTCATGAATTTTTCGAGTTTCTCTTGTAAAGTCATATTGGCAACTTCTAAATCAAGTACTAAAGGAGCATCATTATACACGTCTTCGTAAGCCTGCTTAATCAAATCAAAGTTTACAGTATCCATCCCCTGGTTTCTGTAGAAAGTAGCTACCTGCACACCAATGGCATAGGAAGCACTGTCGATGTCGGTTACAACTTCAGGCTTTGCCGGTGGCGGCGGTGGGGCCGGTTCTTCAATAACAGTTACGGGAGCAGGTTTAGTAGCAGTACATGAAACAATAAAAACTGCAGATGCTGTTACTGCAAAGTTTTTTAGGGTATTAATTAATCTCATATTTTTTAAATATCCGCAAATATAGGTTTTCTGAGGGTCTGTGGAATGATTAAGAAATATTGGTTTGAGATTATTTATTATCTATCGCAAGGCACTCTTCCAGTTCATCCATCATCTTCACACTGCCGACAAAAAACGGTGTGCGTTCGTGTAATTTGGTCGGCATTTTATCGAGAATTCTCATTTTACCGTCGGTTGCCCTGCCCCCCGCCTTTTCCATAATGTAAGCAAAGGGATTGCACTCGTAAAGCAGGCGCAGCTTACCGGCCGGTTTATCAGTTGTTCCAGGGTACATAAAGATTCCTCCTTTGATGAGATTGCGGTGTACGTCGCTTACCATACTGCCAATATATCTTTGCGTGTAAGGACCACCCTTAGACTTGTCTTTTGTCTGACATCGTTCTACATATTCTTTCATACCATCGGAGAAGCCATACCAGTTACCATGGTTAATGGAATAAATTTTTCCTGTTTCAGGACATTTAATATCAGGATGACTCAGACTGAACTCACCTATGGACGGATCAAGTGTGAAACCGTTCACTCCCCTCTTGGTTGCGTAAACCAAAATCGTACTGCTACCATAAATGACATACCCGGCAGCAACAATCCTGTTACCCGGCTGCAGAAAATCGTCTATGGTTACAGGAGTACCGACAGGTGTCACGCGCCTGTAAATACTAAAGATTGTTCCGATACTCACATTCACATCGATATTCGAGCTGCCATCCAGCGGATCGAACATACAGATATACTTAGACTGCTGGCTGATAGTATCGTCGAACATCACAAAATTATCCAATTCCTCGCTGGCTATACCCGCACAACTGATTCCGTGACGCAGTACTCCCACCATCTGTTCGTTGGCAAAATCATCCAACTTCTTCACTTCCTCGCCTTGCACATTCATGTGACCGGCATCACCGAGGATATCGACAAGTCCGGCTTTATTCACTTCTACATTCACTCTTTTTGCAGCAAGGCCGATATCTCTGAGCAAAGCCGCCAATTCACCTGTTGCTTTTGGGAAAGCACGCATTTCACGAATTGTAAACTCATCTAATGTCAGTACCTGTCTGTTGGTTAATGCCATATATCTGATTTTAGGGGTATAACAAAAATAAGGATTCTCCCACCCTAAAAACGCTAATCGCATCACATAAATTATTGTGCATCTGAAACTTCAGCAATCCGGATTGAATTGCTTTCCCAAAATGCTCTATAGCCGGCAAAAGTTGCCGTTACATGCGGTCGGGAACACTGATTCCTAACAGGTGGAGCGCACTCTTCAGAATATTTGCAGTGCAGACCGATAGTGCCAGGCGCAAGTTTTGTTTTTCGCTGCTTTCGGCCTTGAGAACAGAGTGTTCTGTATAAAAACTGTTGAACAATTGCGCCACACTGAAAACATACCCTGCAATCAGTGATGGATTCATATCTCGCGCACTGTCAGCCAGAACGTTTGGATAGGTCTCCAGAAGCAGTGTAAGTTCCCTTTCTAACTTCTCGTATTCAACATCCTGACCGATAGTAATCTCCTCCGGTCTCAAAGCAGATTTCCTGAGTATAGACCGGATACGGGCATAGGTATATTGAACAAACGGACCTGTGAAGCCATGGAAATCGATACTCTCTTTCGGATCAAAAACCATTCTCTTTTTCGGATCCACACGCAACAGATAAAACTTCATGGCACCCAGTCCTAGAGTCTCATAGAGTTGCTTCAGTTCTTCCTCTGTGGAGCCTTCCACCTTACCAAGTTCTGCGGTTAGCGTGGCAGCGGTCTGCACCATTTCTTCAACAATATCATCAGCATCTACGACTGTTCCTTCACGGCTCTTCATTTTACCTGTGGTCAATTCGACCATGCCGTAGCTCAGGTGGAAAATCTCGTCGGCAAAACTGAATCCGAGTTTGCGGCAGATTTCCTTGAGAACTTTCATGTGATACAACTGCTCATCGCCGATCACATAAATGCTCTTCTCGAGCGGATAGTCTTTGTATTTCTCAACAGCCAGGCCGATATCCTGAGTCATGTAAACCGACGTACCATCGCCCCTGAGTAATAATTTTTCATCCAGGTTTACATCGGCAAGGTCAATCCAAACACTGCCATCCGGTTTTTTGAATAAAATATTTTCTTCCAGTCCTTTCTGCACATACTCTTTACCTAACAGGTAGGTATCGCTCTCGTAATAGACTTTATCAAAATCGACACCGATACGCTTATACGTGCTGTCGAACCCTTCATATACCCATCCGTTCATCATCGCCCAAAGGCTTCTTACCTCCTCATCGCCCTGCTCCCATTTCAAAAGCATATCCTGAGCCTCCTTCATGATGGGTGCCTCCTTCTCTGCCTGCTTTTTATCCATTCCTCCGGCTACGAGTTCCGCTATCTGTTCCTGATAAACATCGTTGAACTTCACGTAGTAATCACCCACGAAATGATCGCCCTTGATTTCTGTGGATTCAGGGGTGGCACCACCGGCAAAAAGCTTCCATGCAATCATGCTTTTGCAGATATGGATACCGCGGTCGTTGATGATGGATGACTTCACCACTTTGAAGCCGTTGGCTTCTAATATCTCTGCCATGCTCCATCCTAAGAAAATATTTCTCAGGTGACCGAGATGCAGCGGCTTATTCGTGTTCGGCGAGGCGTATTCTACCATCACGGTCCTATCGGTCTCCGGTTTTCTGCCGAAGCCTTCATTTCCATAGTTATTTTTTAAGAATGCCGTCAGCGCATTGTGGGTGAAGGTGAGGTTTAAAAAACCCTTAATCACATTGAACCCGGCAAAAGTATCCGGATACAACTCCAATAACTTCTCACCAAGCTGATTGCCCAGTTCGTCAGGACGTTTCTTCAAAACTTTCAGCAACGAAAAGAAAACAACCGTATAATCGCCTTCAAACTCAGGTTTAGTGGGTGTAATCTGGATATCCAATGTCTCGCCGGTATTGCCATAGAGCTTTTCAAGGCTTTCCTGCACTGCAGTCCGAATAAAATCTATATACGCCATATCTGTAAAAGCACAAAAATAATATTATTAGGGCACGCAGTTGCCTCGCTGTCATAAGAATATAATTAAGCTCTTCATAAAAATCAGTTATCATCAGGAGTCTACACCGTCTTTATATTTTTACCGTTAAAAAAGCTCCTCATACTAATTTCAGTATCAAACCTGTCAACTCTTGAAATCTTTTATTACTTTCCCTCAATAATTATCACCACCTAACCAATATTACATGAGATTCTTTCTAATGACCCTCTTTGCAGCCGTTACAGTTGCTCTGATTGTAATTCTCAACTCAACGATGGTACTCCCTGCCCCTCTGGGCAAGCTGATGAGTCCGCAACACGGTGTATGGCAGAACGCCGAGCCGTATGATTTGGATTATAATGCTACGCTGAGTTTTCCTCAACTAAAGGAAAAGGCTATCGTTTACCTTGACGACCGCTTAGTGCCGCACATCTTTGCCCAAAACGATGAAGATGCGCTTTTCATTCAGGGATATCTGCACGCGCGTTTCAGGTTGTGGCAGATGGAATTTCAGGCACGTGCCGCCGGCGGAAGGCTGAGTGAAATTGTCGGTCCTGATTTAATCAACTTCGACAGGAATCAGCGCAGACTGGGGATGGTCTTTGCTGCCGAAAACTCAGTGAAGGAGGTAGAGAAAGACCCTGAACTGTTGGCTGCTTACAATGCATATACAGCGGGAGTCAACAGCTATATCGAAACACTTACCGATCGCACTCTGCCCTTAGAATACAAACTGATGGGGTATCAGCCTGAAAAATGGAGCAACCTGAAATCAGCTCTCTTTCTGAAGTTCATGGCACTCGACCTTGCAGGGTTTGAAGAAGACTTTGAAATGACTAACGCACGTTCAGTATTCTCTAAAGAAGTATTTCAGAAACTCTACCCCATTGCCTCTGATTCCCTGGATCCGATTGTTCCAAAGGGCACACAATTCGCTCCTGAGCCTGAGCCATTGGTTATCCCCGAATCGGCTGAAGAAACTTATTATGACAATCGAACTACCAACAACATCACAGGCATTAAACCCGACAAAAGCAACGGCAGTAACAACTGGGCTGTAGGTGGCAGCAAAACTCAAAGCGGTTACCCGATTCTTTGTAATGACCCTCACCTCGGTCTAAACATGCCTTCACTCTGGTATGAAATCCAGATTAGCACGCCCGATTACAATTCATACGGTGTGAGCTTCCCGGGTGCTCCTTGCGTTATCATCGGGTTCAACGACAGCATTGCATTCGGTTTTACCAATGCGATGAGAGATGTAAGAGATTATTACGAAGTGAAGTTTAAAGACGAAAGCAGACAAGAGTATTGGTTCGACAGTGCATGGCACAAAACAGAATTCAGGATAGAAAAAATCGTCGTGAAAGGTCAGCCCGATTTTCTGGATACAGTTGCTTACACCAATATCGGCCCGGTGATGTACGACAAATCATATACCGGCAACAGAAATACAGGTAACAAAGATTATGCTGTACGCTGGAAGGCTCACGACCCCAGCAATGAAGGAAAAACATTCTACCTCCTGAACCGTGCGAAAAATTATGACGATTATCTCAAGGCCATCAAGAATCTGCAGGTACCCGGACAAAACTGTATTTTCTCTTCTAAAACCGGCGATATTGCCATTTGGGATCAGGGTAATTTCCCTGCTAAGTGGTACAGGCAGGGCGATTTCATTATGGAGGGAGATAACAGCGATTACTTCTGGCAATACAATATACCGCAGGAGCAAAATCCGCATCAGGTAAACCCTGATAGAGGTTTTGTAAGTAGTGCCAACCAGCTCCCGACGGACACCACCTATCCCTATTATCTCGGAGGCAACTATCCGCCGTACAGAGGTTTTGAAATAAACCGCAGGCTTTATACCATGGATAATATCACTCCGGAAGATATGATGAAGTTGCAGACAGACAACTACAATCTCTTCGGTGAAATAGCAGCACCGGAAATCATCTCCCGTATTCCGGAAGATCAGTTGAATGATACGGACAGAAAATATTTTGAAGCACTGAAAAACTGGGATTATGTCAACGCTCCTGACGCGATTGCACCTACAATCTTCAAATTAGTTTGGGATGAACTCTATAAAATCATCTTTGATGATGAGTTTAAAGCTACAGGTCTCACGCTGGCAAAACCACATAACAGCACACTGGTTGATATCATCAAGAGAAACGATACCACCTTCACTTTCTACGACAACATCAATACCCCCGAAGTAGAAACACTTGAAGACAACGTAGCCGCAGCTTTTAAGAAATGTATCCCCACTTTTATTCAATTAGAAAAAGAAGGCCGTCTGGAATGGACAAAATACAAGGATACTCGAGTGCAGCATCTCGCGCGGATTGATGCGCTGAGCAGTCTGCACCTCTATAACGGAGGTGGCGAATTCTCAATCAACGCCACTAAGGAGCAACACGGACCGAGCTGGAGAATGGTAGTACAGTTGACTCCTGAAACAGATGCCTACGGCGTATATCCCGGCGGACAAAGCGGCAACCCGGGAAGTCGGTACTATGATACCTTCATAGATCATTGGACAAAGGGCGAGTACTATAAACTCTGGGTTATGAACAAAGCAGACGCCGGCAATGATAAAGTGAAACACACAATGCAGTTTAACCCTTCTACTAACTAATCTTAAAAAATTATTGATACGATGAAATTCATTTCAAGCCTTCTGTTAATAGCCATCCTCAGTTATGTATTGGGGTTATTCCTTCCCTGGTGGACGATTGCGATTGCTGCTTTTGTTGTGTGCTGGCTGATTCCGCAAAAGGGCTTCGCCTCTTTTCTCTCAGGATTTCTGGCGGTTTTCCTGCTATGGGGTATTATGAGTTATATGATCAGTGCTGCTAACCATGATATACTTGCACATAGGATATCAGAACTCCTTCTGAAAAAGGATAATCCGACTATGCTGATTTTGGTGACCGGATTAATTGGTGGAGTGGTGGCCGGATTTGCTGCTCTTTCCGGTAGCTTTGCGCATAAGAAACTGAGGAGGCGTTAAAGCTTCACTTAAAACACCTGCCCCTGATGAGAACACTTCTGTTGATATGCCTGTTAATGACCGGCAACATCCTGCTTGCCCAAAAAATACACGGCCATGTTACTGATGAAGATGGCAAGGCCCTTCCCTTTGCTACTATCCTTGTAAAAGGAACAAAACTCGGAGCGACGGCTAATGCGGAAGGTTTTTACACACTGAATCTCATGCCGGGCAGCTATACGATTGAATGTAGATATGTGGGATACACCACAAGAGAAAAGAAAACAGAAATAGGCTCTGAGGACCGGACACTGAATTTTACACTAAGCATTCAGGCACTTCAATTAGATGAAGTGTTCATTACAATGAGTGGTGAAGACCCTGCTTATGAAATCATTCGGAAGGCCATCAGAATGCGTCCGGTGTATGAGTCGGAAGTAAGTAAATTTTCTGCAGATGTATATATAAAAGGCACATTAAAAATTATCAGTTTTCCTGACAGGATTCTTGGCAAAAAGATTCCTGAAGAGGACAGAGCTGAAATGATGTTAGACAGCGCAGGGCAGGGAATTATTTATCTTTCTGAATCGCTGACACATGTGTCAGTTGAAAAACCCGATAAACTGAAGATGGATGTCATCTCGAGCAGAGTCAGCGGCAGCAACAGCTTTGGATTTGACTTCCCAATCTTTCTCGACTTCAACAAAAACAACGTCAACATCTCCAACAACGTGCTGAACAAAAGAGGATTCGTTTCACCTATTGCCGACAACGCCCTCAATTTCTACCGGTATAAACTCTTGGGAAGCTTCGTTGAAAACGGAAAGAAAGTACACACCATACAGATAACACCCAGAAGAAAATACGAGCCGCTGTTTTCAGGTATTGTCAGCATCACCGACGAAGACTGGCGCTTCTTCAGTTGCGACTTATTGCTGACAAAGGAATCGCAGATGGAGCTCCTGGATTCATTGCAGATTTCACAAATTCACACTCCGGTTGACGGCAACATTCTTCGAGTAAGAAATCAGGTCATCAGCTTTCGTGGTGGACAGTTCGGGGTAGTAATGGGGGGAAGTTTTGTGAACGTATATTCGAATTATGACATCGCTCCCGAGTTCGATAAAAAGTTTTTCGGAAAAGTGCTGATAGCATACGACAGCACCACTCAAAAAAAATCAGATGCCTATTGGGATACCATCAGACCTATTCCGTTGGAGCAGGTTGAGATAAATGATTACCGGGTAAAGGACTCGGCCCAATTGGTACGCGACAGTCTGAGAAAGGCCAATCAGGACAGCCTCTTGCTCAGAAATATGAAACCGGTAACAGTGAAAGGCATCTTTCTAAATGGTGTCAACAAGAGTTTCAAATCAGGTAACGGCTATCTGAATATCCGCAACAGCGGACTCATCTATCAGGTGCAATACAACACAGTTGAAGGCCTTAACGTCAATCCTTCAATAACCTTCAGAAAATCATCTCCGGGCGCAAAAAGACAGCTCAGCATCATTACAGACCTGCGATACGGATTTAAAAATAAACACTTCAATCCATGGGGCGGTTTTGTACTAACAAACCGCGGTGCGATGTCGGAGAGCAGTTTTTATAACAATTACCAAATATTTGCTGCAGGCGGAAAACGCGTCAGCACCTTCAACCGGAAATCCTATCCGGGCGAAGAAATCAACACTGTGAGCACCCTGCTCTACGGCTGGAACGACTTAAAACTATACGAGAATTACTTCTTCAAAGCCGGTTACCGCCAAATGCGCGACAACGGGAACAGTTTCCTCATCGAGGCACTTTATGAAGACAGAATACCGGTAGATAATTCTACAGATTACATCTTTGCAAAAAAATACAAGGACAGGCTTACGCCTAACTATCCTGTTGAAGTACTGACACAACAGTTCACGCCCCACAAGGCTGTCATCCTGCATGCAGCATTCAGTTTCCAGCCCGGACAGAAATACATCCAGTATCCAAAATACCGCATGCGGTTAGGATCTAAATATCCCACATTCACGGTACACTATTACAAAGGAATCCCCAACCTGCTGAACAGCGATGTCAACTACGACCGCTGGAATTTTTCAGTAAATGACGAACTGGATATGAAACTGGCAGGCAGCCTTAAATACTATCTCGGCACGGGTGGTTTTCTCAACAAAAAGAATGCCTTCATACAAGACTATCAACACTTCAACGGTAATACCTATCATATCGCCAGTGAGTATGTACGGTCTTTCCAGGCAGTAAGATATTACCGCTTCAGCAGCACGCCTTCATTCTTTACTGAGCTGCATCTGGAGCATCACTCACAGGGTATGTTTACCAATAAAATTCCACTGTTTCGGAAGTTAAACTGGCATTTGGTAGAAGGTGTGAATGCCTTATACCTTACTCCAAAGACCGGGTACATGGAAGTATTCGCCGGACTGGAAAACATCTTTAAATTCCTGAGGGTAGATGCTGTTATGAGCATGCAAAACGGTTACAAACCCGTGTTTACTTACCGCATCGGATTCAACGGATTATTTGGAGATGCCATCACATTCTCACGACCGAACAGTGGCCCGAAAATCATCAACAACTGGTAACAATAATTAATTAACTACTTTCGCCCCATTATGAAAAAGACACTGTTTTTAACGCCTCTGATGCTCTTTATCACTGCCTGTATTGCACAGCAGCAGCCACTTGAATACAATACTGATAAAAATTCGCTTTTATGGGAGGTATCGGGCAACGGACTGGAAAAGTCTTCTTATCTATTCGGCACATTCCACATGCTGTGTAAAGACGATATCAACTTCAGCAATACTTTTAATGAAGCACTTAAAAGAAGTGATGTGGTGTATATGGAAATGGATATGGACGACCCCGCCACTATGCTCGGTGGCATGATGTACATGACCATGAAAGATGGAAAGAAATTGAAGGACTTTTATACCGAAGAAGAATACAAAAGGCTGGAAGATTATTTCAATAAAACATTGAAAATGCCTTTGACGATGTTCCAGACAATGAAACCCTATTTTCTGGTTGCATTCTTTTATCCTTCTTACATGGATTGTGATGCACCGTCGGGAGTTGAACAGGAAATCATAACACTTTGCAAGGAATACAACAAAGAAATAAAAGGCCTTGAAACGATACAGTTCCAGGCATCAATATTCGATAGCATCCCTTACGAATGGCAAGCCAAAGAATTGCTGAACAATATAGACAGCGCCGATGCAATGAAAGCGGAATTCGCCAGTATGGTCAAACTTTATAAAAACCAGAACCTGGATAGCCTTGCAGCTTATATCAATAAAAGTGACTTTTCTGAAGAACAGTACGGCAAAGTATTACTGACCGACAGAAATAAAAATTGGGCCGACCAGCTCAATAAACTGATGAGAAAAGAAAGCCTCTTCGTTGCTGTCGGTGCCGGACACTTACCCGGTAAAACGGGGGTAATTTCGTTACTTAAAGAAATGGGATATACCGTTAAACCGTTAGAGAATAAAAAGTCCACTCAGAAAAGTGAGGTGGCCATCTTACAATCAACATTGAATTAATTCTAAACAACTGTTTTTTCGGTTAGGCTGTTCGATAGTATCCTGACCATCCTGGTCAGGGAAGAACGCGCTGTGTCCTTGACCAGGGATGGTCAAGGTATTTTGGGCTGTTTTATTCGGGAACAATTCATAAAACCTTATCCGCACAGATACGCTTACCCGCAAGTCCAATGCAGCATATCTGCGCGTTTGGGAGTGGGCTGTTGTTGTAACATTAGCGGCACAGATACGCTTACACACAAACCCTGCGCTGCATATCTGCGCCTGTGGAGGAAATTTCAATGAAGCTTAGGTATTCTGTAGAAACAACAATCCCGGACGTTCAGCCCGGGATTGTCCCACTATTTGCAATTATGTTTTATACAGCAGGGCTGTAATTAAAACTGTTCTAACTTACTGAAGAAGAAATCGCTTTCGATCTTTGCATTCTCATCGCTGTCACTTCCGTGAATCGCATTTTCACCGATCGAGGAAGCATACAATTTACGTACCGTACCTTCTGCGGCTTCAGCAGGATTGGTAGCACCGATCAGTTTTCTGAAGTCTTCCACGGCATTCTCTTTTTCAAGAATAGCAGCAGTAATCGGGCCTCTGCTCATAAATTCAACCAACTCACCATAAAAAGGGCGCTCTTTGTGAACTGCATAGAATTCTCCTGCTTTTTGCCTGGAGAGGTGAGTCATTTTCATTGCGACAATGCGGAATCCTGCTTCATTGATCATTTTCAGGATGGCACCGGTATGGCCTTTTTCAGTGGCATCCGGTTTTATCATTGTAAATGTACGATTGCTCATAATTAAAAATTTGGGCGCAAAGGTAGGCGCTATCAACGAATTCCGGAAGGGGTTTTCGTTAATGAACCCTCAATCTTTCGTTCAAATTGAAAAAGTTTTTCTACTTATCTTGCACCCCCGTGAAATCTGTTTTTGAAATATTCCCGAAAGTCTATAACGAAGAAGATTATTCTATTCTTTGTGAATTAAGTTGTGAAGGAATTTCCTGTACGCTCAAAAAACTGGAAGACGGGAAATACTGCGGCGTAGGCGTTTTTCATTTCGACAGAAAAATCTCTAATGGTGGATTGCACATTGCATTGCAAATCCTGTTCAATTCACACCCGCTGTTTTCAAAGAACTTTCCAAAGTCAACAATAGTTTATTCTCATCCCGAGAGTGTTTTGATCCCATTCAGTCTGTATAACAGCCGTACAAGCGCTGATGTGCTGAACCTGCTGCACGGTGATGTAGAAAGCAAATCGGTTGTCAATACAGATATCATTACCGAAAAGTCTTATTATAACTGTTATCGTATCCGCGAGGATGTAAATAAAGTTCTCGACCAGCAATTCCCAGGTTCCAATAAATGGCATCAATACTCGGCATTGTTAGGCAAGCACTCATCAACCGAAAATAAGATCTACGCGATCTTTTACTCACACAAGATTGTAGTATCGGTATTCCTTGGTGGCAAATGTCATCTGATGAATACATTTTACTTCAACACGCCTGAGGATGTGGCTTACTACCTGCTTGCAGTGAAACAGCAAACAGGAATAGACGATCTGCCAATAGAACTCTCCGGCTTCATTGAGAAGAACAGTTACCTCTTCACCGAAATACACCGCTACTTCAAAAATATTTCATTTGCGAAGCTTCCGCCTCTTTGCCAGTATGAAGAAAATCTGGCGGCCTATCCGCAACATTACTTCAGTAATCTTTTTGCCCTGGACACATGCGAATAATCAGTGGTAAATATGGCGGCAGAAAAATAAGGCCTCCTCAAAAAATGCCTTACACACGCCCTACTACCGATATTGCCAAGGAAGGGTTGTTCAACATTTTACTAAACCACAGAGAGCTTGAAGATATTAAGACGCTGGACCTTTTTGGTGGTACCGGTTCTATCAGCTACGAGCTGGCTTCGAGGGGTGCGGCCGATCTGACAATCGTAGAGAAAGACTCGAAAATGCACGTATTTATCAGCGAGAATATCAAACAACTCGGTATTGAAAATGCCCGGGTAATCAAGGATGATGTGTTCCGCTTTATTGATAATTGTACCGAAAAATACGATGTAATCTTTGCCGGTCCGCCTTATGCTCTTAAACGGTTAGACGACCTGCCGGGATTGATTTATAAAAAAGAACTTCTCACCGACGGCGGATGGTTTATTCTGGAACACACACCCGATCATAATTTTGAGAAAGAAGCACTCTTCAAATTCTCGCGCAATTACGGCACTACCGTTTTCTCTATTTTTGTGAACAAGTGATGTGCTGATTGGTGCGGCTGCATTCACTTATCTTATTTTTAAATGAACAAGAAAGAACTCAGAAAAATATTCAGAGAAAAACGCATGGCGCTTGAACATTCGGAAACCGAGCGAATGAATGATTTGATTCTTGTTCAGTTTCAGACGATTTCACTACCCTGGTTAAACTGCGTACACAGTTATATTGCAGCCGAAAAATATGCAGAACCTGACACATCGCTGATTTTGCGCTTTCTGCAATTCAGATATCCCGACATTAAGATAGCAGCTCCCAGAATTGAAGCCGACGGATTCGGTATGACACATCACCTTATTGAGGACTTTGAAGAGATGGAACTGAACAAATACGGAATTGAAGAGCCGGCAGCTGGAGAGGAGATTGCTCCGAAAGACATCGATCTGATATTGGTTCCCCTTCTGGCATTCGACGAACAGGGATACCGTGCGGGATTCGGCAAAGGGTATTACGACCGCTTTCTCTCCGAATGCAGGGAAGACGCAATTAAAATAGGAATCAGTTTCTTTGCACCCGCGAAGCGCATTGATGATGTCGACGAGCACGATGTGAAGCTGGATTATTGCTGCACGCCCGAAAAAGTATATCAATGGTAATCATGCTGAAAAAATTGAGACGGTTGCTGTATCCATTTTCTGTGGTTTACGGCTGGGGGACAAGTATTCGCAATAACCTGTACGACAGCGGCAAATACCACTCTGTTGAATTTGCCCTTCCTGTTATCAGCGTAGGAAATCTTTCAACCGGAGGTACGGGTAAGACACCTATGATTGAATATCTGATCCAGCTGTTAGGCGATAGTTTTCAGTTAGCCACTTTAAGCAGAGGATACAAACGCAAGACGACAGGCTTTGTAATGGCAGACGAAAAGTCAACTGCAGCAACCATCGGCGATGAACCCATGCAAATTCACAGCAAGTTTCCAAAAGTGAACGTCGTTGTTTGTGAAGACAGGCTGCTGGCTATTCCCGAAATGCTGAGAACAGATCCTGGAATTGAAGTGATACTTTTAGACGATGCCTATCAGCATCGGAGAGTAAAACCCGGATTGTCTATTCTTTTGACAGACTACAACAATCTTTACACACGGGATATACTACTGCCCGCAGGGAATTTGAGAGAATCTGCCAAAGGAAGCAGCAGGGCTGATATCATTGTCGTGACTAAATGCAATACGGAAATGACAGAATCCGAAAAGTCGCATATCATTAAAGAACTGAATCCCCTGCCCCATCAGAAAGTATTCTTCACAAAAACGAATTACGGCGTTCCTTATCATTTCAGTACAGGAGAAAAACTGCCTCAGAATGAGCAGCACAATGTCTTCTTGTTTTCAGGTATTGCCAATCCGCAGCCTCTGGAAAAAGAAATTGCATCGAGCCATAACCTCGTGGGAACTCTGACATTCGGCGATCATCACGCTTTCTCAAAAAACGATATCGACAAAATCAAAGCCCGCTTCGACAGTCTGAACTTTGCCAACAAAATCCTGATAACAACAGAAAAAGATGCTGTACGGCTAAGGCCATTTTCGGATGCCATCCAATCATGGCCCTTGTATATCCTGCCCGTTGACCACAGTTTTCTTTTTGATGAAGGCGGCCGTTTTGACAATGAAATCCTGCTTTTCTGCGAGGGATTCAATAAGGCCGTTTAGAACAGGCGGACTTTTCCACATTAAAAACCGAAAAAGTGTGCTTCATTTGCCATAATCTGTTATTTTTGAGGCGATAATTCTAAAAACAGGCTACCATGCAAGATCAAAACGAAGAAAAAGTATTCTATAAAGGAATGATGATTGTTGTAATCTGCGGAGTACTATTTATGGCTTTCTTTTACGCTATCAACGGCGGATTCTAATCAATTCTTCTTACTGAAAATTCATCCTGATTTTTCCTTCTCCATGAAGGAAAGTTTTGGCTATTTCTGCTTCTTCGCACGAGTTGAAAGCAACCATAAGCCTGTAAAGGTGATCAGCCCGTTCAACACCAGCATCTCTATACCAATCTGAAACTGCCCCAGAAACATGTAACCGTATAAGTGAATCAGGTAACAAATTACCGGTGCAGCAAGACACACCATCAACGTACCATAACCGTTGGGCAGATTTCTCTTCGTCAGGATTCCGAAAGAAAACAAACCGAGTAACGGTCCGTAAGTATATCCCGCCAACTGAAGAAGAACATCAATAATTGACTTATTGTCTATCAGCTTAAAAACAATAATGCATATTAAAAAGATGAAGGTAAATGACAAGTGAACCGCCATCCGTGTTTTCTTCATGCTCTCTTCAGTAATTCCTTCCTTACGCTTCAGCCCCAGAATATCCAGACAGAAAGAAGATGTGATAGCAGTAATAGCACCGTCGGCGCTGGGGAAGAGCGTAGAGATGATACCTATTACAAAGACAATAGAAACCCACGCCGGCAGATAATGCAGTGCTACTTCCGGAAAGAGGTCATCGCCTTTAGCATCCAGTCCATGAGTTGAAGCCATCACATAGAGCAAACCACCGAGAAAAAGAAAGATCAAATTCACAATCACCATAATGGTGCTGAAAGTGAAAATATTTTTCTGTGAATTTTTTAGCTTACTCACACTGATATTCTTCTGCATCATCTCCTGGTCCAGCCCTGTCATCGCAATCGTAATAAAGGCACCACCGACGATCTGCTTCAGCCAGAAAGTGGAACTGTTGACATCGCCGTTGAATATCCTGGTGTATCCTCTGACGCTGAGACTGTCAAAAGCTTGCATAAAGGATAAGTCCAGATTCTTCATTACGTAAATCAGGCAGACGATCAATGCCGTCAGCATAAACACAGTCTGCAACGTATCCGTGAATACAATCGTTTTTACTCCACCTTCAAAGGTGTACAAAAGGATCATCAGCAAGGTAACCGACACTGTTATCCCGAAAGGCACTCCCATTGCATCCAGGATGAAAATCTGCAATACATTAATCACAAGGTAGAGTCTGGCTGTTGCCCCCAGCGTTCGCGAAATAATGAAGAAGAGCGATCCTGTTTTATAGGCCACCATCCCGAAGCGGCGGTTCAGGTAGTCGTAGATAGACGTCAGATGCAACTTATAGTATAACGGCAGCAGGACAAATGCCACCACAAAATATCCCAGCCAATAGCCAATAACAATCTGGAAATAACCAAAGTTCACGGCTCCAACTGTACCGGGGACGCTGAGAAAAGTGACCCCCGTCATCGATGTGCCGACCATACCCAGGGCAACTAAAAACCAGTTGCTGTTGCGGTTGCCGATAAAGAAGGAATCATTATCTGAATTCCGGCTTGTGTACCAGGCTACAAAGAGTAATCCTGCAAAATAGATTAACACGAATGAAAACAGTAATACAGGAGACATCAGTCAGTTGCTAAAATAGATTTCATGCAAAGAAAGTATAGTTGAAGGTTATGTGGCAATAAAATATACTACCGGGTGAAACCTTCAGATCATGGCAGAAGAAACTTTCTTATTTTAGTAGATGGAGTGGAATTTGCAATTACAACCCTATTCTATTTAAAAATTAAAACTTCATGAATAAAATTCTCTCTGTAATCCTACTCTCGTTTTTATTCAGCGGTATTACCCGGGCACAGAACAATACCATTTATGTGTATGGCCCCGGCGGCCCCTACCCCCCGATAAATGAAGCCGCAGAACGATTCAGTCACCAACACGGTATTAAAGTAATCGTCACGAAAGGGCCATTAAAAAACTGGCAAGACAAAGCAAAAACGAATGCCGATCTTTTCTACAGCGGATCAGAAGATATGATGAGCACCTTCATGAGTGTTTTTGAAGATGAGATGAACACCGCTACCATTTATCCGCTCTACTACAGAGGATCAGGATTAATTGTAAGAAAAGGGAATCCGCATAATATCCGCAAACTGACAGATCTGCAAAAACCCGGATTGAACATTATGATTGTTAAAGGAGCCGGACTTACAGGTGTTTGGGAAGACATGCTCGGCAGCCTTAGAAATATGGACGCGTTAAGAAAAATAAGAGCCAACATCAAGGTCTTTGCCGACAACAGTGGTATCGCAGAAAAAACATGGAAAGAAAACCCCGGTGTAGATGTGTGGATCTCCTGGAATATCTGGCAAAAGATGAATGCCGGTATTGCAGACTTTGTCTCTTTAAAAACTAAGCATACAATCTATCGCGACTGCGGGATGGCGCTGAGCAAGAAAGGCACAACCAATTCGAATGCCCGATTGTTTTACGATTACCTCAAGACCTCTGAGGCGGCTGCTATTTTCAAAAAATGGGGATGGAAGTAATTGAATAAACCTCAAAACAGGTTGCTTATTTTTGGAGCCAGTCTTTATTTAAATAATCTCTTTTGCTGTGAAGTCAACTCCTGAATACACCGACGCCGAAAAAGCATTGCAGATCATAGAATCCGGAAACCGTGTTTTTATCCACGGCAGTGCTCAGACACCTACAATGTTAATTAACGAACTGGCCAAACAATTTCACCGGTTAAAAAATGTGGAAATAGTTTCCATCACCCTGTACGGAGATATAGCTATTGCGAAGAAAGGCATGACGGACAGCTTTAAAGTCAATTCGCTTTTCGTTTCAGAAGGAGTCCGCCGTGCAGTTAACGACGGTTATGCGGACTATGTACCTATCTTTTTGAGTGAGATTCCGATTCTTTTCAGAAGAGGCCTGTTACCGGTAGATGTTGCATTAGTACAGGTATCACCGCCTGATGCCCATGGATTTTGCTCATTGGGCCTTTCAGTGGATATAGCCCTTGCTGCAGTACAGGAAGCAAAACATGTTGTTGCTCTCGTGAATCCGAATGTTCCGCGTACGATCGGACAGAGCCAGATTCATCACAAGCGTTTTCATTCAATGGTATTCTGCAATGATGCACTTCACGAGTCCAAACAAAAAGAAATATCTGAACAGGAACTGACCATCGGGCGCCATATCGCCGGCCTGATTGAAGACAGATCAACGCTTCAAACAGGCATCGGTTCCATTCCCAATGCTGTACTCCAATCTCTGGGCAGTCATAAAGACCTCGGTATTCATACTGAAATGTTCTCTGACGGAGTGATTGATCTGATTGAAAAAGGTATTGTAACAAACAAGTACAAAAAAATCAGGCCCGGTGTAAGTGTCACTTCTTTTGCTCTGGGCACCAGGAGGCTCTACGATTTTGTGAATGACAATCCCTCTTTCAACTTCCTGGATGTTTCCTTTGTGAACGACCCGAATGTGATTCGCAGGATCGATAAGATGGTAGCCATCAACAGTGCTATTGAAATAGATATTACCGGACAGGTATGTTCTGATTCTATCGGTACTTACCAATACTCAGGCATCGGCGGACAGATGGACTTTTTACGAGGTGCTGCACTGAGTGAAGGAGGCAAACCTATACTCGCACTTCCTTCGCGAACCAATAAAGGCATACCGCGGATTGTGCCCTTCCTCAAACAAGGTGCGGGTGTGGTAACTACCCGGGCGCATGTGCATTATGTAGTGACAGAGTACGGAGTGGCTTACCTGTATGGAAAGAACCTCAGACAACGGGCGAAAGCACTGATTGATATCGCTCATCCCGATGACAGGGAGATATTAGAAAAAGCTGCAAGTGAGCGATTCAAATTATTTTAACTTCAGATTTGAGCGAAGAGTACTTAAAACGAGCAATAGAAATTTTACCGATCGTAAATAAAAATAACATGAGCGCTGTTTGTTACCACCGGGAGATTCCTGATGATATTCTGAAGTCGTGCGAACCATTCATCCCGGTTTTAAGTAACTTACAATCATTATTATAACCTGTGATTATGAGCGAAAACTACGATCCGTTCGGCCTTACACAAAAAGAAAAACAAAACGAACTGATTTTACTGACACTGGCAGTTATAAGTTTTATAGTTATCGGAATGGGTATTTATTACCAGAACAGAAATATCGATCACGACGACATTCTCACTCCGCTTCTGTTTGGCATTTACGGCTTCTTCTTCCTTATCCTTGGTCAAAACGGAATTAAGGGCGGGAATCTAACAGCTAAATGGTATAGCTTTCTGATACCCGGACTCAGTAAAAAAGATGAGCATCCGGATGAAGTTGATACCCGTAAAAAGAGGCTTGTAAAAATTATCGGAAAAGTAAGCCTGGTTATGGCAGTCATAATGTTTGTGTTTTGCATTGTTACGGTAATCAGATCATGACCTCTATTTACATTGAAAAACAATAGATTAATCTTTACTTTCTTTTTTTCAATTGCCATCGCCTGTAACCCTTAATATGTAAAGGTTTAAAGACAAAAAGGTCTTTTTTAGAAAAACACTCCTTTTAAATTTTTCCCTTATTTTTATTCTAGGAATTGCAGGTAAACTCAAAACCCCGTCTTTGAGAGATATCGGCAACACAAAGCTGTATATGCACAACGGTTTGTTCAGCGACCTGCTGGTATAGTAAACATGTACAACAGCGGAATGCCTCAGCCTGCAAAAACTCCTGAGCAGGAAAAAGATCCACTGTTTCCGAAGACATCAGTTCACATCAAAAAGCTGGACTTAACCATGAATCAGAGGCACGACATCGTAGCCTTCCTCGGTGCTATCACGACTACTCCACTTCGAGTAAGGCCGCCGGAGATGCCGAAATAAAAAAATATTTAATCACCCTATCTTTAACTTTACAAAAAATGAAAAAAATGAAAAAAATCCTATTTAGTATCGCTGCCTTCTTCTTATTCGGAGTTGTATCTGCACAACCGCCAGCGGGAGATGCCAACATCGGAGATTTCTACGGTTCCAAAATAAAAGAAGGCAAATCCGTTAGTGCAAAGTCATTAATGAACAACCTTAAAAAAGCAGAGAACAACACAGTTGAAAGCACTCTTATCGAAGGTAAAGTACTGGAAGTGTGTCCGAACAAAGGCTGCTGGATTAAAGTAGAACTCGCTAACAAAGAAGTTGCTACTGTTAAAATGAAAGGCTACTCATTCTTTGTGCCTTTAGCACTGGAAGGAAAGAAAGTAAAGATCGATGGAAAAGCAGAAATTGCCACTACATCGGTTGACGAACTAAAGCATCTTGCTGAAGATGCACAAAAATCGCAGGCTGAAATAGATGCCATTACTCAACCCAAGAAAGAATTAAAGATTCTGGCAAACGGTATAGAAGTGGTAAAATAGTGTTTTCTTCTTTATTGTTTTTGAATAGTCCCGGTAGATTCAACTGCCGGGATTTTTTATTAGAAAGAGAATTTTTCCGGATGGAGGATTATTTTATCTTCCGCGGTATCGTCTCGCGACAAATCATTTTACCCGGATTTACTATCAAAACGAAAAAATTATCATTGTTATGTAACCTCAGCAGTGTTCACCTACTCTAATCAATTGAGGAATCAGATGAATTAGAAGAAAAAAAATCAGCTTTCACCGATCAAAACCATTGGAAATGAAAGACTTAATTAAAACCTTGACAACTTTCCCAGTGAATGAATACAGAAGTCGCCTTACAGAAAAGATTGTATCCATACTGGTTCCGGGAACTGTGGATACTTTTGGCAGACACAGGTTATACACAAGAGGCAGGGTTGCTAACTCAAAGAATATGCGATTGATGCTCATCCCGGTGGAAGTTGCTAAAAAGCAGAGAACCATTAGATACCGGCAATAAATATGATTGTCGGCAAAACTCCATAAATTAAAAGTTCTAATAAAAAGACATGAGTTTAAGCGAAAAATACACAGACGAAGAAATCATCGAAAAAGTACTCAACGGAGAGAAGGCACTCTACGAGATAATTGTAAGACGTTACAATCCGTACCTCTATAAGGTGGGCAGGTCTTACAACTATAATCATCAGGACACTCAGGACCTGATGCAGGATACTTTTGTAGATGCCTATAAAAACCTCTCTCAGTTTGAAGGAAGATCCAACTTTAAAACCTGGATCGTAAGAATTATGATGAACAACTGTTACAGGAAAAAGGAGAAATTCAGCTTTAAAAATGAAATCATGAAAGAAAACATAAACGAACAGTCATCGCCTTTGTTCTCCAACTCAAAAACCAATACCGACCATATTGTTCACAACCGCGAACTCGGAAGTGCTATTGAAAAAGCTTTACAGAGGATTCCTTTTGATTACAGAATGGTTTTCTCACTGCGCGAGATCAACGAACTGAATGTAGCAGAGACCGCTGATATACTCAACATCTCTGAGTCTAATGTAAAAGTGCGCCTGAATCGTGCTAAAAGTATGCTGCGCGATGAACTCAACGGTATGTATGCCGATGAGGAATTGTACTCATTCAACCTGGTTTACTGCGACGGTATGGTAGAAAGGGTGATGGGCATCATCAACCAGCTCAATTAAAAGATCATAACTAAATAGTAAAGCACAACCTCACCCGGTTGTGCTTTTTTATTGAAATTTCTAAACCTAATAGTGTCTTCCTTACTTGTTGTATTTCCTGGTCTCTTTTGCGAAAGCGCCACTTCTCCCTGACAGAGTATTTTGAGTAGAAACTCTTTACTTTTACACAACAGTTAACTTCTACATGAAACTTTCAGAACAGCTTGTAAAATATCTGCCTTTAGGTTATCTCTATCTGATTATTTTAGGGATCATCAAGGAGAGTATTTTTCATTACCAGATCGGAATCAAGATTCTGAAGTTCTCTTCTCTGACGGATATTCTTTTAAGTCCCATATCCGATATTACTTCCGAGCCTATTACTCTGATTTTTCTACTAGTTTATTTTTTATTTCTTTTCTTTTTCGTTTATCGCAGAAGAAATTCCCCATCTATAAAGAAACACTTTCTGTCAAGCAAAAAAGTTAAGAATTTATCGCCGGAAGATTATGAAAAACTGGTTAACAGAACTATGATTGGATACGTTTTTGTGGGATTGTTTTTGTTCTTCTCAGGCCTTGGCTTCGGATCAGGTGCACAGATGAACAAAAGAATAAAAAACCAGACTCTGTCATATCGCAATACAATCAGTCTTATATCTGATACCGCTACTCACGAAATCCATATTATCACTATCAACAGCCAGTATTGTTTTTACGTTGAAAAAGGAACTACTAAAGTTCAGGTTGCGCCCTTAACAGCTATTAAAACTATAGAGTTTACCAAAAACTCTAAATTGGATGGAGACAAAGAAGAATAATACCAGGGTTATATTGCCTCTCCTCACCCAGACGTTCAAAGGGCTCGGACAAGTGTTCCTGCAACCCAGTGAAATCACGGGATTCTTCCTCCTGCTCGGTATCAGTTCTGTATCACCTCTTGCCGGCATTGCTTCATTCATCGCTGCTTTGACCGGAACGATTACTGCGAGGCTGATTCATGTTGATTCTTCAGATCTCAACAACGGGCTATACGGCTTCAATGCAGCGTTAGCCGGAGTGGCCAGTATTGTTTTCTTTAAGCCGATATGGCAATTGTGGCTCGTTATTATTGCGGGTGCTGTTGTTACAGTCTATCTTCATCACTTCTTTATCAGGAAGAAGATTCCGGCATTTACTTTTTCATTCGTTTTGATTACCTGGATAATTTATTATACAATTCAATCTTTCTTTCCTGATCTTCTTGTCGCCGGGTCACCATCATTTTCCACTTCACCCCCAGCTCTTGTACCTGTAAAAGGTTTTGCCCAGGTAGTATTTCAATCAGGTACTGTTGCAGGTATTTTTCTATTGATTGGTGTAGCTGCAAGCTCGCTTAACGGTGTATTGTTTGGAATAGTAGGGTCTGTTATTGCCGCCGCCTCAGCGTACATTCTCGGAGCACCTGCTGATGGCATACTAAACGGACTATTCAGCTATAACGCTGTATTATGTGCCATTGCATTTGCCGGGAAACGGAGAAAGGATATCGGCTTCGCTCTGTTAGCAGTAGTATTGTCAATAATTATCAATCTCTCTTTGTTAAAGACTCCGGCTCTTCAACTGACTTTTCCGTTTGTCTTGGCGTCGTTCATTGTTCAGGTATTAAAAAACCGATTAGAAAAAAGAGTGGAGACCGAGTAACGCTTTTTTTTGTCCGTTTTGAGTTTTAATTTTTTCTACCTTAGTTTCACTTTAACCATCACTCTCATGGACTACTCCAAAATCAGCAACGAAACCGTTAGAGCAGCTATCAACGCGTGGCAAAACGGTGACAAAAACACTTTCCTTTCTTTCTTCACCGCTAACCCCGCACTGACAGACGACGGTAATCCGAGAGATTTTCAGGGGTTCGTAGATGAAGCTTGTGAAAAGAAAAATATTTAGAAATCGATAGTGTGGAAAATAATGGTACCGAGATCTATGGAAAATTTGACGCCGGAAGATGGGGAGTATTCAGAGTATATTTCAAGTTTCATGCTGACCAGGAAGGAAAATTCAACAGACTTGATATCGGACAGGCTAACTGATTAATATGCTCAGTCATTACAACAAAATTGCAGGAAAAGACACCGGAAGGTCAATAGCTATTGCCGATGGCGTATTCGGTGTGGCACTCACACTTTTGGTTCTCGATGTAAGAGTTCCAATAATGGACGGCATTCACTCTGATAAACAGCTGATAGATGCCTTCTTGGATTTAGGTCCAAAGTTTCTTGTTTCATTCCTTGCATTTATGACCGGAGGAATTTTTTGGATGGGTCATTCAGCGCAATACAAACACATCACAGGCAGTGATAGAAACCTGAGTTGGATTAACCTGCTGTTTCTTCTTACCGTTATCATGTTGCCTTTCACCACATCTTTTTTAGGAAACTATGTAGAATTCAAATTCCCGATAGCTGTTTACTGGTTGAATATTTTTCTGATGGGTGCTATCCTCTACATCCACTGGGCTTATGCTTACAAGCACAATTTTGTAAACGAAGAGACCAGAGAGATCGTTAACAAACCTTTACGCACCCGCATTATAATAGCACAATCGCTATACTTCCTTGGGTTACTGATGTGCTTCATCAGTCCGTATTTGAGTATCGGTTTTATTATTGCGGTACAGTTAAACTATGCCTTTGGCTTAATCTCGGGACCTAAGAGTTGATAGCTCATTGTTTATTGTCCTTTATACACCACTCCGTCTTTCATCACAAAAGTTACTCTGCCAAAGGCTTTTGAGTCTTTCAGCGGATCGCCGTCTACAGCCACAATATCTGCAAGTTTTCCGGATTCAATACTGCCCAATTTATCCTGAATGCCGATGAGTTCTGCAGCACGGATAGTAGCAGCTTTAATGGCTTCCATGGCCGGCATTCCTGCTTCAATCATGTATGTAAATTCCAGCCAGTTGTTTCCATGTTTGTACACTCCTGCATCGGTGCCAAAGGCTATCTTGACTCCTGCCTTATAAGCCCTGCCTAAAGTGGCTTGAATCTGTGGCCCGATCTCCAACGCCTTCACTGCTACCTGTGGAGGGAAGTAGCCCGGTTGTTTGGCAGAGTCTGCAACTGATTTACCCGCGATTACAGTCGGCACATACCATGCGCCTTTTTCTTTGAACAAAGCAATGGCTTCATCATCCATAAGGGTGCCGTGTTCAATTGAAGTAACTCCCGCACGCAAGGCTCTCTTCATTCCTTCGGCACCGTGCGCATGTGCCATCACCCTTAATCCGTAATCTTTAGCAGTGCTGATGATGGCTCTCATCTCCTCTTCGGTAAACTGTGCCCCTTTACTGTCGCTCGATACATCCATCACACCTCCGGTGGCCACCATCTTTATCACATCGGATCCCTCCTTGTAACGCTGTCTAACGGCTTTCATCGCATCGGCAACCCCATTGGCAACGCCTTCTTTAATACCGGGATCGCCGGCAAGATCAGAGCGATAACCATTAGTAGGGTCTCCATGCGACCCAGTAGAACCAATTGCCGTACCGGCAGCGTAAATCCTCGGACCGGGGATCAGCCCCTGATTCACGGCACGTTTCATGGCTAGCACTATGCCGCCACCTGCATCGCGCACTGTAGTAAAGCCAGACATCAATGTAACCCTGGCATATCCGATACTTCTATATACATAATCAGCTTCGTTTAAATGAAATTCTTCGAGATAACTGCTTTTGTTCATCTCCATAGAGAGGTGTGTATGGCAATCCATCCAGCCCGGGGTGACTGTTTTATTTTTCAGATCGATTACTTTGTCATTCGCTCCCACTTTTGTAAAACCACTCTGCACTCCTGTAATCTGATTACCCTCTACAATAATGCTCATATTCTGCTTCGGTGCATCAGAAATACCGTCTATCAGACTACCACACCAGATAATTGTTTTCTGAGCAGAAAGTTGAAGGCAGGTTACAATCAGCACCACGGGAAAAAGTATTTTTTTCATATCTATTTGTTTTGGCTGCTTAAATGTAAAATATTTTTGCGACGTGTCTTGTCTTTGTAAAATTTCCTGCTACATAAAGATCTAAACGATACCTTCACCACCTTGATAACTAAGCAATAACATTTTTTATGAAAAAAGTAATCTTGTTTTTTGCACTGTTTGCCGGCTACTTTGGCTACGGACAAACCCACTATGGAATAAAGGGCGGCCTGAGCCTTTCTAACGTAAATGGAACCTATACAAGCGAACTCTCCACTTTGGCAGGCTATAACCTTGGAGCAGTTCTGAAGGTTGATCTCTCTGATGAAATACAATTCAGCCCGGAGCTTTTATTTTCCAACAAAGGATACAACGCTATTCTGATACCCTTCGGAACTACCGCACACAGGCTTTCTTATCTAAGCATCCCCTTATTAGCCCAATACAATTTCACTCCAAAATTTTATTTGCAACTCGGACCAGAGTTTAACTTCTTGCTGACAGCTAAAGCTAAATGGAAAAATCACTCCGGTAATATTACCCACTCATACAACTCTTTTGACGCAGGACTTGCCGGAGGTCCGGGAATAAAAATAAGCAAGAACCTCTTTTTAGAAGGCCGATATGCACTCGGATTGACGCAAATCAATAAGAACGCAAGCCTTTCAGGAAAGCACAGAACCGGAACTTTTCAGATAGATGTCGTTTATTTGTTGAAGAAATAAAGAAGGGTGCTTAGAATACTAAATTATCTGCTCTAAAAAAGTTCCTGAACTCTTGAAGAAAAAATATTAATTTTCAATATGATTGAAATCAAAAATCTCCGCAAGACATATGACGGGCATGAAGCATTGAAAGGAATTTCTTTTAATATCAGAGAAGGAGAGTTTTATGGTTTACTGGGCCCCAATGGTGCCGGAAAAACGACTACAATTTCTATCATGAGTTCTATTTTGGAACCTGATTCAGGAGAAGTACTGATCAACGGAAAGAACATCACCGGCGATATCACAGAAGCAAAACAACTTACCGGTGTAGTGCCTCAGGAGATTGCACTGTACGGCGATTTTTCTGCTTTTGAGAATCTCAGTTTTTGGGGAAGCCTTTATAACGTCCCGAACAGAGAATTAAAGCAACGCATTGAAAATATGCTGAACCTCTTCGGTCTTTACGACCGCAGGCATGATAAAGTAAAAGCTTACTCCGGCGGGATGAAGCGAAGAATCAATATTGCAGCGGCTTTACTGCACCAACCGAAAATCGTCTTCATGGATGAGCCGACCGTCGGCATAGACCCGCAGAGTAGAAACCTGATTTATGAAGTGATTGAACAACTGCACCAAGAGGGTATGACCATCGTTTATACAACCCACTACATGGAAGAAGCCGAAAGGTTCTGCGACCGTATCGGCATTATCGATAACGGACAAATCATTGAAGAAGGCACACTGCAGGAACTGAAAAGCAGAAGTAACCTTAAAGAGGTAATCGAGGTAACGTACGATAAACTTGAAGATACACAAGCAGGTGAGATCATTTCACGATGGCCCGGCTCATCGAGGAAGGAAAATAAAATATCCTTCTTATTAACAGACATTCAGAAAGAGTTGCCGGGCATTGTTATTAAGTCGTCAGAAATTGGAGTCACGATCAACAATATTGAAATACAGCGGACAAATTTAGAAACCATATTCCTCAACCTTACCGGCAAACAATTAAGAGACTAGACATGTTAAAACTCCCAATAAAAGATTTGAAATTATTCTTCAAAGATCGTCCTTCTGTTCTGGTAACTTTTGCGGTGCCCATTGCACTGATCACCTTGTTTGCTTTTGCTTTTGGGGGAGCCGGCCAGGGTAACAAAGAGAATAAAATATCCATGCAGATTGCAGACCTCGACAACACTGACCTCTCAGCGAAGGCTATCGCTGTATTTGATACCCTTAAAAATATTCGGACAAATCACGTCTCTTATGAAGCCGCAGTAGAAGCGATAAAGAAAGGGAAAGAAAATAGTGTTCTCATCATCCATAAAGGATTTGCAGATTCGTTGGAAACCGGTAGTGAACTGCCCCTCGAACTCCAATACGATGAAGCGAGAGAAATAGAAGTAGGATTATTGCAACAATCATTAATACCGACAGTGTTTAGGCTGCCCTTCAGCCTGGGTAATCCAAAAGCTGTAATGGCCGGCCGGTTTGAGAAGCTCACCGAAAATTCCTCTCCGGAAGTGAAAGAAAATATCCTGCATCAGTCGGATAATCTTTTTGAATCACTTTCGCAAGGTATAGCTGAAAATTCCGGTACTACAGACCCCGCAGGAGCCTTCCTCGGCAACGAGATCAAGATGACCAAATTAGTAGCTGCAAAAAAAGACAGCAGTTTAGGTTTGATACAGGCAGTTTCCGGAACGGCTGTGATGATGCTGCTGTTTTCGGTAGTAGGTATCGGAATGGGATTACTGGAAGAAAAGCAGGAAGGTACCCTGAAGAGATTATTATACGCCCCGATGAACCCGATGAAAATCCTCTTCGGAAAAATGATTTCCGCGAACATTATCTCTATCTTCCAGTTGGCAGTGATGTTTCTTTTTGCAGCATTAGTTTTCGGGCTGGAACTGAAGAATCATTCAACCGGACTCTTAATCACCATTATAGCAACGGCATTTGCGTGTTCGGCATTTGGCGTATTCCTCGCTTCATTTGCCAAAAGCCGCCAGCAGGTTCAGGGGTTATCAACCCTCATCATTTTAGTGATGAGCGCTATCGGCGGTAGTATGATACCTATATTCTTCATGCCTGCCTTTATGCAAAAATTAGCAGTGATTTCAGTGAACTATTGGAGCATCCAGGGATTTTATGATGTACTATGGAGAGAGCTTCCGGTGTTCAGTACTACATTTCTATCCAGAATACTGGTGCTTGTTTTAATCGGTGTTGTGCTGAATTTTTTAGCTGTGATCATGTTCAAAAAGAACATATTGAAGATGAACTAAGCACTTTGAATTACAAACAAAGGCCTCATATCCTGCTGTTGAAATATTAAAATAATTCTGCTGTCGTTAATATATCGGGAAAGAAGGCTGAAATTTGCAGGCACTAACCACTGCAGTAACATGACATTTTCAAGGCAACATACTACTATCATATTTCTGATTTTGTCAGTCTTGTGTCTTACACCGGTAATTTCACCTCCCGTGGCACTGCTTATGGGAATTGTCTTTGCTCAACTTTTGGACCATCCGTTTCCCGACAAAACCAAGAAAGCTACCTCTTTTTTATTGAAAGCTTCTGTTGTTGGGTTGGGCTTTGGCATGAATGCTCAAACCGCATTGCAAGCGGGTAAGGAAGGGTTTCTGTTCACCGTAGCCACAATTGTTTTCACGCTTCTCTTAGGCATCCGTCTGGGCAAACTGTTTAAGGTGAATAAGATTATCTCTTTTCTGATCTCAGGAGGAACGGCTATATGTGGTGGCAGCGCCATCGCGGCACTATCGCCTGTTGTTAAAGCCAAACAGAATCAAATCAGCGTAGCGCTCGGAGTCATCTTCATTCTCAACTCCGTTGCTCTTCTTATTTTTCCTCTCATCGGGCAAGGATTAGGATTGTCGCAAACAGACTTTGGGCTGTGGTGTGCCATTGCCATCCACGATACCAGTTCTGTTGTGGGAGCAGCAGCAAAATACGGCGATGAGGCTTTACGTGTAGCCACTACCGTTAAATTAGCCCGGGCTCTCTGGATTATTCCTTTAGCTTTCGGCGCCGCGATTTTCTTTAAGAGTAAAGACACCAAAGTGAAAATTCCTTACTTCATAGGATTGTTTGTTTTGGCCATCATTATCAATACCTATATACCGGCGATTAATCTGTTGAGTCCTTATATTGTTCAAATTGCCAAAGCAGGCCTGACGCTCACTTTGTTTTTAATCGGGACCGGACTTTCAGCTAAGCTGTTGAAATCAGTGGGAATGTTGCCTGTCATTCAAGGCACGGCTCTTTGGTTAGCCATATCCCTTGTCGCCCTGATAACCATTGTTTACCTGTAAATATTTAACCTCCGACTCTGCGTTGTTCTTCCGATGCACCTCCGGGATTGTAACGCTTTAAGCCTTTGATGGGTTTGCCAAAATTGTATTTGAAACTGAGTGTGAACATCGGGTTAGGCCACCTGTAATTACTTTCCAAATTCATGACATTGTCGCGAATAATGAATATTCCTGATTGGGTGTCAAAAATATCTTTGATTCTCAGCGAAAGATTTCCCTTCTCTTTTAAAATGTTTTTTTGCACGGTAGCATCTGCCCTCCACCAGCCTTTTGAAGTTCCCTGTCCGTAATTATGAGTGGATACATATATCGCCATCAGCTCTGCTGCCCAGCCTTTTTCGAAAGAGGCTTGCTCCGTCAGTCTGGTGACCATCCCCCACCGCCCGGTATGGATGAAGTAGTCGGGAGAGATCTGTCCTTCAAACTTTGTATAACTCCCCTGTACATCCACATTCGTCCTGAGAATTTTCCCCGTAGGGAGGCTCAGGCTCACACCCAAATCAAGCGATGATCCTTTTGCCAGATTATCTTTTGTCTGGTAAACAATCCTGCTGGCAGTATCCTGCAGCAATACTTCCGTCATCATCTTATTCGTGTGACTATACCCTACAGATGCCTGGAACAACGCTTTGTAGTTGTACGACAGCTCCGCCATATTTGTGAACTGAGGTTGCAGGTAAACATTCCCTGCATTATAAGTGTACTCATCTATAAATACAACAAACGGATTGAGGTCTCCATAGTTAGCACGCTGGATACGCCTTCCGATATTTAATCCGAATGAATTATTCTCGTTTGCAGTATAACTTACAAACGCTGTTGGAAACAGGTTGAGGTAATTCTTTGTAAAAGACGAATCATGCACCACAGGGTTTCCAAGCTGCCTGCCCGAAGCGCGTGTATTTTCTGCTCTTAAGCCTACCTGAATCCCCCATTTCTTTATTTGTTTGCTCCAGGATACATATCCTGCCAGGATTGTTTCATCATAAATAAAATGGTTTGTCTTTCCATAATCCGGTTTGGTAACATTCAGTACGGTTATATCATAACGCGAATCGTTATCTGTTTTTACATAGCTGCCCTTCAGGCCTGTTTCAATTTGACCAAAGCTTCCTGCAGGCAAGGTAAAATCGAGCTTGCCTGAGTAGATTTTTACTTTTGAAGGAGTCTCTCCGTTAATGATCTGATCCGGTTTCATTTGAGAACCGTCCGGAAGCAGGTACCGGGTCTTCACATCAGTAATCTGAGGTTTATCGTAACTGATAAAATCCAAATTGATTGTCATGCTCTTTCCGGTACTGTCGAACTGATGACGCAGGTTGAAATTCGTCGCAAAGTTTTTAAACCTCACTTCGCTGTTTGAAATTGCGGCAAGTCCTGAATCTCTGACGCCCGATGTACTTCCAAACCACGATTCACTCTCTGCAACATCCTTACTTGTATTACTAAAGCCCGATACTACCACTCCTGCTATAGTCTTAGTGCCAATATAGTAATCAGTACCTACCTTCAGATTATTCGCACCCGACCTGCCGGGCTGTTCGGTTATCTGATCAAACGAATAATTAAACACACCACTGTTTCCTCTCTTAAACTTCCGGATGATATCCTGGTAACGGGAGTATTTTTCTGCCGACTGGCTGTAATTTCCAAACAGGTTTACATTACCATTCCGGTAATTGAGATTCAGGTTTACAGTCTCACCCGGTTTGTTGTCGTAATGAACAGAAGTATTCAGGCTGCCATTGAAACCATAATTCTTAATCTTCTTTGTTTTGATATTAATAATACCTGAGTTCCCGGCAGCATCGTATTTGGCAGAAGGGTTGGCCATTATCTCAAACCGGTCCAGAGAAGCTGCAGGAATGCTTTTTAAATAATTAGCAAGCTCGGTGCTGCTCATGTAAGTAGGGCGGTCATCGATATAAATAATCACTCCTGATTTACCCTTTAAACTGATATTTCCATCATGATCAACTATCACTCCCGGAGCCTTCTCTAACATATCGTATACAGAACTGCCTGAAGCAGAGATACTCGATTCCACATTGAAAATAAGTTTATCAATTTTTCTTTCGATTAGTGGCCTCTGCACCACAACTACTACCTCTGATAATGCCTCTTCAGACTGATTGAGTGCTATATCTCCGAAACTCTTTATTTGGCTTGCGATCAACTCAAACTTTGCTGAGTTATAGGGGGCATAGCCAACGGAACTGGCTTCAAAAAAATACTTACCCGGTTCGATCGCACTCAGTTCGAATGTACCGTCTGCCGTACAAACTTCTACTTTAACCAGCATTGAATCAGTTATCCGATATAAGGCAACTGAAGCTCCTTCTAACGGAAGCTTTGTTTGCGAACTAACCACTCTGCCTGTTACTCCCCCATTTTGAGCAGACAGCATTCCCGTACTCAGGAAAAGCGAAATAAAAATTAAAAGATATTTCATTGCTTGTTTAGTTCGGTTTTAAAGTAGAACGGAGAACAAGCTAAATAGTTACAACCCTAATATTATCTCTTATTGCGGTAAAAACACAATACTTTTTTACCATCTCAGAAGCGCACTCGCCCATGTAAATCCACTACCGAAAGCAGCGAGACAAACGAGATCGCCTCTATTCACTCTGCCCTGCTCCCATGCTTCGCACAGTGCAATAGGGATTGAAGCAGCTGTAGTATTTCCGTACTTCTGAATGTTGTTAAATACCTGGTCGTCCCTCAACTGCAACTTCTTCTGCACAAACTGTGCAATACGAAGGTTGGCCTGATGCGGTACGAGCAAATTAAGATCAGTAGTCTTGAGATTATTAGCTTCTAATGATTCCACTATTACCGCAGGAAATTTTTCTACCGCTACTTTGAATACACTGGGCCCGTCCATAAAGGGAAATACCTGCGCATTGTCAATCATCGCATGGCTGAAGAACATTTCACCTATTTCAGCATCATCAAAATCAGCCAGCTTCTGGTCCTTGATCCAATGGTTAGCATGTGTACCCGGATTGTACATAGCCAGAATTTCAGCGCCATTACCATTGCTGTGTAAATGAGTGGAGAGAATCCCCTGGTCTTCTTCTTCAGTTGGTTGCAATACCACCGCCCCTGCACCATCTCCAAAAATCACAGAGACATTTCTTCCGCGAGTACTGAAGTCGAGCCCAAAGGAATGCTTTTCAGATCCTACTACCAGTACATTTTTATACATTCCTGACCTCACAAACTGATCTGCGGTGCTTAGCGCATACACAAACCCGGAGCATTGATTCCTTACATCCAGTGCACCCACATCCTTCATTCCCATTGCTCTCTGCAGCAACACTCCGCATCCGGGGAAATAATAATCGGGACTTAAGGTTGCAAACACTATAAAGTCGATATCCTGTGCCGTAATGCCTGCTCTTTCAATGGCAATTTTTGACGCTTCTACGGCCATTGTAGTCGTAGTTTCTCCGCTACGGTCTGCAAATCTTCTCTCTTTAATACCTGTACGCTCAGTAATCCACTCATCACTCGTATCCATATACTTTGTCAGGTCATTATTGGTAAATACATTTTTAGGAACATACATTCCAATACCCGCTATTTTTGATCTTAAACTCATATCCTATTCAATTTGAAGGGTTAAGATAGTAAATAGAAGTGAATTGCAACTATTTCGCATGAAATAGTTGCACAGTGCGCATAATTTGAAACCGTTGACTAAAAAGTGGCCTATCTTTAACAAGTATTTCCAATTTAAAACAATGAAGAATTCAGTTCACAGGTTTCTTGCCTTTGTAATTGACTATACCATTATCCTTTTATACGGATTGGTCCTTTTTGGACTTACCATGATGTCTTCATCTACATTCGAGGTAAGCATGGAGCAGAGCCCGTTGGCAAGCCAGATTATCGGATTCTTTACGATGACCATACCCGTATTCTTTTATTTCTATCTGACAGAAAAAGGCAGGAACAAAGCTACTATCGGTAAGAAAATGCAGAAACTGGTAGTACAGACTGACGGGGCAAACAGATCATACAATATTCTCGTGCGTAACCTTATCAAGTTTATCCCCTGGGAGGTTGCACATACCGGTGTCCATTGGATGAAATACTACGAGAGACACGACATGAGTAACCCCGTTTGGGTATGGGTGCTGTTGATATTGCCACAGGTAGTTGTTATTATTTACATTATCAGCATCATACGCAGTAAAGGGAAGAGCAGCATTTACGATAAAATTGCTAAAACTGAGGTCGAATACGTACCGCAGATGTTCAAACTGGGATAAGGAAACTTGTATTCAGTACACTAAAACCACCTTAATCTGCTCTTAGCTTTTGCCCACCCCATCAATAATTCGTACCTTTGCGCCTCTAAAAAAATGAGGTTTCATGTTAACGGTAAATAATGTAACACTATCCTTCGGAAAACGGGTTCTTTTTGATGAGGTGAATATCAATTTCACCAAAGGGAACTGTTACGGGATCATAGGGGCAAACGGTGCGGGAAAGTCAACTTTTCTGAAGATTTTAAGTGGTGAAATAGAACCTAATAAGGGGTCCGTAAGCATCACTCCGGGTGAGCGTATGGCTGTACTGAAGCAGGACCAGTTTCAGTTTGATGATGTTACGGCTCTCAACACGGTACTGATGGGGCACAAGAAAATGTGGGACATCCAGCAGGAGAAGGATGCCCTCTACATGAAGGAAGACTTCAGCGAAGAAGACGGTATCAGAGCCGGACACTTAGAAGCTGAATTCGGAGAAATGGGCGGATACACTGCTGAAAGTGATGCTGCAACACTGTTAAGCGATCTCGGTGTTACAGAAGACCTGCACCACATGCTGATGAAGGATATTGCAGCCAATATCAAGGTGAGGATACTGCTTGCCCAGGCGCTGTTCGGAAATCCCGATATCCTGTTGCTCGACGAGCCTACCAACAACCTCGATGTGAATACCATTTCATGGCTGGAGAACTTTTTAGCTGATTACGAGAACATTGTTCTGGTAGTAAGCCACGATCGTCACTTCCTCGATGCGGTATGTACCCATATCGCCGACGTCGACAGACAAAAAATCAAAATCTATACAGGTAACTATACCTTCTGGTATCAAAGCAGCCAGCTGGCATTGAAGCAGGCGGCAGACAAGAACAAGAAGATGGAAGAGAAGAAGAAAGACCTGCTCGAGTTCATCGCACGATTCAGCGCCAACGCTTCTAAGAGCCGCCAGGCAACTTCGCGTAAGAAAGCTCTGGATAAACTGGTGTTTGAAGAAATCACACCGAGCACTAGAAAATATCCGGGAATTATCTTTAAATCCGAAAGAGAAGTGGGCAACCAGATTCTCAATGTTGAGAACCTGAGCAAGAGTATAGAAGGCAGGACACTTTTTTCCAATGTTACTTTCGATATCATGAAGGGGCAGAAGATTGCATTTCTCAGCCGTGATCCGGCAGCAATGACTGCTTTCTTTGAAATTATCAACGGAAAAATGGAAGCAGACTCAGGAAAATACGAATGGGGCACCACGATCACTACCGCTTACCTTCCTAATGACAACTCAGAATTTTTCCAAAAAGATCTTTCACTGATGGATTGGCTGCGTCAATACGTGCCACCACATGTTACAGACGTAGATGAAGACTTCCTGAGAGGTTTCTTAGGTAAAATGCTCTTCAGTGGTGATGAAATCAGAAAGAAAACAACCGTGCTGAGCGGTGGCGAGAAAGTACGTTGTATGATCAGTAAAATGATGCTTCAAAATCCGAACGTTGTGATGCTGGACGAACCCACGAACCACCTTGATCTGGAAAGCATTACCGCTTTCAACGAAGGGATGGTCAACTTCCCGGGGATCGTATTGATGGCAACTCATGACCACGAATTCATGCAGACAACTGCCAACAGAATTATCGAATTAACGCCGGGCGGAATCATAGACAGATTGTGCACTTATGATGAATATCTTGAAGATGCACGCATCAAAGACATACAGAAAAATCTGTATTCTCATCCTGTTGCCTGATCAGAAAGTAACGACATCGAGACTCTTTCCTACAAGCAGGCCTTGTTGAGCTTTTAGATCAAAGTTGCCTGCCTTCTTCGCCTTCAAATGTATCGAAAACAGATCGGAATCGCCATTAAGCGTTTGCTTTTGACCGATATTTACAAACACGGGGTACAACACGCGGGTACCATCGGAGTGCAAACGATTGTTGGTCATATTTTCCATCTTAGCGGTAGCTACCGGTATGATTTCCACAAATTCAAAATCACTTTCATCATATGGCAGGCTCATACTAAGCGCATTCACATTTTTTAATCCTGAGCCTCTTACTGTGATTTGAATAATATCATTCTTTCTAAATGAGGACTTGTCAATTGCTATTTGAACAGATCCGGCTACACTATCACTCTCCTGAAACTCAACTCCCCCATTAAGTTGAATCGCAACATTAGAAATATCAAACGCATCAATAATTCCGTTACCATTCAGGTCTCCTTTGCTTATGTATCCTTCAAAGTCAGCATCTCCTTTCTTCAGTCCGGTATAGTTAAGATACGAAGTCAGATCGTTTGCATCTACCTTTCCGTCGTAATTGATATCTCCGGGAAGCAGGCTTTCAGTTCCAGGTACTTTAAACACATACAACTCACGGCCTGAACCGTAGTTACCCCTGGCCTCGTCGACATTAATCTTAATATACCTCGCCCTAGGATTTCCGTTAAACACAAAAGTCTTTGTCTCACCATTATACTTCCATTCAAAAGGAACAGAATCCGACCAGTTGTGTTTATCCAACGAGTAAGTAACCGAACCTTTTAGCCAAATGCCGTTACCTCTGTCTCTCGGCAGGTAGTCTAACCTATCTAACTGATTAATGGTATGTAAATCGATCACCATATCAAACGGCGTCGCCTTTCTGCTCCAGCGGGTATGCCACATAGTGCTTTCATCAAAGTCGAACAGGTTCTCAATCTCCTCGCCCGGTTGTGACGGAGCACTCACATGAGCTGTTAATCCATTGATGGCGTATTCAAACGGGCTTTTCTTGGTGGTTGCAGAAAAATCAACCCAAGAAGACTCTCCGGACTTATTCACCGCCCTGATCTTAAAATGGTATTCTGTTTCAGGCTGAAGATCTTCAAACTCAAGTTGATTATTCTGAATAGTGCTGTAAAGCATACCGTCAAACTCAATCTCATAATAATCTGCATTGTCAATTCTTTGCCAAACAGGAGTAACCGAATAAGCCGTAATGTCATCTTCAGTCAACTTCATTACTGACGGAGCCGGAAGCTTTCCTTCACTCCTGAGCAGCGGATTGTTTTCTGCAAATTCAAATCCCTTTACTTTGAGAGTGATTTTTTCTTTTGAAATATCTTTCTTGGCTGTCTTCACCCATACTTGCGGATTCTTAGTTATCGACAGATAGAATGCTTCACTTCCCGGCGTTGAAAAACGATTGAGCTCGGGTGCAGGATTATAGTAATACACATTACTTCCCCTCTCAAAATCACTCATAGAATTGACTTCTTTTAGTTTTACCGCTCTCTTATTTACAGTAAGTTCTACTGTAGCAGGCTTGCGTGTGACGTTCACTCTGAACTCTGTTTGCTTGTTGTTCTCAGCACCGGTATACGTACCGCTCGCAGGGAATACTGTAATAGTGGCAACATCCGACTGGACATCTGATTCTACCAAAGTCGTCTGATGAACCCCATGAATGTATTGATTCGTCCGTTTGTCATCATCATATTGAACAAAGGAAGATTTTCCCGAAGGATATACTTCATAAATCCTCAGCAAAGGATCTATTTCAGAGATGTTGTTATTGGGGTTTACCATCGGGATGATGGTTCCCGGTTTTATAAATACGGGTAACTTCCAGATAGGCGCCTCAAAATTGTTGATAACCCTGCCTCCCGTGTAAACATCACCGGAGAAATAGTCAATCCATTTTCCTTTCGGAAGATATATACCATCGCGGATATCATTTCCCTCTGTATCGGCTGCCGTACTCTTATAAACCGGTGCTACCAGGAATGACGGTCCGAGGAAAAACTGGTATTGCGTAGCACTGCCTAAAGTGAACTTATTGGCTTCTTCAAGAAAAGTTGCCCTTAAGGTTGGCAATCCGTTTACCGCCTGCTGAGCTACGCTATAGGTATAAGGAAACAACTGAGATTTGAGTTTGAGATAATTTCTGTTGATCGAAGTCGCAGGCTCGCCAAGGGCCGAAGGATACTTTGGATTCAATCCCCACCCATCCATGTTCAGCTGCATCAGCGTGAAAGCTTTCCATTGAAAATCGCGGATATTAACTGTCTGATTCCTGCCTCCGAAAATACCGTCCATATCAGACGTGATATTTGGCATTCCCGAGAGGCCGCTACCGATGTAGGTTGGGATATGAAAACGGATATACTCCCACTCTCCACCGGTCTGATCGCCTGTCCATACACCTCCATATCGTTGTGTACCTGCCCAACCATCGAGTGTGATAATGAACGGACGGGCATCGTGACCAAATTTCTTCATAATACCCGCCGCGTCGGCTATGCCATGCAATCCGAAAGAATATCCTGGGCCTACCCAAGCCACATCTGTCTTCAATACCCTCACACCGGCTACTCCTACTTCCTTCTCCAAATCGCGTTGCAGAAGCGCGCTGATGCCCTCTTTTGGATGCAGATCTGACTGTGTCCATAGCCCTATCTCTACTCCTCTACTGCGGGCATAATCTCCAAACTCTTTCAGATTGAGTATATTACTATCTAACGTAGATGTTTGTCCGTATCCGGCGCCATACCCATCATTCGGCAAGATCCAGCCTAACGGCATATCATTGGCAGCATAACGATCTACCACAGCCCTCGCAGAGAATTGGTAATTATCCTTTTCACCATTCAGTGATTCTTTGATGCCGCCATTATCTTTTTGGCTTTCTACATACGACTTACCATCTTCGAACGGGATTCCTTTTGCATCCTCCTTCCAAAAGTCGCGGTTGTAGGCGTTGAGATGCCCTTCGTAAAAAGCAAAACCCGGTAACAACACAGGGTTCCCTGTCAGTTGATAGTAATCCACCAATAGAGATTCCGCTGTATTGTCTATCATGAAGAAGACGTCGATATAATTCGTTTCGTGCGACAGTCTTACTTCTCCGGGAGTTTCCTTGCCAAAATCATACTTCCCTTTTTTGAAAGTATGCCACATGAATCCGTAGCCCCCTGTCGACCAGAAAAAGGGAGCCGGAGACGCTACACCGCCATCTGTCCAACTGTTTTGATTCTCAATAGCAATAACTTTTCCCTTATGAGAGAAGCGGCCATTCTGAACACCACCTCCAAAGAAGTATTCATCATCGGAAGCTTTGAGCCTGATTATACTTTCTTTTTCACCGGTTACAAAGGATGCAGCAGACTCAACAACGCGGTTACCTGTACGTTCGTCAACAACTGTAATTGATAACGTATTTCTATCAACAAGTACACTTATTACCTCTGTGCGTATAAGAACTTGTTTACCCTCATCCGAAACCTGCAATTTTTTGAATTGCTTGCGGGCATTATCAACAAGAATTTGTGCCGGTGGTTGCGACTGCGGATCAATCATCTCATTCCTTACAGGATCATAATACCACCTGAATATATTGGCTCCATAGAAGTCGAAATACATTTCTTTACCCTCTTGCAGCACTATTTTCACAAGATGATCAGAACTCTTTTCGGCAGATTGAATTTGTGCGATTCCGGTTAAGGAAGCTAACAGCAACGCAACTGTAACCAGAGCACATTGACGAAAGAACAAGAGTGGATGTTTCATAGCTACAAAGGAAATCAAATTTCAAATAATACTGTTTCTTGAACCCGGTACAAAAAAACAGCCCCGCCGAAGCGAGGCCATTTTCCTTTTCATATAAAGTAACAAAACACTTAATGTTTAGCCCACCAAAGTGGAGTCATAACATTATCTTTATCTGGTCCACCGAGTTGGTCAAGCGCCTGGTCATATCCGGCCGGATTTGTACCCGAAACGCCTGAAGGATATTTGATTCTTTGCGGGAAGAATTTTGGACTACTGGTCATATAGTTAGATGCGTTCAGTTCAGGCATATTAGTCAACGGTGTTTCTACAGCCGGGTTTTCAAAGAACGGTAATCCCAAACGACGCTGATCACTCCATACTTCCATCGGAATCCATGGATTCTGAGCTATATACTTCTGGGTGATAATTTTTGTCAGGTGATCGTTCCTAACTGTTCCATTCTTGTAAATGTTATTTACAGGATACGCAATGCTTACTGTACCTGCAGTACCGGTATAGCCATCAACATAGTTCATTGTATGAGAAGCTCCCGGCTCAGTAGTATGATCCCAGCTTACTGAAGTACCTACCATATTGTAGGAAGTTGAATTCTTATATGCATCTACGAATGAAGACACTCCAAAGTATGCGAAGCTGGCATCAATACCTGCTTCGTAGGCTGCCTTTCCGGTCATTGGTACTGCCCAGTTATAAGTAGCTGCTTCTGCTAAAAGGAAGTAGGTCTCCCAGTTTGCAAAGAATAAACGCACAGCTGTGCTATTACGATAGTGGTTGGCAAGGCGCGGTGTACATCCATTCCATCTAGCAACGTTATTCTTAGCTCCAGCATCACCCCAGGCACCGTTCACAAGACCATTCCAGGTGAATTTAGCATCCAGTGTCTTAACAACAGTACCTGATGCATCAGTTAATGTCCTTACAGTTTCCCTTGCACTGTTATCCCATGAAGGATAGAAGTTAAACTCTGGGTTATCAAAATCGCCGGGGATAATAAACACTTTATAAGCCCTGGGGTCGATTGTGTTGGGTAGCCCATCCAGCCAGTATGTAGCAATCGGATCATTTGTCTTGGAAGGCCAGTGATCAGCAAATCTCAATCCCACATAATCCGCAGGCTTAATATAAGAAGCGAAGGAAGCATCTAATTGAGAAGCACTTGAAATACCACCTAATCCTGTTACAATATTATTGAATGTCTGTGGTAACTGATAGTAGTTCCATTGACGTGTCATCACACCTGTCAGATCATCCCATCCCGGACGCTCAGCAACGCCGAAGTTTTCATCAGCATTCAGGATAAGCGGCTTGGTAGCAGCATCCTCAAATTCTGATTTTGCTTTAGCGTTGTCAACTTCAGAGAGCCGCATGGCAAGTCTTAACCTCATAGAGTTAGCATACTTTTGCCATTTGGCATAGTTGTAACCATAGGCCTGGTCAAGAGCTGTATTCGGCTTATCTCCAACATTGATATCGATGCTGTTAGCGGCATCTTTTAACTCATCTAGCATGAAATAGTAAACATCTTTCACACTAGAAAACTCCGGAGTATATCCCTGGAATCCATTCAGAGGAATAGGACCAAAGTTGTCAGTCAGCTCGCTCAACAGATAAGCTCTGTAAATACGTGCAATCTGAAGGAGGTTGCTAGTGTATGCCTTAACATTACCGCTTTCGATTTGTTTATTAGCAACATCTATAGCAGAGTAAATTCTGTTTAAAGCTTTACCCATATAGGATGAGCTGTACCACTGGCTGGACCAGTCGTCATTATACCCACCGGTAGCGATTCCACCGCCCGACCATTGCTGGTGAGCAGCATTCTTCCAATAGAGTACAAATGTCCTCTCTGAGATGTTCGGGTCCATCTGATCGGTCATCATTGCTCCATTGATAAAGTATTCAACCTGCACCTGCTGTTCATTGGCAAGCAGCGGGTTGATATTGATTTCATCAAATTTATTACATCCTGTTACCAGCAAAGCGCCCGATACCAGCGGCAGGATGATTCTTTTTATATTTTTCATTTTCATACGTTTTGTCTTGTTCAAAATCTAGAATCCAAGGCTAACTGATAGCTGGAATGATCTCATTGTAGGGAATGCTCCACTCTCAAATCCTACGGCATTAGTTGCTGTAGCATAAACAGATTCAGGATCTACTCCTCGTACGTGGCTGGAGATCATCCAAACATTATTGCAGGATGCAGCAACTTTTACTCTTTGGAAAGTATTGCCTAAAATAGATTTAGGGAAACTGTATCCAAGGGTAATATTTCTAACACGAATGTTAGTAGCATCATACAGGTTAGCTTCACCGATACCGAGGTTACCTGAATTTCCTATTCTTTGCCAGTAATCTTGTTGAGATACTGCTTTAGTATTAGCAGTGTATCCGCCGGCACCGTCAGACACCACACCTTCTACTACGAAATCATTTCTTTCTCCGCCCGGTGCGGTAATAGCCGCATTACCATTAGCCTGCATAGCGCCCTGTGTAGCAGAAAAAATCTTACCACCAAAACGACCGTCAACTAAAACAGAAAGGTTAAAGTTCTTATAGCTGAACATATTGGTAATACCAATTAAAGCATCAGCTTGCTGGTTCCCCAGATAGAATGACTGATTAGTAGCCTGTGGCAAACCATTTCCATCGAGAAGCAGTTTACCGAAGTCTTTGCTCGATGGATCTTCTACTCTAACAAACTTAGTTCCGTAGATGGTACCGAAATATTTACCGTTTTCAGCCTTGATAGACAGGTTATCCCAACCCATAAGGTTATAGGCAGTTACACCGCTGTCTTTAGCAATATCGATAACCAGGTTTCTGTTGGTAGAGTAGTTACCTCTGATATCCCATCTGAATCTTGAAGCAGTTCTCAGAACCGCAGCATCAACTATTAACTCAATACCCTTATTCTGAATATTTCCGGCGTTGATAATCTGAGAAGAATAACCACTCATCGGGTCCATAGGCAAGGAAATCAACTGGTTGGTTGCATTAGATTTATACCAAGTGAAATCCAAACCGAATTTGTTGTCAACGAATCTCATTTCTGCACCAAATTCTAATCCTTTCAACAACTCATTCTTCACATTAGGATTCTTTTTCACACTTTCTCTTTCAGCAACAGTCCCTCCCAGAGGATCTTTACCGATTTTATACCCATTATATAAGTTGTAAGCTCCCATATCGTTACCCACAGTAGCATAAGAAGCTCTCACTTTAGCATAGCTTAACCAATCAGGAACTTTGGTACCCATTGCATCCATCATGTTGGTAATTACATAGGAGAGGTTTACTGAAGGATAAGAATAAGATCTGTTAGCTGCTGAAAGTGCTGACGACCAGTCGTTTCTTTCTGTGATAGTCAGATACAGCCAATCTTCATAGTTCAACTCCAATGACCCATAAAGAGAGTTGATTTTTTTCTCACTGAAGCCGGCTTCAATACTCGGTGTACCTGCACTGTTATTCAAAGAGAACAGGTTAGGTACTTCAAGAGCGCCACTGCTTCCGCTGATAGAAGATAATTTAGTACTCATCAGGTTTCCACCAATCATGATAGCACCGCCAATCTTACCGAAAAGGTCTTTCTTTCCGGCATTCACCATAGCGCTTAGGTTGGTTTCATTAAAGGTGGTCTTACCTGTAGAATATGAGTTAGCAAGCGGCCCACCATCCCAGGTCTTATCTTCGGTGTTTGTAGTGTATAAGTCCGCACCTGCGTGAACTTCGGCACTCACCCACTCATTAAACTGATACTTCAATGAACCGTTCAACAACATCCTGTCTCTCACGTCCTGGTTCAATTGATTACGATACTGCCAGTAAGGGTTTGGTGTCCAGGAAAGTGCCCCGGGATACCAAAGCATTTTACCATACTGATTAACCCCTGCGGCAAAGTCTCTGATGTCCATACTACGAGGCAACATCAGTATTGCGTACACACTGCTGCGGTCTTTACCGTTAATCGGCCTGTTAAAACCGGCAGTATTATTGTAAGACAATTTTACGTCGCTTGTCCATTTGTTATCCTTACCAAATTTTGTAGTGGCTCTGGAAGTAATGTTCAGACGGGTTAGTTTGTTACCCGGAATAATACTCCTGTCTTCTAAATAGTTCAGTGAAGAATAAACTGAAGTATTTCCGTATTGTTGTTGCAACGAAATACCATAGTTCTGAGCGCTTCCATTTCTGAGGAATGACTTCATATTATCATAAGACTGAAGGGGTACAGTTGTACCATCCCATTTTGTAACATTCTGACCCTCAATTTTAGGACCCCAGCTTGTTTGGTTATCTGGTTGAAAGATACCTTGAGTTCCCTGACCAAATGAGCTCTGCATATCTGGCACCATGAATATGCTTTCTGTACTCAGAGAAGAGGTGATCGTTAAACCTAAACCCGGCTGCTTAGCTCCTGACTTGGTTGTGATCATGATAACACCGTTACCACCACGAGAACCATAAAGAGCAGCAGCTGTCTGTCCTTTCAGCACACTGATGCTGGCAATATCGTCGGCGTTGATATCACCCAGACCGTTACCGTAGTCTCTTTGCCCGTTATAGAAATCGTTTCCGGCAGATCCGGTGAAGTTTGCAATAGGAGTACCGTCAACAACAATCAACGGCTGGTTATCTCCATTCAACGAGTTATACCCTCTAAGTACAAGTTTAGAAGAACCACCCGCACCGTTACTGGAACGTACTACCTGCAGACCGGAAACTTTACCAGACAATGCGTTGGTAAGGTTGGTCTCGTTAGCTTCTTTAATTACACCACCGGAAACTTCCTGTACGGCGTATCCGAGAGAAGCTTTTTGCTTTTTAATACCAAGAGCTGTAACTACTACCTCCTGCAAACCGGCTGCCTGAGATTTCAATGCAACAGTAAGCGCAGTTGCAGTTCCAACCGCTACCTCTTGAGATTCATAGCCTACCGATGTAAAAACCAAAATGGCATTATTACCTGTTATGGAAACAGTGAAGTCTCCATCGGCATTAGTCATACCACCGGTTTGTGTTCCCTTAACCACATACGAAATGTTAGGCAAGGGGGCTCCGCTCTCATCGATTACTTTTCCTTTTACTGTCCTTTGTTGTGCCACCAGGGCGAACGAAAAGAAAAGCAATGACAAAGTGAAGACCAGTTGTTTTGTTTTTTGCTTCATTGCTTTAGACTTTTAAGGTTGATGTTTACAATAATTAAAAACTACTTTGATTTTTGTGTTTAAATAGGAATAGATTTTTGTTCAAAAGATTTTATGTGTTTTTCATCAAAGTTCTCAACGACCAATGCTGCTGCTCCGAGAGTCTCGGAGTTTTTACTTAATGACGAAACTGTCGTTTGTGTATAAGAAGCCAGGCGCGGAATACAATACTTATTAATAGCTTGACCGATAGGTGCAAGTGTAATCGCTCCCACCTCTGCACCTCTTCCGCTGATAATAACCAATTCAGGATTTAAAATGTGGATCAGGATAGCAATACCCTTACCTATATTATAGGAAGCCAGAGTGAAGACTTCTACTGTCAGCAAATCTCCTGCTACGGCAGCCTCTATCACTTTCTCAGAAGCTGCTTCGAGATCGTCCGGCAAATCCTTCAGAAGGGATGCCCTTCCCTTTTTCAATGCTTCCCTGATGTCTCTTACTATGGTAAGCATCGATGCTTCAGTTTCAATACAACCTGTCTTTCCGCATCCACAAAGTTTATTATTATTAAATAAAGGAATGTGGCTGAACTCACCGGCGAAACCGTTGTGGCCTCTGAACATTTTACCGTTCAAAATCATTCCTAATCCGATTCCCCACCCGAAGTTGATCACGAGGGTATTATTCTTTCCCTGCGCCTTACCCATCACTTGTTCGGTAAGCGTAATCACACTGGAGTCGTTATCTATAAAAACAGGAATGTTCAATCTCTTTTCCAGATATGCCGGAATATTCATTTTCGGGTCCGGTATCTCTGTCAGGTAGCTGTAGTTAAGCCCTTTCTTAACATCTACAAATCCGGGCATTCCGATGCCAATACCCAAAATCTTTTTACGGCATACATAATTATTATCGAGATAACTCTGAATGAGATCTCCCAGTTTATCCAAATTATTCTCTTCATCATCCAGCGATAAAGAAAAACTTTCCTGGTGGTTGATTGTAGAACAAGAAATATCTATAAAAGAAATTTTCGTAATGTACTGGTCCATTGCAATGGATACCACATACAATTTATCGGGAGCGATAGAATATGTAAGAGGCCTTCTGCCACCTGTTGAAGATGCGTAACCATCTTCGCGCAACAATCCGCTCTTAACCATTTCTCCTAATACCTTATTAGTAAGCGGAAGACTCTTTTCAATCTGTAAGGAAACATCAATAGCAGTAAGGCTTTTGCCGAAGGCAAGTGACCTTATTACCTGTTTTTTGTATTGTAAAGATTTAATATCCACTAAGCGAAAATCTTAAAATTGGGTGCAACTTAATAAAATTTTTAAAAAGTCTTAAACTTTAAACAAAAATTTTTATAAAAAATGTGGATTTTAGGCCGAAATAAGGTGGAGATGTATATAATTTTTTAATTCTGAGTCTGTTAGAATGTTTTCTTATAATATATCAGACCGAGACATTTTTTTGAAAAGAGGTAGTTTTAGCGGATTCTCTACCCCCACAAGCCCTGAACTGTAAAATCTATTTTATCTGAGAAGCGTGAGCGTGCCCTTTTTCATTTGAGGTTCTTCTCCTTCGACCTGATAGTAGCACACCCAGACGAAGACACCATTATCCTGGTCTTTGTATTTATATACCCCATCCCACCCCTGAGACAAATCGGTTGTGGTAAACACCTTCTCTCCCCACCGGTTGTAAATTGAAAAACGATAGGAAATGACTTTCCCGAATAAGAGCGGTCTGATTTTATCATTTCGTCCATCACGGTTAGGAGTAAACGCATTCGGCATAAAGAATCCCTGCATGCAATCTTTCTTACGAACGATTATCGAATCACTGCCGATGCATCCGTTACCATCTTTTACTTCTAACCAATATAGACCCGGTTCTGTTATTGTGATAGCCGGACTGAAATCACCCGTACTCCACTTGTAGCTCCTGAACGGGGCATCAGGACTTATTGTCAATTCTCCGTAAGAACATATAGCTGTATCTCCCGGCAGAAATCTTGAAGGCGAACGCAGAATCCTGTTAATTTTTACTGTATCTCCTCCTTTACAGCCGTTTATATCGGTAACCACTACACTATACACTCCCGTGCCTTTCACCGTAATCGTTCTGGTAGTTGCTCCTGTGTTCCATAGATAGGATACAAAGTTTCCTGCGTCAAGTATCCTCTCTGCACCGTCACAAATAGAAGGATCCGGATTAAGTGTAACCACCGGATCAGGGTTTACCTTAATAGTAATAATATTACTTACTGCTTGTATTACCGATATGCATACCGCATTAGAAATAATCCGGCATTCAACCCGGTCTCCATCCGAAAAAGCACCATCGACGTAAGTGTCACTGTTAGTTCCTACTGTTGTCCCGTTTTTAAACCACTGAAATATCGGAGAGTTTCCTCCATTCAATACAGTAGCAGTAAATGTAACTTCTGTTTCCTTACAGATGGATGTCGCCGAAGCTGATATTGTAACGGAAGGGGCGACAGGAGCTCGGACAACCATGGTTATAGGGGCACTCGTCGCTGTTTTCTGAGTAACGCAGGATTCGCTCGACGTTAGTACACACGATATTACATCTCCATCCTGCAAAGCATTGTCAGTGTAGGTAGACGCATTACCGCCAACGCGGACACTATTTTTAAACCATTCAAACGAAGGAGAACTGCCACCATTAGTAATAGTAGCAGTAAAAGTTACTGCCGTACCACTACAAATATTATTATCGGATGCAGTAATTGAAATACCGGGCGTAACCGGATCGGTGACCTGTATAGTGATTGGATTGCTGACGGCTTTAACCGAAATGACACAAGCTTCGCTTGATGTCAGCGTACATACGATCACATCTCCGTTGAGTAATGAGTTGTCAACATATACTGCACTATTGCCCCCTACAACAACCCCGTTCTTCGTCCATTCGTAAACAGGCGAGCTGCCACCATTTTGTGCTACAGCCGTAAATGTTACTGGTGTTCCCTTACAGATATCAGTTGATGATGCCGTTATGGTAATATCCGGACTTAAAGGACTTGTAACCGAAAGAATTCCCGCCGCAGTACTTACCGGACCACACTTATTAGAGGCAAGACAACGATATTGGTATTGATCCATTGAAACTGTAGCTCCAGTAATCTGGAGCACATCTGTACCTGTCCCGGAATAAATGGCATTGTCAAAAATATCCACCCATCCGGTACCGTCATTTACCTGCCACCGGAAACCGGTTGCATTCAGGGCAGAAATTGAAAAGGTTGCATCACCGCTATTGCACAAGGTGACATCGACTGGTTGCTGAGTGATTACGACTGACTCGCAATTGGATATTTTTCTGATGGTGTTGCCAAATCCGCCCTGAAGATAATTGGCGAAATAGATATCGTCATTGTAAATACTTATCCGTCCTTCTGTCAATCCTATTGCTGCATTAATTGCAGGGCCGCCATCTCCCGAATACCCGTAAGTTCCGTTCCCTGCATAGGTACTGATGATTCCTGAAGGGTCAATCTTTCGAATAAAGAAATCTGCCTCTCCTATATACATATTACCTGCGGCATCTATCACTACACTGCCAGGCAAAGAAATTGCCGCATTAATGGCCTGGCCACCATCTCCTAAATGCCCGTTTACCCCGGTTCCTGTAACCGTAGTGATAATGCCTGCTGCATCCACCCTTCTGATACGGTGATTCTGCGCATCAGGGATATAAACATTGCCGGCATTATCGACAGCTACTTTTGTGGGATATGCTAATTGTGCCATTGTAGCCGGCCCGCCATCTCCGGAAAATCCCAGGGTACCATTACCTGCAATCGTTGAAATAATCCCTGTGCTATGATCCACCTTCCTGACTACATTACACCCATAATCTGAAATATAAAGGTTGTCATTGTTATCAAAGACAATTGCCGAAATAGCTGAAAAGCCGGCTCCGGATAACAGGCCTCCGTCTCCGGTGCCACAACTATTTGAAAATGGTCCTGACACGGTTGTAATAATTCCGGAAGGATCAATCATCCGGATGATGGATCCGTTCCTGTCCGCAAAATAGATATTATCATTTTTATCAACAGCTATGCCCGTAGGATGATAAAGCAGGGCATTCACAGCAGGCCCTCCGTCTCCGGTATATCCTATTACACCTTCAGTACCCGCTATCGTTGTGATGATACCTGAAGCATCCACCTTCCGAATGGTATTATTGGCACTTTGAGAGAAATACATATTTCCCTTACTGTCGAATGCCGGATAACAATAATACAAATCTGCCAACTCAGCACTCAACGCCGGTCCGCCATCTCCCGAATAGCCATAATTTCCATTCCCGGCAACGGTAGTAATAATCTGAGCTGAAACACGGGAGATATTAAAAAGGCCAAGAAGAAAAACTAAAATCAGAAACCATGCGCGCCTGCCTAAAAACCTAAATAACCGGAATTTAAACAAAGAGGAGTATTCTATTTGCCGGAAAAAACGAGGGTTCATTTGTCAGCAGACATTTATCAATCTCACTACAGAGTTACAAATCTATATGCTCATTTCAAAGAATCTTCGTTCCTGATTAAATCCGTCAACTTCTTTTTGAAAGAGCTTGTTTACTTACTCTTTCCACCCCGGACCTTTCACAAACCTTCCCGGAGTAGCACCTGTATGGTCTCCGTCTTTGAGCACCTGTACGCCGTTTACAAAAACATGCACCATCCCTGTAGCATATTGATGTGGCTTTTCAAAGGTGGCGTTATCGCGTACTTTCTGAGGATCAAAAATGACTATATCAGCATAATTACCCACTTTTAATTCGCCACGTTTTTGAATTTTAAGATTAGTCGCCGGCAACTTGGTGAGTTTGCGGATAGCCTCCTGCAACGGGAACACCTTCTCGTCTCTGGAGAACTTACCCAACACTCTGATGAAGCTTCCGTACGTACGGGGATGCGTACTCGTATTTAAAAAGACCCCCTCATTGCTGATAGATCGTGCGTCTGAACAGAAACTAACCCAGGATACAGCCATTTCTTTTTTTACATTATTGGAATCCATGGAGAAGTACGCCACTTCAATACGTGTACTGTCTTCCACAATAAGGTCGATCGCTGTTTCTTCAGAACTCTTGCCACGAATAGCAGCTACTTCTGCCAATGTTTTACCGATATATTTCTTCAGGGAGTCCACACGAAAGTCGAGCAGCAACACTCCTTCTCCTCCGCCTGCACCGTAATAGGTGTTCTCCCAGTCAATGGCATCAGAACTCATTTCTTTCATCATCTGCTTTTTGATTTCCGGATCCTGAAGACGTTTCCACAACTTATCAAAACCACCATCTTGAAGTGAGGGCGGGAAACCCGCTGTCAGCCCGGTTGAGCTGGCATTATAGGTGTACATATCGGCAGTTATGGCTAACCCCTCATTCCTCGCAGAATCAATAATATTAATCAAGCTATCTACTTTCCACCAGTTGTTTCTACCGGCGGCTTTCAGATGGTACACTTCTGCACGACAATCAGCTTCTTTGGCAATAGTAATCAGCTCGCGGACTGCTTCAAACAATTTATTCCCTTCATTGCGGATGTGCGAAACGTACATACCATCATATTTTGCTGCTACCTTGCTCAGCTCAATCAACTCTTGTGTCTTTGCAAAAAACGCAGGAGGATAGATCAGTGATGATCCTACACCAAGGGCTCCCTCGCGCATGGCTTCATCCACCAGCGCTTTCATCTGTTCCATCTCTTCCGGTGTCGGGTCGCGGTCATCCTCTCCTATTACATATTCACGAATCGTCGTTGCACCTACAAAGGAGGCAATATTACAACTGATGCCTTTCTTCTGCATGAAGTCCATATATCCGCCAAGAGTATTCCATGAAACATCATATTTTATATCTCCTTGTCCTTTCTTCATCTGTTCCTGCATTCTCGGACTCAGCGGCCCCATACTCTCTCCCTCGCCCATAACTTCCAATGTCACTCCCTGGCGGATATCACTCTGCGAACGTCCGTCTTCTATCAGCGCTACTCCTGCCCAACTGAGCATATTTATAAATCCGGGAGCCACTGCCAAACCTTTAGCATCGATAATATTACCAGCTCTTGCTTCAGAAAGGTCTCCGATAAACGCTATTGTATCTGCCCTGATTCCGATATCTGCAAGGAACGGATCTGCACCTGTTCCGTCGTAAACAATTCCATTGCGGATAATCGTATCGTATCTATTACCGGTAAGATTACAAGAGAAAAAGGTTAGTGCCAGAACTGATAAGAGTGTTAGTTTATTGGTCATCATAGTCAGTTTAATTAGTGGAAATAAAAGTAAGCATAAACAAGGAAAACAGAGGCCTCTCTTGTGGTAGATGTTGAAGATGGAGGAATTATGAATTAGGAGTTATGAGTTATGATTCCGAATATGTTCATGCCTGAATAACGTTGACCGTTTTATCATCATCCACTTCCTCTATCCAGTCAAAATATTCAATAAGAAACCCGAATAATTCTTCATTGCCCAGTTCTTCATAATCTTGTGTCCAACAAACAAGATCATAAAAATTTACCCGCTCCAACTCAGACAATGCCTCATCGCACTGACCTTTAAAGGCATAATATTCAAGCAACATTTTCAAAGCGAAATACGAATCATAAACAGGGTTATTTTTTGGAGGGTATTTTCTGTATACGGGGTTACGTAGTCGTGACTCATGTAAACTGGTCCATTCTCTGATCTCGTCAAGCGTTAATAATCGCATAGCGTTTCATAGAGTTTCAGACGCGAAAAGTCTGAATAATTAAAATAAAATATGCCCAATAAGAAAACTCCTGCTAATGCCCGCTGCCACGGAAAATGCTTCCGATTCCTTTACCGAGCTTCTGGATAGTCTCAAGGCCCCGTACGAGTGGCTCGCTCGAAACATCTTCATATACATCTGCCTCTTCGAAAGTATCAAACTGCTCAGGGAAGATGACGATCTTGCTGTTGCCGGGGAAATACTTCTCCAGTTTTGCCGGCCATGCATCGAGTACCTGCAGGTGAGAAACAGCCCCTTTACGTGATGATGCAAGGATAAACAGATCATCTTCTTTAATATACCTTGCCAAAACCAAGTAGTCTTCCCAGTCATTAAAGGTGTGGAAGGTTGTATTGGCATTCACCTTCATTCTCGTATAATAATTCTCAATCGCAGCAGCTGTCAGTTCATTAGAAAAAACTAAAGTGGGTATACTTAGTTCCTGCCCCAGCTTGGTAAGTTTATTCAGCCAAACTTCAAATCCTTTCTCACGTTCAGTAAATGGCGGCGCCATAATTACAAGCCTCTTATGTAACACCAGTGGCTTATCAACATGACAGATAAAGACGGTCTTTCCAATTTTAGAAAGCATCTGGTCCAGCTTTTCTCCAACTAGTTTCTCAATAACAGCAGAAGGCTCAGGCCATTGCATCACAAGAACATCTGCCATTACCTCCTTGGTTATTCTGGCAATACCGCTTGTCGCATTAAAGTCGAGTGTTGTAATAATGTTCACCTTGGTTTCTGCGGCAGATCCCTGTTTTACAAACTCCTCCAACTTATTTCTTGCCTTTATAAGATTTCTCTCTGCATCGTCGTCGTTATCGACAACTGTCAGGACTGAAATCGGATTCGGAGAACTTTTCTCCCGGATAAGAATTGAAAATTCCAGAAGTCTTTCTAGATTCTCAAAATTAGCGATAGGAAGCAGTATATGCTCACTGCTCATCGGCGATCCTCCGGTCAATTCTTCCAAATCAGCATCATCAGCTTCCAAAATGATTTGTTTAGCTGCCTTTTCTGTAGCGAAGGAAGCAACGATACATGCAATCAAAATAAGGATAATGGTACCATTCAGAATATTTTCATCCAAAATACCGGCCCTATATCCCACCAATATCACCGCCAATGTTGCTGCCGCATGAGCACCACTCAAACCAAAAATCAGCTGACGCTGAGCATTAGAATATTTGAAAATAACCTGTGTAAACCAGGCTGCAATCCATTTTCCGGAAAGGGCTACTATTGAAAGAACTATGGCAACAATCCATGCATCAGGTCCACTCATAATCACTTTTACATCTACAAGCATCCCAACACTTATAAGGAAGAAAGGAATGAAGAGCGAGTTTCCAATGAATTCTATCCTGTTCATCAAAGCCGAAGAATGGGGTATAAGTTTATTCAATGCCAATCCGGCAACGAACGCCCCAATGATGGGCTCTACTCCGGCAACTTCGGCAAGAAACGCAGCAAAGAAAACTACTGCCAGTACGAAAATATAATGAGAGTGTTTTTCGCTTTCAAGCTTTCTGAAAAACCATTTTGCTATCCTTGGTATTATAAGGAACATAATCGCCAGGAAGATGAGTAGCGAAAGCCCCATCGTCAGCCAGAACTCAACGCCCAAATTTCCCTGATGGTTTGCGAGAATTACTGCCAGAATAATAAGTACTGCCGTATCGGTTAGGATAGTTCCACCGACTGTAATCGCTACGGCCTGATTTTTAGCAATCCCCATCCTGCTTACAATCGGATAGGCTACCAGTGTATGTGTAGCAAACATGCTCGCTGTAAGGAAGCTTGCATTAAAATCGTAGTCTAAGAAATAATGTACAACAGGATAACCGATTGCCAATGGTATGGTGAACGTCAACAGGCCAAACAACAGACTCTTATTTCTATTAGCTTTAAACTCATTCAGATCCAGCTCCAAACCTGCAATAAACATGATATACAGGAGTCCGATAGTAGAAAACAGATCTACTGCCGAACTCTTTTCTAGCACATTGAACCCGTGGGGGCCGATGATAACGCCCGAGATAATCAACCCGATAATTCCGGGAATATTCAGGCGGCGCAGTACAATCGGCGAAAGCAGAATAATAAAAAGGATGAGAGAAAAAATCAGTACAGGATTTTCCAAGGGCAGTTGAAACTCGTCTATCAGGTGCTTAAAAAAGTCTGTCATTAATCCGGTTTAAGCCTGTTACTACTCTAATTCTTTGCTCTTTTCAAAAGACTCCGGATGAAACTTTGTTACCCGTTTATAGTTTTACGGCGTTTATATCCGGATTTCTTTTTTGAACTCGTGGAAATTCAAAAATAATAGAAAATATTGGTTCGGTTGCTATTTACATTTTGTTTGGTTCGAGAATTTATGTTTTTAACGAAAAATGAAAAACACCCATATAATATAAATAGCTTTTCACCTAAAATGTACAGTTCATCAATTATCATATCTTTTGGAATTCGGCTTCTGTTTAATTTTTACTTTTGCACTTCTTTTTACAGATGAATGGCCGTGATTATACAATTTTGCCATCGCCACGTATTTAAAAGCAACAGAAAATGAAAAAGATTTCAATTCTATTATTCTCACTGGTTTGTCTGGCATTGACTAATGTAAACGGACAGGATTATCAGACAGCTATTGGCGCCAAATTTTATTCAGGCGGAGGTACTTCAGGTGGTTTAAACATCAAACACAGTCTGACCGGAAATACTGCTCTAGAAGGATCACTCCTGTTCGGCCACTCGGTAGCACTTGAGGGATTGTATGAACTGCAAGGAGGTATCCCCGGTGCGGGAGGGCTTCAATATTTTGTCGGCGGTGGTGCCATGCTCGACTTTGGTAATAACCACAACGGCACATCTTTCGGAATCCGTCTGACGGGGGGCGTGGAATACACTTTTAATGAGATTCCTATTAATGTAAGCCTGGGCTTGGACCCCATCTTCCGTCTTGCACCCTCAACAGAGTCTGATTTGTGGCTGGGTCTGGCCTTCAGATATACGTTGCGGTAAGTAGTTTTAACGCATAATATCCGGGTGAAAAACTCAGGATATTTAAAGCTTTTTATGAAAGTCAGGGATACTATTATATCGATAATCGACTTTTTTTATCCTCCATTTAGAAGAATTCTTCCAATACAGACTTTCAGATATGCCGTTTGCGGAGGAGGGAATGTACTTCTCGATATCTTCCTCTTTTATATCAGTTTCAATTTTATACTGCACAAACAGCCTTTATATCTCGAATTCCTGACTATCAAAGCCTATAACGCAGCGTTGATAATGGCTTTTTGTGTCACTTTTCCGATAGGTTTTCTCCTCTCAAAATATATAGTCTTCCAGGGCTCTTATCTAAAGGGCAGAATACAACTTTTCCGATACGGACTTATTGTGGCTATAAACTTGATACTCAACTATGTATTAATAAATATCATGGTACAGTATCTGAACTTTTATCCTACCGTTTCAAAAATTTTTGCTACTGTAATTATTGTCATTTTCAGCTACCTGTCACAAAAACATTTCACTTTTCGGCAGCCATACAGCACTTCCCGCAAAAAAGATGACTAAAAAACCTGACAATTTTACACCTTATTCCCGGTTGGCATAAACCTTGCCTTTTAGCGAGCAAACAATCAAGCAAAAAAAATAATTTAGTTATGTCAAAGATTATAGGTATTGACTTGGGTACTACCAACAGTTGCGTTGCTGTAATGGAGGGAAGTGACCCGGCAGTGATTCAGAATGACGAAGGAAAAAGAACGACTCCGTCTGTCGTTGCATTTCTGAAGAACGGAGAACGTAAAGTGGGTGATCCTGCTAAAAGGCAGGCAATCACCAACCCTATTAACACGATTATGAGTGTTAAGCGTTTTATGGGGCACAAATGGGAAGAAATATCTAATGAAGCTGGACACTGGAGTTACAAACTCGTAAAAGGTGATAATGATACTGTCAGAATTGATATTGACGGAAGGCAGTATACACCGCAGGAGATTTCGGCAATGATTCTTCAAAAAATGAAGAAGACTGCCGAAGACTATCTCGGTCAGGAAGTAACAGAAGCTGTTATTACCGTACCTGCTTATTTTAACGACTCTCAAAGACAAGCCACTAAAGAAGCCGGAGAAATTGCCGGACTGAAAGTGCGCCGTATCATCAACGAACCGACAGCTGCAGCTCTGGCTTACGGTCTTGACAAGAAATCTGTTGAGCAAAAAGTAGCAGTATTTGACTTGGGTGGTGGTACGTTTGATATTTCTATCCTGGAGTTGGGAGACGGTGTATTTGAAGTTAAGAGCACTAATGGTGATACTCACTTAGGTGGTGATGATTTTGATAAAACCATCATGGATTGGCTGGCTGAGGAATTCAAAAAAGATGAAGGTATCGACCTGCAGAAAGACCCGATGGCATGGCAGAGATTAAAAGATGCTGCAGAAAAAGCAAAAATCGAACTTTCTTCAGCTAGCGAAACCGAGATCAACCTACCTTACATTACAGCTGTTGACGGTGTGCCTAAGCACCTCGTTAAGAAATTGACCAGGGCTCATTTTGAGAAACTGGCTGATACATTGTTCGAACGTTGTATCAAACCTTGTGAAGTAGCATTGAAAGATGCAGGATACAGCAAGAATGATATCGACGAAGTGATTCTGGTAGGTGGTTCTACACGTATCCCTAAAGTACAGGAGATTGTTGAAAGTTTCTTCGGACGTAAGCCTCACAAAGGCGTTAACCCGGATGAAGTTGTAGCAGTGGGTGCTGCAATCCAGGGTGGTGTATTGACAGGTGATGTAAAAGACGTATTGCTGCTGGACGTTACTCCGCTTTCGCTCGGTATTGAAACTATGGGTGGTGTAATGACAAAACTGATTGATGCCAATACTACTATTCCTACAAAGAAAACAGAAGTGTTCTCAACCGCATCAGACAACCAACCCGGTGTACAGATTCACGTACTTCAGGGTGAGCGCCCGATGGCTTCGCAGAACAAGAGCCTCGGAACCTTCAACCTCGATGGTATTCCGCCGGCTCCGCGTGGTGTTCCACAGATTGAAGTAACCTTCGATATAGACGCTAACGGTATTCTGAATGTTTCTGCAGTTGATAAAGGAACAGGAAAATCTCACAACATCAGAATCGAAGCCGGTAGCGGACTGAGCAAAGACGAGATTGAAAAAATGAAGCAGGAAGCTAAAGCCAACGAAGCCGCCGATAAAGCTGCCCGTGAAAAAGTTGATAAAGTCAACCAGGCCGACAGCATGATCTTCCAGACTGAAAAGCAACTGAAAGAGTATGGTGATAAAATTCCTGCTGATAAAAAATCTACTATTGAAGGCGCTCTGAATAAACTGAAGGATGCACACAAAAACCAGGATATTGCAAGCATCGACTCTTCACTCGCAGAACTAAATACTGCATGGACAGCGGCCAGCGAAGACATGTACAAAGCTGCCGGTAATGCAGGCGGTGCACAACCGGGTCCGGATAATGCAACGACCAACGGTCAAAGCGGTCAGGGAGCTGATAATGTAACCGACGCTGAATTTGAAGAAGTGAAATAAATTATAGTTGTTAGAGGATAAAGCCATCTCAATTTTTTGGGATGGCTTTTTTATTTGGTAGCCACCAGGATAAAAACTTACAGCATGATGCTATGTAAAAAATTATTCTTATACATTTGTCAATAGTTTTCACTACCCAAAGTTTCTTATGAAAAAGTTTTTATTCGCTATCTTGTTTTTTCTCTTTACCCAATTTGGGCTGGCGGCCGTAATTGTTCCTTCACCCGGCACAGGTAATACAGTTCCGGAATACCTTAAAGTGGAGAACTTCGTGAAGATGACACCGAAAGAATTCGAAGCAGCATCAGGAAAAAAACTCAATTTTATCCAGAAACTTTATTTCAAAAAATTACAACGAAAGCTTTCAAAAGCTGACATCACAACTGACGGCACCTTAAATGAATATTATGATCAGGAGAAAGCTAAATTCAAATTGGATCTACTGTGGTTTGTCTTAGGTGCTTTTGTCGGACCGTTTGCCATTCTATTTGCTTATACCTCCAAACAGCCGAAAATGAAGAAAAAATCAGCTCTGCTCGGGATGCTCGTCTTTATTATCTGGTTTGGAGAACTGTTTCTTTTCTGACGCCCCTCCACTCACTAAAAAGGAGAATCAGTTTAAAGTGTACTTTTTACATAAAGTTCCTTTTGAAACACTTAAATTCGCCAAAATGTTGGGTTGATGATTCTGCAATTTTTTCTGAAGTACAGGACGCGTTTTGGACAAAAGGTGGTTCTTTTCTCACCCGACCTGCCCGCTGCAGACGGGAAAATTGAAATGAGCTATCACGACTCAGAATCGTGGTCCGTGACAGTTGATACTGGCAATAAAATACCAAAAAAAATCAACTACCACTATGCTATTGAGGATAATGATGGCACTACGATTCTCGATGGTGAAGAAGACCGTGTGCTGCAACTTTCTAAAAAAGATCAACAGTCAAATCTTACAATTATAGATCTCTGGAATGATCCCGGAGATCCGCAGAACATTTACTACACATCAGCGCTCAGAACCGTTTTTCCGACAGCTAAAGGAGTGAAGAAACTTGTGCTGCCTTCTAACATCACACACGAATTCCGGGTAAAAGCACCATCATTACAGGCAGACGAAACTCTTTGCATTTTGGGTTCTTCTCCTTCTTTAAAAAGCTGGGATACATCAGTCCCGGTTGTAATGTTGAAAGAAGGCGACTGGTATGTAGCGGGAATCAGGATTGAAGAAGACGAATGGCCTGCTTCATACAAGTATGCCATTTATAATAAAAAGGAAAAGAAATTTGTTGCCTACGAGGAAGGAGAAAACAGACCCGTTCCTCTGCAGAGTAAAAATCCGGGAAGAATCATTCTGCACGACGGGTTTGTAAGAATTCGTTTTAATGGTTTCAGAGGTGCAGGAGTGAATATTCCTGTCTTCAGCCTTCGTTCTAAAAAAAGTTTTGGAACAGGGGAGTTCAGCGACCTGAAATATCTTATTGACTGGGCATACGAAACGGGAATTAAAATGATTCAATTACTGCCTGTTAACGACACTTCGGCGCACTTCAACAAAGCAGATTCATATCCTTATGCAGCGGTATCATCCTTCGCGCTGCACCCGCTATATATCAATCTCGAAAAAGTAGCTTCCAAAGAAAACGCGGGGATCATCAAAGCCCTGAAAAAGAAGCAAAAGCAACTCAATGAATTGCCTCAGGTAGACTACGAAGAAGTGATGCAATTTAAAATGTATGCACTCAGAGAGTTGTTCGATCTGCAAAAAGATACACTTAAAGAAGATACAGTATTCAATGATTTTGTCGAACAAAATCAGCATTGGCTCATGCCCTACGCTGCTTATTCTACACTGAAGAAAAAATACAATACTCCGGATTTCAATACGTGGCAAACACACTCTGTTTACGATGCCGTTTCGGTTAAGAGAATGGGTAATCCCGGCAGGCCTCTCTACAATGAAATTCTTTTCTACTACTTCATCCAATACCATCTGCACCTACAACTTGATGAAGTATCAAAGTATGCCCGTAAGAAGAAAATCATCCTGAAAGGAGATATCCCAATTGGTATATACAGATACAGTTGCGATGCCTGGGTGGATCCGTCACTTTACAACATGGATGAACAGGCCGGAGCACCACCTGATGACTTCGCTGTGAAGGGGCAAAACTGGGGCTTTCCTACCTACAACTGGAGAAGGATGCAGAAAGATGGCTTCGAATGGTGGCGCCGCAGATTTGAAAGGATGAGTAATTACTTTGATGCTTTCAGGATAGACCACATACTCGGCTTCTTCAGAATATGGAGTATTCCGCTTGAATCGACCGAAGGTATCATGGGGCGCTTTGTACCGGCACTCCCGGTACAGTTGTCAGAGTTCGAACAGCACAATATACCTTTTGATTACAAGCGCTTCTGCTCGCCATACATTACTGATGCAGAACTTGAGTCTGTCTTCGGAGAACACGCTGAAACAGCGAAAGAAAGATTCTTTAAAAAGAATGAAAAAACAGGTTACACCTTCTTATCAGAGTGGAACACTCAAAGAAAAGTAATCGAGGGTCTTTCTGAAAATGATAAACCTCTTTTCCGGAGCGGACTACTGGACCTCCTCAGCAATGTCATCCTTTTTGAAGAGCGCAAGGAGACTGATAATGCTTACCACTTCCGTTTCGGAATGGATAAGACGAGTTCATATGAAAAAATGGAGCAGCAGGTAAAAGACAACCTGTTCAATTTATATATAGACTACTTCTACCATCGCCAGGAAACGCTCTGGCAAAAAGAAGCCATGGCAAAACTGCCATCCCTAAAACGAAGTACCAATATGCTGGTATGTGGTGAAGATTTAGGAATGGTACCCCAATGCGTTCCGGAGGTGATGAAGCAACTTGGAATTCTTAGTCTGGAAGTAGAACGTATGCCCAAAAAATCGGGTAAAGAATTTGCACATCCTAATGAGGCCGGTTATCTGTCAATCGTTACACCTTCCACTCACGACATGAGTACCATCCGTGAGTGGTGGACAGAAGACAAAGAAAAATCTCAAAAATTTTACAACGAAATTCTCGGCCATTTCGGGCCTGCACCGGCAGAGTGCACTACCAGCGTAGCGAAGGAAATAATTTCACAACATTTGTACTCCCCTGCAATCTGGAGTGTATTTCTTTTACAAGATCTCTTTGCCATGAACAAAAAACTTTCTGACCATGATCCCCGTGAGGAAAGAATCAACATTCCCGCGGACCCCAATCATTATTGGAGGTACAGGATGCCGGTATTTTTAGAAGATCTTTTGAAAGAGACCGAATACAATTCAGAATTGAAAAAAATAATTACCAATAGCGGTCGATAAAAACTGAATCTATTACTGATATGCAGGTAAAATACAAAGTAACCCGAATCCCGTTCAAGCACACATTCACTATTTCAAAAGACAGCAGAACACATCAAAAGGCTTTTCTTGTAGAATTAGACTTTATGGGCATGAAAGGTTACGGCGAGACACCGGAGATTTCGTACTATTTTATTCCCATAGAAAAAATGGAAGCCGATCTCCTGGCAAACATGCACTTCTTCGACAGGGCTTCTTTCAATACTCCCGAAAGGTTCTGGCATTATTTACACCATATCTTTCCTGATAACAATTTCCTGATTTGCGCACTCGATATGGCGGGTTGGGATCTCTACGGAAAGTCACAGAAAAAACCGCTTTACAAACTTTGGAATCTCTCTACAGAAAATAATCCACTAACGGATATCACGATTGGCATCGACACCATTGATAACATGGTAGCTAAGCTCAAAGAGACTCCCTGGCCTATATATAAAATCAAATTGGGAACAGACAGGGATATTGAGATTTTAGAAGCGCTCAGAAAGCATACTGATTCCGTTTTCCGGATTGATGCCAATGCGGCGTGGAAGGCTGATGAGGCTTTGGAGAAGATTAAGATTATGAAGGACCTGAACGTTGAGTTGGTAGAACAACCTCTTGCCAAAGACGATTGGGAGGGTATGAAGAAGTTGTACGATGAGTCGCCGATTCCGCTCTTTGCCGATGAGTCTTGCGTGGTTGAAGGCGATGTGTACAAATGCTCCAAACACTTCCACGGAATCAACATTAAACTGACCAAATGCGGAGGCATCACCCCTGCCCTGCGGATGATTAAAATGGCACGGCAACTCGGAATCAAGGTAATGATGGGCAGCATGAATGAGGCCAGTATCGGTACCGGTGCAATTGCACAAATGCTTCCACTGATAGATTATGTAGATATGGATGGTCCGCTCCTTCTTGCAGAAGACAACGGGAAAGGAGTAACCTTTGATTATGGTAAAGTCATCTACAACGATGCTCCCGGCTTAGGGGTGATTGTGGAACCGTTCTAAACCATTTTTTATTTTCGAGAAACAAACTGAATGCAAACAGGTATTGGAACGTTAATCTCTTTCTCCTGAGTTAAGGTTCCCTTTCTCTTATTCACTTTGAAGACTACGATATTGTTAGTCCCCTGATTGGCAACCAAGAGGAATTTTCCTGAAGGGTCAAAATTAAAATCGCGTGGGCCTTTGCCTCCTGCATCGACGAATCCTTTCGAAGTCAACTCACCTGTATTCTTATCAATTTCAAAAATGCCGATAGTGTTTTCTTTACCACGTTGAGAGCTGTAAAGAAACTTCCCATCAGGAGACACTTTCACTTCGGCACCATCATTATTTCCCGTCACTCCTTCGGCGTTCGTGGATAGTCTTTGAACAAATGTAGCCTTGCCACTCTCAAATTGATAAACCTCTATCTCAGGTTTCAATTCATTGATCAGATAAAACCAATTACCGGATGGATGAAAGCTTAGATGACGCGGCCCGCTAGCGGGATTACATACTACCTCTCCGGTATATATCAGCGGATCATCGGCATCTTTATTGAAACCATAAATCATTACCCTGTCCTTACCCAAATCAGGAACTAAAAGATACTTCTGATCAGGCGTAAACACAGCCTGATGTGCGTGCGGACCCAATTGTCTCTCGGGATCTGCTCCGCTTCCGATATGCTGGATAACCTGCTTTTCATTCTTTAATGAACCATCAGCATCTACACTCAGCATTGCGACACTGCCACCCGAATAATTAGCAACAGCTACGAAGTTCCCTGTCTCATCAACTTCTGCATAACACGGCGCATCACCTCCCGACAACTGACGATTCAGAAAGACCAGCTGGCCTGTATTCTTATCCAACCGATATGAAAAAACGCTCCCCGGAGTATCGCCTCCTGTTTCACTCACAGCATAAACGTAATCGCCATGAAGCGCGAGAAACGATGGATTTTCAATTCCGTCTGTCGTACTCAACTCCGTAGCACTACCATCAGAAGAATTGAATTCATAAACATAAATACCTTTACTGTCAGTGCCTGTATAAGTACCTACTAACATTAAAAGATCACCTCTTGACTTGCATTGAATCATAAAAAGCGATAAAGTGGCAATCATCAGGATTCTGAAACTACTACCCATATTAAAAAATTGAAACTAATTGCAACTTAAGAATTACTCAACTAACTGATAGATACAATCTATATTTCGCCCCAGCCCATCATAATCCAGTCCGTAGCCAAGCACAAATTTATTTGGAATTACAAAGCCGAGATAATCGACTTTTATATCATGCTGTAAAGCATCGGGTTTGTGGAGTAAAGCAGCAATTTTCAAAGATTTCGGATGATGGTGTTCTAATTGAGGCAGAAACTGACTCAATGTTTTTCCTGTGTCCACAATATCCTCGACGATGATAACATCGCGGTTGTACAATTCAATATCCAGTCCAATGGCTGTGATTACTTTACCTGTCGATCTCACTCCTTTATAAGAAGCAAGTTTTACAAAGCAGATCTCTGATTCTATTTCAATCTTTTTGAAAAGATCAGATGCAAACATGAATGCTCCGTTGAGGATTACAATGAACAGAGGTTTTTTGTTTTTGTAGTCGGCACTGATTTCCGTTGCAATTCTGGTAATTTGTTCGTCGATCTGCTCTGAACTCAGGTATGGTACAAACCGTTTATCGTGTACCTGTATTTCATAATTCATTTGTAGATAATAAGTTTTTGTCCGATCTGCAGTTGATCATTGTTAAGGTTATTCCATTCTTTTAATTGAGCGACAGTAACACCATATTTCTTGCTGATGGCATATAGCCCTTCTTTAGGTGCTACTTCATGAACCGATGTCGGAGTCGTTGGTCCCGGCACCCTCACCGGGGCTTTTTCAGAGGTTACAATTACAGGTACAGGTTTGAGAAAAATCTCTTCACCGGCTGCGATGAGGATATTTTCTTTTCCTCTGTTAAACTCATTCAAAGAAGAAAGCTGGATTCCTTCTTTCTGAGAGATATCATAAAGGGTTTGCTGTTCATCATTGATTAATGACAAGCGGCTGCCCTCTTTCTTTTTCTTCTCAAGAAATATATTCTGTGTCTTTGCTAACAATCCATCATTCTTCAGATCATTCATTTCCAGCAATTTCTTCAACCGGATGTGAAAATGAGATGCAATAGACAGCAGTGATGTACCTGCCGAAGCACGAACGGCCTTAACGCCGTTTACATGAAATACAAACCAGTTATTCAATACTTCAGCATCGATAACCGGCAGTACATTCTGAGGCTCCATTATTCTTTGAGATGCTATTGATTTATCTTTTTCAGGAACGTTGATTAACCCGGCTACGGTAAACTTGTTCAAATCGTAGCGCTCAATAATATCAATCAATCTGTAGGCGTATTGCGGATCTGTGGCATAACCTGCCTGTTTCAGGCCGTGTGCCCAGCTGACGTAATCTGAAATATTAAGATCAAACAGCGAACGATACCATTCTCTGGTCAGCAGGAAGTCTGAGTGATCCCGATAAGATTCTTTTACCGTACCGTACACTCTGAAGCATTCTCCTTTTTTATCGTCATTATGGCTAACGGTAGGCCCTGTCCACTCCGATTTACACTTAATACCAAAATGATTATTGGACTTTTGAGCCAGCACGCTGTTTCCTGATTCTGATTCCAGAATTCCCTGTGCGAGTGTAATCGCAGCGGGAATTCGTGCGCGTTTCATCTCATCAATTGCCAGTTGTTGGTATTTATCAATGTACTGTTCGGGCGTCATTCTTTGCCCTGCTGCCTCTGACAGGAAGCACACAAATAGTATGGCAAAAAATATCCTGAACATATAAATCTGTAATTATTTTTTTATTATCATCATCAGCCCGTCGCGCACTGTCATCAACACTTGTTCTACCCTTTCGTCAGCAGCAACATGTTCGTTAAAAGCCTGAATGGCCTTCGCACTCTTTCCTTTGATAGTCTCCTCTAAAACGTCTCCATGAAAGAGTACATTGTCTGCCAAAATCACTCCTCCCCTTTTCAGAACAGGCAAAGTTAATTCGTAATACTGAATATAACCGGGTTTATCGGCATCTATGAAGACAAGATCCCACTCGATATTCAGTAGCGGTATTACCTCCAACGCGTTTCCTCTGTGTAAAATTATCCGGTTTTTAAAGGATGATCTTTCAAAAAAAGAGGTTGCAAGATCTGCATCCTCATCTCTCAGTTCAATAGTATGAAGTTGTCCATCATTTTGCAGTCCGCCGGCCAGGCAAAGAGCCGAGTAACCTGTGAAAGTGCCTACTTCGAGGATTCGTTTCGGACGGACTATCCGGCTGATCATTTCCAGCAATTTTCCCTGTACAGGGCCACTTAGCATATGGGCATGAGCATGGTTTTTCATGGTATATTCCTCCAGTTCTGACAGTAATGCATCAGTAGGAGAAGTGAATTTTTCTGAATATCGCTCTGCTAAACCATTAATTAGTTCCATCTTTTACTAATTTCTCTTCGGCTGTCTTACGCCTTGAAAAAATAAGCAATCCGATAAAAGTAAGCAGTCCGTTTACAATAATCAGTTCTTCTGCAAATACATAACCGCCAAGCAATGTCCTCGAGTTCTCATCAAGAAAATAAGTAATCAGCGGAGCAGCGATACAAATCAACGGTGTCATTTTATCGAACACATATCTGCCTTTCGCATACAGAACAAAGGCAAACAAACCAATCAACGGCCCATAAGTATAGGTCGCAACTTTAAAGATCGCCGTAACAACCGCAGCATTATTAATGGCATTGAACAACAGGATCACCAACAGAATCAATACTGAGAATCCAATATGTACCATGGTACGTATTCTCACCAGCTCTTTCTCGCTCCTCTTTCTGTCGGCAAAATGCAGGAAGTCAACACAGAAAGAAGTAGTCAGTGCTGTTATTCCGGAATCAGTTGTGGCAAAGGTTGCAGCCGTTAGACCCAGCATAAATACAACTGCCGGCATTCCCTTGAAGTAATTGAGCGCAATTTCGGGGAACAGATAATCGGTACGCGGCAGGTTTGTGGTATGATCCAGTGGAATGGCAATACCGTTAGCATTAGCGTAGATATAGAGCAATGCACCTACACTAAGGAAGAAGAGGTTGATGATTACAAAAATCACAGTGAAACTCAGCATATTAGTTTGAGCTTCTCTGATGTTTTTACAGCTCAGGTTTTTCTGCATCAGATCCTGATCAAGCCCAAACATTCCAATCGTTACAAAAATTCCTCCGATAAACTGTTTGGAGAAATGAAACTTGTTGGTAACAAAATTATCGGTGAAGAAGATCTTAGAATAGTTGCTGTCTTTAATTGCAGTGTAGGCTTCTCCGAGATTCATATTCAGGTTGGTGACAATGAAGTAGATGGACAGTATAACAGCAGACACGAGAAAGAAAGTCTGCAAAGTATCCGTAATGATAATTGTCTTCAGGCCGCCTTTGAACGTATAGGCCCAAATCAGAAGCAAACAGATAACAATCGTCAGCCAGAAGGGTACTCCCATCTCATCAAATATGAAACGCTGTAATACTATCGCTACCAGATATAACCTGAATGCTGAACCTATTGTACGTGATACCAAAAAGATTGCCGCTGCAGTTTTGTGACTCACATTTCCTAACGCTCTTTTTATTACTTCATAAATAGAGACAAGATGCATCCTGTAATAAAGCGGTAACAGAATAAATGCTACGATGAAGTAACCTACTGCATTACCGAGTACAAACTGAAAATACCTGAACTGAGATCCTGCAGCATTTCCTACCTCACCGGGAACAGAAATAAACGTCACACCACTTAACGCGGTACCTATCATCCCGAAGGCAACGAGATACCACTTGGAAGAGCGGTTAGCAATAAAAAAAGTCTCATTATCCGAAGATTTTCGTGATGTCAGATAAGAAACTACAATCAAAAGGAGAAAATATCCAATAATAAAAGCAAGTAATGTGGTTGGCGACATAAAAAGTATTAAATATAGAAAGTTGAGTATTCGCTATTTTTAAGGCCGAAAGATTATAGGTAGTAAATATAAACATGAAAATTAAAAGGCTCACAGTTTTTTGCGGTTCTAAACCCGGCAACAATCCTCTGTATATACAACATGCCGCCAGGTTAGGGCACATTCTCGCCGAAAGAGGCATCACTCTAGTCTATGGCGGAGGCAACAAGGGAATGATGGGAGCAATCGCCAATGCCGTACTAAAGGAGGGTGGCAGTGTCACCGGAATCATGCCTCATATTCTAGCGGGGATAGAACACTCCCACCCCGGTCTGACAGAAATGATAGAAGTAGAAGATATGCATACACGAAAAAAATTGCTCTACGAAAAAGGTGATGCAGCTTTGATTTTGCCCGGTGGATTCGGAACGATGGATGAGTTTTTTGAGATGCTTACTTGGAATCAGTTACACATCCACAGCAAGAAAATCATCATAATGAATACCGAAGGATTCTATGACAGCCTAATAGGGTTTCTGACAAAAATCCAGGAAGAGAATTTTTTGTACGATCAGCTGTCTGAAAGAATTATCATTGTATCCTCTCCTGATGAAATTGAATTTGACTAGTTATTCCCCATAATTTGAAATAAAATGAACAGAACAGTTTTTATTACAGGCGCTACTTCAGGCATCGGAAAAGCCTGTGCAGAAGCTTTTGCAGGTGCGGGTGACGACTTAATACTGAACGGCAGACGCGAGGAGCGACTGGAAGCAATAAAAAAAGAACTTTCAGATAAATACTCTGTCCGCATTTTGCCGCTTCCATTCGATGTATCCGATAAAAATGCAGTTTTTGATGCTGTTCATAACCTGCCCGGGGAATGGAAAGACATTGATATTTTAATTAATAATGCAGGGCTCGCACTTGGTAAAGAACCCTTTCATGAAGCTCATTTGCACGATTGGGAAGTAATGATTGAAACAAACGTAACCGGATTACTTTACGTTTCTAAAGCCGTTATCCCCGAAATGATCAGAAGAAATAAAGGGCACATTATTAATATTAGTTCCATTGCCGGAGACTTTGCCTATCAGGGCGGAAATATTTATTGTGCTTCCAAATCGGCAGTTAACGCTATTTCTTCAGCCATGCGCACAGATATGCTGCCACACAGCATCAAAGTTACCAACATCAAACCCGGAGCAGTTGAGACAGAATTTTCGTTAGTCAGATTCAAGGGCGATACCGAAAAAGCAGATCAAACCTATATCGGTTTTCAACCACTTTCACCTCTGGATGTAGCCCAAACCATTCTTTATTGTGCCTCGCTACCGGAGCACGTGTGTATTAACGACCTGACGATAACTCCTGTATCACAGTCAAACGGAGTATATATTTTTAAAAAATAAGCCTGATGATGGCCATTTTGTAGTTCTGTTAAAAGACAGAAAATTAATTCGTCTGCCCTGATTTATAAGTTATTGATAAACAATATATTATAGCGTCAAAAGAATGTATTTTCAAAAAATATCATGCAATAACTGTTTCAAAATTCCGTTTAATACTACAGGAATTTTTACAGCTTCACTATGAGCTTTAAGAAGTACCTTATAAATTTGTTGCTACCCCCAAACCTTGAAAAATTGACAACACAATTTACTTTCCACGTATTTACTGGTAAAATTGCACGGCTGTGTCTGTCAATAATTATGGTGTGCTTGTTTGCTTACACCGGCTTTTCCCAAAAAAGAATTGTTCAGAAACCTTGTTATGATGAAGTCTTGAAACAACAAGCCGACAGTCTGAAGAATTACCTAACTCAACATGGCTTTATCGTAGTAAGAGAGGCTACTATGACTATGGAAAGCCAGTATGAAATGCCCATTATTGTACCTCTGACAGATGGCACATGGTACCAGTTCGCTTTCATCGGCGACCATGAGAGTAAGTTGTACGAGGTAAGGATGTACGACTGGGTAGAACGCCAGGTAGCTTATGTAAAAAACGGTATTGAGAGCAACGTCATCATGTTCCCCTACATACCTAAAAGCACTGAATACCATGTAATCAAAACCGTACAGGTAACCAATAACAAAAAGAGGAAAGAACTATGCGGGTATATCATCATGTTTAAGAAGGTTCAGTAGTTTATCACTTTGCATAAAAAACCCCGTCACTGGAAAGCAACGGGGTTACAATACACATCTCAACAAAAGAATCAACAAAAATCAAAGCACTAATCAGGCTTTTTACCTGACAAGTAGTTATTGATACTACTGATTTCAACCTTGTTATTTTCGTCAGACCTGACGGTGTAATTACTATAGAATGTTTCTACGTCGGCAATAGAATTGTGCAATTCCAAATTACGACGGAGATAAGCCGGAACAGTCTCAAACTCATTATTTGGATCAGCAGTATTGATGTTGAAGGATAGTTTCCTTAGTTTCTCAATTCGATCTGTTGCCCGGCGCCTTAAATCGTCTGCTTCGTCCGTCATTGACGGTTCCTCAACATTTGATTTCATGAAGGGCAACGATTGGCTGATATTCTGTTCATCTGCCTTCTCCGCCGTACTTTGGGAATTTTTTTCTACAAGTTGCATTTCTTCATCCGGAGCTTCTTCCGTCTGATCATTCTGTTCCGTAGAACCACTTTCAAAGATAACAGAATCTTTCAAAGGCCGTTCTTCAACATATATCTGAGCCGGTTTTGCAAGAAAACCGCCTAAAGGTTGAGTTTTTTCTTCCTTAGACTCCTCTTCTTCCTCCTTAGCATCAGGCGAATAATCAAAGATTACAGGAGAAGCCTGTTCGGGTACCGGACTCAGGTCAAACTGAACAATATCAGTGTACTCGTCTTCTTCAGCACGAGTTATTTCCACCTCTGCTTCAGGCTCTTCACCCTCTATTTCAGGCATCAACTCTTCTTCTATCAGACCAGCCGCCTCTTCCTCAAGTGCAGCCTCTACTTCACTCTTTATTAAACCCTCTTTGGTAACTTCTTCCTCAACGGCCTCAGGCTCAGGTGTGGTTTCCTCTTTTGAAGGTTCGTCAAACACAAACAAGGGCTGTACTACGCTGTTCTGTTCAACCGGTTTTAATTCCAATACTTCTTTCTCAGGTTCTTTATTCTCAGGAACAGCATCCTTCATTTCATCTACACCTTCTTTATTTTCAAATCCGGTTGCTATTAATGTGATACCGATTTTATTTCCAAGATCATTGTTATATCCAAGTCCAAGGATTACATCGGTATTTTCGCCGGCCTTGCTAAGCAGATAGGTTTGGATGATATCAACTTCATCCATTGTAAACTCATGTTCCCCTTCGGTTGAATTAATATTTATCAGAATCCACTTAGCACCCCTGATATCATTGTCATCCAACAATGGAGAGTTCAATGCTTGCTCAATTGCTTTCTGTGCTCTGTTTTCGCCTTCTACTTCTGCACTTCCGAGAATGGCAACACCGCCGTTCTTCATTACAGTGCACACATCCGCAAAGTCGACGTTAATCTGGCCTGTACTGTTGATGACATCTGTAATACATTTAGCTGCAGTAGCCAGCACATTGTCAGCTTTGGCAAAAGCAGCCTTGACTGTAAGGTTGCCAAACTGATGGCGTAATTTGTCATTACTGATTACCAACAGGGTATCAACCTGACCTTTTAATTCTTCAATTCCCTGCATTGCCTGCTGTTGTCTTTTCTTCCCCTCATAGGCAAACGGAGTTGTTACAATTCCTACGGTAAGAATACCCATGTCTTTACATATCTTGGCAACAATAGGGGCACCACCTGTACCGGTACCACCCCCCATTCCTGCAGTGATGAAAGCCATCTTGGTATTGACCTCAAGAATCTTCTTGATTTCAGCAAGGCTCTCTCTGGTAGCTTCTCTTCCGATTTCAGGATTAGCTCCGGCACCTAAACCCTGAGTAAGAGTCGGGCCTAACTGAATCTTATTGGGAATGTTACTGTGCGACAGTGCCTGAGCATCAGTGTTACAGATAATAAAATCTACGCCTTCAATATTTTGTCCAAACATGTGGTTCACCGCATTGCCACCTCCACCACCTACTCCGATCACTTTCAGTATGGAAGATTGCGCTTTCGGCAGATCAAACTGTATCATGTTTTATTTATTTTTTTGGTTAGTAAGTTGAGTTTCGTAATCAATTAAAGTTTTGCATCTTCTTCCTCTCTGAAAAGTTCAATGAGGCCGTTCTTCCAGCTGTCTATAAATTTCTTCAGACCGCTTCTTACCATAGAAGCTGCCATAGGTACTGCAACTTCCTCTTCTTGCACCGGAGGTACGCCTGTCAAATCAACTTTCACAAATTGGTTTTCGAACTTGCGACGCTTGTTTTCGTAATCGTTGTAACCTTTTAGTATCAATCCAAGGCAAGTTGAATACATTGGTTTAGCCAACTCTTCAATATGACCCGAAGCAAGATGTTCGGTAGGAAGACCCACTCGTGCGCTCAACCCGGTCTGATATTCAGTAAGCTGAATCAGGTGTTTCAACTGAGAACCACCACCTGTAAGAATGATACCTCCGTTCAGAGATTTTTCCAATCCGATTTGCTTCAGGTGATAAGAAACAAAATCGAGGATTTCTGCCATTCTTGCCTGGATGATTCCGGCTAGTGTTTTCACACTTACTTCTTTAGGCTCCAATCCTCTCAGGCCGGGGATAGTAATGAACTGGTTTGACTTGGTCTCGTTAACCAATGCACTGCCAAACTGGATTTTCATCTGTTCTGCCTGTGTTTTTAATACTCCCAGTCCGGTCTTGATATCCATGGTGATATTCTCTCCTCCGAATGGAATTACTGCAGTGTGCTTGATGATGCCTTCGTAATAGATAGCGAGGTCTGTTGTTCCACCGCCTATATCTACAATAGCTACCCCTGCTTCCAAATCGTGTTCGTTCATCACCGCTGCTGCTGAAGCGAGAGGCTGCAACACGAGGTCTACAATCTTGAGCCCTGCTCTTTCAACACTGCGGTTGATGTTTCTAATAGCATTCTTATCGCCGGTGATGATGTGGAAATTAGCTCCCACCTTTATACCGGTGTAACCGATAGGGTCTGCAATATTTTGAAAGTTATCAACAGTGAACTCCTGAGGAATCACATCCAGAATCCGGTCTCCTGCCGGAATGTAAGTTTTGTACTGATCACTAACCAGTTGATCCACATCAGCCTGAGAAATCTCGTCTTCAGTATTTTGCCTTACAATATCGCCCCTGGTTTGTAAGCTTTTAATGTGGTGACCGGCTATACCGACATATACCTCATTAATTTCAATTCCGGGATTGCTGGCTCTGCAATTCTCGAGAGCAGCTTCGATGGCTTTAATCGTCTGATCGATGTTCAACACCATTCCGTGCTGTACACCGTTACTGCTGGCTCTTCCAAAGCCAAGGATTTCCAGCTTACCATACTCATTTTTTCTTCCTGCGATTGCAGCAATTTTCGTGGTTCCTATGTCAAGGCCTACGATGATTGGATTTTCGTTGTTCATAATTGTTGATTTTATGCAGTTGCCTGCGTTGTGATTGTGTATTTTTATTGTTCTGATTTATTATTTTTTGATGGCATCACCGCTTTAGGCACTCGTTTCTCTTCTGTCTTCACTTCTTTCTTTTCAGTAGCCTGCTCTTGTTTTTTCACCTCCTGTTTTTCTGTTTTTACCGGCGTAGCCTCTTTCTGTACTTTCACCGGCTCCTGTTTCGGTGCAGCATTCTCTTTTTCATTTTTTGAGTTTGTAACAATATTTTGGGAGTTATCAGCATCAGCCGCATTTGCAGGCTGAATGAAATCAACTTCGGGAGTCCCTTGCTCGCGAGGCGTAATAACCGGTGTCTCGTTAGTTTCTCTTTCCGGCATCTGTACTCTGGTTGAGTCTTCAGATTTCTTTCTGGCATCATCAACAATCGTCTTCATAATTCTGATCGCTGCAAGAGAATCAGCTACAATCTTAGCTGCATCTTTCTTCTCTGCCACTACCTGCCCTTTGTACTGCACATCTATCACAGAATATAAATTCCAACCGGTTCTCGAATGCACCTGCTTATAGAACGCCAGCAGTTTACTGAACTTTGCTTCTGTATCATCGGCACCACCAAAGCGGATAACCTGTTCGCCCAGTTTGGGAATCATTTCAAATTTTCCGGATTGAGTGATGGTCACTTCATCAATTTGCGACATCCAGAAGGAGTGCGAGAGCAGATATTCAGAAACTGTTACAACCGATTGAGCCAACGTACTGTCTGCCGCACTCATTTCTTTCTTAACTACAGGGAAGCCTGTGAACACAGGTACCCGTGCTGTGTACAGATCGCTTAGCGGTAAAATATCGAGATCGGTAGAAAAGTAGAACGATTTCCCATTCACATCAAATACTCTGACAACAGGTTCATTCTGCTCTACATTAATTCTCAGAATATTGTTATTATCAACATACAATTCTGCATTCTTAATCCAGGGATGGGCTCTTAATTCATTCTCCAGGGAATTCATGTCGAGACTTCTGACAGGCCGGTTCTGCAATGATCCTGCTCCTGCTTTTTCCAGTAATCCGAATACTTTTTCTTTACTGATAAAAGTATGATCTGTTTCTCCGCTGATTTTTACCTGAACATCTCTCACTACTTTTTTATCTCCGCTACCGATGGCCGAAGCTGTTACGATCAATATACCGGCAGCTGCCAGTATCCACACTGTCAGTTTTATCCACGCAGGAAACTTAATTTTCTTTTTCTCCGGCATACTTTAGTTATTTAATATTATTTCTCTAATCGGTTGTACCAATTCAGATATATCGCCTGCACCTGCTGTTACCAAAACATCTCCGTCTAATGCATGCGGCAGGCTGTTCTTATAATCCGTTTTTAACCACTTTAATAATTCTTCTTTTGTCTTTACTACTGCCCTGCCCTTCTCCATCGCATCAGATATCAATTCAGAACTTACATCATCAATCGGCTCTTCTCTTGCAGGGTAAACAGGTAACAGCACCACAGTATTGGCAATAGCCAAAGATTCTGCAAACTCTTCGTAGTAGTCGCGCGTACGGGTGTACAGATGGGGTTGAAAGATTACCGTCATCCATCTGTTGTTAAACAGGCTGCGCACACCGGTCAGCATGGCTTTCAACTCGGCGGGATGGTGAGCGTAATCATCAATATAAACTACTTTATTACCTGCTTCATCAGGGTTGATGATATATTCAAATCTGCGTTTGATGCCGATAAAAGCGGATACAGCTTCTTTGATTTTTTCTTCGTCAATCTTCAGTTCGTGGGCGATGCACACAGATGCAACCATATTCTCTACATTCACCATTCCGATCATATTCAATCTAAATCCATCTATTCTCCATGAGGAAGACACTACATCAAAATGATAGCCCCCATTCTTCATAACAATGTTCTCTGCATACACATCAGCACTGTCATTCTGCAGCGAGTAACGGATACGCTTACCTGCAAAAGAACTTTTTATATCCAGACCAAACTTGTGAATCAGAACACCATCATCACTGATTCTTTCAGTAAACTCTCCGAATGCTCCCTTCATGTTCTCAAGACTGCCATACACTTCCAGGTGATCAGCTTCCATGGCTGAAATCACTGCGATATTGGGGTTCAGCTTCAGAAAGCTTCTGTCGTATTCATCTGCTTCCACCACATTTACATTGTTTTCACTTTTCCAATAGTTCGTACCGTAATTGATGGACATTCCTCCAAGAAAAGCATTGCAGCCATAACCACTATGACGCAGGATATGGGCTGTCATGGTGCTCATAGTCGTCTTACCATGTGTACCTGCGATGCAGATATTATATCCGCCTTTTGTAATCTCTTCCAACACCTCACTGCGCTTCTTCACGGCATACCCATTCTCACGATACCAGATAAGCTCAGCGTGATTACCCGGGATGGCAGGAGTATACACAACCAACTGCGCTTCCTTATCGAGCAGGTTAGTATCAGCCTCAAAATGTACAGATGCACCTTCTTCAATCAATTGCTCAATGTTGGGCGAAAGCGCTCTGTCGTATCCTTCAACCACCGCACCTCTCTCTAAGAAATACCTGGCAAGGGCACTCATACCTATTCCACCGATTCCGATGAAATAAACACGCGATATGTTGGTATCTCCTGTCATTTACGATTTTAAATTATTTAGAATCTCCCGGGCTATTAATGTATCTGCATCCTTTACAGCAAGCAGACCAATATTGTTTTCCAGTTTTTTTACCTCGGCTTCATCACTCATCAACTTCAACAGTTGCGGCATCAGTTCTTGCTTCACGTCGCGATCAGCAATCATCACAGCAGCCTGTTTATCCACCAAAGCTCTGGCATTGACAGTCTGATGATCCTCAGCAGCATAAGGGTACGGAATTAAAATGCTTGCTTTATTTTGGATCTTCAGTTCTGCTATTGTCATGGCCCCCGCTCTTGCTACTACTACGTCTGCCGCACCGTAGGCTTTTCTCATGTCACCGATGAAGGGCTGGCACCAAACCCCCTTATATTCCTCATTCGGAAAATTGACATCTTGCTTAAAATTCTTTCCCGTCTGCCAGATCAACTGGATGTCTTCTTTTTTGAACGCATCGAGGTTTGCCTGAATCGCTTCGTTAATACTCTTTGCACCAAGGCTACCGCCAATCGCCAAAACCGTTTTCTTATCCGGCTGTAACCCGAAAATCTTTATTGCTTCTCCCTTACCGACCTTATCTGATAGTTCAGCTCTCACCGGATTCCCCGTTACTACTAATTTGTCTTTTGGAAAATATTTTTCCATTCCATCACTTGCCACAAATATTTTGGTCGCTTTCTTACCAATCATCATATTACTTCTTCCGGCCAGCGAGTTACTCTCGTGAATAAAACTTGGAATACCACATGACTGTGCATACCGCAACACCGGAAAACTTGAGTAGCCGCCCACTCCGACAACAGCATCCGGTTTAAACTTCTTGAAGATGCTCCTAACCTGAAAGAAACTTGCAATCAGCTTAAACGGCAGCGACCAATTCTTCCACAATGTGCTGCGATTAAAACCTGCTATGGTTAATCCGATAATCTTATACCCTGCCTCAGGCACTCGTTGCATCTCCATTCTGGTCTTGTCACCGACATACAAAATCTCGACGGCGGGTTGCAGGCGCTGTAAAGCACCTGCAATGGCCAGCCCGGGGAATATATGTCCGCCGGTTCCACCTCCTGCTATAATGACTTTAATATGTTTACCGGCATTTGTCATGCTTCGTTTGTTTCATTTTTTGTTTGGTCATCATCTATAGCTACAGGCACTTCCTGCATAGCCACTTTTCCTTCCATCTGTTCTACGTTGCGCGCAACAGACAGAATAATTCCGATTGCAGCACATGTGAAGAGTAAACTGCTTCCCCCCATACTGACTAAAGGCAACGTAACTCCGGTCGTAGGAAACAGGTGTACGTTCACCGCCATATTTACCATTGCCTGAATCACTAAAGTGAAGCTCAATGCAACTGCAAGGAACGCCCCGAAGGCATAAGGACATCGCTGGAATATTCTAATACTTCGATATAGGAACAATAAGTAAATCAGCATAATAATGGCACCTCCTATCAGTCCGTACTCTTCAATAATTACAGCGTAGATAAAATCACTGTACGGGTGAGGCAGGAAGTTTCTTTGCTCACTTTTTCCGGGTCCTTTTCCTAATACACCACCGGTAGCAATAGCGATTTTTGCCTGCTGAATCTGGTAAGAACCTTCTGTATTATCTCCCGCTCTGAAGTTCTGGACTCTCTTAATCCAGGTTGGTATCCTTCCTGCAGAAAGGAATGCAGGTAATTCTTTCGAGGTCTTTGTTTCTGCATCATAATAATGCGATGCCACCATCACGAGCATCAAAACCGGTATGGCTGCGAGGCCAATAACTGCCATGATATATCTCATCCTTACACGACCAATGAACATTAACAACAGTGCGATCCCACCAATCAACACTGCCGTGGAAAGGTTGGCCGGTGCAATAAGTAAGCAAATAATTCCCACCGGGATAATTAAAGGCAGGAAGCCCTTCTTGAAGTCCTTAATATCATTCTGGTGGCGGCTTAGCAACCTGCTCAGATAGATGAACAGCGCCAGCTTTGCCAGGTCTGATGTTTGGAAAGTAAGGTTAATGACAGGTAACTTAATCCACCTGCTCGCATCATTGATATTACTGCCATACTTAAGCGTATATATCAACAAAGGAATACAAAGGAAAAACAGGACCGTCGCTATCCGCGAATAAAAAGTATAGTTGACCCTGTGCGCAAAGTAAATGATGATAACTCCAAGAAAGATATACCCGATCTGGCGGAACAGGTAACTCTCTGTGCTCTTATTCATTTTATATGCCAGCGAACCGATACTGCTATAGACAACTAAAATACTGATCATGGTCAGCAAAATCACGATAGCCCAGATGACTTTGTCGCCTCTGGTGCGCTGCCACAGTTTTGTAGCAGCTATCTCGGCTTTCCGAACCCCTGATACTTTAATATTTTCTGTTGCCTCCATTCAATTATGGGTTTATAAGTTTCTCACGGCTTGCATAAACTGCGTGCCGCGATCTTCATAATTTTTAAACAGATCAAAACTGGCGCAGGCAGGCGATAAGAGCACGACATCACCTTTCTTAGCCATGGCAAAACTTTTCATTGCTGCTTCTTCTGCACTTCCGGCATCTGTAATTTGTTCAACGTCTTCTGCAAAAGCATCATGAATTTTCCGGTTGTCAACTCCAAGGCACACAATCGCTCTTACCTTTTCTCTTACCAGATCTGTCAGTATTCTGTAATCGTTGCCTTTATCAACTCCTCCGAGGATCAATACTACCGGCTTGTTCATGCTCTCCAAAGCATACCAGGTACTGTTGACATTGGTAGCCTTACTGTCGTTAATAAATTCTACCCCACCAATGGTAACTACCGGCTGCATTCTGTGCTCTAAACTCTCCATCGTAGCCAGCGCATCTCTCACACTTTCTTTCTTTACACCCAGAGCTACTGCTGCCAGCGATGCCGCCATTGAGTTGTATTTATTGTGATTGCCTTTAAGAGCAAAGTCTTCGACACTCATCTTTACTACCTCATCCCTAAACCTCATATTCATTTCGTATTCGCTCATAAAGGCTCCTACTTTAATTTTGTTTCTCATACTGATTGGTAATGCTTTTACAGGGTTCAAAAATTTTTCAAGATGTTGCATGGTTACTGCATCATCCATGTTATAAATAAATACATCCTCCTTCGTCTGATTACGGATAATATTAAACTTGCTCGCCACATAATTCTCTAACTTGTATCCGTACCTATCCAGATGATCTTCTGTGATGTTAGTCAGCACAGCTACATCGGGCCTGAAGGCTTTGATATCATCCAACTGAAAAGAACTTATCTCAACTACATAGTACTCTTTCGGATCTTCAACTACCTGTCTCGCAAACGAATGCCCCACATTGCCACATAATGCTGCATCCATTCTTGCTGTCTTCAAAATGTGATAGAGCAGTGTGGAAGTTGTTGTCTTTCCGTTGCTTCCCGTAACCGCGGCAATTTTGCTTTTGCCCTTGAAACGGTAAGCCCACTCTATCTCACTTATCAGTTCTGTCCCTTGTTCACGAATGATCTTCACCGGCAGAGCCGATTCCGGAATTCCTGGACTCTTAATAACCAGGTCAGTATTCTTCAGTTTTTCTTCCGAATGCCCACTCTCTTCAAAAGGAATCTGTAATCCAAAGAGCTCTTGTTTATGCAGGTCGGATATTTTTCCTGCATCGCTGACAAATACATCATATCCTTCCTTCGCCGCCAGCAGCGCCGCTCCTACGCCGCTTTCACCGGCACCAAGTATCAGCACATGCTTTTTCATAATTCAGCCTCCTGTCTTTGTCAGACAAAAAAATTGGTTCTTCAACGGTATGAACTTAATGGGTCAGGACTTGGTCTTCAAAGCGGACGGATTAACTACTTTCAACCAAATAATTCCTTACCTCAGTTTTAATGTTACTAATGCCATTACAATCGCTATGACTGTAACAATCCAAAACCTCACTGCTATCTTACTCTCATGATATCCCAGCTTCTGATAATGATGGTGTAACGGACTCATCAAAAACACTCTCTTTCCCTCGCCGTACCTTCGCTTCGTATATTTGAAATATCCTACCTGAATCATCACACTCAGATTTTCAACTAAAAACACCAGACAGAATATGGGTATCAATAATTCTTTTCTTACGATGAAGGCCAGAGAAGCGATGATACCTCCCAGCGCAAGGCTGCCCGTATCGCCCATGAACACCTGGGCGGGATAAGCATTGTACCATAGGAAGCCTACACAAGCCCCCACAAAGGCCGCGACAAAAATGGATAGTTCTCCCATGTTAGGGATATACATGATATTCAGATAATCGGCGATGAAAACGTTACCGCTCACGAATACAAAAACTCCGAGCCCCATCCCGATCACTGCACTGACACCTGTCGCCAGTCCATCTAATCCATCGGTGATATTGGCACCGTTACTTACCGCCGTAACAATAAATATGACGATCAGTATATATACTATATAGGTATAATCTTCCCACTTCTGTGGTAGTAGCTTCGCATAATTGAACTCGTGATTCTTCACAAAAGGAATCGTCGTGATTGGGGTCTTTACTGTTACAAACCTCTGTGTGATTCCATTTGTAATCACAGTATCCTCTGCCACTTTGTGCTCTCCTCTTCCGTAAATAGTTGTTCCAGCAGAGGCTTTACTGCCAATAATTTCACGCTTCACGACAACATTCGGATTAAAGTACAGTGTAGCTCCAATAATCACTCCCAGAATAACCTGGCCTACAATCTTGAATCTCCCTGCCAACCCGTCGGCATCCTTCTTCTTGTACTCTACCCCCTGTTGTCTGGCACGGGTGCGAGCACGGATCTTAAGATAATCATCGAGGAAGCCTATTAAACCTAACCATACTGTAGAAAGTATCATCAGCCTGACGTAAACCTTGGTAAGGTCGGCAAGCAATAATGTCGGGATCAGGATTCCTGCCAAGATAATTAAACCACCCATGGTAGGTGTTCCTTTCTTGCTTTCCTCGCCCTGCAAACCGAGTTCTCTTACAGATTCGCCGATCTGATTTTTCTTCAGCAAAAGAATTAGACGCTTACCATAAACCGTGGTTATTACGAGCGACAAGATGACGGCTAGCATTAAACGGAAAGTGGTAAACTGGAACACTCCACTGCCGGGAAACTTAATTCCACTCTTAGCTAACCAGTCAAACAGATGAAATAACATTCCGGTTTATTTATCTAATAATTGAAACATTTCTATCAACACCTCTTTATCATCAAAATGATGTCTTACTCCTTTTATCTCCTGATACTTCTCGTGCCCCTTTCCTGCAATCAGCAGGATATCTCCGGGCTCTGTAAAACCAACTGCTGCCTTAATTCCTTCTCTCCTGTCGGTAATGGACAACGTCTTCTTTCGGGCAGTTACAGGTACTCCGGCTTCCATGTCTTTTATAATCGCAGCAGGATCTTCGCTGCGTGGATTGTCTGAAGTCAGGATTACTCTATCGCTATACTCACTCGCAACAGCAGCCATCTCCGGACGCTTAGTCTTATCGCGGTCTCCTCCACAACCAACTACAGTAACCACATGTTCATTACCTTTCTTGAGATTCCTGATAGTCGCCAATACATTCAACAAAGCATCGGGCGTGTGAGCATAGTCAACAATTCCCATCACCTTTTCTTTCGGTGATACGATATAATCAAACCTTCCCTCAGCTCCTTCGAGCAGGCTCATTTTTTCCAACACTTCATCTTTTTGCTGCCCCAAACAAATTGCTGCACCATAAACAGCCAGCAGATTATATGCGTTGAAAGCACCGATCAAACGGAAATGAGCTTCCACATCGTTTATTGTAAGCTGAAGCCCCAGCAGAGAGTTATCTAAAATCTTTCCTTTGAAATCAGCCATACTCTTCAGGCTGTACAAATACTTATGAGCTGAAGTGTTTTGCAACATTACAAGCCCGCGGCGGTCATCTGCATTAGAAAGAGCAAATGCAGAATCCGGTAAATCATCAAAAAATGACTTCTTCACTCTGAGATACTCCTCAAAAGTCTTGTGGTAATCCAGATGGTCGTGTGAGATATTCGTGAAAATTCCTCCTGCAAACTTTAGTCCTGCAATCCTGTGCTGATGAATGGCGTGAGAACTCACTTCCATAAACACATAGGAGCATCCGTCTTGGTACATCTGAGAAAGCATCTCATTTAATGATACCGGATCGGGAGTGGTATGCATGCTGGGATAAACCTTTTCTCCAATTTGATTCTGAACCGTGCTCAGCAAACCGCAGTGGTAACCCAAAGCGGTAAAGAGACGGAACAGTAAGGTGGCCACTGTTGTCTTTCCGTTTGTCCCGGTTACCCCGACGAGTTTCATATGCTCAGAGGGCATATCGTAAAAACTATGCGCTATAACTCCGGCAGCAATTGCTGAATTTTCTACCTGAACATAAGTCACCCTATCGTTCAGACTATAGGGCATTTGCTCACAAACAATAACATCTGCTCCCTTTTCAATTGCAGAGCCTATGTACTTATGGCCGTCAGTTGATGTGCCTGAAATAGCAATAAAACAGGTTCCTGTCGATGCCTGTCTTGAGTCAATCAGAACATGAGTCACCTCTACAGTATCGCTACCCTTCAGTTGCAAAAGCTTCACACCCTGTAATATGTCCTTCAATACTGCCATCAGTTGAGCACCAGATTTATCGTTTGTCCTTTATTATATGCTGAGTTAGCCGCAATAGACTGGTTAGTTACTTTTCCCCGTCCGGAGAAAGAAACTTTCAAGCCCATATTTTCTAACAGATACAATGCATCTTTCAATCCCATTCCAGTCACATCAGGTATAACCGACTTTCCACCTGACACAGGATTTGCCACCGAACTTGCAGCAGTATTCTCCAGGTAAACACTCGTCCACTGCTGATCCCCATTCGTCCGTTCATGGTTATATTTCAAAGTCGTAAACAGGTTGTTCAAATCGTTGGTCATTCCGGCTACACGCTGAAAACTGTTAGTACTTCTAACTACAATTTCAGAAACAGGTTTTTTCGCGATCCGGGTAGCGTAAATTTTATCTGCTACCTCTCTGAATACAGGACCTGCGACTGTACCACCGTACGCCCACTTAGAGTCTCTTCCATTTTGAATCACCACAGCTATGGTATATTCAGGATTATCATAGGGGAAGAATCCCATAAAAGCTGACTGATAAATTTTATTACCCTTATTATATCCACGGTTATCCATTGCTGTTACTGCGGTTCCTGTCTTACCTCCGAAGAGATACTCTTCACTTCTCAATGCCCTTGCAGTCCCGTGCTTGCTCTCTACAACCTCCAGCAGACAAGCCTTAGCTTTTGCAATGGTTGCATCACTGAACATCTTATCAACAAGTACCTCCGGCTTGAATTCCTGTACTACCGTACCCAGTTCGTTTATGGAACTTACCAGATACGGCTTCATCATTTTACCATTATTAGCAACAGCATTGTACACCATCATCATCTGAAGAGGGGTAACCAACTCTTCATATCCATGTGCCATAAAGGGGATTGTAGTCTTTGCCCAGTGCTTACTTGTAGGTTCCTTGATATAAGGTGCTGCCGTACCCATGATATCAATTCCTGAGCGCTGATCCAGCCGCATTCTCTTAAGATGATTGATATACTTTGAAGGCTGATTGTGATAATATTGATCGGCCAGCTTGGCAAAAGCCACATTACTGGACATGGCGAATGCTTCTTTCACTGTCACCCTACCGGTGCCTTTATGAGAATCGCGGATAGTGAGTCCGTAGAATGTCTTGGCGCCGCCTTCGCAGTCTACTATAGATGAGGTATCCACATACTTGTCTTCGAGAAGTGCCAGCAGAGTAGTCAGTTTAAATACAGAGCCGGGCTCAGTCCTCTTTCCCAGCCCATAGTTGTAATCTTCCCAATACTGACCATTAGGCATTCTTCCTAAATTGGCAATTGCCCTGATCTTACCGGTCTTCACTTCCATTACAATGCAGGTGCCGTGAAGCGAGTTGTTCTCCTGCATCATTTTCAGAAGAGCATTTTCTGCAACATCCTGGATGTAGGTATCGATATTAGTTACTACATCTTTACCGTTTTCAGGATCTATCTCGGCACCGTCCACAGGAATATAAGCGCCTGCGGCATAGCGGACGAGTTTCTGTCCTGTTTCACCCCTGAGCACACTGTCAAATGAGCGCTCAAGGCCTACATTACGGCTGGTATCTCCTCTGGACAAACCAATGGTACGGTTAGCGAGTAATCCGAACGGATTCACACGGTTATCGCGAACTTCAACGATAAATCCGCTCCTGTTTCTACCCTGCCTGATCAGCGGAAATTCGCGAAGTTGCTTATAGTCTTCGAAAGATACGCGCTTTTTAAAGCTGTAGTACCTCAACTTCTTCTTATACCCATCCTGCAGTTTCTTTTTGTAAACTGCAGGAGAGGCATCTTTAAAAAGTTGGGACAGATTGTAACTCAGCGAATCGAGATTGGAGTAAAATCTCTTGCCTTCTTTTTCCCTGAGGCCATCTGCTCCGAAATCGATATAGATATCAAAAATCGGGATGGAAGTACTCAGCATGTTACCATCGGCACTGTAGATTGTTCCTCGTTCAGCCTCTGTCTTAATATACTTCAGATGCTGTTTGTCGGCAAGGTCTTTCCAATAATCGCCTTGTACGTTTTGGATGTAGATGACTTTTCCCAGGATCACGATTCCTAAAACTATCATGCCAAGAAAGCATAGATAGACCCTCCACAATATGTCTTTCTTTATATCCAATTTAATGGGTTAGTCAAATACGGGTTTAGTTTTAATAGGGGTTACGCTCCTTACTTAATTTTTTCTCTTCCTCTTCTTCTCTCCGCACATTAAGCTTTCCAATCTCACTAACGGGCTTTAATTGTGTCTCTGATTACAAGCGGTGGTGTTTTCAATTCCTGCAATCCCAAAGGTGTCACGGCTTTCACCAGTTCGCTTTCTTTGCTTCTGAAGATTACTTCCCTCTTCACGATCTTAAACTCATACTCCATTTCCTTCAGTTGCTTTTCAGTAGTACTGATTTTTCTCACCATCTTATCGGCATAGTGACCGTTTGCGATATAGAGAGTTACCAGCACTGCTGCGAAAAAGTAATAAGGAATATTCTTCACCAGCCAGCGGTGATACTTCAACCGGAATTTCCTGCTCTTCCCGGCCTTATTTGATTTCTTCATTTCTTTTTCTTCCATTTCAAATTTTTTCAGCTACCCTCAGCTTTGCACTTCGGGCTCGTGAATTATCACGGATTTCTTTTTGTCCCGGCAAAATGGGCTTGCGGGTGATTACTTTTAACACCGGCTCTTCTGCATTTCCAAACTCATCTGTTTTTCTGACTCCTTCAGCATTTCTATATCTGAAGAAATTTTTTACGATGCGGTCTTCCAGCGAATGAAAGGTTATAATCGCAATCCTCCCTCCGGGTACCAGCACTTCTGACGACTGGCGAAGCAATTCTTCAAGCGCTCCCAGTTCATCATTCACGTGGATTCTCAGCGCCTGAAAAACCTGAGCAAAATATCTTTGGGGGTTACCTTTCGTTATCGGGCGGATGGCCCCAATCAGATCAGAAATCAATTCAAAAGGTTTCAGACGTCTTTCCTCTTCAATCACACCGGCAAGTGTTCTGGCATTGGTTATCTCACCGTAGTCCTGAAAGATTTGCTGCAATTCTTCTTTTGAAAAATTATTCAAGACATCTGCTGCTGTGTTTTCATTGGCCTGATCCATCCGCATGTTCAACGGGCCATCAAACCGGGTACTAAATCCGCGTTTTGCCGTGTCAATCTGAAAACTGCTGACTCCCAGATCGGCAAGAAGGCCGTTCACTCTTTCAATTTTGTGAAGACGGAGAAAACGTGACAGGTGTCTGAAGTTGGCATGAACGAAAATTACCCTGGGGTCGTCGGGAAGATTTCGCATTGCATCTTTATCCTGATCAAAAGCAACCAATTTGCCGGTGTTTCCCAGTTTTTCCAGAATGGCCGACGAGTGACCGCCGCCACCGAAAGTGGCATCCACATACACTCCATCAGGTTTAACCTGTAATGCATCTATCACTTCCGGAAGCATTACCGCTTTGTGGTATATGCTTTTTTCACTCACTACTCCTGCGAATTTTTTCCGGCCATCACCACATGCGCCAAATCGCTGAAGGATTCCGGTGAGAAATTATCAAAGAACTCTTGGTATTTTTCTTTATCCCAAATTTCAATTTTGTCAATAGCCGACACCAACACGATGTCTTTTTCCAGCCCTGCATACTCCATGAGGTTTTTCGGCAACAGAATCCGTCCGGCTGTATCCAGTTCTACCTGAGTAGCTCCGTTGAGGAAGTAGCGCTTGAACTGGCGCACCTTGGGGTCAAAATCATTTAGCTGGCTCAGTTTTTCAAACAGAGGTCCCCAACTCTCCTCGGTGTAAAGGCTAAGGCATTTTTCAAAACCACGATTGAGCACAAAAGGAGCTACAGTTTCAGGCATTTGCTTCCTGAAACCGGAGGGCAGCAAAAAGCGGCCCTTGGCATCTAAACGCGCTTCATATTCTCCTATAAAACCTGCCATTCGTGTCTGTTAACAATTTAAGACACAAAATAACACTTTTTCCCACTTTACCACCAAATTTTAAAAAAATCTTTTTTTCCACATGAATATCAATGCAGTATGGGCGCGGCTTATAGGTGTATTTCTATGCAAGAAACCTGCTTTTAATGTGAATTGAATGTAGATAATTATGGGGATAACCGCTCCTAAATGTGAATAACAGAAAAATAATGTGGATGACAGCTATTAAGAAACGCTTTCCTTCGCGATTGGAAACTCTAAAGTAAAGCAACTGCCTTTACCGGGGGTACTGTCTACCTTAATCTTACCGTGGTGCGCATCTACAATAGACTTAACGTAGGCTAGTCCAAGGCCGAAACCTTTTACATTGTGCAGGTTACCGGTATGTGCTCTGTAGAACTTCTCAAAAATACGCTGAGTGGTTTCCTTATTCATTCCAATCCCGTTATCCTGAACTTTAAGCCTGAAGTAATTGCTGTTATTGGAAGTATAGACCTTAATTTCCGGAATCTCTTTAGAGTACTTGAGGGCGTTGTCGAGAAGATTATGAACTATGTTTCCGAAATGCACTTCTTCCATCAGGATATTATCATTCTTCGCCTTTAAATCCATTGTTATGGTTCCCCCTTGCTTTTCAACCTGCAGCCTGATGTTATTGACAGCATCGCTGATCAGCTTATGAGCATGGCCGCTCTGCAAGTCCAGCTTCACTTCCTGACGATCCAGAAGGGCCGATTGAAGGATACTCTCTACCTGCTTATTCATCCTCTTGTTTTCATCCTTAATGATGCCGGTGAAATAATCCATCTTCTCCTTGTCAAACATTACCTTCTCATTCCTCAAGGCATCGACTGCCAGAGAAATCGTTGCCAGAGGTGTCTTGAACTCATGCGTCATGTTGTTAATGAAATCAGATTTGATCTCACTCAATTTTTTCTGATTGAGCAGTGCACGTATCGTTACATAGAAGGCGGCAAAGATGATAGCTGCTAAAAGGGCCGAGGTAAAAATGAGCCAATACATATTCCTCCACACTACCATGTCCATACTTTTTTGAGGAATAAGCAACACAAATAGTTCTTCGGGTGCAAGGCCTTCCATCAGGCTTCCTGCCGGCGGAGTGAGTGGAACAATAATATTGAGGTTCTGTTGAGTGAGTGTATCCTCATACGCCTTCATGAAGTTATCAGACTGGAGTTCGTCACCCATCATAGCAGTGGAAGTAATGGCAAACTCATAATTGGTATGTTCAATCCCGTACTTCTTGAAGTTCTTCGCAAGAATACCTTCTACTTCCTCAGGTGTAAATCTGGTAGCGATTGAATTAGAGAAAATATTCAGCGGATACAAAAGGTCAGAATTCCTTCTTGAAGACAGCGGAAAACCCTTTGCATGGATTTCGACCAATTCGTTAGCGGTATTGAAAGCCACCATTCTGGCGGTTTCTTTAAACTTAATCTGTTTATCGCGGAAAGATTGTGTGGTCCAAAGGGTCTGAAGAATAATAATCCCGATAACGGAAAGAAAAGTCAAAACCGTAATTATTGGGAAAATTTTCTTCATACTCATGCAAATTTAGAGTTCCCGGACACCTTAAACTTCCAACTTTTCATTTAGAAAGGCTTTTTTAACTTAGCCTTACATTTTATCACATGGAGTTGCGAACGAGGTACACCATCTTTAGCGCTCACAAATAAATGAAAAAAATGGAAAAGACGCCTAAAGGAACGCTATTGATTGCCAACCCGTTTTTAAAAGATCCTAACTTCTTACGGACAGTGGTTATGCTTTGTGATCATGAAGAGGAAGGCTCCTTCGGTTTTGTATTGAACAGGCCTTTTGATATGACACTCGGCGAGGTAGTACCAGACCTCAAAGACGTTAACTTTCCTTTATACATCGGCGGTCCCGTACAACTTGAGAGCTTACATTTTGTACACGAACTCCCCGAACTTATTGAAGATGGCGATGAAATCCTGCCCGGCATCTTCTACGGCGGCAACTTCGAAGCCCTGAAAATACATTTAGAGAATGGTACTATTCCCGAATCTAAAATCAGATTCTTCATCGGATACAGCGGCTGGTCCGGTGGTCAGCTGGAAAGTGAATTAACCGAAGACAGCTGGATAACTACTATGGCTACCCGAAAACTGATCTTTGATACTGATGCTGACCAGGTATGGAAGGAAAGCCTCAGAAAAATGGGGGGAGAGTATGAGAAGATGATTAACTACCCGATTGATCCACAGCTCAATTAAGTAGTAATATAATTAAACCACCTGCGTTTATAAAAAGAATAACAAACTTTCATCACTAATTCAAGCGTCAAAAAAACTTAGTCTCTCTTGCTTTACAGAATTTTACAAATACCTGCGAGAATAGCTGTTCACTTTTATTGTAAGACTCTGATAATTAACAACCGGGAGTTGCTCAGTAAAGAAGGCCCCCTCATCCTTGCTGCCAACCACCCTAACTCGTTTCTCGACGCCGTTATACTTGCTTCTGTTTTTAAAAAACCGATCTATTCGCTTGCCCGTGGTGATGCTTTTATTTCGCCACGTATCAACAGACTTTTGGAATCGCTCAACATCATGCCTGTTTATCGCATCTCTGAAGGAGCAGAAAACCTTGGGAGCAACTACAGGACTTTTGACAGAGTAGAAGAATTGCTTGAAAAGAATAAGATTGTGCTCATCTTCAGCGAAGGGTTGTGTGTGAATGAGTGGCACCTGCGCCCTTTGAAAAAGGGTACTGCCAGGCTGGCTGTAAAAGCCTGGAACCGGGATATTCCTTTAGAAATTTTGCCGGTTGGACTGAATTACAGCAGCTTCAACAATTTTGGCAAAAGCGTACACATTAATTTCGGAGATATCATCACAAAAGAAGACCTCAACGGGGCTACATCGGGGAAGGCCCTCAATGAGTTCAACCGTGTTCTACACGACGAGTTGTCGACGCTCATTTATGAAATCCCCGACAGGAGTATTGCTAAACGAAAAAAGATTTTTGAAAAAGGAGATTCTTCTCTAAGAAAAACCCTGTTGGCACTACCGGCCGGACTGGGATACTTGCTGAACAGCCCGTTTTATTTCCTGGCTAAAAGTATTACCAGGAAGACACGGCCCGATCATTATGACTCACTTCTTGTAGGAATACTTTTTGTTTTTTACCCGGTGTACCTGATGGTTATTTGGCTGATAGTATGGTTACTTACACAGAGCCTCTGGTCACTTGGTGTGTTCGCTGTTTTACCGTTAACAGCTCTGGCACTGCTCCATTACAGAGCAACAGTAAGATAAGGGTGAAAATCCGGCTTCAGAATTTCTTTACAATCCCATCGGCAATTCTTTCTTCTGCCTGTTTTTAGCAAGGGCAGGATTCATCTCAATCGCCTTATCACAAAGCGCTTGTCCTTTTTGCTTCTCGCCCGACTTCTGGAAGGCCATACCTGCCATATACAAGGATGAAGCATCATTCGGATTAGCTGTCAGCACTTTCTCGTAATAAGAAATGGCTTCCTTATAATTTTTTGTGGCGTAAAGGCCGTAAGCAATATCAGTCAGGAGCGATGGATTGTTAGCCTTTCTTTCCAGAATGGTAGCGAGTGTTTCCAATGCCTTTTCCTTCTCTCCTGCATAAAGCAAACAGAAACCGTAATTCTCTATAAAGTCATTGTTTTCTCTATATCCATTTGCCTTGGCAAGTTCGAACTCTCTTAGTGAGTTCTTAAAATCATCAGCATTATATAACAGTAACGCTAATTCGTAATGCCAGTATCCTCTTTCCGGCGCCAATTGAACTGCCTTGTTATAGTAATTCAGCATTTCTTTTGTATTCTCCAGCTCCATATACGTGCGTGCTAGGGTATAGGCAGCCTCTGCATCCTGATCATTCTTCTTGAGAGCTGTCAGCAGATAATTCAACGCCTTACCATAATATTCCATACGGTAATAGCTTACGCCTATGATTCTGTCTGCATCTTCACAATCACACTTCTCTGCCAATTCTATTGCTTTCTGATTCTGTCGTCCATTAAAACTTAAATTCATTAAAGACTTAATCAGCTCTTTATTTCCGGGTTGCAGTTCGTATGCTTTGTTGAAACTTTGCTCTGCCTCATAGAGTCTGTACATCTTTATGTTGACATTACCGCTTGCTATCAATGCATCAATATTCTGCGGATCAAATTCCAGAGCTTTGTTGAAGTCTAACAAAGCAGCGTTACTCAAACCTTTTTCCATCTTTTCTTTCCCGGAATTCAGGTAAAACGCAGCACTATCAGACTGAGTAAATCCTTGAAGAGAGAAGACAGTAATAGTAACGAAAAGGAGAAGCGTTTTCATAGGAGGTTATTTTTTAGGTGTTTTGGGATTAAACTTCTTCAATACCACCCCTGATAACGCCGGAAGGCTGAGCTTTATTTCATATAAACCCGTCTTCTTATCCACAATTCTGGTAGCAGGCTGTTGGTCTGCAAACCGGTTTCCTCCTCCATAATCAGCTGAATCACTGTTAAATACGACCTTCCACTGGCCCCGTCCCTGAACATTAACCGTCCAGTTCATCCTCTCCACCGGAGTCATATTCAAAACAATCAGCAAATCGTCTTTTTTCTTTTTACCCTTTCGTTTATAACTCACTACACATTCATTATAATGAGTCAAGTCTATCCATTCAAAACCATCTGTTAAGAATTGGAGTTCATACAACGCAGGCTCTGATGTTAACAGGTTGTTGAGTGCTGCTACACAATCTTTCAGTTTTCTGTGGATATCATAATCTAGCAAAAACCAATCGAGTTCGCGCTGAAAATTCCACTCGGATGTCTGCCCGAACTCGTCGCCCATAAAAAGCAACTTCCCGCCCGGATGCGTGAACATATAGGTATAAAGCACTCTGAGGTTGGCGAACTTCTGCCATTCATCACCCGGCATCTTGTAGATCATGGGTGATTTACCATGTACTACTTCATCATGACTCAGTGGAAGCATGAAGTTCTCATTGTAGAAATACATCATGCTGAAGCTGAACTTATCCTGATGATCTTTCCTGAACAGCGGATCCATAGAGAAATAATCCAGTGTATCATGCATCCACCCCATCATCCATTTCATACCGAAGCCCATTCCTCCGCCGGTCGTCATCTTAGTAATACCCGGCCAATCGGTAGACTCCTCAGCAATCATCTGTACATCGGGAAAATCGCGATACACCATAGCATTCAGGTCCTGGACAAATGCAATTGCTTCCAGATTTCCGTTGCCTCCCATTTCATTAGGCTCCCACTCTCCTTCTTCACGCGAATAATCTAACCGAAGTATTGAACTCACGGCATCTACCCGCATACCATCGGCATGGTACATATCAAACCAGTATCGTGCATTACTAATCAGGAAGGAGCGTACCTCTCCCCTCTTATAATTGAAAATATACGAATTCCAGTCAGGATGAAACCCTTTCCTCATATCCGCATACTCATAAGTGTGAGTGCCGTCGAACATAAAAAGTCCGTGAGCATCCGCCGGAAAATGAGAAGGCACCCAGTCGAGAATAACACCAATATCAGCCTGATGTAGCCGGTCGACTAACTCCATAAATTCTTCCGGTGTACCAAACCGCGATGTAGGCGCATAATATCCTGTTCCCTGGTAGCCCCAGCTCGCATCGTACGGGTGCTCCATTACAGGCATGAACTCCACATGGGTAAAGCCCATCTCTTTTATATAGGGAACCAGTTGGTTGCCGATTTCTTTGTAAGAATTAAAACTGTCCTTGTCATTAGGATCGGGCTTTGTCCAACTGCCGAGGTGCAGTTCATAAACACTCCAAGGTGCATTTAGTGAATTCTTTCTATTTCGCTTGCGCATCCATGCTGCATCCTTCCATTTATACTTTATGTCTTTCGTTTTGGAGGAGGTGGCAGGACGCGTTTCCCAATGGCGGGCAAACGGATCACCTTTGTAGAGTTCTAATCCACCAAACCCTTTAATAAAATACTTGTAATTCTCATACTCCTTCAATCCGGGAATAAATCCTTCCCAAATTCCCGACCTGTCGAGCCTTACGTACAACGGATGACTGTGGGTATCCCAGTTATTGAAATCTCCAACCACGGTAACCATGGTAGCATTAGGTGCCCAAACCGCAAAATAATAGCCCTCCTTCCTGAGCACCTTCATCGGGTGTGATCCGAAGAGTTTGTAGAGTGAATAATGTGTTCCTCCCTGAAAATTTTTGATATCCTCATCAGAAAACAAAGAATAATTCCAGACAGATCTCGAGCTATCCACAAAGTGGATGTCCTCGTAACGGGCCGGTTTTGGAGTTGATTTCGACTTCTTTGCCATGGTTTTCCGGAATTGGGGATATTAAAGATAAACAATTCGTATTAACCTGACGCAACTTCATAGAGAGTTTTTCTGCCCGATTAATTCCTTTTCTACTACCGTTAATTCAATCCAACCACGATTGATACAATTCCAATAATCACTACACCCGGTTCCTTCTACACTGTATCCCGCCTTGAAAGAGCGTTATATTATGATAAATCTTTACCTTGAAGCCTCATTCCTGTTGACGTCTATCTTTGCAGCAACATGCCGTTAATCGAAAAAAACACTCAAATAGTAAAAGAAGTTGCGCACGAACTGGGATTCGATTATTGCGGAATTTCCAAAGCGGAAAAACTGGATGAGGACGAGGTACGTCTGGCCAACTTTCTCAATAGAGGTTATAACGGCACTTTGGGCTATCTGGAAAATAATTTTGACAAAAGAGTTGATCCGACAAAACTTGTCCCGGGAGCCAAGTCAGTAATCTCACTGCTCACCAACTACTACCCTTCAGCAAAACAACGTCATGATGCTCCGCAGGTAGCCAAGTATGCTTATGGGCAAGACTATCACGATGTAACATGGAAGAAACTGAAGCAATTTCTGCACGAGCTCAACGAACGGATTGGAGAAGTGAACGGACGTGGATTCACCGACAGTGCACCGGTGCTCGAAAAAAGCTGGGCTGAACGCGCAGGACTCGGATGGGTTGGAAAGAACGGATTGCTCATCACAAAACAATCGGGGTCCTTCTTTTTCATTGCAGAACTCATTACAGATCTGGAGTTAAAGCCCGACAACCCATTTGTAAAAGATTACTGCGGCACATGCACCCGTTGCATTGATGCGTGCCCAACCGATGCCATTCTACCCAACAAAGTGATCGAGGCACGGAAGTGTATTTCATACTTCACTATCGAGCTAAAGGATATGCTTATCCCTGAAGAGATGAGAGGTAAATTCGAGAACCGGATGTTCGGCTGCGATATCTGCCAGGATGTATGTCCGTGGAACCGCTTCAGCTCACCTCATCTTACTGAGGAATTCACGCCAATCAATGAAATCCTCAATTACTCAAAAGAAGACTGGGATGAACTCACCGAGGAGTCGTTCAAAGTGATTTTCAGGAAGTCACCTTTGAAAAGGGCTAAATATCAGGGTATTAAAAGAAATTTGAAGTTTTTGGACTGATGTTTGTTGCCATGATTACAGCAGTTTTCCACTTAATATTTTATATTTGTTAAATGAATTCTAGTGAAAAACCCGTGGTCAGACTGGCCATTCTCGATTTATACAATGGCGTAGAGAACCAGGGGATGAGAGGTTTGCAAGAAATTATCGGAAACTTCAACCAAAATAATGATGTTCACCTCGATTTGGACATCTTCAACGTACGTCAGAAGCTGGAACTGCCAGGATTGGATTACGATATTTACATCAGCAGCGGAGGGCCCGGAAGCCCGATTGACAGCAAGGGTGAAGAGTGGGATACCAAATACTTCAACTGGCTCGAAACTGTTGATAATCACAACATAGCATCTGATCCAGAACTCAAAAAACCCGCCTTCTTTATTTGCCATTCATTCCAATTAGCATGCCGACATTTTAAAGTCGGAGTACTCAGCAAACGCAAATCAAATTCGTTCGGGGTATTCCCTGTACACATGCTCGAAGACGGCGAAAGAGAGGAAGTTTTCAAGGGGCTCACCAATCCATTTTACGCAGTTGACAGTCGCGACTATCAGGTAATCGAACCCGATTACGCAAGAATTAAACAACTGGGATCTAAAATCCTGGCAATAGAGAAAGAGCGTCCGCACATACCACTGCAAAGAGCAATGATGGCTATCCGCTTTACGGATTCTTTTATCGGAACCCAATTTCACCCCGAGGCTGATCCCGTCGGTATGCTGAAACACTTGCATACTCCCGAGAGGAAAAAGTCGATTATTGAAAACCACGGATATGCCAAGTGGAAATCAATGGTTGAGCAACTTCCTGACCCAGGAAAAATCAGACTGACTTACACTACAGTCTTGCCCAACTTTTTGAAAATGGCGGTGAATAAGATCACGCAGGTACCTGCCGTTTAATCAGGATCCTTACATTCCAAAGAATATAATTCCAGAGAGATGATACCAGAACTTAGAAAAAAATTCAACGAAAACTTCAGGCAGGAAACCTACGAAGCCTTTTTAAAAGACCTCGATTCCAAACATCCGGGTCATGTAACATTTCGTGTAGCAGAGACTCCTATTTTCATTCCGAAATCATTCACGGGGAAAATGCTCGATGCCTGCGAGAGTATCGTGGATATCATCAAAGACTCAGATTTCAAAGGTCTTACTGAAAGAGCGATTCCCGACGGAGAAAGGGTTGCCGGTGATGACGGATGGCCCGACTTTATCGCGTTTGATTTTGGGGTTTGTATCAATGAAAATGGGGAGTACGAACCCAAGCTGATTGAAATGCAGGGATTTCCCAGTCTATTCGCTTTTGAGGTGTATTACCCCGAGGTATGGGAGAAATATTTCCCCATACCGGGCAACTTCACTCATTATATGGGTGGATATAACAAGGAAAGCTACCTGGAACTTCTAAGGAAGATTATTCTCAATGGCCATAACTCTGAAAACGTAATTCTTCTCGAGGTGAAGCCTCACGAGCAGAAAACAAGAATCGACTTTTATTGCACTCAGGATTACCTCGGAATACCTGTCGTTTGTCTGACAGAGTTGAAAGCCGACGGCAAAAACCTGTATTATGAAAAAGACGGAGCAAAAGTTCCAGTAAAGAGAATTTATAACAGGGTGATCTTTGATGACCTCGCGCATCTGAAAGATCAATTAGGCCCAACCATCGACCTTACTCAGCCTTATGATGTTGAATGGGTACCCCACCCCAACTGGTTCTATCGCGTCAGCAAGTTCACGCTGCCATATATCAATCATCCTTATGTACCGGAGACATTCTTTTTGAACGAGCTCACCAAACTACCCGAAGACCTGTCTCAATACGTATTGAAACCGCTCTTCAGCTTTGCAGGTCAGGGTGTAATCATCGACGTTACCAAAGAAGATATCCAGAAAATTGAAAATCCTGAAAACTGGATTCTCCAGAAGAAGGTGCAGTACGCTGATGTGATTGAAACCCCTGATATTCCTGCGAAGGCAGAAATCCGCATTTTCTATTTCTGGGATAAAGATGCACAGCGTCCTGTTCCCGTGTGCAATCTGGCGCGCCTGAGCAAAGGAAAAATGATCGGCGTGAGGTATAACATGGATAAAGAATGGGTGGGCGGCAGCGTTGCCTACTTCGAGGAATAAAAAAAGGGTTGCTTTGCTAAGAAAACAACCCTGAGATTATCTGAATATTTTCTGATTAGATATCAGTTGCTTCACCGTAAGCCACAGCTGTAGCTTCTTTAATAGCTTCACTGATGGTCGGGTGAGGATGTATTGAGTTGAGAATTTCATGAGCAGTAGTCTCCAGTTTTCTGGCTACTACAACTTCACCAATCATTTCAGTAACATTATAGCCGATCATGTGTGCTCCAAGAAACTCACCGTATTTGGCATCGTAGATTACTTTTATGAAACCGGTGGTGTCGCCGGCTGCAGTTGCTTTACCACTTGCAACAAACGGAAACTTACCGACCTTCAATTCGTATCCTGCTTCTTTCGCAGCCTTTTCTGTCAGGCCTACTGAAGCAATCTCAGGTGTACAGTAGGTACATCCCGGTACGTTGCCGTAATCAATCGGTTCAGGATTCTTGCCCGCCAGATGTTCAGCAGCGATAATTCCTTCTTTGCTGGCCTTATGTGCCAATGCCTGATGAGGTGTGCAGTCGCCAATCGCGTAAACGCCTTTCACATTTGTCTGCTGATAACCATCCACTACAATTCGGCCGCGGTCTGTTTTAATTCCAACAGCTTCCAACCCGATATTTTCAATATTCGCAGTGATACCTACCGCACTCAACAGAATTTCAGCTTCCAGAATCTGTTCTCCGTTTGGAGTCTTCACCGTTGCCTTTACTCCGTTACCTGAAGTATCTACTTTAGTTACCTCACTATTGGTAAGGATATTAATTCCCTGCTTTTTGAAGCTCTTTTCGAGTTCCTTGCTCACATCATCATCTTCTACCGGCACGATCTTAGGCAGGAATTCTACTATTGTAACCTTGGTTCCCAATGTATGGTAGAAGTAGGCAAACTCGGTACCGATAGCACCGCTGCCTACTACAATCATAGACTCCGGTTGCTTTTCCAGGCTCATTGCCTTACGGTATTCTATCACTTTCTTACCGTCAACTTTCATGGAAGGCAGTTCACGAGCACGAGCACCAGTAGCAATGATGATGTTATTAGCATCATATACCTGTTTCTTTCCTTCAGCATCAGTCACTTCTAATTGCGTGGCAGAAAGTAATTTTCCTGTTCCCATGATGACATCAATCTTGTTCTTCTTCATCAGGAACTGAACACCTTTGTTCATCTTAGTGGCTACCCCGCGGCTGCGCTGAACGATTGCGGGAAAATCTGCCTTCGGATCATTGACCTGAATTCCATAATCTGTTGAGTGTTTGGCATAATCAAACACCTGTGCACTCTTCAGCAAAGCTTTAGTCGGGATACAGCCCCAGTTCAGGCAGATGCCTCCCAGGCTTTCTCTTTCTACAATAGCTACTTTTTTGCCTAATTGCGAAGCACGGATGGCAGCAGGATACCCTCCGGGGCCACTACCTAATACTATTACGTCGTATGTCATAACAAAGGATTATTTTTTCTTGTTTAAAACGGAGCAAAAGTACTCTATCAGCAGCAAAGCACAAAAACCATACTGAAAGCCGGAGCATCCGGAGTTCTCTGTTTTTTTCATCTTTTAAAGATTCTGTACCTTGTAGCCTGTAAATCCGTAACCGTGTCAGTAAAGTACCCCCGAATTCTGATCGTTTTTGCATCTGTGTTGTTATTCAGTTGTACTGCAACGAAGCGCTCTGCCCGTCCGTCACCGGGGATTTCGAGCATCCCAAGCGGCACGCCTATCCGTAGCAAGGTTGTATTGAAGAATGAAGTAAAGCCGGTGGAAATCAATACCAAGAATGTAAGCACAAAAGATTTGGTTGGTTTTGCAAAACTACAGTTGGGTGTCCCGTACCTGTGGGGAGGAATGGACAGAAAAAAAGGATTCGATTGCAGCGGATTCATCAGCTATGTGTTCAGTAACTTTAATATCTCGGTTCCGAGAATAACCTATCAATTTACTAATGCAGGCGTAGATATCCCTATAGAATTCAGCAAACCAGGTGATCTTATCCTGTTCACCGGAAGCGATGCAAATAGCGGAGTAGTGGGGCACATGGGTATCATTACCGAGAATAACAAAGGCAATGTTACCTTCATCCATGCCTCGAGTAGCAGAGGCGTGATGATATCGGGAATGAATTCTTACTTCATCCCGCGATTTGTGCGGGTTAACAGGATATTTATACCCGAGTATAAACCGGCAAACAAAAAACCTTCAAAAAACACAGCAAGCAAATAAAATCCTAATGGACTCAGAACAATATAGAACAGCCACCTTCGCCAACGGATGCTTCTGGTGTACGGAAGCAGTCTTTCAACGACTGAAAGGTGTCGTAAAAGTGCAAAGCGGCTTCTCCGGCGGACACACGAAAAACCCTTCTTACCGGGAAGTGTGCACGGGAGAAACCGGCCATGCAGAATGTCTGCAAATAACTTATGATCCGAACCTAATTTCGTACGAACAACTGCTTGAAGTTTTTTGGGCTACACACGACCCTACCACCCTCAACAGACAGGGGAATGATATAGGTACTCAATACAGAAGTGTGATTTTTTATCACGACGAAGAGCAGCGGCAAAAAGCTGAAGCGTCTAAAAAAATGCTGGAAGAAAATAAAGTGTACGACAAACCGATCGTAACTTTCATCCAACCCTTTGAGGTCTTCTACCCTGCCGAGCCCGAACACGACAATTACTACAACTTACATTCCTCTCAACCCTATTGCTACTACGTTACACGGCCGAAAGTACAAAAATTGAAGAAGTTCTTTGGAGAATGGGTGAGGAAGGGGTAATGGTGTATCCTCAAATCAAAAAAGGGAAAGTTTGGTAATGTACTGAAAAATGGTTGGTGGATTATTGACGAAAAACAGCTATGATTGAACGGTCAATCTGAAGAGGAAGTTGGCTCTGCTGAGGAGCAACCAACCAGCAATAAGATTGACGCATAAAC
>JAGFIS010000017.1 GCA_024103425.1 Chitinophagaceae bacterium
GTAACCATTACTAATAAGTTAAATAACAGACCCAGAAAATTATTAGGATACAAAACACCTTTACAGGTTTTTATGGCTAATTTTAAACCCAATTAACTAACTGTTGCACTTATAACTTGAATCTGCGTTTGTATATTATTTACCATGATAATTGCATGGTTTTTACTCTTCAAGTTTGTAAAAACTTTGCCTCTTTGCTACATTGCACTTTTAGTATGTGCTGTGAAGAGGTACCTGCAACGTACTTCACATTTTAAAGTTCCGCAAAATTTATGTATTAATAAAATCTTATTTTGGGGGGTACTTCTGGTATATTTTGGGTTATCAGATTTGGAGAGGACGTTATCGTTGTGTAAGAGAACTGTCTCAATATTTGTTTGCTTTATTATGTCGCCCAGCCTATTAAGAATAGCCTCCATATCAATAACACTAAACCACTATAATGCCCCAAACGTATCGCATTTTGCAGTTGTTCAAAAATCATAAGGATAATTTGGTGAAGCTCATGTTTTTCATTTTACCAAATATGCTCACTTTATCGAGTCTAACTTTGGAAATATTTCTAAATATTTAGTCCGGTTAGCGCTGAGCGAATCATATACCTGCAATGTTTTATTACCATAACCGCTGTACAAAGATTCCACCACGTCCATACCATTAGTTACTTTTCCGAAGGGAGGATAACCTTTGATGCCCTGAGCTTTAACGGTGTCCAGCCTGACATTGTCTTTCAGATTGATAAACAAGTCGGTGCCCCTTGTCTCCGGTCCCGAGCGGGCATAACTCAACATGCCTTTAAGGTTGCTTTGCAGTACAGGTTCGTCCGGGACTTTGTATTTATTCCATTGATTGGTAATGGTCGTATCGGTATTCCCGAATTGAACTACAAAATCAGGTACCACACGGTAGAAGAGAGTATTGGTAAAGTAGTTATGCCTTATTAATTGATAAAACCGGTCGGCAGCTAAAGGCGACCATTCGCGTGTGACCTCAATATCGAAATTGCCTTTAGAGGTTTCAAATCGTACACTGAAGGTTTCAGGAGCTTTCTCCTTCAACCATCGGGATTTGAAAGGCTGATGAGTGCATCCCGCCATGCCAATTATCAAAAAAAATGATCAGCTTTTTCATGTTCTTGCCATTATTTATTTCCGGTGTGTACAGCGGAGAAAGCAGGTAAAGGTTATTACAATTTTCTATTGTCGAATATAGTTGAAAATTCAGTCGTACTGATTATTTTGTATCGTTTGATTTCAATTGCAAAATAGAATGAATGGTTTTGTCTGTTAATAATTACGTCCGATACAATGTAGTTGTTAAGAATACATGGTTAAATGAAAAACTCTGCGAGGAAATAACAAGGAAGCCCGGTAGCATTGTTTGCACCGGGCTTTTCCTTTGGTCACCCTAAATTTCTATTTGCTGCATTTTCCATTCTTAATATCATCAATTGTAGGATTGTATTTATTACTATTCACCGCGTAAAATCCTGATGTGATACCATTTCCTTTTATTAATTTATTTAATCCGCAGAAAGAAATGAGTTCTGAATTGAACGCGATAGACACACTACTCACTTGTTCCAGGTTGGAAAGATTATCTAAATTGGTTAGTAGTGGGCAAGAAAATAACTGAATTCCTCCGCTCATTGACTTTATTTTTTCAAATCCCTTCAAATCGAGCAGCGCATTATTGCTGGTAATGTACCATTGTGAAATTTCGGTTAATGATGCAAGGCCCTTTAAAGAGGTCATTTTGTCATTGGAATTTAATTCAAATTGACCCCCACGCATAGCGATGCTTCTCAATTTTCCGAAATCTCCTAATCCGGTTAGGCCTGTAGCATAAACCTTAAACCCTTCACCTATAGTCTCCAGTTTACTGAATCCCGAAACATTGGTGAGATTTCGTCCGCCTATATCAAGGTATCTGCCGATAGTTTTAAGATTACTGAATCCTGTAATACTTGTCAGAGGACCATTCTGATCACCCCCTGCAGCATGGATTAAACCGAGGAAGCCGCCAATACTTGTCAGTTTATTAAATCCCGAGATGCTGCTAAGGTGAACTCCCTGCCCCTTATCAACGTTCTGACAACCAATGTATAAATTACCACTAACTGTTTCAAGATTATTAAATCCATCCAAGGTAGTAAGTCCGCTTAGATTGGACAGATTAAGGCCACCAATAGTTTTAAGAGATGGTGCGTCAATCTTTTTCAACGGCTGATCAGGCTTATTGACACCCGTTACATTAAATGCATCGGCGGTTTGCAAAAGCGGAACATTGACAGAAGTCAGCTTTTCATTATGAATAATTTCAATAATGTAAGATTCAACTAATTTAGGAAGATCAATTGTTTCGAGTGCAGGGTCATCCCAGGCATAGAAGCCTCCATTCTCATATTTCGGAAGAGAAATTTTTTGGAGTGACTTATTACCACGAAAGTTTATCCCGGAACTACTCAATGTTATAGTTTTAAGCCTGTCAGTCACGGCTGTAACATCCGTCAATTGGTCATTATTATTGATATTAATAAACTCCATAACCTCTGCGATATTGATACCGTTGAGACTATTGAGTTTGGGACATTTACTCACTTCCAATCTCCTTGTAGAGATGATGTTTTTTAATCCTGTCACAGAGGTTAAGTCGGGATTATCCTGCAAAACCAATTCGTTATCTAATGTACCGGTAGCATTTTTGAAAACATCCATATTGGGCAACGCGGTTGACCTTATATAGATTCTATTATATTGAGGATCCAGTAATTTCAGGTTTGGAATGGACAGGGTTTTTAAAACCGGACAATCAGTTATATTTATTCCGTTTCCGTCTGATCCGATTTTTTCAACAGATGGTAAGGTGAGGGACACTAATGACAGATTCCATTCAACCTGAAGGGCTCTCAGGGATTTTGAGGTCAGTTTCGGGAAGGCGGCAGTCGTCAGGCTGGTATTACCTGCCAATCTAAGCCTTGCCATACTTTCCAATTCAGCGATACCGCCTAAGGTAGTTATACTGTTGTTTTCCAGGACCAACCAGTCAACTTTTTTAATTTTAGTAAGCCCGCTGAGGTCAGACTGGTTCCTGATGTATAAAGCACCGGTCACTTCCGTATATCCCGAATCAATAAAGGCTTTCAGTTGTTGAGCATTATCCAGAGCGATATTACCCTTATAAACCTTGCCGGGATTGGTAGGATTAGATTGTCCGTCTTCGCAAACCTTGACAGGATCACTGATCATGAATGCAACTGAAGGATTTACGTTGATAGCTATATCCTTACTGTGTTTTTGGGTTGCGAGATCATATACCGTCAGCACTACATTATCCACCTGGTTGGGCAATTTTTTGAAGAAAACATATTGAGCTGTAAACCTTCCTTCATCTCCGTAAATTGGTGCTACTGTAGTCTTTACGATATTATTACCGCTTCGCATACTCAGGACAACATATCCATTTTTCACCGGCAGATTATCACAATTCACTGCTTTACCATTCACATTTACCGCTGTTTCTCCATTACCTCCCGCCACTCCCGGAGGTGGAATTACAATGGTAATGGTGGTAGGAGGTTCTGTGGCCTTCACGTCCACCGTTACACTTTCTTCTTCATTATCGAAGCTTGGAAAAGGAGGTTGCTTTTCGTCAGCAGTAGGAGAATAGTCTTTATTAACCGGGTAGTTGGGGCCACCGGGTTGAATAGGAGTAATCGTAACTTCCATCACATCTGAAACCTGTGGCAGCGGAAAAGTCACAGACCGGCTGGCAGATTTCGGATTGCTGTTGCGATCATAGACTGTCGGTGGAAATACATTGGTATAAAGAGTAGCACGTGTAGCCTTGTTCTTTACATTGAGAACAAATGTGGGCTGATTTTCTATAATTCTCTGAACGTCAGGATCTGTAGGATCGACAGATGATATCATCGGCAGCAGCCATCTTATAATCATGGGTAAAGCCATAAATGGATTCCAGTGGTCGTAATTCCATGTGCTGAAATGCGATACTTTTCCTGTGTATTTGCCATCGGCCAAAGTGCCGACACCTTCCTCTATCCAAATCCCTTTTATTTCATCAAAATACCACATAGGGATTGTCGGGGTAGCACTCGCTACAAGCGATGCAGGCACAGGCATAGTTATGGTTGCTTCACTCCCGCTTTTGATTTTTAATTTATTTCCATTGCCATCCAGCAAATCAAAGTTGGCCATGCCGTAAGAAATCATGGAGCCTCTTTTATTTTCGCTATTAATGGCAGCAAGGTCTCCCGGCATACGCGAAATAAAATCGGGGCTGGTAGGATTGATGTAGCTCGCTACAACATTTATTGTACCGGTGTAGCCGCCTTCAATAGCATTGGCAGGCAGAGATACCTTCATTCCTCCCGGTGATGTGGCGGCGCCACCCGTACTTGCATTAATGGTGCCGATACTCTTTTGTGCCAGCAGCTTTATTACCGGCAGTTTTGACATGCCTTCTTTCACAGGCTGAAAAATGCGAGAGCCATTGAAGTAGCCTGATTTTTTAGCAACCAGATATCCGCGTGCCTGATCAATGTTGACATTCTTGATAATAAAGACGCCGTTAGCATCGGTGTTGGTAGTAGCGCCTCCGGCGGAAATAAGTACCCCGCTCACAGGATTCTCATCTTCGTCAACTATCTGACCGAAAATGCTTGTTTTCACGAGGACACCTTCCTTCGGGAGATCAGGTATCCGAGGATCGGGGTCGGTAATGATGTCATGTTTCTTGCAGCCTGTAGTGCCGGTAAGTGCGGCTATTACAATCAGGAAAATTATCTTTCTCATTTTGTCAGGATTTAGGGTGGACAATAATTCGTATAGCAAAAATGGAATTGAAACTACAGGTAAGAAATACTCAATTTGTAGTACTCAACTACATTCTTCAGGTCTTATCCGAAGCTCCCGGAATGGTGCTTTCCTGATTTAATATGAGATTTACACAGTTATGAATTAAGAAGAGGGGCGTCTTTTAGCCGAAAAACAAAAAATATTTTTTTAAACTAAAAGAATTAGTATTTTCGTTCTAAAATTATTAGTCTTATGTCACAGGCAGGAAAAAATCTTAAGTATCTCCGTAAACTTCGCGGCTGGACACAGGAAGAGTTTGCAGCCAAATTAGGTATCAAACGTTCACTTGTTGGAGCTTACGAGGAAGAAAGGGCAGAGCCCAGACTAGATGTGCTCCAGTCGCTTAGCGAAATGTTCAACGTTACGTTGGATGAGTTGTTACTTGAGGATCTTGCATATCAGAAGGGATCAGATTATCTGAGCAGACGGCGTCAGATGAAACTGGCATCGTCTGATCGCAACCTGATTCACTTTGTTCCCGTTAAGGCTGCAGCCGGTTATCTCTCCGGTTATGCAGACGAAGAATTTATAGACGAGCTGAATACTTTTACCCTTCCTATGATCAAAGGAGGGAATTGCAGGGCTTTTGAGATCGTCGGCGACAGCATGCTACCTACACCGAGCGGAAGTGTAATTGTAGGAGAAAAGGCAGAATCGCTGGATGGTGTGAAGAACAATTCTGCTTGTATCGTGATAACCAATAATGAAGGAATAGTATATAAAAGAGTGGTGAAGAACAACAGAAGTACAGCTAAAGTTACGCTTGTGAGCGATAATCCCACCTTTCAGCCTTATCAGATTTACAAAGATGACATTCTGGAATTGTGGGAAGCAAAAGCGGTGATTCAAAAGGTGTCTGACCAAAGGCAGTGGGATGTGGCATCCCTGGCCAACCTGGTAAGCAGCCTTCAGGACCAGGTGTCTACCATCAAGAAAAAATTAAACTAAAAAAACTTATTCACAATCCGTTTTTTAGTATTATTCGCGGGTAAGTTTTTCATAGTTTTACCGACTATCACTTTTTAAAAATAAACGACATGATTAAGTTACAAGTAATTGGAAATTTGGGCAGAGACTGTGTGCAGCGTGAGGTAAATGGCAAGAATGTGATCAACTTTAGTGTAGCTCATACAGAGAGATACAAGAATTCATCCGGAGTTACTCAGGATAAAACTATCTGGGTAGAGTGTTCGTATTGGACTGAAAAGACAGGAATAGTGCCTTATCTCCTGAAGGGGAAAACTGTATATGTGGAAGGAACTCCCGAAGCAGATGTATTCAAGAAGCAAGATGGCGAGGCTGTAGCAACTTTGAGACTTCGTGTTAGAGAAATCCAATTGGTAGGTGGTAAAGATACCGGAGGTACGACGGAAAGTGTTCCAAAGGGCGTAACAGCAGAAACCAGGGTATCAGAACCCGTACAACATGAAGAAAGTGCAGACGATCTGCCTTTTTAGCTAAGAAGGGTTTAATAACCGGAAATACAGGACATGGTTCCTGAAAGTAAATGGAAAGTCGGTACATTGATGCCGGCTTTTTTTATGCTGTAAGTCCATATAACCAGTAAAAGAGGCCAGGCTCGTTACCTCTATGTAATTATAATTCTCATTCTCATTCGTCTTAATACGGTTATTCACTTTCGTGTTATCGTAATCTTAATTCCTTTTTTGTTTAACATTTTTTGGCATTTTCCAGAACTGTCAGGCACTTGTTTTGAAAGCAGATATTCAGGATTTAAAAATTGAATCACTCTTAAAATCTACAATTATGAAAACGAGTACAACATTAACAGCGATTGTTGCAACACTGTTGTTGGTTTCGGGGTGTAGCAAAGATCCTGTTGCCAACTTGTCTGACGAAGAGTCGAGGATCTACATTACAGATCATGATTCTACGATTAGTTTCAGTAATTATCAGACTTTTTATATCTCGGATTCGGTTGCCGTGATTAAAAATGGAAAATCAAAGATGCAGAGAACAGAATCTGATGTAGCGTACATTGATGCAGTGAAGAATCAAATGATTCTTCACGGGTATGAACCGGTAGAGAAAGATCAGAATCCTGATTTGGGAATTACAGTTAACAGAATCATCTCCACCACAAGTGGCGTTATCAGTTATCCAACTTATTGGGATTCATACGATAGTTACTGGGACCCATATTTCTGGGGATACCCCGGTTACGGGTATTACCTGCCTTATGTTTATTCGGTCTATTCAATTACCGAAGGGGCAGTCAGTGTGGATATGATCGATTTGAAGAATGCCCCGCAAACAGGGGAGCTGAAGGTAATATGGACCGGGCTTATCAGAGGTAACAATATCTATAATGAGCAGGTTGCCGACAGCCAGGTAAAAGCTCTGTTTGACCAATCACCTTATTTGAAATCATTCTAAAATTATTTAGTCATGAAAACGCGTTTATTCATCCTATTTATAATCTTCGGATTAGGATTTGGAATTCATCCTTTGCAGGCTCAGGAACATTCAGTACGGCTGAATCTGGGTTATAATTACAGTTTTCCACTGGGTACAATGAAATCTGATTTGATTTCTCATTCTTCACCCCGCGGGTTTGCCGGAAGTATTGGATATAACCTCACTCCGCAGTGGGCGGTGGGTGCTGAATTTGGTTTTCAGGATTATTATCAGAAGTATCCCAGACAAGTGTACAATACGAATAAGGCCCAACAAATCTCGGGTGTTATGAGTAATTCTGTTCAGGTAATACCTATTATGGCAAGAGTAGAATACAGTCCGCTTTTAGCTGAGAACTCCAAAATCAGACCTTACGCTTCTTTGGCTGCCGGAATAAATATGGTTGATTTTAACCAGTATCTCGGTATGTTTAAAAACCAGGGAAGAACTTCGGTTAATTTCGGGTTTCACACCGGTTTGGGATTGCGGGCTATACCCGGTAAAACAGATAAATGGGGCATAGATGTTGGTGGTGATTATTCATATGCTCCTTATAATAAATTAGGTGTTAAGAATCTAGACAATGTAAATGTACACGCCGGAATATTTATAAGGCTGCAATAGAAATAAGATCATCATTTTTTGAGAGGCTCTATAACTTGTTTACAGGGCCTTTCTTTTTAACTGTTAGATTAATCAAAGAGTTGATTAATTTTATCCGACAATCTGCTGCATAATGAGATTTTTCTTCTGCTGTTTACTGCCTCTTGCTTTTCTATCATGTACTAATTCTAAAAAAGTAATGAAATCTGAAACCGAAAGGCCTGTGATAGATTCACCCGCTGACATAGTTATAGCCCACCGCGGGGCCTGGAAAAATAACGGCCACCCTGAAAATTCATTAGCATCGCTTAAATCTGCCATCGATGCTGGTTATTACGGTAGCGAGACTGATGTGCATCTGACTGATGATGAGCAGATTGTCGTAAACCACGATCCGTTTTACCATGATATAGAAATTCAGACCTCAATGCTTGCAAACCTGCGGGTCTTCCCACTTGTCAACGGAGAGCAGTTACCATTGCTTTCCGAATTTCTTGAGGAAATAGTCAAACAAGATCGAACTAAACTGATATTGGAGTTAAAACCGTCTGTCCGTGGAGTTGAGTGGGCAATGCATACAGTAAGGAAAGTTGTAGATGAAGTGAATAAATACAATGCCGCACCACATATTATTTATATTGCTTTTGATTATAAAATGTGTCTTGAGCTACTTAGGCTGGTGCCCGGTGCTGAAGTGCAATATCTTAATGGAGACAAAACCCCTCAACAATTAAAAGATGACGGTATTTCGGGATTGGATTATCATCACTCAATATTTAAAAAACACCCTGAGTATATTAAGCAGGCGAGGGAATTAGGAATAAAGACGAACGCCTGGACAGTGAATGATGTTGAGACAACTGACTGGCTCATTAAGAACGGTATTGATTTCATTACCACCAACGAGCCAGAGATGGTAGAGGAGCGCGCCCGAATAGCGATGAATTGAGTGTGCCGGCCCCATTGGCTTTAGGCTCCTATCTTTTACATAAGTTTTAATGTGCTCTCTTGTAACTTTGCAATATGTCGCAAGATGAGAAACCCACGCCGTCCTACCTTTGGAGCGTCCTGAATCTGAAATGTCCCCGTTGTAGAAGGGGGGATATGTTTAAACAGCCGAACCCATACAAAGGCTTGTCTCCGAATTCTATTTTGGATATGTACGAGAAGTGTCCGGTATGCTCTCAGACTTTTAACTTAGAGCCCGGATTTTGGTATGGTACCGGATATATGAGTTATGCAATTACCGTCGGTTTTGCGGCAGTAACTTTTTTTCTTTGGTGGCTGACGATTGGTTTTTCTTTCGATGACAACCGTCTTGTCTACTGGATCATTACCAATGCCATTCTCAGCCTCGCTCTTCAGCCATATTTTATGAGGATCAGCAGGCTACTTTATCTGAACCTTTTCGTGCATTACAATGAGAATTATGATAAGGAAGAGAGTGTAAAATTCAACTAGTAGAAATAAAAAAGGGGCCGAATAGAAATTCACCCCTGTTATAATCCAATATCCTATGAAAAACCGAGTTGAAGGCTGGATTGTGCCTTATAATATCTTTATTTAGTTATAATATCTTTTTTGCTCAATGCGATTTGCCATATAGACTACAATCTTCTTATAAACGTTGCATCAAAAAAAATATTTTATTCTTTTTTAGTTTTTTTAGAAACAAAAAAGGGGCCGGATAGAGATCCACCCCTGTTATAATCCAATATCCTATGAAAAACCGAGTTGAAGACCGGATATTCGGGTCTTTTAATATTTTTATCGGGTTACCATCCTTTCCTGAAACCTCTCAGGAAATCCTGGAATGAAAGCCTTTTATAGTAATCTTCTGCGAAATATTTTAATATAGGTTCAATCTCATCAGCCGACATAAATCCGGGGATAGCTGCCGGAACTTCATCCGGGTGCATCATAATCACCGTGGTCGGGTAGCTGAGCTGGCCATTGGTAACAAACAGGGAAAATTCATTGACTTTTACCGATTTGTTATAATTGTATTCCTTGTCCAGCCATTGCACAGTCTCCTGAGTTTCAGCATTTATCTTGACAGGATAAAAGTTTTGGTTGATGTATTTGGCAACCTTATCGTTATTGTAAGTTTTCTTGTCCATTTCTTTACACCAGTTGCACCAATTGGTATAAAGGTCAATTATAATGGGCTTGTGCTCGTTTTGCATCTTAACCGCTGCCTCTTCGAGAGTCAGCCATTGTATCTTCTCTTTCGGCAGATCATTACGTTCCGCAGAAAACATAAAAGTATAGGCCAGCGTTAAAATCCAGACAGGTTTCAGAAGCATGTACTATTAACGCAAAACTTGCTTGTTTTATTGAAAAACCAGGCATAAAAATCCATGTTTTGAGTATTGATTCAGCAGCGCCGATTATTCACTAGATTTTTTCAAGACAAACGCTCCCTTTTTTATCTTAAATCAATGATTTCAACTCCGGGATAATCTGCAGAATTGAAAGTAAACAAGGTTTCAGCAAGGGGAATATTTGTCTTGAATCCGCTCAAAGTATAATAGTACCTTGTACCTGATTTCTCAAACAATTTTGCAGATACAATTTGATGGGTGCTTTTATTAATCTGCAGGATTACTTTAAAGAAAGGTAGTGTCTTGTCAAGGGGAGTGAGTTCTACCTGTTGCAAAGTGTTGGCGCCCGACTTCACTTCATCAATCAGTCTGTACAGATAGTCTTTATCGTAGAAGTTGGTGAAGAGTTTCTGAGGGGTCAGCAGGTTATCTTTCGGATTGATCCTGGTAATCTGTATTTCTGCGGCTTCTTTATCGTAGTTATAAATACTCTTGCCGTCAGAAAAAGAGATGTCATTATTCATTACCAGTTTGTATTTGGAGCCTTTCATTTGCAGGCTGCCTTTCTGCTCTGATAATTTTTGCCCTTTACTGTCTTCTATTACGACAGTGATACCAGTTGAAATAGTATTATAGGCTTTATACTTTGCAGATATTTTTTTCAACAATGTCTTTGCCTGCGGATCATTATCGCCCAAATAATCTGTTTGCGCAATTGCAGAATAAGAAGTGAGCAGAAAAATAGCAAATAAAACTTTCTTCATGACAGTAACTTTTTTCATTTGGCTGATAGACGCCGGAAATAGCCCAAAGATTACCCTCACATTGAAAGTTTTTTGTTAATCTTTTCCGAACAGCTTACGACACCGAAACGGTATTCGTTTTTTCATCGGTGAGTTTATCTCTTTCACTAAATGATTTTGCTGCTTTTACAAAGCTGACAAAGATGGGGTGTGGATTCTCAACTTTGCTCTTCAGTTCCGGATGAAATTGCACCCCGATGAAGAACGGGTGCCTGGTATTCTCCATAATCTCAACTAATCCTGTTTCGGGATTAATACCGGTTGCAACCATTCCTGCTTCTTCAAACTGTTTGAGATAATCGTTATTAAATTCCCAGCGGTGGCGGTGGCGTTCGCTGATCTCTGTCGTACCGTAAATCTGATGAGCCAGAGAGCCTTCACGAATCTCACACGGATAAGCACCCAACCTCATTGTGCCTCCCTTGGCTGACACTTTTTTCTGATCCTCCATCATATCGATAACCGGTTCGGTGGTGGCAGGGTTCATTTCTGTTGATTCGGCATTCTTTAATCCGAGAACATTCCGCGCGAATTCAATGGCTGCCATCTGCATCCCAAGGCAAATACCAAAGAATGGCATTTTGCGCATACGAGCGTATTTCACTGCAATAATTTTTCCTTCAACGCCTCTGATGCCGAATCCCGGCGCGACCAGCAGTCCGTCCAGGCCGGCCAGTGTCTCATCTACATTGCCTTCTGTAATATTTTCACTGTGGATATTGATTACCTGCACCTTGCATTCATTCATCGCTCCAGCATGGATGAAGCTTTCTAAAATAGATTTATAAGCATCTTGCAGCTCAATGTACTTGCCGATGAGGCCGATATTCACTTTCTTGGAAGGATGCTTTACCTTATCAAGGAAAGATTTCCATCTTTCTAAATCTGGTTCTTTGGCATTGGCGATATTCAGCTTCTTCAGCACAATTTCGTCGAGTCTTTCCCGCAGCATGAGCAGCGGTACTTCGTAGATGGTAGGAGCGTCTATAGCTTCTATAACACCTTCTTCTTTAACGTTACAAAAGAGAGCTACCTTTCTCCTGAGGTCAGGTGTCAGCTTATGTTCAGTGCGGCATATCAGCACGTCGGGATGTACTCCGTTCGCGCTCAGAAGTTTTACGCTTTGCTGTGTAGGCTTGGTTTTTAGTTCTTTTGCAGCGCGCAGATAGGGGATGAGAGTCAGGTGTACTACCAGGCAATCCTCATCGGGCAGCTCCCACTGCATCTGGCGGACGGCCTCGATAAATGGAAGGCTCTCAATATCACCCACAGTGCCCCCGATCTCGGTAATCACGATGTCGTAATTGCCTTTTTCACCGAGCAGCTTCATTCTCCTCTTAATCTCATCGGTAATGTGGGGGACTACCTGAACGGTTTTTCCGAGATAATCGCCTTCGCGTTCACGATTGATGACCGTCTGATAGATACGGCCAGTCGTTACGTTGTTGGCCTGAGTGGTAGTGATGTTCAGAAATCGCTCATAATGGCCAAGGTCGAGGTCGGTTTCAGCTCCGTCGTCAGTAACGTAGCATTCGCCGTGTTCGTACGGATTCAGAGTTCCGGGGTCAACGTTGATATAGGGGTCAAACTTTTGGATAGTGACTTTCAGACCGCGCGACTGGAGCAATTTTGCCAATGATGCAGCTATAATACCTTTACCTAAAGAAGAAGTAACCCCTCCGGTTACAAAAATATATTTGGACATATTTATATTATTTGTGACCGTCGGATAATTGAAGGAGATAAAAATATTCCGGAGGGTCGTGCAAACTTACGGTATTCTCAATGCAAAAAAAATGCGGGGGAAAAAATGTGAGAAATGGAGGGGATTTTTAACGCTTGATTGTTAGAATATTTCAAAACTGATTGAGTAGTTAGCTGGTAAAAGAGGCAAGAAACGCCGGCGGTTATCCCTCTTTACGGATACCGTCTTCATAATCAAATCCGTGGAGATAAGAAATCTTCCACTTCCCGTTTTCCTTTCTTACTCTGAATTTATAACGGAAATCTTTCCATTCAGGAGCTGCATTCGGTCTGAGATTTCCCCATTTCCAATTCAATTCTCCCCTTTTTTTGTCTAAGTGCAGAATCTCTACTTCTACGAAAGACCAGTAATATGGAGATTGATCCGGGTAAGGATAATCCTGAGATTCCGTCCATGGATCCACATCGTTGGCAAAAATGAAAGGAGGTTGTTCATCAACAGGCCATTGGTCGTAATAACCACTCTTGAGTCGCTCGTCAAGTGTTCGGATAATTTTCTTGTAGTTATTGATGAACTCTTTCGAGAAGTACTCTGTTTCTTTCATTCGGATAAGGTTTCTTTTAACATGAGTAAAGTCAAATCCGTTATAGTATTTTCCTTCGCTGTCCGTCGTAACAGGAAGCAGTTTAGGACCGGTTTCAACGTTGGCCCATTTGATAACCCTGCGTATCAAATTTTGAATCTCTTCCTCATCGGTTTTAGGATCAACTATGATTCCGGCCTCAACATAACCTTCATTCGGGCTAACCCCCTTTTTATTTTGAGCACAACTGCTGATGACAATGATGAAGAGTATCAAAATTCTGGAAGCATACATAGTATTCGTTTGTGGTTGAAAACGTTCCGTTTACCTTAATCAAATGGTTAACGCATCTCCGTAAGTGTTATTATTTCATTTAACCGACCCTGTTTTTGGAAACTCCTTGGAGATAAGACCTGATATTTTGTAGGGTAACGTTCGCCCTTCTCTCCAATGCTTCTTCAGTCTTGTATGCAATGTGTGGTGTGAGGATAACATTATCCAGACTCAGAAAAGGATGATTATGAGGAATAGGCTCTATGGAGAAGACATCTAATCCTGCGCCGGCTATTTCTTTATTCTTTAAAACTCCGAACAGCGCATTTTCATCAACAATAGGACCTCGTGCCGTATTGATCAGATAAGCTGTTTTCTTCATCGCACGGAGTTCATGCTCTCCGACCAATCCACGGGTATTTGGGTTAGAAGGAATGTGTATGGAAATAATATCGGCAGCGGCAAAAAACTCTTTTAAATCAGAAAAATAAATTCCGCCTAGGTTTTTTAACTCCTCCTTTTCTGTTCTCGACCAGCCGATCAGGGGGCAGCCGATGGCTTTGAAGATTTTTGCAGTTGCGAGCCCAATTGCTCCTGTGCCCAGGATGCCCACAACTTTTCCGTTGAGATCATTACCCGGACGCAATTCCCACTTATTTTGCCTGATTTGCCAGTCTGCTTTGGGAATCTCACGCAACAGTGCAATAGCCAGCCCGACAGCCAACTCCGCCACCGATTGGGTAGAGTAGGCGGGGACGTTATAGACGGCAATACCTTTTCTTTTACAAGTTTCTACATCCACACTGTCGTATCCTGTAAAAGCGACACCAATCATTTTCAGGTTCGGGAAGCGGTTGATAAGACTTTCGTCTATTTTCTTTTTTACGTTTACGAGAATTTCTACCGTATCACTTTCAGCAAGATTGATATCCCATATAATATTATAATCAAGACCCAACCCGTTGGCAGTGTTTTCAAACACTTCATGCGGGATTCCTAAGTCCTCAATAATTAACAGTTGCTTTTTACTCATCTTTTTTCAAATTTTTATAGTACCACTTTAATAATCCGTTTCTTCTTTTTGGAAATTCTTCCGGTTTGGAAAAATAACCTTCATAATTTTGATTCTTATCTTCTTTTGTTTTGACACAAAAGAAGCAAATCCGCCGCGGCGGACAAGACTGACATTGTGCCTGGCTAAAAATAAATTCCCTTTCGTTCAAGGAAATATACTCGTTCCTGCCAGGGGCGGGACTTCAAATAGTATTTTCTTGCAGCTTTCTACGACACTTCATTTCATTTATTTTCTTAACGCCGCACACTGTAGGTCGTTTAATTATTGACTGTTATGAACTCCTGCAGCTAGATTTCTCATACGGTTCCTTTGTCATTCCATGAATCTATATCTTTCTCATTTCAAGAGATCTGTGAGTGCAGCAAGATAGTAAGGATTATCAGTTATTCCATTGTGACCCTGACCTTTTAAAGTGATCAGCTTGTCTGTTGGCTTGAGTTCTGAAATTAGTTTTTCCGACGACTTGTAATAAATCACTTCGTCGCGGTCTCCGTGAAAAATTATTATGGGCACCTTGCATTCTTTGGCATACGCTGCCGTCTCAAAATTATACCTGAGCAGGAAGGTGGGTACAATCTTAAAAGTATGTCGTACCAGGTCGGCCAGGCTATAATAGGGAGCCTGAAGGATCAATAACCGCGGATGATTTTTAGAGGCGAGGTGTGCTGCGGGGCCTGTGCCGATCGAGTAACCTAAAATAATGATACTGTCTTCATCAAATCCGGTTTTTACAAAATCGTAGGCTTCCTGAACAACTCCGAGTAATTGCTCTTTGCTTCGTATAGAGCCTGTGCTTTTTCCGTAACCGGGATAGTCTAAAATAAAAACGCTGTATTGCAGGGCGGTATAGCGTTCAGCGACATATCCCCAGTCAGCCAGAGATCCTGCATTGCCGTGCAGATAGAAGATAAGGCCTTTACTGTTTTCGGCCCGAAACAATAATCCATTTAAAGATTGACCATCACCGGTTGCGATATTCATTTCTTCAAACGGCAGATCGAAGTTATATCTATAGCTTTTGTCTAATTTTTCCGGTAGAAAAATGATACGTTCCTGAAACAAATATAGTGCGGTGCAGATAACGAAATAAACAATAAGAAGAGTGATGAATATTTGCAAGATTCTTTTTTTGTTACGGGGCATGATGATTCATTAGAAGCCGGGAAGGACATCCCCGGTTCTTCAAAAATAAGATGGAAAATGAAGCCCCTGTTCACAACCTTTCCTGTAGATAAAATCTCCCCAAAAAGACGGTGTCTTCATTATTGGCTTCTGTTTCCGGTTATTGTTAGACGGTATGCCTCATTTAGCCGCGTTTACTATAGACGGCAGCTCATTTTTAATGCTTTCTGGCAGCTTGTTACGTACGCTCCGTAGTCAGGGTTTAACTCTGATTGTCCGGCCTAAATCACTTTCTTCTATTGCAATAATTCTTTTGCTTTGGGTACACCTTTTTCGGCGGCTATTTGCAAATACTTCCGGGCCAATTGTTCATCTTTCTCTACATGATCACCGGAATTATAGAGGAGATACAAATTGTAATAGGCATGACCGTCCCCCAGGTCGGCAGCTTTTTTAAACCATTTCAAGGCTTCGGCGTAATTTTTCTTTTCGGTTTGGAAACAGATTCCCATATCATTCATGGCATCCGCATTTCCTGTCTCTGCTGATTTGTTCAACCAGTAAAGAGCTGCTTCTATATTTTTCGCCACACCTCTTCCGCTTAAGAGCCTCGCACCTAAGTGATAATACCCTTCTTCATTACCGTTAAGGGCCAGGTACATGACTAACTTAAAAAAGATAGAATCATCATTTTGGGCTTTTTCCAGAATAATATTGTTTAAATCTGCCATAGAAAGCGGCTCTCCGCCGAACACCTTGACTCTCCACTCATCACCCACCTTTACGGAAGGGTCTTCTCTGCTCATTTTACCCAATGGCACTGCCTCTATTCCACTGATATGGAGCAGACCGGCTTTACCTCCGCCGAAAAATCCGTTAACACCTGTATCCTGGGCAAAAACAACTGCGAAGTCTCCATTAAACGTGAATTTCGAAGTGTATCTGCCCAATGGGACTATTTCATAGCCGAGTCGGTTTACCAGACCATAAGTGGACTTGAAAAGGTCCGGATTCCAGACCATGGCAACGTGGTTGACGAAATTATCAACCCTGGGATATTTAAAGGGAATGAAAACTTCTCCCTGCTTGTTGATGAATCCATACTTTCCATCCATTTTTACGCCTGCCAGGCCTTCAGAGAAATCCAGTGCATCTTCATATTTTGGAGGAAGTACGAATTTGCCGGTTATGTCGATATATCCCCACAAGACCTTACCTTCTTTTTTCACTGCTACAGCTGCGAGACCTTCGCGAAACTCGTTTGCATTATAGAACTGGGGAGCAATTAATGTTTTCTCTTTATCCATGTCTATAAAGCCATAGATTTTTTGTCCTGTTGCCTTATCCTTTTCATAATATTTGTACGGTTTCTGCGCTTCTGACTGTTGAAGACCCAAAAACAAAAGGATAATAGAGGTTAAAATGGTTTTCATCTTTATCATAGTCATTTTCAAATAAATTGATACTGTTTTAGTTTTTATAGAAATAATGTTTGTAAAAAGTTGAGGTAATGCTTCTCCCTCAGCATAAAAAAATGCTGACCGGTTTTCAAAAGCACGGTTTTGTAACGATTTCTTGCCACTGCCTATTGTAAGTCGGTCTGAGTATCAGCGGTTTCTAAGGTTTTGCGGTCTTTTCATGTTGATAGGATGCTCCAGGGGGATTCCTTCTTTTAAATCGATTATCTGTAGTCAACAGGATGCAAAATGCCATCTTTTGTTCGGATGTTTGTCTCCATACCGCCGACGATGTCTGTATTCTGCGCGGAGATAACACTCCAGATGCCGTCTTCTTTTCTGCTTGCAATGAAGGTCAGTATTGCCCGCCTTTTTCCTGCCTCTGTACCTTTGTGTGGAGTCTGTCCTGTCAGTTTTATTTTGGAATGAACAATGGCAAAGTCGTCTGATAACATCTTGGTTTTGGTCCTGATGATGGTTAAGGTGGAATTGTTGAAGATTACTTTCAATCCGTAATCATGTGCTTTGAAAATAGCTTTGCGGTTCTCCCACCACAAACCGACTACGTTGATGAAGTCGGCATCCTCGTTAAAAAGTCCGGCCAGCAAATCAGCACGGCGTCGATTCCAGAATTCTGCGAATAGTTTGGGAATGTCTTCGGGAGTGCGGGGGATGAATGATGTTTCTTCTTTCAAAATTCGTTTGCGATTTCTGATAAAAGTACATGAAAACTTTTGTCTGTTTTGTAGCTTAAACTCTTTTTGTTACGGGGCCTACAAAGAAAAGGGCCTATGTTTCTATGTGTTTTAATCTTGGAAACGCAGCGTTCCAAATTTGGCGGAGAGACAACTGCGGAGAAAGACTTGGTATTCTCTTTGGTGGGGTTTCTCCCAACACTTCATTACATCCATTTTTTTAATGCATCAGAATTTAGGCCGGGGACTTTGTGAAATGCGGCAATTATTGAAACTAAATTCCCCTCCTATGGAGGGGTAGGGGTGGTTAGTAAATACCCCATTAGAAATACGCCTCTTTCAACAGATAGTTGTTGACGTATTCCGTTATCCCGTCTTCAAGAGAAGTGAATGGCCTGGTGTAACCGGCTTTTCTGAGTTTATCGGTCACGGCAAAATTACATTCGGGATAACCGCTTTTGATTTCTTCGGGAACAGGTTTGTATTCAATCTGTGGTTCGAGGTGCAGTGCTTTGAAAACATCGTACGCAATATCATTAAACGACCGTGGCACGCCTGTTCCGATATTATAAATTCCTGATGGAACGTCACCGGTACCTTTAATAAATGCATCAAAAAACCAATAACACACTTCGAGCACATCTTTCAGATAGATGAAGTCTCTTTTGTAATCCCCGTCGGGAATCGCAGGATTGAAAGAACCGAAAAGCGTGACCTTGCCCGTTTCACGAATCTGCCGGTAACAATGGTACACCATGCTGGCTCTCCGTTCTTTGTGGTATTCGTTCGGACCGTAAACATTGAAGAATTTCAATCCGACCCAAAAAGGAGGATGATTTTTTTGCTGACTTGCCCAAAGATCGAAGCGGTGTTTAGAGCGTGCGTATTCGTTGATAGGTGCAAGTCCGGATAAAAGATTGTCATCATCTCTGTGGCCGCCTTCACCGGATCCGTAGGTGGCTCCTGTAGATGCATAGATCAGCGGAATTTGATACCCAGTACAGTAATGCCATATCTGTTTAGAGAAATCGACATTGTATTTTTGAAGCACTTCTTTATCTAATGCATAAGCACCTGCTCTCGCTCCGAAATGAATAACAAAATCTATGGAAGAGCCGTGGGATGAGAGAAATTCAGATAATTCGTTTACATGAATTCTCTTCCGAAAAACCTTTCCTTCGAGATTTTTCTCTTTCTCCGGGTTTCCGAAATTGTCACAGAGTATCAGGTTATGATATCCGTGATTGTTAAGTACTTTGGTGATCGAGCTCCCGATGCAACCTGCACCGCCTGTGATGAGAATATTTTTGTTGCTATTCATTGCCGGACATGAGATCTGTCAGCACAGAAACGTATTTCTTATGCCACTCAGCCACTTTACCCCAGTCTTCATTGTCTATAATAATGGAGTCACCACCGGTAGTTCCCAATAACTCAAAGGGAACGTTCAGAGCTGCTTCAAATTCTTTCTGCTTGCCGGGGCTGACAGTTACCACCACACGTCCTTGTGCTTCTCCAAACCAGTAAGCATCTTTCCTGTAAGACTGAGCAGCGTTGACCTTAAAGCCAATGCCTTTATAGAAGGCACTTTCAGCAAGTGCAACAAAGAGTCCACCTTCGGCCAGGTCGTGGGCGCTGTTAATCAGTCTGGACTGGATCAGCTTTGTGATATTCTCATGCAATTGAAACTCTTCTTCCAGGTTGAAGTAAGGAGCAGGGGAATATTCTATGCCTTTGATTTTATGCAGGTATTCTGAACTGTTCAAGTCATCTTCGTTCTTTCCAACTAAGTATATCAGGTCTTCTTCGTTCTTGAAGTAAAGCGACATTTTATCATCAAGGCTATCGAGGATACCGGCCATGGCGATTACCGGAGTAGGGTACACCGGTCCGTCGGGCGACTGATTGTAGAAGCTCACATTACCTCCTGTTACAGGGGTGTCAAACTTCTTGCACGCTTCCGACATTCCCTGTATGCTCTTCACAAACTGGTAATAAACCTCAGGATCATACGGATTTCCGAAGTTCAGACAGTTACTGATGCCGAGAGGTTTACCTCCTGAGCAAACAATATTCCTCGCCGCTTCGGCGACAGCAATCATACAACCTGTAAAAGGATCGGCAAACACATACCGGCTGTTGCAGTCTGTCGTAAAAGCAAGTGCCCGTTTGGTGCCCTGAATCCACACTACGGCCGCATCAGAGGGGTCGTTGGTATTCATTGTGGCACCACCCACCATACTGTCGTACTGATCGTATATCCATTTCTTAGAGGCGATATTTGGATTAGTAATCAGTTTTTCTGCAACACCTTTCAGATCAGACTCCTGACTGATCGTGTTGATATCAAATGCTTTGATTTTTTCAAAGTATTTCGGTTCCCGGTATTCCCTGTCGTAAACAGGAGCACCACCACCGAGTACGAGGCTCTCGGCCGGAATCTCTGCTTCCAGTTCGCCGTGCATATAGAAGCGAAGGATACCCGAGTTATTTACTGTACCAATTTGAGAGCAGGGAAGGTCCCATTTTTCAAAAATATCCAGCACTTCCTTTTCTCTGCCTTTCTTAACAATCAGCAGCATACGCTCCTGGCTCTCGCTCAGCAACAGCTCCCATGCTTTCATATCTTTCTGGCGGGTAGGAACCTTCTCCAGGTCGATATCCATTCCTACATTGCCTTTGGCACTTGTTTCTGAAGTAGAACAGATGATACCTGCGGCTCCCATATCCTGCATCCCTACGAGCGCTCCCGAGTGGATGATCTCAAGACAGGCTTCAAGCAATTTCTTTTCCTGAAAGGGGTCGCCAACCTGAACGGAAGGGAGGTCTTCGGCACTGTCTTCGTGTAGATCGGCAGAAGCAAAAGCGGCTCCCCCGATACCGTCTTTTCCGGTAGCACTCCCTGCAATGAATACTGGGTTACCCTCTCCTTCAGCAATGGCACTAACGGATTCTCCTACACGGAGAATGCCGGCGCCCATAGCATTTACCAATGGATTGGTATGATAGCACTCCTCAAAATAAACTTCGCCTCCAACGGTAGGTACTCCGAAGCAGTTTCCGTAGTGGCCGATACCTTTTACTACCCCATTGATCAGGTATTGAGTTCTGTCTTTTTCAGGATTTCCGAATCGCAAAGAGTTGAGGGCAGCAACAGGGCGGGCTCCCATCGTAAAGATATCCCTGTGGATACCACCAACACCTGTTGCCGCGCCCTGGAAGGGTTCAACAGCTGAAGGGTGGTTGTGACTCTCAATTTTAAAAACGAGCCCCAGTCCGTCACCAATATCCATCAATCCGGCGTTTTCTTCTCCGGCTTTCACCAGCAGCCTTCCGCCTTCACGTGGTAATGTCTTCAGCCATTTAATACTGTTCTTATAACTACAGTGTTCACTCCACATCACAGAGTAGGCACTGATTTCATTAAAGTTGGGATTTCGGCCTAAGATTTCTTTGATTTTTTCGTATTCTTCCTCAGTCAGGCCAAGCTGAGTTGCAGTAGATAAAGTTACTTCCATTGATAAAAAATATGCGCAAATTTACAATCATTATCCCCACTGCCCGAAGAATTCAGTGTGATAATTTTAACTAACTTCCCACATTCTAAAAAATCATTGCGTGGGCTATCTGCTTTTTTTCATTTATCTGGCAGTTTTCTGTATGCTGATCCCGCGTATTTCTTTTTTTAAAAAGTCAGGTCTGGCAGCAAAGTGGTTGATTGGCTTGTTTTTAATCAGGGTCGTTGTCGCTCTGTTACACGCATATATAGATATCAATGTACTTTCTCCTGCTGATTCAGCAGAGATTCATCGTCTTGCTTTGAGACATTATGATATGCTGAAGGCAAATCCGTTGGATTTTTTCATGGATTTATTCAGGAGTCAATACGGCAATGAGTACGGAGAGCTGTTTGGTGTGGAACATTCTTATTGGAATAACCTCAAATTAAATTTGCAGCTGAAGATTGTGGCGCTGTTTGATTTGGTAAGTTTTTCCAATTTCTATGTAAACACGTTATTGTTCAATATGTTGGTGTTCGCCGGATCAGTCGGTCTGTACCGTGCTTTGACTACTAAAAACAAAGACCTGAATCTGCTATTGGTAATTGGTGTTTTTCTCTTTCCTTCCGGACTCTTTTTTACCTCGGCAATTCAAAAGGATGGTTTTGTATGGTTGCTGTTGTGCCTGATTATTTTAATGCTGAGTGAATTACAGGATGTAGGATGGAGCTTAAATAGAGGAGTAGTTATCCTGCTATGCATGGTGGTTTTATTTGCACTCAGAAGTTATCTGGTCTTGATTTTACTGCCGGCCATGATTGCCTTTTGGATGAGTGGCAAAAAGCCTGCTTATTCAAAATGGATTTTTCTTGGGATGGCTTTACTAACCGGCATGTTGTTTTTTGGCACCCGTTACATCATCCCGAAAGCAGACTTTCCCGAAATAATGGTTACCAGGCAACGAGCGTTCGCAGAGAGTGCGACGGGAAGCAATACCGGGTTGCCTATGCCCGGTTTGCAACCGGATGTTGTGAGCTATGCAAAGGCTTTTTTGCCTGCCGTGAAGCATGCGTTTTTAATGCCTCTTCCCGTGAAGCAGGAGCAACCGTTGCTGCTACCCTTTGCTTTCGAGCTGTTGATGATGGAATTGCTCTTTATTATGACATTAGTGAAACGGAAGAAAAACAGTGAACCGCTGCATCACCTTCTGGCATTTGTCGCGATAGTGAATATTCTCCTTATTGGGTATATAGTGGGGAATCTCGGAGCAATTATCCGCTATCGCAGCCTTTATCTGAATCTCTTTTTTATTTTGTTCCTTTTGAAGATTGACTTTAATTATTTTCGGTCAATCCTATATATTAAAAATAAAAAGATCTAAACAAAATTCTCGTTATTGGTCCATTTTTAAAAAAGAATTTCACTTATATGATTATTTTTGCCGTATAATGCTTTTATTTGCGTAAAATTTAAGGAAAAAACATGAACACATTACGGCATAATGCAATATTAGATTATTATGTTCAGAATAAATTGGTAGATGGACCGGTATCTAAAAAGGTTACCTCTTATTTTGGCGATAACGTTTTTGATCTGAAAAAAGCCAAAAGCTTCATGAGTGAAGAAGCTTTTCGCAGTCTGGAGCAATCTACCAGAAGTCATACTAAGATTGATCGTAAGATGGCCGATCAAATAGCCTCTGCTCTCAAGAACTGGGCAGAGACAAAAGGAGTAACCCATTTTGCCCATTGGTTTCAGCCGCTTACAGGTTCTACTGCTGAGAAGCACGATTCATTTTTTACATTGAAGCCTGATGGTACAGCTATTGAAGAATTTGACGGAGCAGCTCTGATCCAGCAGGAGTCGGATGCGTCATCTTTCCCAAGCGGTGGGCTGAGAGCCACTTTTGAGGCTCGCGGTTATACAGCCTGGGATCCGTCTTCGCCACCCTTCATTATGGATATGCGAAACGGTAAAACGCTTTGTATCCCGACCATCTTCGTTTCTTATACCGGCGAGTCTTTGGATGCCAAAACTCCCTTGCTCCGATCTAGAGCCGCTATTGATAAAGCAGCTGTAGATGTGTGCCAGTATTTTGATAAGAATATTGCCGCTGTTTCACCTACTCTGGGTTGGGAGCAGGAATATTTTGTGATAGACGAGGCCATTGCCGGTGCAAGGCCTGATCTTATTATGACAGGGCGTACGGTTTTTGGTCATGCTCCTGCAAAAGGTCAGCAATTAGAAGATCATTATTTTGGTGCCATCCCCGAAAGGGTATATGCCTTTATGCGCGATTTTGAAGAAGAAGCGTACAGATTGGGGATTCCGCTAAGGACAAGGCATAATGAGGTTGCCCCTAGTCAGTTTGAATGTGCCCCCATTTACGAGGAGGTGAACCTTGCTGTAGATCACAACATTCTCTTGATGGATGTGATGACCCGCGTAGCCAAAAATCACAAACTAGTAGTACTTCTTCACGAGAAGCCGTTTGCACGTATCAACGGGAGTGGTAAGCATAACAACTGGAGTCTTGCAACGAATACAGGCGTCAATTTGTTGGCACCTGGTAGGACACCCAAGACCAATCTGATGTTTCTGACATTCTTCATCAACACGATTAAAGCCGTTCACGCTAATGCAGACATCCTCAGGGCAAGTATAGCTTCTGCGGGAAATGACCATAGATTGGGAGCACACGAAGCACCGCCGGCTATCATTTCCATCTTTATCGGTGATTATCTTACCAGAGTCCTCGGAGAAATTGAGAAGAGAGTAGGAGAGCGGTTTGACGAACAGGATGAAGCGATGCTCAAGCTCGATATCCATAAGAACATCCCCGAATTGCTGGTTGATAATACAGACAGGAACAGAACCTCTCCGTTCGCCTTCACGGGTAACAAGTTTGAGTTCAGAGCGGTGGGGTCCTCAGCTAACTGCGCAGTGCCGATGACTGTGTTGAACACCATTGTTGCAGACACTTTAGTTCAGTTCAAGTCGCTGGTAGACGAGATCATTGAAAAAGGAGAGAAAAAAGAAATTGCCATTCTGCAGGTATTGCAAAAATTTGTGGTCGAGAGTAAAAATATTTTGTTTGAAGGCGATGGTTACAGCGGTTTGTGGGAAGAGGAGGCCAAGCGTAGAGGGTTGGCAAATATTAAGACTACTCCACACGCATTGGATGCACTTGTGACCGAAAAAGCTGTTCGATTATTCGGCCAGCATAAAATCTTTACTCCCAACGAACTTATTGCAAGAAGAGAAATTCTTCTGGAGAGTTATATAAAAAAGATTCAGATCGAGTCGCGCATCATGGGTGAAATGTCGGGTACGTTTATTTTGCCTCCGGCTGTGCGATATCAGAATAAACTCATTGAAAATATCAAAGGGCTGCAAAGCCTTGGTATGCCTGAAGCTGCGTATAATTCTCAGTTTCAGATTCTTGCGAAAATTTCTGAACACATTAACAGTATCAACACTAATGTCAAGGCAATGATCGAAACTAGAAAGCGGGCCAATGTAATTGAAGATACAAGAGAAAAGGCAATCGCTTACTGCGATGATGTAAAAGGTTACTTTGATAAAATCCGCTACCACGCCGACAAACTTGAGCTTTTGGTGGATGATGAATACTGGAAGTTGCCCAAATACAGGGAGTTGCTGTTTCTCAGATAAATTCTATTCAGATCCGGCTCATTATTATGCGATTGCTGGAATTTATTTTCGTTAATAAAATGATAATGAGTAACGCCGGTTAAACCTTTGTTTAAGGATAGTATCTACTTAATCGTAACTATTTGAAACGATTTAAATTCAGGAAAATGAAAAAACTATTCTTACTTGGGATTATTGCGTTTGCGCTGGCTCTCGGTACTAATGCACAGGTTCAGAGAAAGGCTGATTCTACTCAGAAGGTAATGAAGCGCAACACTAATAAAAACGGGATAATGTCACAAGCTGACCTGACTCCCGAACAGAGACAAAAGATCAAAGGAATCAATCAGGAACGAAAAGAAAAGGCCAATGCCATCAAGAGTAATGAGTCGCTTACAGAAGCTCAGAAAAAAGAGCAATTACAACAACTGAATAAAGAGATGAGGTCAGCCACTGATGCTGTACTCACTAAAGAGCAGAAAGAGAAAATGAAGATGAATGGAAAGGTTGTAAAAGGCAATCAGGGAAAGAAGATGGCTCAGGCTAATAAGGACTCTAAGAGATCTGACTCTGCGCGTAAGAAGATGACCATGCAAAGAGGAAACGGCCAGATGATGAACATGTCGAAGCTGAATCTTACAGCTGAACAACAGCAAAAGATGAAAGAACTGAATCAGGTCCAAAAAGAAAAAGCTGACGCCATCAGAAAAAATGATGCTCTCTCTAAAGAACAAAAAGAAGCTCAGTTAAAAGCCTTGAATCAAAGCAAACAAGCGCAAATGAAGTCTATTCTTACCAAAGACCAGCAGGAGCAGATGAAAGAAATGAGGAAAGAGAATCGGTCCCGTGTTCCGGATGCAAAACCGGGTCAGGGAAAAAAGAATTTGCGCCAGCGCTCAGCCCGTATTTAATCCATAAAGCTGAAATCAAGTCGCAGCCTTGCTGAAACTCATAGCACATCTGTGAAACCACAAAAACTTTGTAACCAAAAGAAAAGTACCAATCATACCTCAACCCGCTGCCGGCTGTGCGACCATCGTTTCAATTATGCACCGAATGCTTACCTCTGAAACGACCGTATGTCCGGCAGTTTTTTATTGTCCGGCCTTAATTGTGCCCGATCCCGATACTTTCACTTCATTGAGAGAAGGGTTGCCCCAATAGAGAATATTTCCGGATCCTGTGATGACAGCCTTCAGGCTATTACTTGCGTGCACTTTGATATTGCCGCTTCCTGTAGTCTTTACTTCGGCAGATTCCGCCAAAAGGTTTTCAGCATCTATATCTCCCGATCCATTAATATTCAAATCTGCATCGCGGACTAATCCGGCAAGGTGGAAGTCGCCCGACCCTGAACCGTTAACCTTGAGAGCCGGTGTATTTACTTCCAATTGGACGTTCCCTGATCCTGAGGATTTTACTTCCAGGGTTTGATTATTTTCAATAGCACCATTGCAGGTAATATTTCCCGAGCCTGATGAGGTTATTGTATTAAGTGTCGGGAACGAAACGACTACCTGAGTACTGTTTTTACCGATGCGCTCGCCTTTTTTGAAGTGGATATTCAAAATACCATCCTTTACTTCGGTAACGACCAGGGGCGCTATGTTTTCATCTGAGATGACCTTAACAGAAACATCTTTTCCCGACACCAATGCGACATCAATCGAGCCTGAAGCGACCAGTTCGTTAAAGGTACCTACAGTTCTTTCTTCTTCGATAATATTTCCGTTTCCTTGTTCCATTCTGCAACTCTGCACAAGGAAGGCAACTGCAAAAAGTGTGAATAATTTCTTCATTAAAACTGCTTTTATCCTGTAAATATAATATACATACTTCATTAATCTGTCTATCTTCGCACACCATGTCTGAAAAAATAATTATCCTTGATTTTGGATCACAATACACGCAACTTATAGGGCGTACCATCAGAGATGCGAACGTGTATTGTGAAATTATCCCCTACAACAAACCGTTTGAACTGACTCCTGATATAAAAGGAATTATCCTTTCGGGATCTCCGTTCTCAGTGAATGATGAGAATGCCCTTCGTACTGATACAGCAAGATTCAAAAGTCTTCCGGTATTGGGAGTTTGTTACGGAGCTCAGTTAATCGCTTCTACCCGAGGTGGAAAGGTGGAGAAAAGCGATAAAAGAGAATATGGCCGTGCACAGTTGGAAGTTGTTAAGAACGACAAACTGTTTGAAGATGTGGCTTCTCTGAGCGATGTTTGGATGAGCCACAGTGATACGATTACTGAGTTGCCGGCAGGCTTTCAGATAACTGCCCGCACAGGAGATATTCCTGTTGCCGCGTTCAGGTCTGATGATGAATCTATTTACGGTTTACAGTTTCACCCGGAAGTTTATCATTCAGTTGAAGGAAAGAAGATTCTGAAGAATTTTCTTGTAAAGATTTGCGGTTGCAGTGCAGACTGGACGCCTTCTCATTTCGTAGAGGATAAGGTGAAGGAGATCAAGGAGATGGTTGGCAAGTCGCATGTCATCATGGCTTTGAGCGGAGGCGTGGATAGTACGGTAGCAGCCACCTTGTTACACAAAGCCATCGGGAGCCGGCTGCACGGAATTTTTGTTGATCACGGATTATTGCGCAAGGATGAATTTCGTGAAGTGCTCCAGATTTATGAGTATATGGGCTTGAATGTAAAGGGTGTTGATGCGAAACAACATTATTACAATCTGCTAAAAGGTGTTACAGATCCCGAAAGCAAACGAAAAATCATCGGAAATACCTTCATAGAGATTTTTGATAAAGAAGCTTCTCAACTTGAAAACATAGAGTTCCTCGGACAGGGTACAATCTATCCGGATGTGATTGAATCTGTTTCTGTACACGGTCCGTCGGTGACGATCAAGTCTCACCACAATGTTGGCGGCCTTCCCGAGAAGATGAAGCTGAAATTAGTAGAACCCCTTAGGATGTTATTTAAAGACGAAGTGAGGCGAATCGGCCGTGAACTGGGCATTCCGGATGAAATTCTGAACAGACATCCTTTCCCCGGTCCGGGCCTTGGCATAAGGATACTTGGAGAAGTCACCGAAGAGCGGGTAAAACTGCTGCAGGAGGCAGATGCTGTTTTTATTAATGCTTTAAAAAAATCAGGACGATATGCAACGGTTTGGCAGGCAGGTGCTATCTTACTTCCCGTAAAGAGTGTCGGAGTAATGGGTGATGAGCGTACTTATGAGTCTACAGTTGCCCTGAGAGCCGTAACTTCGGTGGACGGTATGACGGCTGACTGGGCGCGACTGGATTACGATTTCCTGGCAGAAGTGAGCAATGCAATTATCAACAAGGTGAAGGGAATCAACAGGGTGGTGTACGACATCAGCAGTAAGCCCCCGGCTACTATTGAATGGGAATAATTAAGCGTTTATACAAGGGAATGATCAGAAGAGTTTTTTTTATTTTACTGGCAGGGGTATTCTGCCTGAAAGGATTTGCTCAGGACGAGCCTCAGGAACCTAAAGTATACAATGTAGCCATTCTGGCTCCTATCTATCTCGACTCTGCTTTTTCGGGTGGTACTGAAACGTCATTAAACAGAATGGTCGTGCCCGGATTGGATTTTATTCAAGGAGTCGAAGTGGCATTGGATACTTTGAATACAAAAGGTAAGCAAGTGCGTGTTCATGTTATTGATGTGAAAGATGAATCGCGCAGCCTCGACTGGCAGATGGAATACGGTGGCCTGGATAAAATGGATTTGATTATAGGTTCAGTCAGAGAACCCGAGTTCAGTAAATTGTCGGCATTCGCTACTGCAAACCAGATACCCTTTGTTTCAGTTACCTATCCGAACGATGGCGGTATCAGGAACAACCCTTTTACTGTAATTGTAAACAGTACACTCAAAACGAATATAGACGGGATATACAGTTATCTCGTTCAGAACTATGGCACACAGCAGATTGTAATGATCAGACCGAAAGGAGACCGTACTGTTGAAAGCTTTTTTAATGCGGCAAACAATGCATCGGGTACCCCCTTGTTGAAAATCCGCTCTCTGGAGTTAGACAGCATCACTCCACAGCAACTGGGAATGCTGATTGATACTACCAAACCTACTGTAGTTATCGGAGCCAGTCTGAATCAGGAGTTTGCACTGAATCTTGCAGATGCCTGCGCGGCCTACAGAAACTATGGCTTGCTTAAATTGATTGGTATGCCCAACTGGGATGGCTTCAGAGGCTTTTACCAGAAAGACAGGTTCACCGGTTTCCCGATTTATATATCCACTCCGCATACGGATGGAGTCAGGAATGCCTATTCGGATTTCCTGGATAATCTATATTTTACCAGATACAGGGTAAAAGCGTCCGACATGGCTTATAAAGGATTTGAAGCTGCTTATTATTTTATTAATATACTCCTCAATTATCCGGATGACTTTTTTGAAAACCTGAACCGGAAGGAATACGCTCCGTTTCATGAATTTAATTTCAGGTCCGAGGACTTAGACAAAAATGCTTTCGCCGACTTTTTTGAAAATAAGCATATTTCTATCGTTAGAATAATGGATGGAAAGATTGAAGAGCGCTGGTAGCACCCCGTTATTTTACCTCAAACTCTACAGTTTTAATTAAAGGCCTGCCGTCTCCAGATATTCCCTGAACAACAGCAACGAATGTACCTTTCTCATCTCCGGTATAGAAGCTCAGCTCCTTATTTCCCGAGTCACCGATTGTCACGGAAGGAGCCCAGTAAAGCAATTGCCTGAAGTCCGGCATACGGCTTCTCAGATTTTCAGTACTTGAGTAATCCGCTTCGGGAAATCCTTTCCGATCCTGCCATCCGGTATAGTCAACAACCACATCATTAGGGTTGAGTTCATACCCTTCAAAATTTCGATTGTAGGTAGTAAAGGCAAGAATACCGTCCACACTCTTCTTTCCCAGATGATAACGGTCTGCAACGATATCCAGTTTTCTCACTTTCAGCGGGTCATATTCTATAATTTTATTCATGTTGAATATCGGGACTCCGTCGAGCAATACAAGCGGGTTTGCATTGAGCATCATGTAATCAATACTCATATACTTGCCGAGGTCGTTATACTGACGGTTCAAAATCTGGAAGTTGTAATCTTTTTGTCTGATTCTCACATTGACTTCGGTGACGTACTCTCTCAATACCTCCTCCATGGTTGTAAACCGCTTGTAGTTATCCAGCAGGTAAGAGTTGTAGGGAGCACCATAGAACGGAGTGCTGTCGGGCAAAGGTGCGGGGGATGCGAAGAAAATTCCTTTAGAATGAAAATCATTTTCCAGCACTACATTATTATGCATTCTGCTCAAGGCAGGAGCTAAGTCTTCGGATAGGGGCCGGCTGATGAGCGCGGCATTGTGGACTGTAGGCACAAAAGACTTCAATAAACTCAACTCTACCTTTTCTCTAACCGAATCTTCGGTTGTCAGGAGCAATTGCTTATGTCCGTACAAATCTTTCAGCCTGAAGTACACCATACCTTTATCGTCTGAAAGATTAAACTCTGTCTGAGGAATAGAGCCGAGAACAGAAATATAAACCGGAATATTGGCTGCCGCCAGTCCCGTTTGTCGATTGGTAACCTTCACCACGGCTAACTGACCATCCAATTCGGGAACACCGGTTGTTTGGGCAGTGTGGGGGGTAATATTGCCTGTCAACACTTTTAAATAATTGACAACTTCCGGATGAGATTTCAGGAATGTGTTTCCATTGGGTGTCAATCCGGTTAAACCGGTCTCTAAATAACTTATGATGTCAGAAACACTATAAGCCACTTCCGGTTTTCTGTACACGGCAACGGAGAGGTCGGCTGTAGTAGTACTACCACCTGATAGTGTTGATATGTCCAGTTGTACTTTATTCCTGTTACCGTACTCCTTGCGGTCTGTAATTAGATTAATTTCATTAGCGGTATTCGAAGGCTTGTAAAACCATCTGTTATATACCTTTCTCTTTTGGTTGTTATACAACAGGATTTCGGAGACTCCGTCTCTTAATTGCGACTTGTCCAGTTGCAGGACAGCATTGCCATTGTCGGGTTGCATTGTAGCTGCATAGCTGATATCTCCTCCGTTCTTAATGATGAGGAATACAGGTGCATTTCCTTTTCCTGCGTTTTCTGCTCTTATCTGAATATTATTTCCATTGTCATTTACCGAAAGCCCGTATCCCGATCTTTGTGGTGCGGGTAATGCCTTCTCAAAAGTATTGCCCTCTGAATCGGTGATTCTGACAAGATATTTCTGTCCTGTGTCAGGAATGAAATTAAACGCTCCCGTGCCTTTAAACTCCGGATTGAATGATAAAACAGTGTCGCCGTTATCATTTAAAAGAAGTCCGGAGTAGTTGTCTTCTGCATTGTAATTAAAGATGATTTTATTCGCAATACCTGCGGTGAGGTTTCCGCCTTCGGGTATCAATTTGAGTTCCGGCTTCTCAATCCGGAAGGCATCTTTTTCTAGTTTTTGGAGTGTATTTACTATTGTTATCTTTTGTTCGAAGAAGTTCCCGGGAGTCTGCGTCATCCAATACGTATATCCCCTGAGTTTATAGTTTCCAGATGCAAAATTGTAAGGTATAAAAAACGATCCTGCACCGGCTCCCTTAACTGCTTTCAATCTGGTCTGCCAAACTGGTATGTTTTCATCGCTGATCAACTCTGCGTAAACAGTACTGCTGATATCTTGTAACCGATGCGTGCTGCTGTTGAAGATATAGGCTTTCAGCCAGATAGTCTCTCCGGCAACGTACAAGTCTTTGTCAGTATGAATAAAAACAGATTCTTCCAGTAATGATTTCGCCTTTAGTTCATTTTCTATTTCTGACAGGGTGGTCTGCTGCGCAAGTGTAAGATTACTCCAGCATATAATTCCGAGTATAAAAAAGAGTTTCTTCATTCTTTTGGTTTCGTATTAAGGCCAGAAAGATGGTTTCACATTATACCCGCGCATTGTACAGTCTACACAGTAGTTGATACAGCTGTACCATCCTGTGATTACGAGACCTGTCATTTCAGGTGACAGAGGAATGTATCCCTGTTGACCGAAATAATAAACGAGGCTGTCTTTGATATTAGGCACCGTATAAACAGGCGGGCAGTTCTGACGGTAATCCCATGGGATCTTTATAAAACGCCTTGTTTTATACGATGATCCTGCACCGATGTAACCCAATACCAAAGCATTCGGGTCGCCAATCTGATGAATATTTCCTCTGATATTGCTTGGTTGCGGGTCAAAAAGTGATCCCATGTTTTCGGTGTTCTTCTTCAGTGCAGCCAGGAAGTTAAATCCTGCAGTATCAAGGGCATATTGTTGTACTTCGATGCTGTACATCACGCTTAACCTGAAATCACCGGGAGGAATGTTGTTGATTTTAAATTCTTTGATTTCGTCTTTTGTCAGTTTCCCTGTTGAACTGATCAGAATTTCTTTGGAAAAATCAGATTGCCAGCATACAGTGATATCATCTGTCCTTTCAATTACTCTCTGATTTGGTGCATCATACTCGTATTCAGAAGGGTAGAAGGAGTGAAATTCCCATGTGTCATTCCACTTCCAGTGGTAAAAAGTTGTGGCATTATTGGGGTCGTGGGTATTGACAAATATCTGAGCACCATCTGAAGTAACCCGATAGGAGATACTGTCTATCGCAGGTGATACTTTATAATCCACAAAATCAGATTCATACTCTTTTGTACCGCCGGGTCCACTTGCGACGCTAATTCTTAGTCTGTATTTAAGATCAGGATTGAAAGTGTAATTGCCAGTATACTTTCCCGGTGAAGTAGCGAGAAGCGGATATTGTCCGCCCTGGTCATCTTCAACTTTTACTATTGCATTTGTAACAGGTTCAGGCCTTGCCGTGTCCAGCTGAGAAGCTATCCTCACTTTACTCAGGTTAATAACTGTCTCATCGGCTCCATCGATGTATCCCTCAACCACCAGTACGTCCTTATTTTCAGGAGTCAGTACAGGGTTGTACGGATCCTTACAGGATGCTGCAGCAAACACGATGAAGAGAAATAAAATAGTATGGTTAAATATCTTCTTCATTAAAAACGAATATTAAAGGTTACATAGGGGATGACGGTTCCAAAGACAGACAGTCTGTACCCCTGGATGCGTGCGCCTTCAGTAACAAAATATAATGAATAAGGATTCTTTCTTCCTGTGAGGTTATACAATCCGATTGTCCATGAATTATGTGTCTTCTGATGAACTTTGTGATTGCCGTCGATATTCATAGAGAAATCTGCCCGGAAATAGTCAGGAATACGGTAAGCATTTCTGTCAGAATATAACACTCTTGGCGCTCCCTGATAGTCAAATACTCCAATGGGTAATGTAATCGGCCGTCCGGTGCTGTACACAGCATTGAGTGAGATGCTGAATCTGTGTGAGATTTTAAGGTTGCCAGTGAAGGTTGCGTTGTGCGGCTGGTCGAAGTTGGCAGGATAGTAATCTCCGTTATTAATCAATTCTCCTGCGAGCGGATCGTTCTGTTTAAGCAAGGCTCTTGAATAGTTGTAAGTGAGCCAGCCGTTGACCTTTCCCGTAGGTTTCTTAATCATTAGTTCCACACCATAAGCCATGCTCTTTGTCTTGAAAACATCGGTCTCAATGTGATGATTCATGAGCAACTGAGCACCGCTCTTGTAATCGAGATAATTGCCGATCCATTTGTAATATCCTTCCAGCGAAGCCTCAATGGTATTGTTCTTGAAGTTTCTGTAAAGCCCAACTGACACCTGATTGCCTGATTGCGGCTTGATGTGTTTATCAGATAGTTTCCAGATATCAGTAGGTGTTACCGCCGCCGTATTCGAAATCTGGTGTATAAACTGATTAAGGCTATTGTATGAGAATTTTAATGAAGTCTCTTCTGTAAGCATATAGCGCAATGAAGCTCTGATATCAGGTCGGATATAGGTGGCCACAAATGCGCCACTGCCATATGTCTCTGTTTTAACTAAGTTCTCCATGATTATCGGTAATCCTGAGGTATATACATTTACTTGCTGCGGCCCGAGATAGTTGTAAATGTTCAGGCGTACACCGGCTTCTACCGAGAGACGGTCGGTTACCGTTATGTTATCTGAGAAGTAAAGTGCAGTCTCGAGTGCCTGCTCTTTCTGTAATTCATCAGGCTGGTACAATGAATGATTCCATGCAGTTGCCTTGCCGGGTTGTATTTTATAAAGCTGACTGCTTAAACCGAAGGTGAGTGAGTGGCTGTTGGAGAGGAAGTAACTGAAATCAACCTTGGTTTTTATTTGATCTATGTTGTAATTAAGGCTAAACGCTTGCGACGGAACAGTACTGTCTTGATTCAGATAATCATAGTGATCTATCCCCGCCAGTGCCACCATGTAAAATCTTGAGTTGAAGTTGTGTTTCCATTTGATGTTGCCGTTGTAGTTACCGTAACGGTTACGGTTATATGCGTCAAGAGATAGCTTGTCATTACTTACATAGCCGTTCAGATACCATTGATTAAAGGCATCCGCTTTATGGCTGATGTGAAAAGTACCGTCGTAGAAAGAAGCGTTGCTGTTTCTGTATTCTTCGGGAAGTAATTTGAATAACCAGTTGGAGTAGGTAGAACGCAATCCCAATACAAACGTGGTTTTCTCTTTGTTCAACGGCCCGTTGAGAGAGAGTTTGCTAGTGAGTAGCCCGATTCCTACAGATCCTGTCAAATTCTTGGTGTTACCGTCGAGAGAGGCGATATCCAGCACACTCGAAATTCTGCCACCATATTGCGCAGGAATACTGCTCTTGTACAGATTTACATTCTTGATGACATCCGGATCTATTGCAGAGAAAAATCCGAACAAGTGGCTGGGGTTATAAATGTTTGCATCGTTGAAGAGAATCAGGTTCTGGTCGGTAGCGCCACCTCTGACATTCATTCCCGTACTCGCTTCACCAACAGATTTTACACCCGGAAGGCTGAGCACTGCACGCAAAACATCTACTTCGCCCATTAGTGCGGGGATTTGATTGATGGCAGTAATACTCAAGCGTTCCAAGCCCATTGTCGTACTGCGTACATTCCTTTCTTTCTCCGGTTCGATCACTACCTCCTTCAACTGAATGATTTTGAATTTCATATCTACGTCCAACTTACCGTCTGACAACAAAAGCACCTGGCGGCGGGTGTCGAACATCCCGATATAGGAGAAGTTTAGTGAATGCCTTCCCGGCGGGAGGAAGAGAGAGAAATATCCGAACTGGTCAGTGAGTATTCTGGTTTTTGTGCTGTCAACATAAATGGAAACACCCGATAACTCCTCTCCGTTATCCTCGTTTCTTACGTACCCTGATATGTTGATGAGGTTACCCGTTCTTGCTCCTCCTGTATGTCCAATTTCAAAAAGTTTATTTTCTATTGCAGAGGCAGTATTGACGACTCTTTCGTCAGCTTCCTGAGGCCGTACTTTTATTTCTGTAACCTGAGCGACCTCTTCTCCGCTTAAGAACCCTTCCGGTAAATTGAGTGGCACCGGATTTCCTTTCGTGAGAAAAATTCTTTTGTCAAGCCCGATGACGAAGCTGTAGCCGGTTCCGTCAAACAGCCTCGTTAAGAGAGACGGCAAATAGACTTTGGAAGCCTGCATTGTGAAAGTGGCATTCTCAAACTGGGTGCGGTCGTAAAAGAAATGATAATTCGTTTGTGATTCTATTTGCCTTACGACCTCTTCAATATTGCTTTGGTCAAAGTTTACTGAAACCTGTTCTTCCTGCTGTGCAAAGACACCTGTCGTTAGTATATTGAAGAAGCATATCAGAAGAAAAAATTTTCTCATGGTTTTAGTTAGTTTGGTCGTAAACTGCTGCTGCGATGATCAGGCATTCCTCGAAATCTTTCCTCCAGTTTAAATCTGCTTTGTTAACGGCTCTCGTAATCTCAGCCTGACTGCCTGCGAATACATTCAACACTTCTCTTTTATTGGTAACCTGATAGAAGAGGTTGCCTTTCTTTACATAAAATTTATCTTGCTTGAACATGTTGTAAACAACCCGGTTGTCGCTGCTGCCGAAGTTGGATGTCACTTTTCTTCTTGCCCACACTTCCACACCTGCTCTGTAAAGTGCATCATAGAAATCGGAGTAGCGGAGGTTGAGTGCTTTATCGGCCTGTTTCTTAACAATGGTATGCCCTGCGAAGTAGAAGCTGTCGATAAGATCATTTCTCAGGATGATTCTTGAGTAACCGTTTTGTGCCTGGATGATTACGTAATTCTGAAGCACATCCCATTGCAACTTCTGATTCTTATACAGTAACCCGTCATACACTACCCATCCTGTAGCCAGGGAGTCCGAAGCAAAGAATTCACTTCCATTCTTACGGTAGTTCTGAGCAATGTATTCGGGTCCGGAGAAGACGTTAGACCCGGCCCCAATTTTTTGAACAAAAATGTCGTTTAGCGTTTCTCTTGGATTGTCGTCGGTAGTGTTCTGAGCGTTGGAAGCTGAGGTTACTGTGGATAATATCAGAAAAAAGAGTAAGCGAGATTTCACTAATGAATAGTTTTTCATTTTTTTTGGGTGGCAGCGAAGATAAAATTTGAAACCCGGATAATCTTCATTTTTTTTGCTACAATTTGATAAAGACGGCTGATTATTTTTCAGTTACCTTTGACGCAAATTTTTATACCGCCACCGCATGAGGGTTTTAATTAAAAGCGCTGTTTTACTTCACCCTTCTCATCCGCTTCACGGAAAAAAGACAGATATCTTAATAGCGGATGGTGTTATCGAAAAGATTGGAAACGGCATCAATGATAACCCAGCACAGGTAGTCACTGCTGAAAATCTGCATGTGTCGGCCGGGTGGACAGATTGTTTTGCCAATTTCAGCGATCCGGGGGAAGAGTATAAGGAGACTATAGAAACCGGTGCACATGCTGCTGCTGCGGGCGGTTTTACGGATGTGTTGCTGATACCGAACACCAACCCTGAAACTCAAAATAAAGGACAAGTACAGTATATTCTCGAAAAGTCGAAAACTACACCTGTCACTATTCACCCAATAGGAGCGGTGACAATAAGAACAGCGGGCGAACAACTTACCGAGATGTACGACATGGCGGCATCAGGTACTGTGGCTTTCTCCGACGGAATTCATCCGATACAGTCATCGGGTATTCTGCAAAAAGCACTGGAATATTTATTGGCGATAGACGGGGTTCTGATTCAACTGCCTGATGATACTACGATCGGTACGCATGGTTTAATGAATGAGGGCATTATCTCCACCCGTCTGGGTATGCAGGGGAAGCCTGCACTGTCTGAAGAACTGATGATTGCGAGAGATATAGAACTTGCGCGTTATACCGGTTCGCGGGTTCACTTCACCGGGGTATCAACTGCTAAATCAATAGAACTAATTGCCGCGGCAAAGAAGGAAGGTTTGAAAGTTACGTGTTCTGTTACTCCATATCACCTGTTCTTCTGCGATGAAGACCTTGCCTCTTATGATACTACTTTGAAAGTAAATCCTCCATTAAGAACGGCCGCCGATCGCGATGCAATTCGTCATGCAGTTAAAGATGGAGTGGTAGATTGCATGGCTTCGCATCACCTACCGCAGGACTACGATCATAAGGTGTGCGAGTTTCAAAAAGCAGCATTCGGAATGGAAACGTTAGAGTCTGTTTTCAGCGCTGCCATCAGTACCGGAATCAGTGCAGAGGAGTTTGTTCAAATGCAGACAACTAATGTGAGGAATATCTTTTCTCTACCTGCAATCGAGGTTCAGGAAGGTGCTCCCGCTGTGTTAACACTTTTTGATCCCGGTAAGGAATATGTCTTCACAGAGAAGCATATTCGCTCTCTAAGCAAAAACAACGGCTTCATTAATAAAACGCTGAAGGGAAAAGTAATTGGGATAATTAATAAGGACCGTCTAAATTTGTCAGACACCAACTAAAATCTGTTTATCATGGAAGACAACAAGCTCATTCCGGATTCAATAGAACCCGAAGTAAAACCTGTAAGTGCTATTACTAAAGGAGTTTTAATCGCACTCGTTCTGATTGTCCTCAGCCTTGTAGTTTGGTTTATGAATATTGATGTGACCAAAGGCGGACTACAATACTTGTTCACTGTCATAGCAGTCGGAGGAGTCATTTGGTCGGTTTTGCATTATGGAAAGCAGATCGATCATAACGGTACCTATGGAAAGTATTTCTCTCATGGGTTTACGGTTACCGTTATTCTCACCCTGCTAATGATTGGCTTTATCCTGGTGGAAGTTAATTTGCTTCCCGGTTTCAAAGATGAAATGATTCAAAAATCTATGGAGCAGGCTACCAAGAGCCAGCAGGAAGGAGGAGCAACCCAGGAGCAGATTGAAATGGGGCTTGAATTTTTCAAGAAATATTTTACACTGCTGCTGATAGGCGGAACGTTATTGAGTTATATGTTCTTCGGAACAATTGGAGCCCTGCTGGGAGCTGCCTTTACCAAGAAGAATCCCAAGCCTATTTTTGAATAATCATTTTACTGTCCGCTATGGATTTGTCCGTTGTCATACCCTTATTGAATGAGGCGGAGTCGCTCCCTGAACTGGAGGAGTGGATCCAAAAGGTAATGGAGGAGAATGATTTCAGCTACGAAATCATTTTTGTCGATGATGGCAGTACCGATGGTTCGTGGGATGTTATAAAAGATCTCCGAAAGAAGAATTCGCATGTAAAGGGCATCAAGTTTCAAAGGAATTATGGTAAGAGCGCTGCATTGAACGAAGGATTTAAATTATCTCAGGGCGAAGTGGTCATTACCATGGATGCCGATCTGCAGGACAGTCCGGATGAAATACCGGAGCTAAGACGAAAACTCCTGGAAGAAAATTATGACATTGTCAGCGGATGGAAGAAGAAGCGTTATGATAATAAACTGACAAAGAATCTGCCCTCCAAACTCTTCAACGCAACCACGAGAAAGGTGAGCGGTATTAAGTTACACGACTTCAACTGCGGACTTAAAGCCTACCGCAAAAAGGTGGTAAAAAGTATAGAAGTGTATGGTGAAATGCACCGATATATTCCTTTGATCGCTAAATGGAGCGGGTTCAGAAGGTTTGGAGAGAAGGAGGTGGAACACAGGCGCAGGAAGTATGGCGAGACTAAATTCGGTTGGAACAGATTCGTAAATGGTTTTCTGGATTTAGCGTCTATCATGTTTGTCGGTAAATTCAGGAAAAGTCCCATGCATTTCTTTGGATTGTGGGGAACGGTTTGTTTTTTTATTGGATTTCTCATCTTTTTATACCTTACCATTTCCAAATTCTTTTTTGCTGAAACAGGCCTTGCCTCACGTCCGTTATTTTTTGTAGCACTTACGTTGATGATTATCGGTAGCCAGTTATTCCTGACGGGTTTTATTGGTGAACTGATTGCCCGAAATTCTCCCGAACGAAATGTGTATCTTATAGAGGAAACCCTCACCGGAGATTCCCATGAGTGATAACATTCATACAGTTGTAATTATTGGCCCGGCGTATCCGCTGCGCGGTGGTGGCATGGCGACTTTCAATGAAAGGCTGGCTACTGAGTTTATGGCTAAAGGGTATGACACGCAGATTTATACATTCTCCTATCAATATCCCGGATTTCTCTTTCCGGGTACTTCTCAGTATTCAACAGAACCTGCTCCCGAAGGACTGGATATAAAAATCAAAATCAACTCAGTGAACCCGCTCAACTGGTTGAAGGTGGGGAATGAGTTGAAGAAATTACGACCCGATCTGATAGTGGTTCGTTATTGGCTGCCTTTTATGGGACCTTGTTTAGGCACCATCCTCAGAAGATTGAAGAAAAACAATCATACAAAGGTTGTTTGCATTGCCGATAATCTGATACCGCATGAGAAACGTCCGGGTGATAAAGTCTTTACCCGATACTTCATCAAGCCTGTCGATGCCTTTATTGCTATGAGTGCTTTAGTGAAAGGGCAGATAGAAACAATGGCGCCTCAAAAGAAGGTACAGTTTGTCCCACATCCTCTGTACGATCACTTCGGCGAGAAATTACCTGTTGAAGAAGCGAGGGAACATCTGAATGTAGAGAAGGATGTAAAGCTGTTGCTGTTCTTCGGTTTCATCAGGAAGTATAAAGGTCTTGATATTTTGTTAAATGCAATCAAACTGGTTGCCCAAAGACCGGGTAATGAGAACATCCGGCTTTTGATTGCCGGAGAGTTTTATGACGATGAGAAAAATTATGAAGCGCTTCTGAACGATCCTGATATAAAACCGCGTGTCATTCTGCGGACGCAGTTCATTCCTAATTCAGAAGTGAAATATTATTTATCCGCAGCAGATTGTGTCGTACAACCTTACAGAAGCGCTACCCAGAGCGGGGTTACGCCACTGGCTTATCATTTTGAGGTACCAATGATTGTGACCAATGTCGGAGGCTTGCCCGATATGGTTCCTGCCGGTAAGGTAGGTTTAGTGGCAACACCCGATGCCGGCGATATCGCACAAAAGATTGAAGAGTACTTCAGACTCGGTAGAGAACATTTCCTACCGGGATTGAGGGAAGAAAAAAGCAAATATTCCTGGGACACGATGGTGGATGCGCTTGTGGGGATTGGTAATTCTAGATAGAAATGAGATTATATCATGAAACACAAAAAACCTGAGAAGGTTTTTGGGGACTTTTAGGGGACTAGGTGGACATTGAACCAGGGCAAAGTCCCCAGAAGTCAACCGAGTCCCCCAAATGACAATTTGGGTAATCTTAGACCGCTTCATTATAGTGTAATTATTTATCGTTGGCGTTGCCTTTATTTCTCTTCTGCAAACGCGCTTTCGTCATTCTTTCCCTAAGGCCACCTTCATTTATAAAAGCTTTTTCTAAGGCTGTTAACTGCCTTCCTAAAAGAAAAATCGTCAATCTGATAAGACAAAGCAACACATTGGCGCTGATCTCCGGATCATCATGCGCGATCGCTTTTTTAAAGGTTTCGTAATTGGCATTGGGATCTCGATTGAGTTCGTTAAAACGAAGAGATAATCTGTGATCCCGGTTCCATAATTTCAGCTTGTGTGTACGAAAATAGTCTTGAAAGTCATTTTTTAATTCATCTAAACTTGCTCGCGCTACGTTGGTGAGTTTGATTTCAGTTTCCTTTGATGTTGCAGAAGCCATGCTGCCTTCAGAAATATTTTGCTTTCCGGAGCGAGCTGCCTGCACCATTTAATCTTTCGTGCGGTCATATTTATTCAGAAACTTGTTGCAGAAGAAAACGGTGCCATCATAGATAATCTCCGCCTTCTGATAGGTAATAAGATTGCGGTAGCCACCATGAATGGGGATAAAGCCTCCTTCATTTTGGTTTTGAGACATAGCTGTGCATTCTAGATTCCTTGAAATTACGTTTTTTTACATAGTAATTTCTTTCCGCACTTATAGTCTTCGCCAAAATTTGATATTCTCCCCTCTTTAGCTACGCATACGCCTCTGTCGGCTCGCAAGTACAAATCAAATTCCTGTCGCCGTAAACGTTGTTGATTCTGCTGATATAAGGCCAGAATTTATCTTGCCTGAGCCATTCAACCGGGAAGGCCGCTTTGGATCTTGAGTAAGGCAGTGTCCACTCATCGGCAGCTACAACAGCCAGGCTGTGTGGTGCATTTTTCAGCACATTCTCTTTCTTGTCGTATTCACCTTTTTCAATCTCAGCAATTTCACCCGCAATAGAGATTAATGCATCGCAGAAACGGTCCAGTTCAGCCTTGCTCTCACTCTCTGTGGGTTCAATCATGATGGTACCGGGAACAGGGAAGCTTAAGGTAGGAGCGTGGAAACCGTAGTCCATCAATCTCTTCGCCACATCTTCTGCTTCTACGCCGGCAGATACTTTAAACGGCCTCAGATCAACGATGAACTCATGCGCGCAGGTGTCGTTAAGTCCGGTATAAAGAATCGGGAAGTGTTCCTTCAGTCTTGCCTTCATGTAGTTGGCATTCAGGATGGCGTAAGAGGTGGCACTCTTCAGCCCGGCAGCACCGAGCATCTTGATGTAACCGTGGCTAATCAGCAGGATGTTTGCAGAGCCGTATGCGGCAGCTGAAACCTGTCCCGGTCCGTTGAGTGTAGGCAGGAAGGGTTTCAGTTTGTCGTTTACGCAGATCGGACCAACGCCCGGACCGCCACCTCCGTGAGGGATGGCAAATGTCTTGTGCAGGTTAAGGTGGCACACATCTGCTCCAATCAGTCCCGGAGAGGTAAATCCCGCCTGGGCATTCATATTAGCACCATCCATATACACCATACCGCCGTTTTCGTGAACGATATCGCAGATGGTTTTGATGCTTTCTTCAAACACACCGTGGGTAGAAGGGTAGGTGACCATCATTCCCGCCAGGGTATCTTTATATTGTTCTGCCTTTTCTTTAAGGTCTTCTACTTCAATATTTCCTTTATCGTCGCACTTTGTTACTACGACCTTGTACCCTGCCATTACAGCGCTTGCAGGGTTGGTACCGTGGGCACTGATCGGGATAAGGATGACATCTCTCTGATGATCACCTCTGGATTCATGATACCCTCTGATGGTCAGAAGTCCGGCATATTCACCCTGTGCCCCGCTGTTGGGTTGCAGGCTGCAGGCTGTGAAACCGGTTATGGTGCAGAGCATGTCTTCCAGCTCTTTAATGACTTCCATATAGCCTTCGGTCTGCGAAGCAGGAGCAAACGGGTGCAGATTAGAGAACTCAGGCCAGCTCACGGGGATAAGTTCGGTTGCGGCATTTAATTTCATGGTACAACTGCCGAGGCTGATCATACTCTGGGTAAGGGAGAGGTCTCGGTTCTCTAATTTCTTCAGGTAGCGCATCATCTCTGTCTCGCTATGATAGCTGTTGAAGACAGGATGCAACAGGTAGGCTGATGTTCTTTGAAGAGGTTTCGGGATTCCCGTTTCAGTATTGTTTAAATCAATCCCTTCCCCAGTTAAACTATTTTTAGTAAAAATATTGACAATATCAATAATATCCTGATACTCAGCAGTTTCATCTAAAGAAATAGTTACTTGATTACTACCCGGATAGAAGAAGTTAATACCTGCTGCTTCTGATTGTTTCTTAATCTCGTCAGTGTTGCTAACCTCAATCGTTAGTGTGTCAAAATAGGTTGAGTTGACCATCTTCACACCGGCTGCAGAAAGTTGCTGAGCCAAGGAGCGGGTGAGAATCGCGATTCTGAGAGCTATCTCTTTAATGCCTTCGGGGCCATGAAAAACTGCATACATAGCAGCCATATTCGCGAGAAGCGCCTGTGCGGTACAGATGTTAGAAGTGGCTTTTTCTCTTCTGATATGCTGTTCTCTTGTTTGCAGTGCCATTCTAAGGGCCCTGTTTCCTTTCGCATCTATGCTGACACCGATGATTCTACCGGGGATATTCCTTTTAAACTCATCTTTTGTGGCAAAGTAAGCCGCGTGTGGTCCGCCGAATCCCATGGGGACTCCAAGTCTTTGAGTAGATCCGATGGCAACATCCACTCCGAGTTCTCCCGGCGATTTCAATAGCGCCAAAGACAAAATATCCGCGGCCATGATAACGTGGATTCCTTTATTTTGAGTATCTGAAATAAAAGAAGAATAATCGTTTATATTACCCTTAGAATCAGGATATTGTAATAATACGGCAAAATAAGAATCATCTAATTGTGTAGTTTTATAGTCTCCAAATACGAGTTCTACCCCTATAGGATTAGCTCTCGTGTGGAGTATATTTTTGGTCTGTGTAAAAACATTTACATCCACAAAAAGTTTTGGAGCGGTAACGTGGTCAGTATTTCTGTTTTTGTGGTTGAAGAGCATGGTCATGGCTTCGGCAGCGGCTGTCCCTTCATCCAAAAGACTGGCATTGGCTATAGGCAGACCCGTGAGATCAGATACCATGGTCTGGAAGTTCAGAAGGCTCTCTAACCTCCCTTGTGAGATTTCTGCCTGGTAAGGAGTGTATTGAGTGTACCATCCGGGGTTTTCAAACAGATTCCTGAGAATTACAGAAGGTACCAGGGTGCCGTAATATCCCTGACCAATGAAAGAACGAAAAACTTTGTTTTTGGAAGCTTTAACTTTTAAATCTTTCAGATAATCGCTTTCGCTCATCGGACCAGGCAATTGAAAGTCCTCTTTACTGCGGATTGCAGGGGGAATCGTCTTGTCAATCAGAGCTTCAATAGATTCAAAACCGCTGATTTTCAGCATTTCTTCCGTCTCTTTAGGGGTGGGACCGATATGCCTTCCGGCAAATTCGTTCTGCTTTTTTTCAAATAAATTCATTGTATCCGGTTAGTTGATTTAGGTAGTTTCAATAATTGAAAAATCATTTCCGGTATGATGCCGGTAAATTTTCCGTGCAAAGGTAAAGAAGTTAGAGACGCTATAATCTGTCTGAAAAAGTAGATTCCCGTGAGTTACACACCGATTGTTGAAATCTTTTATGCAAACTTTTGTTAATTGGCCTCAAAATAGTGGATCCCATTTTTTCAGGGAGGGTAAATTGACTACCTTACATATAATACATGTATTAGATTTTATTATTATGAAGCAGAAAGAAGACATACCGGTAATTTCGTCAGAAGAGGTAATTGTTGGGAATCCGGATGCGGCAGTTACAGTTACAGAGTTTGTTGATTATGAGAGCGAACAGACAGCTAAGCTACATCATATTGTTAAGCAGTTAATGGAGGAGTTTGGAGACAAGGTTAACTTCAATTTCAGGCATTATCCTCAGACTACGATTCACCAAAAAGCACACAAGGCAGCCGAAGCAGCCATCGGTGCAGCACAAGAAGGTAGGTTCTGGGAGATGCATGAAATTTTGATTCAAAACCGTCGTCATCTGGGCACAGTATCGCTTAAACTGTATGCCAGAGAGGCAGGCGCTATGGCTAAGTCATTTCTCGATGACATGATCAACAGTAAGTATGGATGGTTTGTTCAGGATGACTTGAAATTCGGGCTCGAACTCGGAATTACTGAAGTTCCCGCATTCCTGATTAACGGCGAGAAGTTGGATAAGAAGCCTACCCATAAAAATCTGTCAGATGCCATAAAGGCGGCTCTCAAAAAGAGAAGGCTTAAAAAAGCGGCTTAATCATGACCCATTATTAGTGGTGGTATGCAGGGTGATATTTGAACACAGTCTCCCTTAGATACTCTTTATCCAAGTGAGTATAAATTTCTGTTGTGGTGATACTTTCATGCCCCAGCATCTGCTGGACAGCTCTCAGGTCGGCTCCGCCTTCAACCAGGTGTGTGGCAAATGAATGCCTGAAAGTGTGAGGCGAAATTTTCTTTTTTATCAGTGCTTTTTCCGCGAGGTCTTTAATGATCAGGAAGATCATTACCCGCGAAAGGGATTTTCCGAATTTATTGAGGAAGAGGACATCCTCATATCCGTGAGCGATCTTACCTTTGGGCCTTACCTCTTTCAGGTAAATACCGATATATTTCAATGCTTCATGACCGATAGGTACGATTCTTTCCTTATCACCTTTCCCCGTCACACGAATAAAACCTTCTTCAAAATAAACTCCCGAAATCAATAGTCCGGTCACCTCGCTGACCCTCAGTCCGCAACTGTACATCGTCTCAATGATTGCCTTATTCCTCGCTCCCTCCGGAGTACTGACATCAATCGCATTGAGGATTTTCTCTATTTCTTCAACAGTTAGAAAGTCAGGCAGCCTTCTTTGAAGCCTGGGTGTCTCCAGCAAAGCAGATGGATCGTCAGAAATAATCTCTTCGAGCATGCAATAGGCAAAGAAGTTTCTGATGCCCGAAGTGATTCTGGCTTGCGAGGTAGGAGTGAAGCCTATTTGATGAATATAAGTAATAAATGCAGAGAGGTCTTGGTAAGTAATTTTTGCAGGCTGGATGTTCTTTTCATTGTCCTCCAGCCACCGGGTCAGCAACTCCACGTCATGCACGTAAGCATCGGCAGTATTGCCTGAAAGTGACTTTTCCAGCAACAAATGGTTGCGAAAACCTTTTATATATTCCTTCCACATTATTATTAAAAAGTAATTTCATAGTTGCCAATGTATATTTAACTACTACTTTTACATAACCAAAAATATCAATTCTAGTACTATTAATGGCTAACAACTTATTAAGGCACCATGCAAAAGAGTTTCAGAAGAACAGAAAACGCCTACGTCAGTTTATCACCAGAAACGAGGACACCATCTCCGAGAAGGATGCTCCGTTATTGGCCGATGCCGAAAAAACTGCGTGGGAGAAAGTTAACTGTCTAGACTGTGCGAATTGCTGCAAGGTGATGACACCAACCTATACTAAGGCCGACATAGAGCGGATTTCAACCTACCTGAAGATGACACCGACAGAATTCAAGAAAAAGTGGCTGGTGTATGAACGAGAAAGCCGGTCGTGGGTAAACAAATCGCGTCCTTGTCAGTTTCTCGATTTGAAGACGAATAAGTGTACTATTTACGAAGTACGCCCTGCCGATTGTGCCGGTTTTCCTCATCTGCAGAAGCGGCCGTTTAAAGATTATTTCTATCTCCACAAGCAAAACATTGAGTACTGTCCCGCTACCATGGAAATGGTAAAAAAGTTTGAAGAACTGAAGAAACAACAGAAAAAAGCGTAGCTTTCGTTCAGTAAAACGAATTTGAGTCGTATGCGTACCCGATTGGCTTTAGGAATTCTTATGTCAAGCCTGGTGATTCTCTTTTCTTGCAAGGGGTGTGGTTCTCCAGAAGAATCCGTTATTGTGCTGACACCTGAAGAAATGGATGAAACGGTATCCCAAAATATTCGTACACTTACAGGTTGGGCTGTAGATAACGGAGGACAACTGGACGATTCGACACTTCTGTACCTGGATACATTGACAAACCTTTTTTATCAACAAAATGACTATAAAAGCATCTGGAGTAGCAAGGAGATAAAGAATCCGCTGGCAGACTCATTATACAATTTTGTGAAGAATGTCAGGAATTACGGATTGTTTCCTTCTGATTATCATCTGAAAGAAATAGAAGCTTTGCATACCCGCCTGAAAGAAGATTCGCTCGCTTTTATGGATGCAGTGGTGTGGACCAGGCTGGATGTATTCTCAACGGATGCCTTTTTCAGGTTACTGAAAGACCTGAAGCAAAGCATTATGACGCCGGACAGCACATCTATCTTGTACCAATCAGGCGCACGGGATTCATTCTTTTATAAAAACCTGAATGCTGTTTTTACTTCAGGAAATCTAACTCCCGTTCTTGAAAGTGTAGAGCCGAATATCATTCCATATAAGAACTTGAAAAAATTAATTCCGGCCTTCGTGAGCAAAATGGATACTGCACGTTATGCAAGAATTAAGTTCCCTGACAGTAATGCCGTTAATCTCAGGAAAAATGTTTACGCGAGGTTACTGCGTGCCGGATTTGGTGATTCAGTGACGGTATATCCGGATTCACTGACCTATGCGCGCGCCGTAAAAAAATATCAGGAGAAAGCTGGCATTGAAGCCGATGGAAAAGTGGGAAAACAGACAATCAATTCATTGAACATGTCGGATGAGGTAAAATTCCGCATGATTGCACTGACAATGGACAAGTACCGGGCAAGGGGTAAAATGCCTGCGAGCTATATTTGGGCAAATATTCCATCATTCAGGCTGGATGTTTGGGTTAATGATGAATTGAAACTACAGTCGAGAATTGTGGTGGGTAAGCCCACAACACCTACCCCTACACTTGTTTCAGTTATCAACAATATGGTCACTTTCCCGGTATGGACTATCCCGGCGAGTATCATTAAGGATGAAATTCTACCGCAGTTAAGAAAGGATCCCGGCTATCTCGCAAGGAAGGGGTATAATCTCTTCACGAATGACGGGGAGGAAATAGATCCGTTTAGTGTCGACTGGACTAAATACAAAACCGGTATTCCATGGCGAATAATCCAGGGCAGCGGAGATGACAACGCACTGGGAATATTTAAGTTTAACTTTTACAACCCCTATAGTGTATACCTGCACGATACTAATCAGCGTTATTTATTTGCAAACAGCAACAGGGCATTGAGTCACGGATGTGTGCGTGTGCAGAAATGGAAAGATCTGGCTGAAATAATTACCACCCGGGACAGTACATTGAGTTCGGGCTCAAGACTGGCATACAACATGGATAGCGTTAATACCTGGTTGCAAACAGAGGCCAGGAAAACGATTTATATTAAAAATAAGTTTCCTCTTTATATAGATTACTTTACGTGCGACGAGAATGACGGAAAGATTGGTTTCTATGAGGATATCTACAACCGGGATGCAGGCCTGATTGAGAAGTACTTTGCGAAGAACTAAACCAGTTTCTACAGTATTCTGAGGGGTTTCGAGAAGTGAGGGCAGCAGGATTTATAGTTTCAAAATATGATGATTCAGAAAAAGATTATATGGCGTTTTAGTTTTATTTGTTTATTATTTTTTGCTGTGCCATTCTGCGGCATTGGGCAGGAGGTTGATACTCTGCAGATGGAAACTGATTCATTGGTTGTTGTTCCTGTAAAAGAGAAAAAGGTTTACAAGGGTATCGCCAGTTATTATCATGATAAGTTTCACGGCCGGAAAATGAGTAACGGACAGCTCTATGATAAGATGAAAATGACCGCTGCTTCCAACGTTTTACCCCTTAATAAGTGGTTCAGGGTTTTGAATCCACGAAACGGCAAGTCGGTATTGGTTAAAATCACAGATCGAATGCATCCCAAAAATAAACGCCTGATAGATCTCTCTTATATTGCTGCAAAAGAGCTGGACATGTTGTCAAGAGGCATTATTCATGTAGAGATTACAGAGTCTGATGCAGCTGGCAAACTTTGATTATTCCGGATAGAAATAAAAAATTTCCTACTCTTAAAAGAAGCGCTATTTTTGCGCCAAATATTATTCAGAATAGTTATGAAAAAATTTTGCTTATTTTCTTTAGTGGTACTGTTCTCACTTGGGGTTCAGGCACAATCTGGTAATTCAGTAAAACAGGACTACACTAAAGGTAAGGCTTTGGGATTAAGCTTCACTCTGACTGATTTTCATGCTGCATCTGTATTGCGCAATACCAGTGTAGTTGAAATGTTCAAGAAAGGAAATTTCTTCAACAGCAACCACATGACTCCGGGTCTGGCTTTGAATTACCTGCAAGGGTTGTCGAATCACGTTGATTTTGCCGGAAGTCTGGGTGTAAACTTCGTAGATTACCCTATAACAGGGATGCCCGCTTTCAATGCAGATAATTTCTACTTGGAAGCCACTGGATCATTGAATTTGAAACTCTTATCAGATTATTACTGGGTAACACCATTTGCAGATCTCGGTGTTGGTTTTAGTAAGTATCTGAAAAACTACGCTGCATTTATTCCTACCGGAGTAGGTCTGCAGGTAAATTTTTCTGATGAGGCGTTCATGCTTCTCAACTCACAATATCGTATCCCGGTAACTTCACGCGGAAGCTACCACTTCTACCACAGCATCGGTGTCGCTGCTACAATTGCTAAGAAGAAAGTACAGGAAACAGTAGTATTACCACCGCCACCGCCCCCGGTTTCTGATCGTGATGGTGATGGAATTCCAGATGATGATGATCGTTGCCCTGATGCAGCAGGTCCGTCTTCGCTGAAAGGCTGTCCTGACCGCGACGGCGACGGAATCGCTGATATTGATGATAAGTGCCCAGACCAGAAAGGTGTTGCTAAGTACCAGGGTTGTCCGATTCCTGACAGTGACGGAGATGGTATCAACGACGAAGAAGATAAATGTCCGAACGTACCGGGTGTTGCGCGTTACCAGGGTTGCCCGATTCCTGACAGCGATGGAGATGGTGTAAACGATGAAGTTGATAAATGTCCTAACGAAGCCGGACCTGCTTCAAACAAGGGATGCCCTGTTGTTGAAGAGACTGCAATCGCGAAAGTAACTGAGGCTGCCAAGAATGTATTCTTCAACACCAGCAGCAGCAAACTGATGGCAAAATCTTATGGACCGCTGAATGAAGTGGTACAAGTGTTGAAAGACAATCCGACTTACAAGATTTCTGTTGACGGATATACTGACAATACAGGTAAAGCAGATTTTAACCAAAAGCTTTCTGAAGCTCGTGCTAAGAGTGTAAAAGATTATCTGGTATCTAAAGGAATCGACGAGAGCCGCATTACTTCTGCAGGACACGGTATCGAAAATCCGATTGCAGATAACAATACTGCTGCCGGACGTGCACAGAACAGAAGGGTTGAGATGACGTTGTCTAACTAAATATTAATTGGTTATAGTTTATTAAAAGGCTGCGAGTTCTCGCAGCCTTTTTTATTTGTTTAAACATTAATCGCCTAATGGTTGCTTTGAAGAAAAGATGTTGTTTTTGTCCGGTAAAAAGAATAGGGCTGCCTGAAAAGACAGCCCCAAAATTTAATAAAGTGCAAGCCTCGTAAGCCGGCTTCTGTAATCACGCCAGGGGCGCGACGGTTATCATTTATCTGGCCACCGCATTACTGCAGATGATCATAGCTGCCTACCCATTCCGGTATTGGACGAACCAATGGCAGACGGGCCGCCTGCCTAGCGCACGAAGCGCCAACCGGAACCTACGTGGCATTGCAGCACACAAGGTTTACCCGAAACTCCGGTTACCCGGAATCTCCGTAAGCTCTTACCTTACGTTTTCACCCTTACCACGGCTAAGCCGGGGCGGTAATTTTCTGTGGCACTATCTCCCGGGCTGAGCCCGGACCGGCTGTTAACCGGTGTGTTGCCCTGTGCTGGCCGGACTTTCCTCATCCCTGAATAGTCGGGAAGCGATAACCTCAGCTTGCAGCAATTCATAAAATTACGAAATTATTCCAGCCCGTAGATGATTCTACAGCCCGGGGAAGTAGCATTTTTAAATAATAACCGGTTAATATTTAAAATCAGTGATACAGACTCTCTCCGTTTTCATCGGTTGTGAGTATTTCCGACATATAATCAAAAAAAGGACGAAGAGCAAGGAAGGTGTTGATTACTTCCTTGAAGAATCCGGGAGCAGTAACTTCTTCATCTGTAAAATACCGTCTTACGATAAACTGTTTTTTCCTGAGCAAATCGATAGCAGGATCATCATTATTAAAACTGCGCGGGGCAGAAGATAATTCTTCGCCTTGCAGTTCGCTGAAGTATTTTTTGAATTTGGCAGATACCAAAATCTTTCTCAAAGGTTGAGCATCTATAGCCAATTCCCTCCTGATTCTAAGAAGGTCTTTACTCTTCGGTTTCCAGAATCCACCGCTGACAGCACTCTTACCCGGTTCTATATTGAGATAATAACCACCTCTCAACAAAGGCTTAGTTCTGCCAAGATAAAGTCGGAACCACGTTTTGTAAGGAGTTTTGTCTTGCGAGAAACGAAGGTCCCGATAGATGCGGTGCATGTGAAACTCCTGAAGACTGTCGGTCTTTTGCATCTCATGATAAATGGCTTCGAAGAAACCTTTAACTTCCTCTCTAACTTTGTCGTAACGACTCTTGTTCTTTTTGAACCATTCGCGGTTGTTATTCGTTTTTAAATCTTTTAAAAATTTGAGATGATTTGTAGTTATAGTCTTCATCAGCAAATGATTTTTCTTAGGGATAAATCAAGTATGGCAGGCGACAAGTTAAATGAAATAGAATTATTTAAAACAAAAAGGCTTTGAAAGTTTCAGCCAACAGGATTAAAACTCATGCATTAAAGTCGATTTCAATTCTCCATAAAATGTAAGTCTTTTCTGAAGAAAATTGAATATACCGTTACAGCAATTCCGATTATGAGGGCAGCAATTCCGGAGTGTTTCCCTGTGTTGTGAAGTACGTGCATGAGAATTAAAGCACCGATAATCGTCAGGAGAGCTCCAATGGTCAGCAACCCGTAATCTTTTAAAAATCTGAGTATTCTAAACAGTAACATTGCAAACAAGGCTATATTTCTATAGCCTTGCAAACAAATAACATGCTATTTCTTAACAGAACTTAAATATTGTCGTTAAAATAGCCGGTGAAATTTCCTTAAGAGTACTAATCAACGTTCTTCTTCAGTTTGTAGTTTTCAGCCAGATCGCCGGTAACAACATTGCCATCCTGATCGAGTGCGAATAAAATATTTTCGCCAACTTTGTATTTCTGTCCGTTAGAAGAAAGCGTGATGACAGAGCCGTCTGCATCCCAACCAAAAGTTCCGTTTTCGTTGAATGTGTCTCTGTCAATATACTCTTGCGTAAGCGTGTAGGTATTGTCATTCTTCAGTTCGAGAGTAGTTTTGATTCCTGCACAATCAGCACACGGGAGTGTTCCCTGATATATTCCGGCCCAGTCCAGAGAATTCTGACTGTTATGTCCGTCAGAAATAGCTTCAGTTTCTGTTTCTGTCTTTGCCTCAGAACCTGAATTGCAGGAAGTAAAAACAGCCATGGAGGCAATTGTCAAGAGTAAAAAAATCTTTTTCATTTCAATTAAAGGTTTAAAATTTTCAGTTTGCAAAGGTCAGAATAATAAAAATCCAAAAGGTTTAATCAGTCTTGAAAAGAAGTTAAAATTCACGACCATCCCCCTGAAAACTCATAATTCATCACTTATAACTAATCACTAACCTTCACCCTTACCCCTTCACTGTGTGCGGTAAATTCAGGTGCATACATGCACTGAATAGAAGTGATGCCATTACTGAAATCTCCGGCGTGAGTTACAAACATGGAGTATTCAAATACATAGGTGCCTTTGGGCAGGTAATTGAAGAAGAAGTTGGTGCTGACATCTTTTGTACTCTGGTAATATCCGAGGGCTCCCTGACGGTGGTAACCGCTGAGAACATCAACGGGCTCCATGGCTGAAGCACGCATATCTTTCATATGTACGTACTCCATATCGCGGTCAGACCGCAGCTCAATCCTTACGGTAATCTTATCACCGATTTTCAATTCATCTCCTTCGTTAACAGGGGAGAGCACAGGCCCGTGGTCGGAATTCTTCTGAACAAATAATTTCTTACTTAGTTTCAAAGGAGTCTCCGCAAAGGTGATTTTATCCAGATCTTCAAAGTATTGCCAGTAAACAGCTCCCCATGAAGGGTTAATCTCTCCGGGTTTACTGCCTTCCTGTGTAACGGTAACGTTGATATTGCCCATATCAGGAGTAACGTATGCTCCGTCAATTCTTCTCTTGAAGTATCCTGTTCCGTCCTCCTGTATTTCATTCTTATTGTCAAATTCAAGATCTCCAAGAGTGATCTTCACATTCTTTTCAGCGGAGAACCAGTCTTCGCCTTGCAACAACAACGCATACACTGCTTCTGCAGTGGCCTTGGTCGACTTCCAGTTATTCGTCTGTTTATTTTTGAGCAACCAGGTTTTCAATTCTCCTACTGCCTCAGCATCATTACCCACTTCCGAGAATACCTCTATCATTACAGATTGTGTTTCAATTGGTGCCTGGTACCACCAGAAACTGCGTTGTGTCAGTTCTTTCCAGTACATACCGAGTTCAGGATTGACGATCGCATTCTCCTTGAGCGATCTCAGGATAGCGTTGCTGATTTTTGTTTCTCCGGATCTGTGGAGGATGAGCGCAATTAATCCTCGCGAGTAGAGGTTCTGTGTTTTCCAGTACCTCTTTATCTGATCGTAGAAATAGTCGTATGCCTCGCGTCCTTCTTTAGATACGGCGATCATTTTAAAGAAGCTCCTCGTGTAGAGGTAGTGGACAGCTATATAAGACAGATGATTGTCTTCGGGCTTAAAGTTTTTAATTTTCTTCAGATTGGACAGGTCTTCAGCAATACGCCGGTCGAGATATTTGAGAGCTTTGTTAGCCATGATGTTGAGGTCTGCTTCACTTCCTTTTGGCCATGCTTTTAATTGCTTCAGATGACCCATATCTGCCAATATGTACTGGGTGATGTAGCGATCATCAGGACCCTGAGTAAACCATGGGAAACCACCATTCGGCGTTTGTCTTTCCTTCACGATTTGTAAGGTCCGACCTAATTGCCCGCGCATGGTATTAAGGTCAAACAACAGTGCAATATTCTTCTTCTGTTGCTCTTCGCTCTTAGCTGCCATTACCCATGGAGTTTCTTCGAGAAGAACCGATTTGAGTTCCTGATTTTTTTGGAGATTACTCATGAATGCATCCGGTCCGAGCTGGCGCCACTTTTCAAAGACCTCTTTGAGTCTGGGAGAAGCATTTGCAATATGCATTGCCAGCGCATTGGCAAAGTAACGGTTGAAAATCTGTTCAGTACATTCGTAAGGATACTCATTCAGGTAAGGCAGTGCCTGTACGGCATACCATGCGGGATTCGGTGTATACTCTACCGTTAGTCCGAAGTTAGAAAGAGTAGCACTATTTCCGCTGTTCTTCAGTTTTTCGAAGACGAAATTCTGAGAACCTGTTCTCTTCATCGGCAGTGGCAGTGCTTCTGTCACCAGCATTCTATTAGTAACTACCGGTATTAAAGCTTCTTCGCCGTCGCTCATGCCGGTGGTTTCTGCTACTATTTTGTAAGTGACAACATCGTTAAATCCTTTCGGAACTACAAAAGAGAAACTTACTGCTACGCTTTGACCTGCAGGAATTGTAAAAGGTTGCGTATCGGAATTCAGTTTGAACCATCCATCGACAGGCAACAGGGTAGAGGAGTTGAGCAGATGAAAACTTGTTCTACCCGAAATTTCGTGATCGGTTATGTTGACCACCTTGGCTGAGAAAACAACACTGTCTCCTTCTCTGAAAAAACGTGGTGCATTGGGCATTACCATCAGATCTTTTTGAGTAACGACAGACTTCTCTGCATATCCGGAAGACAGATCCCGGGTATGAGCCAGCGCCATCAGCTTCCATTTGGTTAGTGCCTCAGGCATGGTAAAGGAAAATGAAACGTTTCCTTCTTCGTCTGTTCTGAGTTGAGGGAAGAAGAATGCTGTCTCTCTGAAATCGGATCTTATTTTGACAGGAGGGGCCTCACTTTCTTGCTCTTTTGCCTCTATGACTTCCGAGTTTTCAACAGGAGTAGGTTGAATAATCTCATCCAATTTGCCACCTCCAGATGGAGCTTCGCGATTATACTGAACCATATTCTCTGTAGCTTCATCAACAGCCACACTCGGTTCAGATTTAAGTATCGCCATGTTTCTCATCGGACGGAAAATACCGGATCCGGAGTAGTAGCTCAGCATAACAATGTAATCGTAGGTCTTCGACGGGTAATTTTTGTAATTACGCTCATAAGAATAATTTGATGAGTTTATGGAAGTAAAATTCCCCGAAGTAACCCATGACGAACGCGGATAAAAATTGCTCCAGACATTCAACGGATTCCATTTTTGAGGTTTAAACTGATCAAGAGACTCGTCGTACATTCCTGCAAGCAGTTCGGCTGCTACTTTTGAATTATTCTTCCCGCTGATGGTTATCTTCCATTGTTCTTCGCTGCCCGGGATTGTTTTTTCTCTGTAAGTATCGAAGCGGATGTCGAGCTTTTTGTTATCCCATGGTACGGCTACATATATCTGAGCGCTGTAGAATCGGTTATCTTTTATGAAGAAGAAGTTTTTCGCATATCCTCCCCGGTCTGATTCGTTTATTGAAAAATCAAAAGGCTGCATTTTGTTGTTAAGCCTTGTCAGCGCCATCTCATCTTTCGACCTTTCTGTTTCTTCTTGGGTTACCATCTCAGTGAATAAGTAGATATCTGCCGATGATCCTATGTACACGGTTTTGGTTTCACCGGGTTGGCCGGTAACAGATTTGTCTGATAAAAAGAAGAAATCATCACCCGGCAGTTTCTTACTTTGCGGATCAAAGACACGAAAGTATTTCACGTCTTCAACAGGATTTCCGTATCTGTCTTCTGAGCTAACGGTAGCGACATACCATCCTGATTTCAATCCTTTCTGTAAAGCAAACTCACCGGTTCCATTGATAGAATCGATCAATGAATATACTGCTCTGCCTCTTTCCCAGGTTTCGGGTTGGTCCTCATCGCGATATGGATCATTAGGGAAATACTTAACGAACTCCTTTTCTGACATTACAGTTGTGTCAGGTGTCTGCCATAACCTTTCCCTGAGCATTCTTCCGGGAGATTTGAGTTCATAAATTTTTAAAGCTGAAGAAACATTTTGCGGTTTACCGCTGAGATTTTGAGCAGCAACGGTAATCTTTCTGAAGTCGGTGGAACGATATGTCCCTTTGTTCGTCACGGCAAGCAAAAGGTTAAGCGATTTGTATCCAACCGGAATCGTAGCTTCAGCGCTTCTTGTCTCCCCGTTGATATCTGTCACATCAACGGAAATCCGGTAATCAAATATAGGGTCGTTCTCAGGATCCAGTGCCAGATCGGGTATAGCTCTGAAGGTAATGTAAAAAGAACCGTCGGCGTTGGTAACAGTCTCTCCGTTTACAATTTCCTGCGAGGATGTGGATGGGATTCCTATCCTCCAGAAACGCCACAGGTATGGAAATCTGGCCATCCGTGTAATCCTGTACGTTACTTTTGCACCATCAACAGTATTTCCTGCATAGGCTATTGCATTTCCCCTGATTTGAATGGTATCGTCGATTTTGAAAGATTGCTCAGGCTGTTCGATTTCAGCATAAAACTTTGGCCTCTTGTATTCTTCAACAGAGATATAATGTGAGTAAGTGCTGTATCCATCCACACTGATTCTGAAAGTTCCATTGAGCTGGTTTTGCGGAAGTGTGAATTTCCCTGCCAGCGATCCGAAGTCATTTAGCTCAGCCCTGACGGAATCGACTTTCTGCCCGTTGGTATTGTACAACGTTATGTTGAGCGGTAATTTATCAGCCAGAAGTCTGTAAAGGCCTGATTCCCTGTCGCGGGTAATACCTATTACTTTGAAATAAACAGTTTGTCCCGGACGATAGATGCTCCTGTCTGTAAAATAGAACATGCGTGTGTATTTCTTCTCATATTCCTGCAGCGATAAGAGAGAATCCCTGCTCTCGGGTGTTCCTGTGTACGCATAATAATACTCGCGGTTATCTAAGAACAGATAATCGTCTTTGTAGGAAACTTCAAATCTGATGGAAGCATTCAGATCTTTGGGAAGTGTCGCATGTCCCTTTGCATCAGTTTCCAGGTGTGTCAGGAGTTTGTATTCATACTTGCGGCTGTTATAATTATAGCTCTCAGCCCATACTTTTATTCTTGCCTTGTCAAGAGGTGCTCCTGTAGAACGGTTCAGTACCAAAAGATCAGACTCGTTTCGGATATAGCTGATATCGGATACATAAAATTCTGAAGCAGACAGCACAGACTTTTCGTCTCCAAAGTTCTTTTTCGTTGATGCTATCAGTAAATATTCTCCAACAGGCAATCCTTCCACTCTTATTTCTGCAGAGTGTTCGAGATAATCTTTTATTGAAGGCAAAGGCTGTGTCCATTCTTTAATAGATGCTGCAGTAGCATAAACATTCTTCAGGTTCCTGCTATTGCTTATCTGATTCTTGAGCCTTGGTGTCAGTCGTGCAACACGCAAGTAAACAGTATCCACATTCTTAAATCCTGTTAAGGCCCTGAAGTCTTTTCCCGGAACATTCACTTTCTCTAATTGTAGCCTGATGGCAGGAAATACTGTTTCATTGATAAGGTTGAAAGCATAGGTACCTCCTTCGCTTTTAGGATAATCTTTGTACACTCTCCTGAGTATATCCATAGCCTCAACCATCCGCCGGCCTTTCTTTGCAGGATCCTGTTCTTTTGCAACTGTATTGATAAGTTGCTCAGCCCAAAAGTACCCCGCTAAGGCAACCGAGGGGTCTTTATAGCTTTCATAAATATTCTGAAGGGCTGCCATATACAGTTCATCCTTTCCTTGCATACGTGCGTTGTCGAATACATATTTGAGCCTCTCCAGATCTACATCCACTAACGCATCAATGCTGTTCATGTGCAATCCGATCAGTTCCTGATAAATACCAAGAGCAATGAGAGCAGGGGATGAAGTGTCTGATGTTGGGAACTTTACTTTTATAAATGCTCTTGCCGGAGCAAATGTTGCCGGATCGGTGATTTCAAAAGCATTGGCAGCTTTTGTAATTGCTATTTCGGGGTTGACGAAGAAAGACAGAGCACGATGGGCCAACAAATCGAAAAGGGTAGGGCGCAGTTGTCTGGCATTCCCCTTAGAGATGATGGCGTCAAATTGGTCTACCGGAATCGTCTTCAGCCTTTCATCCTTCAGACTTTCGCGGTATAGCGAGGAAATCTCCCGAAAAAAATCTTCCTTACTCCAGGTATCTATATCGTCTTTTTGAAAATCGACAGTTTCAGTGGCAGAATACAGCCGGTAACGGTTTTGTGCGAAATAATTCTGATAGTATTGAGCTGTGATATTCTGAAGAACAGACTTAGCAGGTTGCGAAGCTTTATCGATTTCCATACGCATACTATCGATCATTGCCTTTTCAGCATCTTCCTGAAGATTGCTGCCATAATAGGCTTTATACAAAAGACACTTCACAATCTGAGGCTCATTGTCTGATTGCCTGGCAGAATGATAAATTTGATTAATTGTTGCAATCGCAGTTTGTGGTAATCTATTCGAAATGGCTTTTTCCACCTCAGCCCATTCTTTTTTATACTCAGGATCTTGTCCGTTTGTGTTCATAGTCAACATTATCAATGTCAAAAAGATGGAACAAAAGGAAATAAGACTATTCTTCGTCATTTAGAAAAGTTTGTTTAGTAAAAGAGTTCCGATTTCCTCTCAAAGTTGTATGAAGGTATATAATGAAATCAAAATATTTGACAATTGTTCATTTTGATTATTTAACTCTTTGATGATAGGTAGCGGTCGATTCCATAGATTAAAATTGATTTTGTAGTTTTTTTATGACAGTTTTGCGCAGAACTAATCAATTGTTTAACCCGTCCGGCCATGTCACAAATCAGAAGGCAGAGTATATTATCCACTGTTTTGGTATACGCCGGATTTTTGGCCGGGTTTGTCAACACTTATCTGTTTACAAGACAGGGCTCTCCATTTTCAACTTCCGAATATGCCATGACCACTATTTTTCTGGCAGTCGGTAACCTGATGTTTGCTTTTGCCAATATGGGAATGATAACAGTGGTGTACAAGTTTTATCCCTATTATAAGGATAGTCTTCCGAAAAAGAAAATTGACCTGATGGCCTGGACGATAGTCATCAGTTTAATAGGTTTTCTCCTGGTAGTGTTGGGTGGTGTAGTCTTCAAAGATCTGATTGTGCGGAAGTTTGCTACCAACTCTCCTTTATTTCTACAGTATTTTAATTGGATATTCCCTTTTAGTTTCGGGATACTTTTTTTCTCTCTTTTTGAAGCTTTCGCCTGGAATATCAGAGAATCTGTCTTCACTACTTTTCTCAGGGAATTGTTATTCAAAGGCCTGGTATTGGGGTTGATTCTCTTGTTAAGTTTCAAGGTTATAGATGGGTTTGATGCCTTTATCAAATTGTATTCGCTGACCTTCGGAGTTACGGCCCTGATACTTCTGATTTTTTTGATGGCAAGGAAGGAATTCCCGTTTACGCTGACCATAAGTAACGTTACCCGCAAGTTTTATAAGAAGATGAGGGCAATGGCTGTCATCTCTTACTTCGGAGGTATTGTTTATATGGTTGCGAATTTTATAGATATGCTGATTATAATGTCAGTTTTGGGGACGGATGAAGCGGGAATTTACTCTCTCGGTCTTGTTGTAGGCAGTCTTGTACAGGCACCTCAGCGTGGAGCGGTAGCCGCAGCCACACCCGTGCTCTCACAGGCATGGAAGGATAAGGATCATGAAAAGATTCAGAGAATCTATAACCGGTCGGGATTGAACTTATTAATCGGGTCATTGGCTATTTTTCTTTTGATATGGCTGAGTTATTCGGATATTGTTGAGTCGTTTCACCTGCAACCGGCCTATCTGGATTCCTTATGGGTTTTCTTTTTTGTCGGCCTCGCGAGGATAGTAGATCTGGGTACAGGCATCAACTCTCAGATCATCAGCACATCTTCTTACTGGAGATTTGAATTTGTTAGCGGAATGGTGCTTTTGGCTGTGATAGTTCCTTTAGATTATATTCTCGTGAAGAAGATTGGTATTGTGGGAGCCGGTGTTTCTATGTTTTTTGCAATGGCAGTTTATAATATTGTTCGTATTGTTTTCCTTTATGCAAAGTTCAGAATGCATCCCTTCTCAGTAAATATGTTGTATAGTGTTTTCTTTGCGGGTGTGTCTTATTTTATTTGCTATTATGCTTTTCAATCTATGCATGGTTTCCCTGCTATCATTTTAAGAAGCCTGTTGTTTATCGTGTTGTTTGGAGGCACCGTTTACTTTTTCAAACTGACTCCCGATCTCGTTCCTGTGCTAAAGACATTGAAGAAGAGAGTTACCGGGGAAAGTGAGTAGGGGGATGTTTCTCTCATATTTCGCAGATAAGCACAGATAAAGGATGTGTTTTCGTATCCTATTTCACACACCCGTATGCAAGTGCTTACCAATACCGGTAATAACCTACCTAATCATCGTCATGCTGTCCCGATAACTATCCGTGATTGATACGGCATCTGTTCAAGTAAATGAGAGATTCTGAATCAAGTTCAGGATGACTTTGGAGTGTGTGCCGGGTTTAAAACCTTTTAGGTTTTTCGAAACCTCATAGGTTTCGCTCATGCCTCTTCCTTCTATAAATAAAAAAAACCTGCAAAACTTTACAGCCTTGCAGGTTTCCATTTAAAATTTATTCAATTAATACTTCGCCGGTTCTTTCAGTTTAATACCGTATTTGTATTGGTAACGGTCTGACAATTGAGTCTGTTTATTATCTAGGTTCACTTTCCTGCCTTGAATGAAAGCCAGTTCTACAACGCTTTCTTTCATATCGAGGATATCTCCTTCGCTAACAATGATATTAGCATCCTTACCTGCCTCTATAGTTCCGGTTTTATCATCAACTCTGAGGATTTTGGCCGCATTCAACGTGATGGCACTCAGCGCTTGTTCTTTTGTGAGTCCGTATGCGGCAGCAGTGCCGGCATTGTAAGATAAGTTGCGGCCACGTGTTGTGTTGTCCACATCGCAGATAGCGAAGAGTACTCCAGCCTTTTGCAACATTGATGGTGTTTTAAACGGCTGATCAACGTCATCATCAGTTGATTGCGGAAGTGAGTGCATCTGTTCCAAGATAACGGGGATATCATTTGCTTTCAAGATATCAGCAATCTGCCAGGAGTCTGCACCGCCAACAATCACCACATTAAATCCGAATTCTTTTTTGAAGTCGATTGCAAAGAGCATTTCCTTAACGCCATCGCAGTGGATGAACAGGCTTTGCGATTTATCGAACAAACTTTTGGTAGCTTCAAATTTCAGGTTGGTAGTATTGCCGTGATTACCTTCGAGATATGCTTTTGCCTGGCGGAAGAAGTCTTTCGCTTCTTCGATTCTCTTCAGTCCGGTAGCAGCTGCATTTCCTTGTGGCTGTTGGCCTCCAAAGAAGAAAGCACCGAAACGTCCTCCGAATCTTTGTGTCAGAGAAGGCATGTTCAGATGCATTTGTCCGTCCATTTTGTAGGCTGCATCTTCCCAGTTCCATGCGTCTAATTGCACAACCGATGACGTTCCGGGAATCAAAGATCTTCCTCCAGATTCATTCTGTGGTACAATGTTAGCAAACAGGATACCGTTTGTCCGCATTACATTGACGATCTGATTATCGGTATTGTAGGCTACGATTGAACGGATACTGGGGTTGATGTCACCAAGTTCGTTATAGTCATCAGTACCGCGAACACCACCGCTCACTTCTTTAATGCCGAGGTTTGAAATCGAACTAATTAGTCCGGGATAAACCTGTTTTCCCTTCACATTATATACCTTGGCATTCGCAGGAGCGGATACACCTACCCCGACTTTTTCAATCTTTGATCCGTTGATTACTATCGTGCCATTCTCGATAACGGTTCCGTTACCAACGTGGATAGTAGCGTTAGTCAGCGCTATTACCCCTTTGTTTTCAGGAGCCGGATAAATGTCCGGTTGGGCGAAGACCGTACTTCCCGAAAACAGCACCGTGAGAATTAAAAATATATGTTTCATCTTTTATGATTTTTAGTTTGGTTATGGTTGCATGTATTGATCAATATAATCGTCTCCAACTCCGAGGTAGCTGAACGGCGGAGTAAAACCACCGGAGGCACCCATTCCGGCACCACCACGGGCTCCACTGCTATTTACCTTCTGAATAAGCCGGTTCTTTTCGTCGTGCATTTTAGCCCTCATATCAAGGTCTTTTTCACGATCGAAGTAGATAATACCGTCAACCATTGTTTTTTGTGCTACTGCATAAATGCTGAGAGGATTATTGTTCCACAGTACCAGGTCGGCATCTTTTCCAACTTTGATGCTTCCCACTTTATTCTGAACGTGAAGCATCGTTGCCGGGTTGATGGTCACCATCTTAAGTGCTTCCTCCTCACTCAAACCGTATTTAATGCTTTTCGCCGCTTCCTGATTCAATCTTCTGGCCATTTCCGCATCGTCAGAGTTGATGGCCGTATTGATACCCATACGTGTCATAATTGCCGCATTTTGAGGGATAGCATCAACAACTTCCATCTTATAAACCCACCAGTCGCTGAATGTGGATGCATTGACTCCGTGTTTTTTCATCTTGTCGGCTACCTTGTATCCTTCGAGAATGTGAGTGAACGTGTTATAACGGAATCCGAATTTTTCTGCTACTCTCATAGCTGCTGTTATCTCGCTCTGGACGTAAGAGTGTGAAGTGATAAATCTCTTGGAGTTTAGAATCTCTACAAGCGCATCCAATTCAAGGTCTCTTCTCACGGGGAGCATGGTGCTGCCTTTCGGACGATTGTTCCATGCCTTAAGCTGGTTTTCATAATCCTTTGCTCTGGTAAACGCATCCATCAGTACTTCTTCAACACCCATACGTGTATTCGGGAAACGGTTGTTGTTTTGCGAAGTGGTTCTCTTAACATTTTCACCCAAAGCAAATTTGATGAACGGATCGGCCCCGGCAAACTTCAGGTCTGTATCGTTAACACCCCAACGCAATTTGATTAGTTGCGCTTGTCCGCCGATCGTGTTAGCACTACCGTGCAGAATTTGTGAAGTAGTTACACCACCGCTGAGTTGACGATAGATATTGATGTCTTCGGGGTTCAGGTTGTCGCCGATACGCACTTCAGAAGTAACCGACTGTCCGCCTTCGTTGATGGATTGTACAGCTATGTGTGAGTGTTCGTCGATGATTCCCGGTGTCAGGTGCATGCCTGTAGCATCTATCTCCGTTGCGCCTGCACTCTTCAGGTTTTTACCGATAGCAGCGATCTTTCCATTTTTAACAAGTACATCCGTATTCCGTAGGACACCTTCTTTTTCTGAAGTCCACACCGTTGCATTCTTAAACAAAACGTCTTTTTGCTCCGGTTTTGAAGTCCAACCATACGCACCAAACGGATAATTAACTACAGAAGTAATATCATTTTTCTTCTCTTTGGCCGGAGTAGCTTTTTCTGCAGTTTTGTTAGTAAGTGTTGCTACCCATGTTAAGCCGTAACCGGAAGTATCAACCCCGGTCCCCGTCCACACACTGCCTGTGCTCTTTCCGGTTAAACGGATAGTAGCTCCGGTCGGTGCAGCTCCGCCTCTGGCTGCCGCAATGTTACCCTGTCCTCTTCTTTGTTGCTTAACGGGACTGAATGAAATTTGAACCAAACTTCCGTTATTGGAGTATTTAGCTGTCAGCGTATCATTCGCAATTACGTCTGCAGAAGAACCGGACTTTACATTAAGAGTGTAGTTAGCTTTTTTGCCGTCTTTGTCTGTGATGACAAGAGCAAAGGTTCCTGTGACTATCTTCCATGACTCAGGGTGCATGTCGTAGTTAGTACCCTGGATCCAGTTTTGCAGAATAATGCTTCCTTCCTCAAATACCGGTTTATTGGTGATGATGAAGTTGGCGAGTTTTCCAGCCTCAAGGCTTCCTATCATGTCAAATGCATTGATCGTTTGAGCAGGAGTTTTAGTCAGTGCATTGAGGGCAGCTTTTTCAGAAAGGCCGGATTCGATCGATTTCCTAAGGTTGGTGAAGAAAGTCTTTGCATCTCTAAGCCCGTCAGCAGTGAGACAGAATGAAATATTTTCTTTTTCAAATGCGGCAGGGTTTCCGGGGGCCATCTCCCAGTGCATCAAGGTAGAAAGTGTTACGTTTCTGGCATCTGTGGGGTCATCCACCTTTGGAGCAGCAGGAAAGTTGAGCGGAAGAATAAATGTTGTATTCGTTCCTGCCATTTCTTTAATACGTTGATATTCGTTTCCACCGCCTTTGAGGATATATTTCTTACCGAATTCTTCAGCGATACGCGAAGCCCTGAGGTCGTTCCACTTATCGTTAGCCTCAAAAATCTGTGGTAATTGCTGAAGATCGTTCCAGGCTTCAAGGCTGAGGTTCTTGCCTTCTCCGGGTTTATCTTCTGGCAGGCTGGCATACCATTGAGCGTCAAGGTAAGTCTGACGCAATAATGCAATCATACCCATCAGCGAGGAAGGGTAGGACTGTCCCGATGTTCCTCTGTTGAATGAATAATGAGCCGAAGCCTTTTCTTTTAGCATGGCGAAGTTTGCAGTGCTGTTAGCCAGAGTTACCAATGTACCGCTTCCGCGGGCAATACCATCCCTCTGGTGGGTCAGAACAGTTCCGAAACCTGCGTTGCGCCAAACATCTGCATCTTTGTCGCTGACGGTGAAAAGGGTAGAAGCATTGACTTCCGGCTTCAATGCCTGGTTCCACGAAAAGGCTCCTTTATTGTTTGTTTCGAGTTGTGCCTGCTGAAAAGGATTAAATCCTGCGCCGGCAGGTCTTTGTGGAGTCGGAACTCCGTAAGTACTGTACAGGTCGATGAATGAGGGGTAAATGAATTTTCCTGCGCAGTCTATTACTATTGCATTTTTGGGAATGACGACGTTGGTACCCACTCCCAGAATTTTATTCTTCTGAATCAACAGCGTTCCGTTATTGATTGTATTTTCGGCATCCTGCACGATAGTGGCATTTGTAAATGCGTATATCGTAGAACGTTCGTCAGCTATACCGTTTACCGCGGATGTAGCCTGACTGAATACATAAGAAACCGGAAATGAGAAAAATAAAATGAATGATAAAAAGTGTTTTGTTTTTCTTCTCATGACGTTAAATTATTTGGGGGTTGAAGATAAAGATTACTTTATCATTACCTTAGAATTTTTATAAACATACATATATGAATATTGAGAAATACATTGAGCATACAGTTCTGAAACAAACGACTACGCTTGCTGATGTTGAGCGTATTTGCAATGAGGCTAGACAACACGGATTTGTATCAGTTTGCATTCCGCCTTTATACGTGAAGAAAGCAAAAGAGTTTCTTGAAGGCTCAGGTGTAAACACTTGTACTGTTATTGGTTTTCCGTTTGGTTACAGTGCTATTGAAGCGAAAGTAGCCGAGATTGTACTGGCAATGGTGGATGGTGCCGATGAATTGGATATGGTAGTTAACATTTCAGCAATTAAAAATGGCGATTGGACATTTCTGGCTAATGAAATTAATACCGTAATGCCTTTGGTGAAGAATAAGGGCAAGATTATAAAGCTGATTATCGAAAGTGGAGTATTGACAGACGATGAAATCATCAAATGCTGCGATATCTACGGAGCTGCAGGAGTTGATTACATGAAAACATCCACCGGTTTTGGAGAGAAGGGAGCCAGCATTCACGCAGTGCAGTTGATGCGTAATCATCTGGCTGATGCCATTAAGATTAAAGCTGCCGGAGGGATACGTTCGTTCAGCTTTGCGAAAGAACTAATCAATGCGGGAGCAGACAGAATCGGTTGCAGCTCCAGTCTGAAGATTGTGGAAGAAAGTAAGGAGTTTTTTGCGAAATAGTACCTTTGATGCAACTTTTGGGTTGCAAATCCATACTTTTAGAAATATGAAAAGGATTATTTTTTTGCTTGTAATTTGTTTCGGTGTAAAGGGAGTTAACGCCCAGGTAGCGGACACCCTTTCTAACGGGATTATCGTGTACAATGATTACCGTATGCCGATGCTGAAGGCAAAAGAGGCAGAAGTGAATACTGCAGCGCTTAAACTTAAAGCCAGATACGTCAGAGGTTACAGACTTATGATTTTAAATACAAACGATAAAAACTACGCTTTCAAGGTAAGGGCTGAATTATTACAACGCTTTCCCAACCAGAAACCTTACATGTGGTTTGCAAATCCATACATCAGGCTGAAATTCGGAGACTTCCGTACTAAAGAAGAAGCGGAAAAATATCAGACTCAGATTTCACGAATTCTCGGGGGGGCTAAAATCTATTTACTTCAAGAGACGATAGAAGTGAATCCCGGTAAAGATTTTGACCCCGAAAGTATGAGAGGCGAAATTTTGAATCCGCGTTAATACTCAAAAACTAGTACTAATTTTTCTCAGTTCACAGCATTTTTCCGTTTAATATTTTTTGAAGTAATGATAACGGTCATTTCTAAGAGTTATACTTTTGCGTCATGCTAATGCAGAAAATAAAAGACCTTGCCCGGCAGTATAAGGATGATGTGATTGCCATGCGCCGGCATCTGCACGCTCATCCCGAGCTGAGTTATCAGGAGTACGAAACTTCCAAATTTGTTCAGAACAAGCTCAAGGAATACGGAATTCCTTTTAAGGTAATGGCCGAGACAGGTGTGGTAGGTATTATAGAAGGTAAAAGCCCGGGCAGTTATACCGTAGCGCTGCGCGCCGATATGGATGCCCTGCCGATTCAGGAAGAGAACGAGGTAGAATATGCCTCCCAAAACACCGGAGTTATGCATGCCTGCGGACATGATGTGCATACTTCGGTATTGTTGGGTGCGGCACGCATCTTAATGCAATTGAAAAATGAATTTGACGGAACGGTTAAACTGATTTTCCAACCCGGAGAAGAAAAAAACCCCGGAGGTGCCAGCCTGATGATCAAAGCAGGTGCATTAAAAGACCCTGTTCCTAATGCCATATTCGGATTGCACGTTCACCCGACTCTGGATGTTGGCACCTACAGTTTCAGAGGTGGTGAGGCAATGGCCAGTGCAGATGAGATTTACATCACTGTAAAAGGAAAAGGCGGGCACGCTGCAGCTCCTCATCTGACGGTTGATACAATTTATGCAGCTTCGCAGATAGTTGTTTCATTACAACAGGTAATTAGCAGGAGAAACGATCCCTTGAATCATTCTGTTTTGTCAATAACATCTGTTCAGGGTGGCTTTACGACGAATGTAATCCCTTCAGAAGTAAAAATGATGGGTACTTTCAGAGCGATGAACGAAGAGTGGAGATTCAGGGCACACGACTTGATCAGGAACGTATGTGAGGGTGTATCAAAGTCCACCGGGGCCGAAATCAATGTCCACATAGACGTTGGATATCCCTTTCTGGTAAATCACCCCGAATTGACAGCAGATGCCAGGAAACTGGCGGAAGCATTTGCCGGTGAGGAAAATGTGTCTGAAACAGAGTTGCGAATGGGTGCAGAAGATTTTGCGTATTACTCGCAGGAGATTCCTGCTTGTTTTTATCGTTTAGGAACACGAAATGCAGAGTTAGGCACAAGAATCGGACATACACCGACCTTTAATGTTGATGAAGATGCCATAATGTATGGTATGGGCATGATGGCATGGTTGGGTGCAGCATGCAGATCTGAGGTTAAAAAATGATTCAGCTATCTTTACAATCTCTAAAAAAGAAGAACGAACAAAAATTATAATCCACTATTTAATTCTATGTCAAAAGTCATTCGAAAAGAAACCGCTTTAGATTATCATGCGCACGGAAGGCCGGGCAAGATTCAGGTGGTTCCCACAAAACCTGCTAAAACGCAGAGAGACCTTTCATTGGCGTATTCTCCTGGAGTCGCAATTCCCTGTATGGAGATTAAGGAAAATCCCGAAACAGCATATCAGTATACTGCCAAAGGCAATTTGGTTGCTGTAATTACTAATGGTACCGCGGTATTAGGGCTCGGGAATATTGGACCTGTTGCCGGGAAACCGGTAATGGAGGGGAAAGGAGTGCTGTTTAAAACCTTTGCGGATATAGATGTTTTCGATATTGAAATTAATGAGACAGACCCCGTGAAGTTTGTTGATATTGTAGTATCTCTTGAACCGACTTTTGGTGGTATTAATCTGGAAGATATTAAGGCACCTGAGTGCTTTTATATAGAACAGGAACTGAAGAAGCGTTTGAAGATTCCGGTAATGCACGACGATCAGCACGGCACGGCAATCATCAGCGCTGCTGCTCTCATCAATGCGCTGGATATTCAGAAAAAGAAAATCGAGAAAGTCAAATTTGTAGTGAGTGGTGCAGGTGCAGCGGCAATGGCTTGTATTCAACTGTATGTGGCAGTAGGTGCAAAGCCTGAAAATTTCTTTGTTTTTGACCGCAAAGGAATTCTTCACCGAAACAGGCAAGGACTCGATGAAATCAAGAAAAAATTTGCAACTACAAAGGATGAAACACTTACGCTTGAAAAAGCTATGAAAGGCGCCGATGTGTTCATCGGACTTAGTGTAGGCAATGTTGTGAGTCCTGCCATGGTAAAGAGTATGGCAAAAAATCCGGTGATCTTTGCGATGGCAAACCCTGATCCTGAGATTTCCTATGAAGATGCGGTTAAAGCCAGAAAAGACCTGATTATGGCCACAGGCCGCAGCGACTATCCCAACCAGGTGAATAATGTTTTGGGATTTCCATACATCTTCAGAGGAGCGCTGGATGTCAGAGCCACTCAAATCAATGAAGAGATGAAACTGGCCGCCGTAAGAGCTTTGGCTGAATTGGCCAAGTCTCCGGTTCCGGATATTGTGATGATGGCTTACAATGAGAAGGATATGGTTTACGGACCAAACTATATTATCCCCAAGCCTATGGATGATCGTTTGCTGATGACCGTGGCACCCGCAGTTGCAAAAGCGGCTATGGCAAGCGGAGTAGCGCGCAAGAAGATTACAGATTGGGAGCAGTATGAAACAGAACTGAGGCAGCGCCTGGGAATAGAAAACAGATTACTGAGAATGGCGGGCTCAAGAGCGCGTCAGGATCCAAAAACAATTGTGTTCGCCGAAGCAGAAAACAGTAAGATTTTGAGAACGGCACAGTTAGTAGCGGAAGAAGGAATTGCTTACCCGATTTTGCTCGGAGATGAAGAAAATATCCGTCAGATTGCAGAGGCTACCAGGGTAGACCTGACAAATCTCAAAATCATTGATCCCAAGAGCGAGGCAATGGCCGCAAAAAGGAAAGAGTACGGCGATCTGTTCTTCCAGAAACGGCATCGCAAAGGGTTTAACCTGTATGAATCTTCAAGGGTGATGAAAGACAGAAACTACTTCGGCTGTATGATGGTTGAAGCAGGTGATGCAGATGCAATGCTTTCGGGCCTGTCGCGTAATTATCCGGATACCATTCGTCCGGCTCTGCAGACTGTTGGTCTGGAACCCGGCGTAAAGAGAGTAGCAGGTATGTACGTTATTATGAGCAAGAGAGGTCCGCTTTTTCTTGCTGATACCACTGTAAACTTCAACCCGACTGCAGAGGAACTGGCAGGTATTGCCCTAATGGTGGCAAGAGAAGTCCGTAACTTCGGGATTACCCCTGTAGTAGCAATGCTGAGTTACAGCAACTTCGGCAGCAGCGATTCTCCGGAAGCGAAGCTGGTTGCCAAAGCGACACAAATCGTGAAAGAAAGCGATCCTAAGCTCATTGTTGATGGAGAGATTCAGGCAAACGTAGCATTCAATAAAAAGATTTTAAAAGATAACTATCCGTTCAGTTCACTGGTTGATAACGATGTGAATGTGTTGATCTTCCCCAACCTCGCTTCGGGGAATATTGCTTATAAACTCTTACAAGAGGTAGGCGGTACAGAAGCTGTCGGACCGATTTTGCTCGGGCTTAAAAAGCCGGTGCATGTATTGCAGTTAGGCAGCCCCGTGCGGAGCATTTATAACATGGTAGCGATATCAGTTTTGGATGCCCAGAATAAGTCAAAAAAGAATGCTCCGGCTCCAAAAGTTGAAAAGAAAAGTCGCTGGAGAAAAAGTAAAACAGAAGAATAGCCGATTTTTTTCGTTGTAATAGTGTTATGAAACTATTTTCCTCTTTCGGACAATACCTTTTGATGCTGCGCGGCACTATAAGAAAGCCCGAGAATTCAAAGATGTACTGGAAGGAGTTCATGCATCAGTCTGTAGAAATTGGCTACGGTTCATTAGGCATTGTAGTAATCATCTCCATTTTTATGGGTGCTGTAAGCGCAGTTCAGACAGCTTATCAGTTGGTTAGTCCGCTGATACCAAAGGAAACGATTGCCCTGATCGTCAGAGATACTGTGATTCTGGAATTCGCACCCACACTGATATGTATTGTGTTGGCAGGGGTTGTTGGAAGTAAGATTGCAAGCGAACTCGGTAACATGCGTGTCAGTGAGCAGATAGACGCACTGGAGATTATGGGTATTAACACAAAATCTTATCTGGTTGCTCCAAAAGTTCTGGGGGCACTCCTGACCATTCCGCTCCTTGTGATCATCTCCATGGTATTAGGCATCTACGGGGGCAGACTTGCAAGTTCGTTAGGCGAATTAGTGGCTGCTGATGCATTTGACAGGGGCTTACAGAGTGGATTTGTGATAAAGAATGTATATATCGGATTGGCCAAAGCATACACCTTTGCGTTCATCATTAGTAGCGTTTCCTCTTATTTCGGATATTATGTGAGAGGAGGTGCTCTGGAGATAGGAAGAGCAAGTACTGCCGCCGTTATTACCAGTTGTGTTATGATTCTGATTGCAGACTATGCAATCGCATACCTGTTTTTGTAAAAGTATTTTTTTGGCTAAAGCAACTTCAGGCTTTTGTTATGATTGAAATTAAAAATGTAAAAAAGTCATTTGGTACAAAGGAGGTCCTTAAAGGGGTGAATGCTGTATTCGAAAAAGGAAAGATCAACATCATTATCGGGGCCAGCGGAAGTGGAAAGACTGTATTGCAAAAATGCATGGTTGGTCTGCTGAAGATCGACAGCGGAGAAATTCTTTTCGACGGCAGAGACTTTGTAACCATGAGCAGCGAAGACAAAAAATTACTGCGCCAGCAGCTGGGAATGCTCTTTCAGGGGGCTGCACTTTTTGATAGTATGACGGTAGAGCAGAATGTGATGTTTCCGTTAGATATGTTTACAGATTGGGAAAGGAAAGAAAAACTGGATCGCGTAAATTTTGTGCTCGAGCGAGTCGATTTGAAAGGATCTAACAGTAAAAGGCCTGATGAGCTTAGTGGTGGTATGAAGAAGAGGGTAGGAATAGCCAGAGCGATTGTATTGAAACCGAAATATCTTTTTGTGGATGAACCCAACTCGGGTCTGGATCCGCGCACCTCACGGCTGATTGATACATTGATTCATGATATCACCAAAGAAAATAACATCACCACTGTTGTCAACTCTCACGATATGAACAGTGTGATGGAAATTGGCGAGAATATTCTCTATCTGGATCAGGGCAGAAATGGGTGGTCGGGCACCAGTAAAGACGTACTCTTTAGTAAGCATGAGAATTTGAACAATTTTATATTTGCTTCTGAATTCTTCAGAGATGCCAGAGATATGAGAATCCTCGAAGTAAAGGGATTAATTGAGGATGAAAGGGATATGGAAAAAATCTTAAGAGAGGGATTGAAAAGCAGTGGCTCAGATCCAAGTAGTTAATTCCCTGATATTTTATCAGGAAAAACGCCTTCTGACTAAATTATCAAATTGCTTTACGATCGGATTGTTATCCTGCCATCCGATTTTGACTTTAAGTTCCCGCCTGATCCAGAATTCGGCTTCGGCATAGTTAGAGAAACTTTGAATTGTCTTGATACTTCTTTCATAAACTGATTCATCACCGCGGAAGAGTTCGTTGATGAACAGATAGCGCTCGTTTACTTCGATTGCTTTTTTCAAATCTTTAATCGGTGTTGAGGTGAGTGTTTCCGAGAGTTCTTTTTTGACAGATTTCAGTTTGTCATTCAGATTTTCTTCGTATTCTGCCAGGCTGTTGTAATCGATATTTTCAGATGGATGCTTTTCATCTTCCGGAAGCGGATCCTGGTGAGAAAGGGTTGGTACTTCGTCAAAAAGATTGAGTTGCAACGCCGGGTTGTTATGATATCCCAAAGACTGTATGGTCTCCGCCTTCTTCTTCATTTGAGCCAGCTCCTCTTCAATTTCTTTCTCGTCCACCTGAAGAACTTCAACAATTTTTTCTTCTGCTTTATCTTCTGAAGGAGCAAATGGAGCATCAACCGATGAAGGCATCATTACTGCCACTCTTCTGCCGGAATTGACCTGTACACTTGATTTTGCAGCGGATAGTTCGACCTGGAGCATTTGTACGGTTGCAAGCATAATCTCTGGAGAGACTTTGCTCTCTGCCTGGTGCAGAAGTTTTTCAATAAGAGTTTTCACTCTGTCCATAATTCCTTTAAATTAAGCATGTGGTTTGCAGGTAATTTGTTTTTGAATTCAGAAAAAATCAGATTAACCTTGCATAAAAGCTAAGGTACTAATAGTAACTCATAATAATAAACAAAAATGTTTATAGAGCCTAATTTATCGGGTGAAAGGCGTGGCTGGATTGAGGTGATTTGTGGCAGTATGTTCAGTGGGAAAACCGAAGAACTGATCAGAAGGCTGAAGCGGGTTAAGATTGCAAATCTCAAGGTGGAGATTTTCAAACCTGCTATCGATACCCGGTATGATGAGGAGAAGATTGTGAGTCATGATGAGAATAAAATCATGTCCACTCCGATTGAGAATTCTCAGTCAATTCTCATGTATGCTCAGGATGTTGATGTTGTGGGGATTGATGAGGCTCAGTTTTTCGACGATCAGATTGCTGATGTCTGTGAGCAGCTTGCACTGAAGGGTATTCGTGTGATTGTTGCCGGGCTGGATATGGATTATAAAGGAAGGCCGTTCGGCCAGATGCCCAATTTGCTGGCAATTGCAGACTATATCACTAAGCTGCACGCCATCTGTGTAAAGTGCGGCAATATTGCTAATGTCAGTTACCGTAAGACGGCTGCTACCAGCCAGGTGCTTCTCGGTGAAAAAGATATCTACGAGCCACGGTGCAGAGTATGTGCGCATCTGGAGGAAGGAAAATAGTGCAACGCTCCGTTTTAAACTCTTTTGGTTTTTGCCGATAATACAATATCAAATATTGTTATTGGTCCCGGCTATGGAAGCGCATTCTGCTCTCGGACCGGGATTATTGGAGAGCTAACGTTGAAAGTAAGCGGTCTATTAAGATGAAATCCGTTGAGGTTTTGTATGATGTTCATTTAGCACAGGTGCCTATCAGCATGAAACTGGGAGACTATGAATTGGGTTTGCTGATTAATTTTAATGTGGCCAGATTAAGAGACGGAATTAAGAGAGTTATTAACAGGCAATTGTAAGGAATCGTGTTTAGAAGGTTTTTTACAACAGGAGGACACAAAGATTTTCTCATAAAGCACACAAAGAATTATAGGAAAGTCTCTGTGTCGTTCGTGCAGTCCTTTGCGGCCTTCGTTGTTAAATTTTTTCCACAAGGCGCGTAGAGATTATGAGCAAGTCTTTCGTGCCATCTTTGCTTAGCCCCTTTCCTCTGTTTTTCGTAATTTCCAATCGCAAAACGCTCTAAAATGAAACTCCAAAACTCCTTTATAAAAACTGCCATCGTTTTCTTTTTCACATTCTTTCTTAATCTTCCGGCATGGGCACAGAATACGCAACAAGACTTCAAAGTGCCGCGAGAATTCCGCGCTGCGTGGGTAGCTACCGTAGCCAACATCAACTGGCCCAGCAAGCCCGGGTTATCAACAGAACAGCAGAAGAAAGAAGTGATTGATTTACTGGATTTTCTCAAAGAACACAATTACAATGCTGTTGTCTTTCAGGTGCGCCCTCAGGCAGATGCACTCTACCAAAGCGACCTTGAACCTTGGTCGTATTACCTTACAGGAGAACAGGGCAAAGCCCCGGATCCATTTTATGATCCGCTGACCTTCTGGGTGGAGGCTGCACACGATCGCGGATTGGAACTACACGTATGGCTCAACCCCTACCGAGCACACCACATTGTAGGCGGACCGGTATCAGAACATTCACTTGTAAAAAAAATGCCCGAGACAGTCTTACATCTTAAAGAAGGTTATTGGTGGTTTGATCCTTCGCTGAAAGAAGTGCAGGATCATGGTGTAGCGGTTGTGATGGATATTGTGAAGCGCTATGATATAGACGGGGTGCATTTTGACGATTACTTCTATCCATATCCGTCTTACAATCTCAATGAAGACTTTCCGGACACCACTTCGTGGAAGCAGTATGTTGCGAGTGGTGGTACAATGTCACGCGGCGACTGGCGCAGAAACAGTGTCAACATTTTTATTGAGCGTCTATACAAAGAGATAAAGAAAGAAAAACCTCACGTTAAGTTCGGCCTGAGCCCCTTTGGTATCTGGCGCCCGGGATATCCTGAGAGTATTGGAGGTTTTGACCAGTACGATCAGTTGTACGCCGATGCAAGATTGTGGCTCAGAGAAGGTTGGATAGATTATTTTTCTCCGCAGCTTTATTGGCCTATCAACCGTTTACAACAGAGTTTTCCTGTGTTGTTAGGATGGTGGTCTGAACAGAATTTCAAAAAGAGACACTTGTGGCCCGGTATCAGCATCGGTCGGGATACTTCGCGTTTTATGGTTAACGAAACTCTTAACCAGATCATGATTACCCGTGGAATGCAACCACAAAGCAGCGGTGTGATTCATTGGAGTATTTCATCAGTTATCAGAAATCCGAATATGGCGAAGATGCTGATTGACGGACCGTATGCACGGAAAGCATTGGTGCCTGCATCACCGTGGCTCAGCACACAACTGCCTGCAACACCGGAGGTGACGACACAACAACCTGACGATTCGGTTTCGGTGCAGTGGACACATAAAAATGAGAAAGAAGTTTTCCATTGGGTAGTGTATGCTACTTACGGACCGCAAACGGTGTATTACATTCTCGACAGAGAAGAGAGAAAAATGAACCTCGCTCCGCACGACGGCAAAAACAAATTGTCTGCGGTGTCTGTCACTGCAGTTGATAAGTTTTCTAATGAGAGTGTTCGCAATACTGTTGATCCGCAGACGTTAGCTATCATTCCCCGCTCAGGTTGGAATGCCGCAGAAGCGAGGCCGTATAAGTCTCAGGTGCCCAAACAAATTACAGTGCATCACGAAGGCGGACGGGTATTGCTGAAGACAGATGATGCGGCACTAAGGCTGAAGAATGTTCAGAAATGGTGTATGGGCCCCGATAGGAATTGGGTGGATGTGCCTTACCATTTTCTGATTGCTCCCGATGGAACAGTGTATGAAGGAAGAAATCCGTTGACGGCAGGAGAAACGGCAACAGAATACGATCCTACAGGTCATCTTCTCATCAGTTTTCTTGGCAATTATGAACGGCAAGAACCTGATGCTGCCTTGATGGAAATATTAGCTAGACTGATTGCCAAACTCTGCAAGCAATACAACATATCACCTGAAACGATTGCAACTCATCGAGATCATAGCGTGATGACTACCTGCCCGGGTAAATATCTTTATCCTTACTTTCAGGATGGGTCGGTAAAGAAGAGGGTGAAAGAGATAATGAAAAAGAAAGATGAAATGTAAAATTCTTTTCATTTCTGCGCTTTTGAATCTCCTTTTCCACAAACTTTATAGAATTGTTTAGTTTCGATTAAAAGACTTGGACGAGGGTCGTTAATATTTTAGGTTAAATTTGACGATTAGTGGGAGAGGCAATAATTCTTGTAAATTTTTAAGGAAGAGCATCTAAACCTATCTGATCGATATTCATATGGTAAACAATCTTTTTTAAAAAAATGCATAAAATAGAGCGGATACTGTGCTTTCTTCTTGTTGCATTTCTTGTGGTTTCATGTAATTTGGGAAATAGACCAGAAATGGTCAATGTTATCTATGAAAATGGACAATTATCGTTTAAATATAACGGGGGTAAAAACGATGTCATAACAGCAAAGATCTCATTTCGGAATAAAGTGATTTGGAAGAATAGTATTAACTGTAAAAAGGACAGTTTATATCAATTTGAGAAAATTAACACAATTTCTTTTCAGAAGTATAAGGATGATTTTGCTTATTATCAGGCTGCCTACGATTCAATTCCGTTACAGTATATTTTAAAGAGAGATACATTGGTGCTCTATGATACGACAATTTATTATCGAATAAAATTAAAAGAGAAAGAAAACTATTACGCAAAACTTTTGAATAACGATTATGCAAAAATTGAGAATTATTCACCTATGAGTGAAGTCGAAAATGCATTAAAATATTTTGTAAAAAATGAAATAAAACTTGATGTGATCAAGCTCAAAAAAATGACCGAGGTACTATTTACAATAAATTCGGTTTCAGAGCGTCCTTATAGAAGTTTAGGAAGTACACCTATCTATAGAAGTCTCAGAACTCATACTGCGATGGTCGAGACCAATATGGACTATGAGTATTTTTATTTACTAACTGTTCGAAATAAATCGAATTTAGATAATTTTAGAAAGCAGGAGAGTATATTAAACAATTTCGTTAGTGGAACGAAAGTTGACGCTAAAGGGAAAAAAGAATTGTTATTAAGAATTCGAAATATAGATTCTACTTCTCTATTGTATTTAGTTTTACTTGGTGTTAATTCTTCTGGAGAGTACAGAGCCATACCCATAGGAACGGCCTTTATTGATATTGAACCACCGCAACTGCTTTCTGGCTTGACAGGACCTTATGCTTTTGACAAAAAAGATGGAATTAACCTTGATGCTCTTTCATTTCCAGAAATAAATGGAGTATTTTATGGAAGCTATAGAAGTAAGGTATTTATTACAATTGGCAATTTTGAAGGGAATAATTATTCTGGATATGACGTTCCATTTACTTTTAAAGCCTCTGGGGATTTTGATTACATAGAAATTCAAGGAAAGAGATACAAGACAAGTCCTTTTAGTCACCATTTTTCCAAATTGGGCACAGGAGATAATCATATAAAACTATCCTTATATGATCGAAGAGGAAATAGAAGTGAAGGCACTTTGAATATAGCCACAGAGAGAGTTAAAAAGAATGAAATAATAATTGAAAACGATATTGATATTTATAATTAGCAATGAAAGAAGTCATCACCTTACTGAAAAAAGATTTGCTTTTAGAGTGGCGGCAACAATACACCTTCTGGGGCATTCTGTTGTACGTGGCTTCCAGTGTGTTCGTTCTTTATCTGGCGATGGGTGCCCCGCAGGCAGATGTATTCAATGGTGTCTTCTGGATGATTCAGCTTTTTATTTGCATCAATGCAGTAGCCAAGAGTTTCCTGCAGGAGAGTAAAGGGCGGATGTTGTACTATTACCTCACAGGCAGTCCTTTACACTTCGTTATCTCTAAAATTATTTACAACAGTATCATTGCCATCCTGATGGTAATGATATCGCTGATATTGTTTTTTCTGTTGATGAAAAATCCGACGGCTGATTTGTGGCTGTTTGTTTGGATAGCATTCTTCGGTGCTTTCAGTATCAGTTTGGTGTTTACCCTGATGTCGGCAATAGCAGCAAAAGCTCAGCAGAATGCAGCTATCATGGCGATTCTCGGTTTTCCGTTGATTATTCCACAGCTGTTACTGTTGATGCGCATTTCAAAAGCAGCATTTGGAGAAGTATTTCGCGAGGGTGCATTGTTGCAGATGACGGGTTTGCTAATCGGATTAGATGTTTTGGTGATAGTTTTATCTGTTATTTTGTTTCCGTTCTTGTGGAAAGAATAATTTAAAACTGATTCTAATATTCCGTTTTATGAGAAGGCTTAAAGAGGTGTTTAGAGTTTATGTACACCCGGTGTTTATGGTCGAAAGAAATTATTTTAATTCTTTGATTGCGTGTAAATTTGCTATAGTACAAAGCTCATCCAGTAAAACTCTATAAAATAATGAAGCTGTCGTGGTGGAAAATTGCCGGTATTCTTTTACTTCTCTACTCTTTTACTGCCGGCTTCCTTATCAAGGTTCCCTACGTAGGAAATCTATACGAAACCATCCGCAATTTCTTCTTCCACGTTCCTATGTGGTTCGGACAGATTGCGTTGCTGACCTTGTCTCTTGCATACAGTATTGCTTTCTTACGCTCAGGAAAACTGAAGTATGATATTTATGCTGCCGAGTTTGCCAAAGTGGGTATCCTGTTTGGTATTCTTGGACTGATAACGGGTGCAATTTGGGCACGGTGGACGTGGGGTGAGTTCTGGAGTAACGACCCCAAACAGATGGCTGCTGCAATAGCCGTTCTGATCTACTTCGCTTATGTTGTTCTGAGAGGGTCTATGACCGATCTCGACAAGCGTGCTAGGGTAGCGGCCGTTTACAACATATTTGCTTACTTCATTTACATTCCGCTTATTATGATTTTACCGCGCATGGTACAGTCGTTGCACCCGGGCGGATTAGAAGGTGCTGAAGGAGGCGGAAACCCTGCAATGGGTGGAGACAGTCTGGATCCTGTAATGAAAACAGTTTTCTGGCCTTCGGTTTTTGGATGGATTATTATGGGAATCTGGATTAGTAACCTGAAAATTAGATTCTTCCTTTACACGCATAAAAATATTTTGAATGGTTAAAAGAATTAAGGCACATATCAGCCTCTTGGCTATAATGATGCTGACGGTGATTGGCGCTTACGCTCAGGATACACAGGAAGTGGTTGCGAGCCCGATGGAGAGCAATGGAAAAATCTACGTAGTGATGACGGTGTGTCTGGTAATCCTGATTGCATTTCTCGCATATCTGGTCAGAATTGACATGAAAATCTCAAAGAAAGAAAAAGAAGGATAAAAATTTTATAACACCATAAACTAATAACCATGCCTACAGACTCTAAGTACAGTTTTTTCAGGAATGTAGAAAAGAATTTCGATAAAGCTGCAGTGTTTACTGAGTGGGATGCCGGAATACTTCGTCAGATTAAAGAATGTAACAGTGTTTATCAGATGCGCTTTCCCATTAAGAGAGAAAGTGGGGAAGTGGTGACTATTGAAGCTTATCGTGTTCAACATTCACACCACAAGTCCCCGTGTAAGGGGGGAATCCGTTTCAGCATTGCGGTAGATCAGGATGAAGTAATGGCGCTCGCCGCTTTGATGACGTATAAGTGCGCAATTGTAAATGTGCCGTTTGGTGGAGCAAAGGGAGGTATCAAGATTAAACCGAGCGAATATTCAGCGTATGAACTCGAGAAAATTACCCGCCGTTATACTTCTGAGCTGATCAAAAAGAGTTTTATCGGTCCGGGTATTGATGTCCCGGCACCTGATTACGGAACAGGTGCACGCGAGATGTCCTGGATTCTCGATACCTATGTTGCGATGCGTCCGGGCGAGATTGATGCTGCGGGATGTGTTACCGGAAAGCCTGTTTCACAGGGTGGCGTAAGAGGTAGGAAAGAGGCGACCGGTTTGGGTGTGTTTTATGGATTGAGTGAGGTGTGCAACACCCAATGGCTGATGGACAAAGTTGGTCTTCCGCTGGGCATCCAGGGAAAAACCGTATGTGTTCAAGGACTCGGTAACGTAGGTTCCAATACTGCTAAATTCTGTTCAGAAGGTGGTGCCAAAATTGTTGGTATCGCAGAATATGAAGGTGCAATCTACAATTACGATGGCCTCGATGTGGATGCCGTTATAGAGCACAGAACAAAGACTGGAAGTATTCTGAACTTTCCCGGAGCTAAAAACTTTGAAAAAAGTTCTGATGCCCTGGAGATGGAGTGCGATATTTTGATTCCCGCCGCTCTTGAAAGTGTAATCCATGCAGACAATGCCGCAAACATAAAAGCAAAAATTATCGGTGAAGCAGCCAACGGTCCGGTGACAGGAGATGCAGACGAAATCCTGCTTCGCAAAGGGGTATTGATTGTGCCGGATATGTATCTGAATGCGGGTGGTGTAACGGTAAGTTATTTTGAGTGGTTGAAAAACCTGAGTCACGTCCGTTACGGAAGGCTTGAAAAAAGGTTCACTGAAAACCTGAATCAGCATCTGGTAACCCAGGTAGAAGAGATGACAGGGAAAAAGATGAATATGGCTGAGCGGACATTAATCATGCAAGGACCGGATGAGATTGGCCTGGTGAGAAGCGGACTTGAGGAAACTATGATTACCGCAACCAGAGAGATTGTAGAGATTTGGCAAAGCAATCAGGCGATTCCTGATATGCGTACTGCTGCCTATATCTGCGCAATTAATAAAGTGGCAACTTCTTATGCCGAACTGGGTATCTTTCCATAGTTCAGAGAGGATATCCGGGAAAGGAATTGACCGGTTCAAACCGGTCATTTTTTTTATGGAACACTATAGTGTGGTTTCCATTGGTAATTACGAGATATTCTGAGTTCAGCGAGATGTGATATCTCAACGCCTGCTCCAGTACTTTTTGTGTGAGTGCTACATCCATTCTCTTGCATTCGACAATCATAAAGGGAATCATTGCCCTTGAAAATACCACAATATCAAATCTCTTGACGAGGCTTCCGAGTTTGATTTGCCGCTCAACTGCCATAAGCGCAACGGGGTAACCCTGAGTTAAAAGAAACTGAATGAAGTTTTGGCGGACCCATTCTTCAGGAGTGAGAACTACCCATGATTTCCGTACCGGATCGTAAATCTCTTCACTTCCGGCGCTTTTCCTCCGCTGAATCTTTCCTTCCGGAAAATGTATACTGACTAACCCATCCATCTCGTTAAGACCATTTAAATTTTCCCTGCAAATAAACAGCAAGATTACTCAATGTTTATTTTTGATTTAGAGTAAGTTGTAAAGTCGTAAATTTAGCCTTATTAAACTACACAAGAATACATGAAAACTAAGAAAGAAATTGTAGATGACTGGCTGCCCCGCTATACGGGCGAAAAATTGGAGAATTTCGGAGAATACATCCTGCTTACGAATTTTTCAAACTACGTGCAGATGTTTGCCGACATCCACAGCGTGCCTGTTGTCGGCCTGGATAAACCGATGGAATGTGCTACCTCAAACAATATTACAATCATCAACTTTGGGATGGGAAGTCCCGGCGCTGCAACCATTATGGATTTGCTGAGTGCTATCAGTCCGAAGGCTGTTCTCTTCCTCGGGAAATGCGGAGGGTTGAAGAAGAGAAATAAGATTGGAGATTTGATTCTCCCGATTGCGGCCCTGAGAGGCGAGGGTACATCGAACGATTACTTTCCGCCCGAAGTGCCCGCATTACCAGCTTTCGCACTTCAAAAAGCAATATCAACCACCATCAGGGATTATTCGCAAGACTATTGGACGGGAACTGTATATACTACCAACCGCAGGGTTTGGGAGCACGATGAGACGTTCAAGAAGTATCTCAGAAAAATCAGGGTGTATGCAGTGGATATGGAAACCGCAACTATTTTCACAGTCGGTTTCTATAATAAAATCCCGACAGGTGCATTGTTGTTAGTGAGCGATTCTCCGATGATTCCCGAAGGGGTTAAGACATCCAAAAGCGATGCGAAGGTCACTTCCAAATATGTAGAACAACATTTGAGGATAGGCATTGATTCGCTGAAACAATTGATTAACAACGGACTCACCGTACGGCATCTTAAATTTTAGTAAGCTAACTCCTGCGAATGGGAAACGCTCCGCTTTTACAGGTTAAAGATTTACATGTCGACTTCAAGACAGAGTCGGGTATTGTGCGTGCCATCAAAGGAGTGTCTTTCGAGATCGGCAAAGGCGAGAGTATCGCCATTGTGGGAGAGTCAGGTTCAGGGAAGACGGTGACCTCACTCGCTACGCTTCAGTTGTTGCCGCCGGCTGCTATTATTGATTCCGGTGAAATCTTGTTGAATGATGACGGCGTTGTAAAAAATCTGATTGAAGAACCGGAAGAGAGGATGACCCACATCAGAGGCAACAAGATATCGATGATTTTTCAGGAACCGATGACTTCGTTGAATCCTGTTAAGACTTGCGGTCGTCAGGTAACAGAGGCCATTATACGGCATCAGAAAACTTCTGATGAAGAAGCAAAGAAAATAACTATCGAACTATTTGAGAAAGTAAAGCTTCCTGACCCTGAACAAACTTTCAAAAAGTATCCGCACGAACTCAGCGGAGGCCAGAAACAAAGGGTTATGATTGCCATGGCCGTAAGTTGCTCTCCGCAGATATTGATTGCCGATGAGCCGACAACTGCATTGGATGTAACCGTTCAGAAAAGTATTATTGAATTGTTGCGCGAGTTACAGGCAACTATGGGTATGAGTATCCTCTACATCACTCACGATCTTGGATTGGTGAAAGAAATAGCTGACCGGGTGATAGTGATGTATAGAGGCGAGATTGTTGAAAAAGGAAAAACAGAAGAACTGTTTACAAACCCGAAAGAAAATTATACTAAGGCATTGTTGAGCTGCCATCCCCGTCCGGAATACAAAGGCAAGCCGCTTCCTGTAATCAGCGACTTTATGAAGGAGGAAGCAGTTCCAGCCGTAAATATTGAACGAAAGACGATCGTTCCTGAAGTACACAAACCGGTTGTGCGCGACGAAGTATTGGTTGAGGTGAGAGACCTTTTAATCAAGTTTCCTATAAAGAAGAATTTTTTCGGAAAGACAATTCAGGAATATACTGCCGTTGACCGCATTTCTTTTGATATCAAACGCGGAGAAACTGTCGGACTCGTCGGTGAGAGCGGTTGCGGAAAGACTACCACCGGCAGGGCGCTGCTCAGACTGATTAAGCCTGACTCGGGGACAATCCGCTTTGGCGGTAAAGACCTGGCATCTATTGCAGATGATGAGATGCGACACCTCAGAAAGGATATCCAGATCATCTTTCAGGACCCATACGGCAGCCTGAATCCGCGCATCACGATCGGAGCTGCGATTAAAGAACCGATGACAATTCACAACATCGGTGAGAATGACAAAGTGCGAAAAGAGAAAACCGTAGCATTGTTAGAACGTGTAGGACTTAACGGCGATCATTTCAACAGGTATCCTCACGAATTCAGTGGCGGTCAGCGCCAGCGTATTTGTATTGCCCGGGCGCTGACGTTAAATCCCGATTTCATCGTTTGCGATGAGAGTGTATCTGCCTTAGATGTGAGTGTGCAGGCACAGGTACTGAATTTGCTTTCGGAGCTGAAAGAAGAATTCGGTTTTACCAGTATTTTTATTTCACACGACCTCTCGGTGGTGCACTATATCAGCGACCGTATTCTGGTGATGCAAAAAGGAAAGATTGTTGAATCGGGCACTGCTGATCAGGTATTCTTCCATCCGAAAGAGGCATACACACGTGAGTTGATTGAAGCCATTCCCGGGAGAAGCTTCTTCAGCAAAAATTAATTTTCATGTACATTTAACCGTGCAGACCACCGGATAATCCCGCAGGTGGTTTACCTTCGATAGGTATGTGTTATTACAACGGACAAGTAATTCCCGCTGATCAGACCATCAGACTGAAACAGTTTGAAGCTAAGATTGATGCCTCCCAAACTCAGAACAGGCCTTTGATTTCCGGCTTTGATTATGGCAACAGTTTAGTGTTGAAAAAGAAACCTGACGGGGAAGGGTTTGATATTGTCTCCATGGAGTGGGGCTTTATTCCACCGTATTTGAAAACAAGAGAGGAAGTAAGCAGGATGCGAAACGGTTACAAGGACAGTTCGGGACAGTTCAAACCCCCGATGGTTATTTTAAATGCGGTAGGAGAAGAACTGTTGTTGCCGAAAAAAATATTCAGAGATGCCGCTCTTGAAAGAAGATGTATTGTCTTGTCGACCGGGTTTTATGAATGGCAACACGTCTATCCGCTCAACAAGAGAACAGGATTACCGGCAAAGACGGCAAAAAAGTATCCCTATTTCATTTCGTTGAAAGAGCAGTCTGTATTCTTCATGGCGGGTATATGGCAGCCTTGGACAGACAGAAATACCGGGGAACATGTAGAGACATTTGCAATTGTAACTACAGCAGCCAACAACTTGTTGTCGCAGATTCACAACAGCAAGAAACGGATGGCCTTAATTCTTGATGAAGACCGGGCTTATGAGTGGCTGCTTGGCAATCCTGATGAGAAAGGAATACAAGAGATTGTCCGGTTCAAATATCCTGACAGCAAATTTGCATTTCACACAATAGCTAAAGATTTCAGAGAGCAGGTTGAGCCACGCGCTTCTTTTGAATATGCCGAACTTGTGCCTCCGCAGGTAACGCCATGATACAATTTGTAATGACATAAAAATGCCGGTAAAATTTGAATGACAGCATCAAACCTTACCGGCGCGATCAACTTGTAAATATTGCTATTGGTTGTTGATCTTCTCCAGCAAATATTTAATCAGATCGGTTGTCGATACTATCCCCACTATCTGATCTCCCTTCATTACGGGTAATGCGTGAAATTCTACCGAAGAAAGAATCTTCGCTGCATCGGCTATGGAGTCATCTTCTTTAACTGTCGTCGGATTTCCAACCATTACCTGTTCCAGTGTCAGCATATCAAAGATGGTTTCGTCGGCATCACTCTGATCGTCGTACATATCTCCGAAACTCAGACGGAGGATATCCGATTTACTCACGATGCCTGCCAGCTTTCCGTTACTTACTACAGGCAGATGGCGCACGTTGTGCTCTTTCATGGTTGATGTCACCTTTCTTAGGCTGTCTTTACTGTCTGCAAATACGACACTCTTGGTCATAATACTTGCAACCGGGTCTGAATGTCTCATTTCAAAAGATTAATTATTGTTAATCAATAGTCTGTCTTCGTTCTATTCTGCAGGAATGGCCAGCAGCGGAATTTCAGTATTGTAACTCATCCTTCTTGTCATGCTCGGATTGAACAACCTTCTCCAGAAGCCTGCCTGCTGAGTTACCATTACCAGTATATCGAAGTTGTTTTCTTTAATATATTCCTGGATGGTCTCTTCAAAGTCAGCACCGGTAAGGTGAGCAGAAGTAAGAGTCTTTTCGTAAAAGTTGTTCTTGAGGAAATCTTCATATTCGGCTATGTTTCTCTTGTTCTCAAGATAGGTTTCAGCTGTCTGGTCGTCAGAGTCAGTAAACACACTTACCTGAACATTAGCCATATAAAGACCTGCCAGTTCAAAGATATAATTCAGCGCTTTTGGCTCTTTGCGGAACTGATTGGTTGCAAACAACACCTTGGAAGGCTTCTTCCATTTGTAATCGTGGGGGATTACCATTACCGGAACCTTAGTAGAACCGATTAATCCTGATGTGCGGCTTCCCCAGATTTTTTCTACAATGCCGCTTTCTCCCAGGGTACCCATTACAATCAGGTCAATTCCTTTTTCTTCGACCACCTTCGCAATAGCTTCTTTGAGCGGATAGGTAGAGATGTATGTGTCAACCTCGATGTTGTAATTATCCTTGATTCTCTTTCTCTCATCGTCCAGCTTTTTTTCAATATCGCTCAGCATCAGAAGGTTAAACTCTTTGTTGGCACCGTAATAATCAGATGAGAATCCGCTGCTCACTTCGTAAGAGTGAAGGAGTGTGATCTTGCACTTAAACACCTTTGCCGTGTTCAAGGCAAACTCTACGGCATTCGAAGCTGTTTCAGAAAAATCGGTAGGAACTAAAATCTTTTTCATTGTAGATATTTTTTAAAATTTATTAAGGTTTGTTTATGAATGGAATGGCGGGTATTGCCATTACGGGTTTAGTTGAATGGAATATCATTTTTTTCGTTTCGCTCCTCTGAAACACTTTCTCAAAGAAGGATTTAGGGTAGGGCACCATCGTCATCAGGTCACAGCCGGTTTCATCGGCGTATTCTTCTATCTCCCTTTCAAAATCTTCTCCTTCGAGGATGATACCTTTGAACTTTAGTTTAGGATAGAGTTCCTTCAGAAACTGAAGATATCGTTTGAGCTGCTCATCGTTATAGATGTAGTCTGCTATCTTATCCCTTCTTTTCTCTTTGAAGATCACCACATGCACATCTGTTTTGAACAGTTGGGGGATACTCATGGCCTTGTTCAGCAATCTTTTACTTTTTTCAAAGCGGTTTGTTGCGAAAAGTACCACCTCAGGCTTCCTGATTTCGTAGGAGGCGGGAATCGTCAGCACAGGCACATTAGCTTTTCCGGCAACTGCTGAAGCAACGGTTCCCAGGAGGAACTTCTTCAGGCCACCGGCGCCTTTGGTACCCATCACAATTGCCGTTATCCTCTTTGCCGCAGCGAACCTCATAATAGAGCCGGCCACTTTTCCCCCCTCCACAAAGGGCAAAATCTTAACCTTCGGATATACCTTCGCGGCCGATTCCAGGGTAAGCAGTAACTTATCGCTCCGCTCTTTAAGAATGCGTTTACTCAAGGAGTCTGTTTTCATGGTAGCCATATTCAGAGAGGGCTCTATCACATGCAGCAGGTAAATCATTCCACCGTTTGCACGCGAGAGTTCAGCCGCGTAGGCCAATGCCTTAAAAGCATTGTTACTGAAGTCGGTCGGTACCAAAATTCTTCTCAACGTTATAATTTTTGATACACCTGCAAGGTACCAAACATTGAATCGTTCAAAAATGACGATACTTATTTTTCGATATGATTATAATCAATTACATATATTTCCGACGCTTTTCGAAGCTCGAAAAAGGCCCCTTTAAATCGTCAAAACAGAACACAAGCCTTCTTTCAAATTATTTATCTTTGCTTTCCTGAAAATTTTTATGCGTAATGTTTGAAATACCAACATCTAAAATACACGATGAGGCCAGGCAGGGAGAGGCGTTAAAGCCTTCGGAAAAGGGGAACTCAGGAGCCGATCGTTTATTCTATATTGAGAGTTACGGATGTGCTATGAACTTTGCCGACAGCGAAGTTGTGGCATCCATTCTCCGCAAGGAAGGAATGGAAGTGACCGATGAATACACCAATGCTGATCTGATCTTCATAAATACCTGTTCGGTGCGTGAAAAAGCAGAACAGACCGTAAGAAAAAGACTGACTGAGTTCAGAAGCCTGAAGAAAGAAAGACCCGGTTTACTCGTTGGGGTATTGGGATGCATGGCTGAACGCCTGAAGTCTAAATTTCTGGAAGAAGAGAAACTGGTGGATATTGTTGTCGGCCCGGATGCTTACAGAAGCCTTCCGACTTTGATTAAAGTTGCTGATAGCGGACAGAAGGGTGTTGATGTACTGCTGAGCCGTGAAGAGACATACGGAGATATTTCGCCGATCCGGTTGAACAGTAACGGTGTTACAGCTTTCGTCAGCATCATGCGCGGCTGTAACAATATGTGCAGTTTCTGCGTGGTACCTTTTACCCGCGGACGCGAGAGAAGCAGGGATGTGCATTCCATCATCAAAGAGTGTACAGAATTATTTGAGAATGGATACCGCGAGGTAACCCTCCTCGGGCAGAATGTGGACAGTTACCAGTGGTTTGATGAAGAGACAGGAAACACAGTTTCCTTCGCTAACTTACTGGAGCAAGTGGCTTTGATTTCGCCTTTGCTGAGGATAAGATTTTCAACTTCTCATCCTAAGGACATTACCGACGAGGTATTGTTTACAATGAAGAAGTACGATAACATTTGCAAGTACATTCACCTGCCGGTGCAGAGCGGAAGCACACGCATGTTGCAATTGATGAACCGTACCTATACACGTGAATGGTATCTCGCCAAAGTCGATAGGATTCGTGAGATACTGCCCGGATGCGGATTATCTACAGATACTATATCCGGTTTTTGTACAGAAACAGAAGAGGACCATCAGGATACCCTGAGTCTGTTTGAATACTGCCAGTATGATCTTGCTTATATGTATTACTACAGCGAGCGCCCGGGAACATTGGCCGCAAGAAGATTCCCTGATGATGTGCCTTTGGAAGTGAAGAAAAGAAGGCTCGCGGAGCTTGTGGAATTACACAGAAAATATTCTCTTATGAGCATGGAAAAAGAACTCGGACAGACTCTCAAGGTACTGATCGAGGGTGATTCAAAGAGAAGTAAAGACGACTGGGCTGGAAGGTGCGATACGAACAAGATGGTGGTATTTCCCAAAAATGGAACGGCTAAGAAAGGAGACTATGTTAATGTATTGGTAGAAGATTGTACTGCCGGTACTTTGATAGGCAGAATTGTATAGATTGAATTCGGCAAAGAATCTGAAAAAGAGAAACAAGAATTTATGGATAATCAGGCTTTAAAGAACAGGTTTGGAATCATAGGAAATGCTCCCGGACTGAATTATGCCTTAGATATCGCAGCACAGGTTGCAAATACAGATCTGAGCGTTTTGATTCACGGAGAGAGCGGAGTGGGAAAGGAAGTCTTCTCGCATATTATCCATGCTTTATCTCCGCGTAAGCATAACAAGTTTATTGCCGTTAACTGCGGTGCGATACCCGAGGGAACAATCGATTCAGAACTTTTCGGACACGAGAAAGGATCTTTCACCGGCGCTGTCGATAGTCGCAAGGGATACTTTGAAACGGTCAACGGAGGTACCATCTTTCTGGACGAAGTAGCCGAAATGCCATTGGGTACCCAGGCGCGTTTGCTGCGTGTGCTCGAGACGGGTGAGTACATCCGCGTGGGTTCGAGTAAAGTACAGAAGACAGATGTAAGAGTCATTGCTGCCACCAACAAAGACATGCTGGATTTAATCCAAACCGGTAAGTTCAGAGAAGATTTGTACTACCGTCTAAATACCGTTCCGATCAGAGTTCCATCCCTTCGTGAAAGGAAAGAAGACATCCCTTTGTTGTTCAGGAAATTCGCTCTTGACTTCTCCGAAAGATATCGTTCAGAACCCATCAGGATGTCTGATGATGCGCTGCAATTCATCAGAGAATATCCGTGGCCGGGAAATGTCCGCCAGTTAAAGAATATGGCCGAGCAAATTTCAGTTCTGGCAAGAGGAGAAGAAGTGACGGCTGAGATGATTAAGAAATTGCTCCCTGAAGTAAATACCAATCGTTTGCCGGTACTTGCAGGAACATCTTCCTCAGGCCAGGAGTTTGCCAATGAAAGGGAAATCCTTTATAAGATGTTCTTCGATGTCAAGCGCGATGTTACGGAGTTGAAAAAGATGTTTTTCGAATTCTTACAGAATCCTGCTTTATTCAACAATGCCAAAGCGATGGAGGGCATTCACGATTACATCGTATCTGGAACGGCATCACCAGTGATTGATACAGCTCCCGTCGTGTTGCATCCTGTTACCAACGGAGAGAAAGTTAACTCCAGAGTGGATGAACATCAGGAAGTGGAAGAGTCGCTTAATCTGACGGAAGTGGAAAAAGAATTAATCATCAAGGCACTCAGAAAACACAAAGGCAAGAGAAGAGAAGCGGCCAACGACCTTGGAATCAGCGAGAGAACTCTTTACAGAAAACTAAAAGAATACGACATCAACGAGTAATAATTTGTAGAATTGAAAAGAGAAGGACAACTATTACTGTGGGGGAGTATGATCCTCCTTTCTTTTACGACGATATTTGCTACCTGTAAATATTCGTTTAGAGATGTATCGCCTTTGCCTCCTGAAATTCAGACATTCAGTATTCAGCAATTTGAGAATAAGGCAAGGTATATCAACCCACGCCTGGCTCCGGATCTTACGGAAGCCGTTCGCCAGAAAGTTGTCAGCCTTACCAGGCTTAAACAGGTAACGGATGAGTTGGGAGATTATGATCTGAGTGGTTATGTATCCGATTATTCTGTCAGCACAAGTGGTGTGCAGAACCAGCAGGCAGCGACAAATCGTTTGAATGTGTCTTTTCACATAGTGCTGAAGAATATGCAGGATGCGACCAAAAACTTCGAAGCTGATGTTTCCAGCTCCTATGATTTCGATGCAGGCCTTTCACTTCAGCAAGCAGAACAGAACCTGATGGAAAATATAATTAAGAACGTATCTGAAGCAGTGTTTAACCGTATCTTCTCAAATTGGTAATTTTGTATTAATGGGAGCCCTGGCAAATTATATATATTCCACTTTAGACGCCTTTACAAACGACAAGGATGAATTGGAAAATATCGTAAAGAATTCGCCTGCCAGTCCACTTCCCAAACTGTTGCTGCTAAGAAAAAAAATAGAAGAAGGCGAGGCTGACACATCAACATTGTTACAGAGTCTGGCTTTGCAGACATCAAATCCCCGATGGCTTTCGTTCGTTACTCATTTATTGAATCAGAAACCGCAGTCAGCAGAGGAAGCAGATGTTATCATTGAAGAGGATCCGGAAGTTCAACAGCCGGAGCCTAAAGTTGAAACTGAGCAGATCGTTATTGGAAATGAAGAAGAAGTTTCAAAACCGGAACTGAGCCATGCAGTATTGGAAAGTGAAGCGACTATTGAAGAAGGAGTGGAAGAACCGGGTATTACCGAAGATAACGGAGGTTTCCATCAAGAAGAGCAGGTTGTTGCAGAAGACGGAAAGGTAGCAGCAGAAGACAATAATAAGAAAGAAGCTGCGGGTGTTGAATTGGAGATTACGAATGAGGGTAAACCCGCATCAGGAGAAGGTAATACCATCGCAACTCTGGAAGAATTTAAAGGAACAATCACTGAAGGAGCAAATGAACCTCTCTTTGAGCCTTTACATACCGTAGATTATTTTGCGTCTCAGGGGATAAGGCTTAAAGAAGAAGATCTGGACGATGATAAACTGGGCAGGCAGTTGAAGAGTTTCACCGGCTGGCTCAAGAGTATGAAAAAATTGCATCCGGATAAGGTAACGGCTCAGGATGAGGCTGTAGAACGGATTATCAGAGCGTCTGCAGAGAATAGTAATATCGGTGCTGATGTGCTTACGGAAGCAATGGCAGAAGTGCTGGTAAAGCAGGATAAAAAGGATAAGGCAATAGAAATGTACGAGAAATTAAAGTTGATGAATCCATCGAAAAGTGCGTACTTTGCCGCCAAAATTGAAAATTTAAAACAGTAGTAATATGTTGTGGCTATTCGGAGTGTTGATAATATTGGCTTCAATTATACTCGGAGTGATAGTATTGATTCAGAACCCTAAAGGCGGTGGTTTGACTGCCAGTTTAGGTGGCTTCGGCAATCAGTTGATGGGTGTAAAACGTACCACAGATGTGCTTGAAAAAGGCACATGGCTTTTTGCCGGAATTATAGGCGTATTGTGCATTGTTTCTTCTGTATTCATCTCAGGATCAGAGGGTTCTAACCACCGTGAAAGACTGATTCAGGAAGCTCCCGTTGGTGCTCCGCTGGCTCCGCAAACTCAGCAAATGCCTGAGATGCCTTCTTCTCAGCAGACTGTACCTCTGGATGCAGTTCCTGCACCGCAGCCTTAATAAGTTTTCTGTTATTTTTTACGGAAGTGCTTTTTAATTACTGTCTTTTTACAGACGGGACAGCAGATTTTTTACTCTATTCTAAAGCTAAATTTGGATAAGGAAAAAGGATTATACAATTTAGCAGTTCTGATTCACATTCGTAAAAGAGCTTTTCATGCGTAAGATTCTTGTAATTGCCTCTGTTATGGTGGTGGTGGCAATCGGTATTGCCGGATTCCTGGCTTACAAGGTGTTCGGGCCATCCGTTGAAAATCCGGATGAAAAGTTCTTGTATATCCCAACGGGTGCAGCGTACAGTCAGTTAAAAGACAGCCTGCGTGATGGTGGCTTTGTAAAAGATTTTTATTTCTTTGATAAAGTGGCTTCCTATCTGGATCTTCAGACGAATCTCAAACCAGGTAAGTATAAAGTCAACAACGGGATGAGTGTGTACCATCTTGTGAAAAAGTTGCGAGGCGGACAACAAGAAACAATTAATCTCGTAATAACTAAGATCAGGCTCAGAGAAGACCTCGCCAAGAGAATCGGGCGTGTATTCGAATTGGATTCTGCCACGGCAATGGCCTTTCTGTCTAATAATGACTCACTCAAAAAATTTGATGTTGATACAGTTAACGTACTGACGGACGTGTTTCCCGATACTTACACATACTACTGGGCGGCAGATATGAATACTATCTTCAAAAAACTGCATAACGAGCGCAACAAATTCTGGAATGAAGAAAGACTGGCTAAAGCAAAGGCACTCGGACTAACACCTGAGGAAGTATATGTAATGGCGAGCATTGTAGAGGAAGAAACCAATAAACAGGAAGACAAAGGAAAGATTGCCAGTGTCTATATGAATCGCCTGAAGAAGGGAATGCCATTGGGGGCTGACCCTACAGTGAAATATGCAATGAAGGATTTCGGGCTGACGAGAATTCTGTTTTCTCACCTGCAAACCCCATCTCCCTATAATACCTATAGGAACAAAGGGCTCCCGCCGGGTCCGATTTGTACGCCATCGCGGAAAACGATAGAGGCAGTATTAGATGCACCGGAGACAGATTACCTCTTTTTTGTGGCGAGGGCAGATTTTAGCGGTTACTCCGACTTTGCATCTAACTTTACGCAGCACCAGCAATTTGCACGCGCGTACCGCAAAGCATTGGACAGCCTGGTCAGAGAGCGGGCTAAAAATAAATAACCTGACGTTATAAATTGGGTAGATTAAGCAATAAAAGCAATTGGAAAGCCCTTTATTTTTGGATTGTAAAAAGGAGCAGACTTTGGAAGCCACCCGGCTTTCAGGGGTTGACGTTACACGATGTATCTCGATATATCTTCAGGCATTTTGATATTCCTTCATTGACCGAGCGGGCTGCAGCAATCTCCTTCAACTTTGTAATGGCCTTGCCGCCGATTTTATTGTTTCTCTTCACACTGATACCCAACCTGCCGTTTGTTTCCAAGGATGTGCTCAGTTCGCAACTGCACAATCTGATTCAGGATATCATCCCTTCACCGGAGTACAATACAACCCTGATCAATTTTGTTGACGGTTTTATCTACAGCTCAAAATTTGGGCTATTATCCTTTACGATTGTTCTTTCTTTATTCTTTGCAAGCAATGCCATGATGGGACTGATGCGATCGTTTAATAAGACTGATTATATCGGTTTTGAAAAACTCAAAGGGCTCAAACAAAGATGGGAAGCCCTGAAACTGACCATCATGTTATTCGGTTTGTTACTTCTGACATTGCTGTTACTGTTCCTGCAACAGAACATTCTTACCTGGTTAGGTATTGAAAACCCTCACATTACAGACCTGATTCTATCGGCACGTTGGTTAGTAATTGCAGCACTGATATTCTTTTCTTATTCCTTTATCTACAGATACGCTCCATCAACCACTAAGAGATGGAAGTTTTTGAGCCCCGGAGCGATTATAGCCACAATCCTGAGTATTTTAGTTACGTTGGGATTCAGATATTTCCTGACGAATTTCGGACGCTATAACCTGCTCTACGGATCTCTGGGAACAATAATGGTGGTGATGGTAATGGTTTACCTCAATTCGCTTGTGATATTTACCGGGTTCATTTTTAACCTCAGTATTCATACCCTGGTTACGCGCAGGGAGGAGAGAGAGAAGGCAGAAGCAGAGGAGGTGTCAGACTAATTGCCTGTACATAATATAATCGTTCATATAATAACCTTCGCCGATATCAATATCCTCCTCGCGAAGTATCTCAAATCCTTGCTTTTTGTAAAAATAGAGGGCAGGGTTGTGGCGGTTGACATTAAGTTGAAGTTCAACACCCCCTGATGCTCTTATTGATTTCATTACTTCCTCCAAAAGAAGTTTGCCGGCCCCTTTGCTTTTTTCTTCAGGATAGAGATAGAGTTTATTAAGATGATAGATTCCCCGAGCATCCTTATGTTCGCTGTAAGAAGCAAAGCCCAAAGGTTGAAAATCTTCGCCTATTGCCAGGATAAAATCGTGGCCACCAATCATTTGCTTTTTTAGTGAATCCCGGGAATAAAAGAGTTCAAGCATATACTCCAATTGTGGTTGAGAAAGTATGGAGCTATAGGCAACCGGCCAGGCAGCAAGGGCTATTTTTCTGATGATTTCAATATCTTCTTCCTTTGCTTTCCTGAAAGTAACCATCTTTATTGTAACTAATTTCCTGCTGATAATCAATGTTTATTAAAAACTATCTAATGTAGAATTTCAGATCAGGCGAATTGAATTTTCTGCCCTTCGAGTCTTTCACTAAGATGTCAAAAAAGTAAAGCTCTTCTTCAGGCTTTACCGCATCCTTGATGTTTTCTATCCAAATTTCAGGTAATGTACCACCCTCAAATCTGTCGGACACAACCGTAAAGGTTTTTTCCAATTTACCTGTCTCGGCATTATCTATATAACTCTTCTTTTTATACAGAAAACCGTAACTGATTACCGGATAGCTTATTCCTTTCGCATCCTTCACTTCGAGCGATTGAATAATAGTTTTTGCAGCTTCTCCGGCAGAGAGACTGTCTCCGTCAGCGTGTTGATTCAGTGTAGTTTTAACTACCGGCGGTTTAAAAGGGGCAACTTTTTCTGTTTTCACATCCTGGGCCTGTATTCCGGCAATTGAAAGTGAGAACAACAACGTTAAATTCAATAGTTTCATGGGTGCATAAGGGGCTTATTATTTGTGTAAATATCCGGGAAATAAGGTTATTTTGAAAGTTAAAGTACCTTTTGGAAGACCTTTTTCGGTATAAATAACGCTATTCGCTAATGATTCTTTTACTGGAAATGAGTAGGATAACTGAAAAAAGAGAAAAATCGTAAATTTAACATCAAAAATTCTTGGATTAATCGATAGAGGATTATACTTTTATGATAGATTTTTATCTGTTTTCTCCTAATATTCTTCAGGACCATTTCCCATTTCCTATTGATTAGCAGTTGGTTATCATAGTAATGATAATCTAATAAATCATGGCATCTGTTTTGTTCAAGCCTGATTAAATGCTAAAAGCCACATTTCCAATTTTCTGAATTAACCGCACTTAACTCATTATTAAAAAATGACGAAATGGTTAACATGGAAAAAAAACAAAGGATTATGGTAAAGAAAAAGTATGTAGCGTCTGTTAGAGAGATCAATGATCAAGCCCATTATGTGATTAAGAAATACAGTTATTTTCCTGAATTTCCGGAGGTACCGGAAGTTCTCGATTCAATGGGTATGCATCAGGATTTCCTGAAAGCCTGTTCTCTTGCAGGCGTGGAAGACGAGCAGGTTATAGACGACCTGATGGCCGCTTTGGGCCTCAGGAAAGAGTCCGGCAAGGTTGTACGCATATATTATGTCAACCACGATGCAAAGCAGAAATCGGCTTCTATTTTCCGTTTTCCTCAGTCCTGGTTGTCTAAATTAAAGTGGGCACACGCCTAAACCTTTAAATTATCAGGTATAGATTGATTTCTACGCTACAGTAATTACACCTTACAGATGGATAAAGGGAGTTGACGTTGTCAAGCATCCATAGGATAAACTGTTGAAAACAGTATCGTTAATCGCTTTCGATTCCACTGTTTTATCCTTACTTTGCCCGATTAAAATTTAATTATGAAGAATTTTTTGATCGGGCTCAACATTGTGCTGCTGCTTCTTGTAGGCTATCTGTATTATCTGCATTTCTCCTCTTCAAATAGTACCGGAAAGGGAGTTATGGCTGTAAGTACAGACTCTACCACTCATTTACCAAATAAAATCGGCTATATAGACCTTGATACCCTTCAAGAACACTACAAGTATTATAAGAAGGTGAAGGATGAATTTGAAAGAAAGCAGAAAGCCGGCAACAATGAAATGACGGCTTTGCAGAATAAGTTTCAAAAGCGCACAAATGAACTGCAGGATAAAGCTGCTAACATGACACCGCAAGAGCAGGAAAATGCGATGATGGAAATCAATAAGATGCAGCAGGATTTTCAGAACAGGAAAATAGCAATCGATAATGAATTGTTTGAGTACAATACCAAGATTAAAGACGATGTGCTGAGCAGGATTCAGAACTTCCTGAAGGATTACAATAAAAACGGTAAATACACTTATATCTTCTCTTACGAACCGGAATTCATGTTCTATAAAGACTCTACTCTGGATATTACAGCAGATGTTATAAAAGGCCTGAATGAGCTCTATGATGCCGAACAGAAAAAATAATCCTTGAGCGGTAAAGTGAAGTTGAAATAAAATTTTACCTTAACTGCTCAATCCTTTTAAACAACCAGACGATTTCCTTATGAGTGAACATACTACAGGCTTCAAACCTTCTCTCAGGCTTATAGATGCCACTATGATAGTTGCCGGATCGATGATTGGATCCGGTATTTTTATTGTCAGCACCGATATTCTCCGCCACGTGGGAAGCGCAGGATGGCTCACCATGGTGTGGGTGATTACCGGTTTTATGACGGTGATTGCTGCCGTTAGTTATGGTGAGATGAGCGGTATGTTTCCTCGTGCGGGCGGGCAATATGTCTTCCTGCGAGAAGCTTATAACCCCTTAGCGGGCTTTCTCTACGGATGGAGTTCATTTACCGTAATTCAAACGGCCACTATTGCGGCGGTGGGTGTGGCATTTGCCAGATTTACGGCCTATCTGGTTCCTGCCTTAGGTGAAGACAGAATTGTGTCTGAAGTGCTGGGATTGAAAATTTCTGCTGCACAATTATTTGCCATTGCTTCTATTCTTTTCCTTACCTATACCAATACAAAAGGTATCAAAGGCGGAAAGATTGTTCAGACTACCTTTACTACAGTCAAGCTCTTTTCGTTGTTCGGACTGATCGTTGCCGGTTTCTTGTTTGCTCAACACAGCTTCTGGGGAGAGAACTGGGAAACAGGTATGAAGGCAATGCAGCTTGAAAAGGATACTGCAGGCTCGTTTGTTATCGGTGGCAGTTGGCATTCCATTTCTGGTGCGGCGCTGGTAGGGGCAATTGCTGCCGCTATGGTGGGCTCATTATTTTCAAGTGATGCCTGGAATAACGTAACCTTCATCGCGGGCGAAATCAAAAATCCAAAGCGCAATATTGGTCTCAGTCTGTTTTTAGGAACATTGACCGTTTGTTCTATTTATGTACTGACCAACCTGATGTACATCTATGTACTTCCGTTAAATGATATTGCATATCCTGCAGGAGAAAGGGTAGGTGTGGCAGCCTCTTACAATATTTTCGGGGATGCCGGAGCAATTGTTATTGCGGTGATGATAATGATTTCAACTTTCGGCTGTAATAATGGCTTAATCATTGCCGGTGCCAGGATTTATTATACCATGGCAAACGACGGATTATTCTTCAAGCCTGCCGGCAAGCTGAATAAGTATGCCGTACCCGGATGGGCATTGTGGGCACAAGGTATTGTAGCTTCCATATTGTGTCTGACAGGTGGATATAACGACTTGCTGGATATGATTGCATTTGTGGTAGTGTTATTTTATGTGGCGACGATTATTGGCATCTTCGTCCTGCGCCGTACACGTCCGGATGCAGAGCGGCCATACAAAGCGTGGGGTTATCCCGTTATTCCTGCTATCTACATCATCATGGGGACTGTCTTTTGTGTATTCCTGATCACCTTTAAGCCTGCTTATACAGTCTGGGGACTTGGAATCGTATTGACAGGAATTCCGGTGTACTACCTTACGATTGCAGGTAAGCATAAAAAGAAAGCCGAAAGCTAAAAGAACGATTCGGCTTTTCCGGGTCCGGTATGAATTGAAAATCTATTCATACTAAATAGCTGTAAATGATGTTACTTTACTTTTTATTCAGAATAAAAAAAAGATTTCATGCAAAAGTTTTGTATTGCAATTCATGGTGGTGCAGGTACTATTCTCAAGGAAGATATGACCCCCGAATTAGAGGTTGAATATCTAAAAGGATTAGAAGACGCAATGAACGCAGGTTATGCGGTGCTGGAAAGAGGTGGTACTGCGATGAATGCCGTGAAGGCTGCAGTAGTATCTCTTGAAGATAATCCATTGTTCAATGCCGGTAAAGGTGCCGTTTTTACAAAGAAGGGAATCAACGAAATGGATGCGGCAGTAATGGATGGTGCAACTCTTGATGCCGGTGCCGTAGCAGGTGTGCGTAACGTAAGGAACCCGGTGCTTCTGGCAGAACAAATAATGCTGCACAGCGGACATATTTTTCTCACCGGTAAGGGTGCCAATGACTTTGCCATCAAGCAAGGCGTGAAGCTCGAGCCGGATGAGTACTTCTTCTCACAATACAGATACGATCAGTGGCGGGCTATTCGCGACAGCGATATGTATCAGCTGGATCATAAGAGCGACCGACTGGTGTCTCTACTCAAGGATAAGAAATTCGGTACGGTAGGTGCTGTAGCCTGTGATGATAAAGGCAATATTGCCGCTGCAACATCTACCGGAGGGATGACTAATAAGAGATATGGCAGGGTAGGGGACAGTCCGATTATCGGCGGCGGTACTTATGCAAACAATAAGACCTGCGCGGTTAGTTGTACCGGCCATGGAGAAATTTTCATCAAAGCAGTAGCCGCTTATGACGTCAGTGCTTTGATGGAGTATAAAGGACTATCGCTTCAGGAAGCCTGTGAGGAAGTCGTAAACCATAAGCTCGTTGAAATGGATGGAGAGGGCGGACTGATTGCCGTTGATGCAAAAGGTAATTGCTCACTGGTCTTCAATAGTGCCGGTATGTATCGTGCTTTCAAGAATAGTGAAGGAGAGGGCGAGGTCGCCATTTATAAGGATTAATCATAATCCCCTGTCTGCCGTTTTACATAGCTATAAATACTCTTCAACCATTTTACCGTTGAAGGTAAATTGTTATACTTCAGGAAATAATAAGGTTGTTCTTCAGGTCCAAACTTTTTGAGGAACGACTGAATGGAAGCCACTTCAGATCCTGACAAGTCAAATATCATATCCTGTTCTGAAAACTCCTTAATCAGTTCGTAAAGCAATAAGTGGTTGGCTTCCAGCTTCCGGCCTTCTTTGAGGGTTGCAGTCATTGTTTTATAAATCCTGCACTCATCCTTCATAAACAATCCGCAAGCCAGTAATTGTCCTTCATTATTCCTAACTTTTCTTATTAAAAGTTGATTCTTTTTGTTTAGTACAATGCAAAGAGACTTGAAATGGTCAAAAGACCCACCGGGCAACTTGATTCTGCTGCCGTAGGTTTTGTGGTAGAGATCAACAACTTCTTCAAAGTTATTAGAGGTTACATACTGAAGATTCCCTTTCTGAGCTTTGCGAATATTTTGAACTAAATCTTTTCTGAAACCTGATTCTATTTCGACCAGTTTTCGGTTTAACGGAAGGATCAGGTTGCATTTCTTCTTTAGTCCGTCAAAACTGCCGTTGTTGTAGTTGAGGTGAATCTCTGCAAATCGAAAGTGAGAACGGACTGCATCTAGGAAAGTTTCAATTACAGAGGTATCAGAAGCCATCTTTCCGAATATGCCACATTGTTGTGCGAACGGTGGTTGAGACAGATATCTTACCCTGTATTTGTTTTTATGAGTGAGCGGCATTACGGTTTGGTAATCATTCAGTACCAGCGCATCCCAGTCGGGACTCATAATATCGAGAAAATAGGAATAAGCGTAGATCAGGCAATTGGGAGCATTGCGGATACAGGCATCCCATTTCTTTTTGTCGATGTTTCTATGGGATATGTATTCAACTTGCAAGGCCTTAGTCGTTTTTCTTTTTTGAAAGCAGCGATTTTATAGTTCCGACTCCTTTCGCATCTTTGAGACTGAGTTTTTGAATGTCGATACTGAAAGACAGCATGGTCGAGAACCGCTTGTTTTTCGGTATGGTAGATTTGATATAATCGCTGTAAACTTTGCTGTACAGGACCGGCATGTAAACATTCAGCACGTCTTTGAAGAGTGACAGTTGTAGTCCGGCATCATAGAGGAATTTGCCGTCATCAAACCCTTTCTTCCATCTTTCTCCGTGTGTTCCTATATCCAGGAATACTTTGAGTCTCATTTTAAACGGAATCACCTGGAGCGGGTTGATCTTTTTAGGTACATCGGTGCTAAGATTCAGAGCGGCCAGCCAGTCATCGCTTCTGCCAACTTTATTGGCAAGCAGATCTGTTCTGACTTTAAATCCGCCATCAGCCATCATGATTTGTTGTGAAGACATTCCATTGAACTCACTTCTGCCTATATAATAATTAGAGTATGTATAATCTTCGTAGCCGTTCGGTCCTGTCATATTGAAATGATACCGGGAATTCTGGAATCTCTTCTGAATCGTTTTGTTACCCGTGTAGATAAACTTACCTGCAAATAGACGCGCATCAATTCCGCCGCCGTTTTTGTAATTGAAGAAGTAATCTACATCTGCGGTAAGCTTCAGGAAATCGGTGGATTGTTCTGCCCTCAACAAAACATTGAACGGATACAACGCTCTTGAATCATTGTAGTTGAACGACAATTGATTGAGGTATCCGGATGTCTTAGGGTATGATATAATATCGAGATCATTGATGGTATCTCTCGTAAAGAGCAGGAAAGTTTCATTAAACAAATAGGTCTTCCACTGCAGAGAAGCCGTTGCGGTACTTCTCGGATTTTTGTTTCTGAAAGTCAGCTTTAGTGATGGTACAATCTTAGTAAAGCCCATGTAATTTTTCTTACCGGTGGAATCAGTAAAGTCGTCTTTGGTGAACTTTGCTCCACTAAGTGCAATTTCAAAATTTCTGATTTTGCCGTAAGACCTGAAGTTGTAACCGATTCTTGCCAATCCGTTGATTGCACTCGTACCTGTAGCGTACAGAGGCGCTGCCAGGAAGTTAAATGCAGGTTCGGGAAAAGTATAATTGTGTATCAGGATTCCCGCCATCAACTTATCATATTGATTGTAACCAATCAGCGGTGACAGGAATAAGTAGTCATATTCATTACTTCCATTGAAGTCGAAAAAGCTTGCAGTCTTTAGTTTCTTCTTTGCAGGAGGAACGACGGGCCCTTTTTTGTTCAGCAGATCAAATACGCCGGTTAAGTCTTTATCGGTCTGTTTCTGAAATTCAGCTTGAAGGTCTGCCGGGGATGGATGTCTGAACTTCCATGTATTGTAATAACTCTTTAACGCCTTCGTAAAAGCTTCATCTCCGATATAACCTTTAAGATAATTTAGCCAGTCAGCTGTCTTCTGATAAATGATGGAGTAATATGCCTCTTCAGTAAACTCGGCCGAAGAAGTATTGATCGGCAGATCAGTCTTTTCAGAAAAGAGTATCTCTATTGTATGTTGTGAATCTTTTCCGGCATCCACACTGTACTTCTCTTTTATATATCGATTGGTGAAGTAAGTGTTCAATCCCTCATCCATCCACGGGTAATCACGCTCGTTATTGGCAATAATTCCATACAGCCAGAAGTGACCTACTTCGTGATTGATTACATCGTCCAACCCCTGTTCATCGTAATTCTGACCGATAGCAGTGATCATTGGATATTCCATTCCGGTTGTATAGAGGTCTTGCGAAGCCACAAGTTTCGCTACGGGATAGGCATAGGGACCAAGTTGTGCTTCTCGGTCTTTGATGGCGTCTTTCAGAAATTCAATACTCTTCTTCCATGGAGCAGGAGCGTCTTTCGGGTAATAGGAATAAAGTTGTATGGTATGTCCGTCTATTGAGGTCATTGTCGCACTGTCTACCCTAAACTGTGCAGAAGAAAACCATGCGAAGTCGTGAACGTTTTCTGCCTCGTAAGTGAAGTTATTGCGACCGTTCTCGGTTGTCTTACTCTTCAACACTCCGGTGGCTGCAACATCGTATCGCTGCGGTACGGATATTTCAACTTTATAATTGCCAAACTCACTGTAGAATTCGCCCTGATCGATATACGGCATGGGATGCCAGCCCTTTTTATCGTACACTGCAGGTTTAGGGTACCATTGTGTCAGTGCAAAGTAGTCTTCATAATATCCCAGGCGCGATCTTTGAAAAGGAATTTTTTCGTGGAATGAAGAGGTAATTTTAATGGTCTTTCCGGGTGGTAATGGCGCAGGCAGTAACAGTTTGGCTACATCGATATACAACGGATGATCCTCAAGTGTGGCTGCAGAGCCATCCACCTCAAAGTTCAGTCTGTTGATGTATCCTTTTTCTTCTTCGTCGGAGAAATAGAAATCTGTTCTCCCGTTCTGAAGCAATTGCTCACTGAAAGCAGTTTGGTCGTTTTTGTAAGCATTAGGCCAGAGATGCATCCAGATGTAAGTGAGGGTATCCGGAGAATTGTTAGTGTAATCGATGGTAATAAATCCATCAAGGGTTTTCTGATTCGGATTAAGTGAAACGGTTATCTCTACATCAGCTCTTTGCTGGAAGTATGTCTTATTCTGGCCGAAAAGCCAAAAGGGGAGGGTTACTATAAGCAGTGAGAAGAACGTTTTCACAAAATACCTTTTATCAAAAATAGAGTTTTTTACTTGCGATGCTCTACTTTCCTTTTCCCGATAGGATAATCTTTATGGTATAGAAGAGAATCTTAAAATCAACGGCTAAAGAAATGTTTTCGATATAAATCAGGTCATATTTCATTCGTTCGATCATTTCTTTCACGTTTTCAGCATACCCGAACTTGACCATACCCCAGCTCGTAAGACCGGGTTTCACCTTTAGCAAAAGTGAATATTCCGGATTGGTTTGGTTGATGATGTTGATGAAATACCTGCGCTCGGGTCGTGGGCCAACCAGGCTCATTTCCCCTTTCAGGATGTTCCACAGCTGTGGTAATTCATCCAGCCTCCAGCGCCTCATTGTCTTCCCCCACCTTGTAATCCTGTCGTCATTTGTGCTGCTGAGCATAGGCGTTTCTTTCTCTGCATTCACAACCATACTCCTGAACTTATAGATAATAAAAGGCCGGCCTTTGTATCCAATCCGTTCCTGGGAATAGATGACCGGACCGGGGGATGAAAATTTTGTTCTGATAGCGATATAGAGAATGAACGGACTGAGAATAACCATTGCCAGTAATGATAAGCCCACATCAGTTAATCTCTTGATATTCTGTTGCCATGATTTCCAAAGACCGGTCTGTAGGTGTACCAGAGGAACCCCCATCACGCTGCTGGTCTTCACTTGTCCGCTCAAATAATCCAGATGGTCCGGAAGCATACGTACATTGACTTCCTCAGAGGCTAATAATTGCAGTATTTTTTCTATCGATTGTCTCTTGTCGAATGGCAATGTAATAATAACGTCGGATATCTTTAATGACTTTACAGACTGTACAAGTTCATTAATTCCTCCCAATAATTCTACACCATTACTTTCTGGTTTAGCCTGCTCATTATTAGAGTTGATAAAGCCACGGATGATATATCCAGAATTCTCGGTATTCGTTTTTAATGAATGAAGAAATTCTTCAGCTTTCACCGGTTCGCCGATAATCAGTGTATTGAAGCCGATTATTTCTTTCTGCAATTGCTTATGAGCAATATTCAGCAGAAAATATCTGAAAAGGTAAGTGAGGAAAAACTGAATACCCACGTACAAGAAATATTCGCCATAAAACGACGGAGCATATTCTTTCCTTTTATACAAAAGCCAGATAAAGAAAACAGTTGTGCAACCGATGAGGACTGCAGTTAACGTGTTAAAGAACTCTTCTACACGAGATTTATAATAAACTTCTTTATAAGATCCTAATAGGTAAAAAAGTGCTATCCAGCAGATGGGAAGCAAGATAAGTCCCGTGACAAATTTAGCATTGATCTCGAATGAAACATTGCTGAAGTGTCTATGGAAAGCAAAGAAAATAATCCATGCCAAAAATACAGAGACTAAATCTGCTAGTGCATAGTGATATGGGTAGATACGTCCCTTCACAACTGGTTAGTTAGGCTGATTCTTCTTGATTTTATCGAGTATTTGGTGCGCTACTTCCATGGCCAGATATCCATCGAGCTCCGATACTCTCGGTGTAAGATCAGAGTGAATCGCTTGTACAAAACTTCTCAGCTCATCGAGGATCGCGTTTGATTCTTTAACCTCGGGAGCAATTACTGCAATGGTTTTAGCCCCGTGTCCGGTATCAATATCAAATGTAAGTGCATTTTTGTCTTTCTCTGTTTTGTACCTGATCACTTCTGTCTTCTTACTCAAAAAATCAATTCCGATATAGGCATCCTTCTGGAAAAAGCGCATCTTTCGCATCTTCTTCATGCTGATTCTGGAAGAAGTAAGGTTGGCAACACATCCGTTATCAAACTCAATTCTTACGTTGGCAATATCCGGAGTATCACTCAATACGGTTACCCCACTTGCCGAAAGATGTTTTACGTTTGATTTCACTATGGATAGGATGATGTCGATATCATGAATCATCAGATCGAGAATCACACTCACATCAGTACCCCTGGGGTTGAATTGTGCTAAGCGGTGTACCTCGATAAACATTGGTTGAGAAATATATTCCTTAGTGGCAATGAAGGCCGGATTGAAACGCTCAACGTGCCCCACCTGAAACTTCACATCTGCTTCCTTAACCAGTTTTACAATCTCCCTGGCTTCATCCATGGTGTGGGCCATCGGTTTCTCCACAAAAACATGTTTGCTTTTCAGGATAGCCATTTTACAGAGATCAAAGTGGTAGGTGGTAGGAGCCGCTATATCTACGATATCACAAATCTCCATCAGTTCCTCAGCGCTCGGGAACCGTTTAATACCATATTTTTCCTCTACTTCAGCACTGATTTCATCTGAGGGATCAAAAAATCCTGATATATTAACTTCCTCAATAGATTTCCAGTTGTTGAGATGGAATTTTCCAAGGTGACCAACACCAAAAACGCCGACTCGAAGCATAATCACAGTTTGCGGCGAAGGTAGGAAGCATTCCCGTTGATAAAAAGGGAATTAAGCAGATATTTTCAACATTATCAGCAGGTAATAGAGAGCATACAGATTCTTGTTGAGATCATCTTAAAGGAGTTTTGACTTCTGCAGATAATCTTTCTGAGGTGCATAGATGAATAAACAACTGCGCTCCTTGATGGTCTTAATTACTGATTCAGAAATCTTTTTTGGCAGGGCTGGGCATCCGAAACTGCGGCCGAGATATCCCTGACGATCAATAAAGTCTTCGTTCACATAGTCTGAACTATGAATCACGATAGCTCTTTTTCTTGCATTGTTGTTAAAGCCGTACTCAACACCATCCAACCTTAAAGCAAAACCGTGAGAACCGTAATAGGTTTCTCCTGTCAGATAGAAACCGATGCTGCTCATATGGCTTCCGGGTTTGTTGCTAAACTGGCGGGCATATATTTTCCCGGAATTGCGGCCGTGAGCAACGAGAGATTTGTAAAGCACTTCGTAGTTGGACATGTCCAAAACGTACAACCTTTCTTCATTAGATGGCTTGCTGAAATCTATGATGGTAAGGATGCACTCATTTTGCAGAGATCCTTTTGCCTTAAGTTTTTCATAGCCGTTCACTGCATATTCAAAAACAGTTTCAGAAAGATCGCTCAGATCATCGCCGAATAAATTGTAAACATCTCTTGTAGTCAGAACATTTTCTGCTGTTGAATCCTCATCAGCGGCTACAAGTGAATAGTTGACAATAGTACTTTCAGCCTTCGGGTGGAAAGCAAGTACAGGAAGAGCCATTAAGAATAAAGCGATGGTAGCAAGTTGAGACAGGTTTTTCTTAGCGATTCCGGACATTGGTTTTCTTTTAGGCGTTTTCACAGGTGTTTTTCTTGTGGTCAATAGGTAAGCAACGGCCGACAAAGTTATCAGGATGAGACTTACGTTGAACTCATCTTGCGTTAAAAAACTAACAATAAATAGAAATCTGTTTAGTAAGCCGGGAGTGATTAATCATTTCTGACTTGCTTTTAGATTTCAAAAGATGGTTTAAGATTTTTAGTTTCAGTTCTCGTAAGCAATTCTGATATCTCTGCGTCACAATTTTTATAAACAGAAAACGAATCAGAATATTGTGTAAAAAAGCTGAGTTTTTAAGAAAAATTTTTTCTGTCAGTATTTCCCGTAACATAAAGTAAATCAAAGAAATTTAAAGTCGTAAAAGTGCTGATAATCTTGTTCGGATATTTACGAAAATTATAATTCCTAATAGGGGTATTGTCGGGACTTTTTGATACATGATGTGTCCCGTGAAGGAACCTGGAAATCAAATTGTACCCTACCTTCGGGGAATAAAGACGTGAATCAAAAAGAATCTGAAAGTTGAAAACTATTTTAAAATGGAAATGAAGAAAGCATATATCATAGATGCCGGAAGGACAGCCATTGGGAAGTTTGGTGGAGCGCTTAGCAGCGTAAGGCCTGATGATTTACTGGCAGTTGTGATCAGAGAAATAATAGAGAGAAATCCGTCTGTTGACCCTGCGCTGATAGAAGATGTTATCTCGGGTGATGCGAATCAGGCAGGAGAAGACAATCGCAATGTAGCAAGGATGTCGGCTTTGTTAGCCGGACTACCTGTATGTGTGGCAGGTAATACCGTTAACAGATTATGTGCAAGCGGACTTCAGGCTGTCATGGATGCCTCACGCGCCGTGATGTGCGGTGATGGCAGGTTTTATCTTGCAGGTGGTGTGGAGAGCATGTCACGTGCACCTTATGTAATGAATAAACCTGATGCAGCATTCAGCCGTAAACCGGAGGTTTTTGATACAACGATTGGTTGGCGGTTCCCGAATCCGAAGTTATCAGAAATACACCATCCATACTCTATGGGAGAGACGGCAGAGAATGTTGCCAGCAGATGGAAGATAACCCGTGCAGAACAGGATGCTTTTGCGCTGAGTAGCCAGGAAAAATATTTCAAAGCATTGAGTGAAAACAAATGGAAAGATGAAATTATTCCTGTCGAAGTGCCTCAGAAAAAAGGAGAGAGCATCATCTTCTCCATTGATGAACATCCGCGGAAAACATCCATGGAACAGTTGAGTAAACTGGAACCTGCTTTTGCCAAAGAAGGAACGGTAACAGCAGGTAATGCAAGTGGAATTAATGATGGTGCAGCTATGCTGCTTATTGCTGATGAAACGGCAGTTAAAGAGTTTGGTCTTCAACCGATAGCAGTTGTAAAGAGTATGGCTGTGGCGGGTGTCGATCCTGCTATTATGGGTATCGGTCCCGTGCCCGCTACTCAAAAGGCACTTACCAGAGCAGGATTGAGCGTGGAAGATCTTGGGCTTATTGAATTGAATGAGGCTTTCGCTTCTCAATCAATTGCATGTATAAGAGACCTGAAATTGAATCCTGAAATTGTAAATGTCAATGGAGGTGCAATTGCGCTTGGACATCCGCTAGGGGGTAGTGGTGCAAGAATTGCAACTACACTTTTATACGAATTGAAGAGAAGAAACGTAAAGTATGGATTAGCAACTATGTGTGTAGGAGTAGGACAGGGCGCTGCAATGATTTTTGAAAATTACGAGTAACAGTTACAGATAGAAGGTTAACCCATCCTTTGAATTTCTTTCCTAACCATTCTGCTGTTCAGTAATAAAATCAGAAGCAGCAAAACTACTAATGTGATACCAACAATAATATCCGGGTATGGACTTAACACCCCCTGAGCGATTGAAAGTTTACTGAAAATATACTGCGCAACCATTACTACTGCTGTTGCAACCAGGAAAACCAGGAAATAGAGCGGAAGATATCGTCTTGTAAAACTTTTCGCCAGCCATTTTGGTGAGTATCCCAGCAACAATAAAAGGCGGATATTGTCTTTGCTTTTGGCTATAGCGAGTTGCAAGTAAAATCCAAAGAGCACTAAAGCCAGTAATACTACTAACAAACCAAAAATACCCATTGCAGCAACGACTCCTTCCAGTATTCCTTTGATACGACCGAATCTAACTTTATCCTTGTTGATGTGCAGATCGTTCTCCGCAAGGTACTTCAGCAGTTCAGGATTATTGGCATCCTTAACTTTAATTATGGTGCGTGCAGTACGTGTTACCGTATCGCCAGCGAGATATTTGTTTCCCCATTCGAGAAAACTCTCAGGAACCAATACAGAATTAATGCGATCGGTTAGCCCGACGACAGTCCCTCTGAAAGTCTGACTCGCTACGGGGCCCGTACATTCCAAAAAGAAATGAACCGACGAAATTGTTTTTTCTGACAGTTGGGGTAATCCTTGTGAAGGAGCAAAGACATTATACATCTCTAAAAACTCAGAGGATATGATTACGGGTACATCTTTCTGTCCGGGTACCCAACTGAAATTTGCAGGTAGTGTGTCAAGGAATGCAGTGTTTACGCTTTCAAGAAAAGCTTCGGAAGAGAAGGGTAGGGCAGATCCTGCCGAAACAGTTGCTTTGAATTTATTGGAAGTAACGGGTGCCACTTCTTCAATAGCACCCATTTCTTTCAGACGGGTAATATCGCTGCCGGAAAAGCTGTTATCTTTTCCCATATTCTCGTTGGTTATGGTTTTAGTTACCGATACATAGTCATAAGACCTGGATTCTTTCGGAGCCTTTTTGTTAAGAAGATCCTGGATGTTTACAAACATCTGCACCGCCATAAGCAATACAATAAGCCCCACTGCCAGGCCCAGAGTTCCAACCCAGGCAGAAAAATGTCTCTTGGAACGTAACAAAGGTTTAATATCGCGATACTTCAATCCCACTTATAGTGATAGGGTTTTTTCATTTTCGAGGAATGATGATCTCTTTAAATCAGCAAGAAGCATAGCGGCATTTCTTTTACTGCATTCTTCCGATATTAGCTCAAAAGCTTTTTGGCGGTTTTCTTCATCCAGATGGCTGAAGGGCTCATCTAAAAGAAGCAGTTCAAAAGGTTGCATCAACGCGCGGATGATGGCAATTCTTTGCTGTTCACCATAACTGCATGTGCGGATAATTTGCGAAAGTTTGGATGTTACCCCCAGTCGTTTAGCCATAGCCGTTATTTCATCTTCATTATGGTAGGGGTTGAGTTTCCTTTTTACCTCTATATTTTCAAACGCTGTTCTGTCTTCAAATAACTTTAAATCCTGAAAGACTATACTGATTTTTTCCCTTCGGAGAATTCCCTTCTTCTCATGGCTGATGGATTTTATATCCCTGCCTTCAATTAATATCCGCCCTTCGTAATCATTTCTAATGCCATAAATGAAGTGGATTAGAGAGGTTTTTCCGCTACCCGAAGGAGCGACAACCTGTAAATGGTCAGAAGAATTTATTTCAAACTCTCTTCCCCATATCTCTGATCTTTCTCCCACTGAGATATACTTAGGTGAAATATTATGAAGAGACAAGTTCATTTTGATGCCCTAAGTATTTTATTGAGAAACCTTATTTCCCATCCCGATTGTGTCCATTGGCGGGTGTGCAAGTAAGCTGTCTAGTTCTGCAGAACTTTCCTTCTCCTCTTTTTTATTAATCTGATACATGTCATCCATATAGTGTAATAGTTGTTTTAAACTGTTGGTCTTTGTGTCTTTTAGTGTAAGCTTACCTGTACCTGTAGTGCGGCTACCTGCTATTTCAGCACCATTTATAGTTAATACTCCCCAGAAGTTTCTGTTTCTATCCAAGAAATCATTTTTCTCTTTAGACCAGTCAGCAGCCCAATTAAAGATTCGCTCCAGATCAACCCTGGCACCGAGTGTGTTCCCGCTGATATCACCATACCATCCTGCTTCTCCTGATTCTTTTGCGTCCAGGTAATTGTTGAGAAAGTCTTTGTTGTTACTGATTGCCAAGCGCCCATTTCTCGCTATTTGGCTTACCATGTCAGTACGTTCGGAATTAATCAGGCTGTTCACTACTTTAGAAACTTTTTCAAAACTTTCTTTATCCCCTATACCAACACTGAAAAGAATATTTAGTGGCATGTTTTCTAGTTCCTTCAGTGAAGCAGTATCAGACAGATTTTTTTTCCGAAGATCGCTTACCGAAAAAATAACCTGACCGTTAAAGGCTTTGACAATGTCATCGAGAGACAGGTCGGCTTCTGCAAGAAAAACATTCACCAATCCATCCATTCCTGTCTTCTTGATGAGCTCTTTAATAATACCCGGTTTAACGTTGAATGCAGCAACTCCTGCAATATCATTAGATGGAATTCTTGCAAAGTCTTTTTTATCTAACGGATTGCCCCTGTACTTTTTAATCAGACTAATCATTTCCTTATCGAAGTAAGCTCTGCCTGTAAATTTAATTTCGCCATTCTCAAAGTTGACATTATATGTAGACCTCGCATCTTTGATCAGAGAATTAATAGGTAGAAGGCCAAATCCCATCATTCCTGTCTGGAATTCGATTGCTTTTTCATTATTCAACCATACTTTCACATCGCCCTTTTCGCTTAAAATATTAATCAGGCCTTTTTCTTTCATCAATGAATTGGCGGGCTTGAGTGTCATCAACTTTTCGACAAATGATTTTGTGTTGTTGATGTCAAATAATTCATCCTCAACTTTGTCTTTTTCTGCCGGCGGGTCATCTGCGTTTACTTCAGATTCCTGCTCTGATCCTTCGGCGTCCTCGGGTTCAACTACGTCAATATCCGACAACTTATCTGTGGATACGGCATAAACAAATCTATCCTTATTCCACCCTACAACGCCTTTCTCGCGAAGTACGAGTGTTTTAAATTTGTCCTTTGTCTCAACAGTTGAAGCAGGTGAGAGGCCTTCATTAAACTTCATAAACTCGTCTTCATTCCGGATGTGCCCGGCAGCAACCAAACCCATTTGCCCGTCTTTGTCTCGTGTAGCAAAGAATGTTAATCCCCCGTCAAGGGAGATGCCTGATTCTTCCGGGTGATTCATTAATGCTCTTACCCATTGTGGTACTGTTGAATCACTGATATAATCCTGAAAAATAGTCGTTGCACGAATTTCATCCAACGAAACCTTTTTAAGCATACTTTCCGTATCCCAATAGGTAACCATAAAGGCTTCTTCCGGTATCAGTCTGGCTACCTCATTTTTAGATTTGCAAGAGGAGAGCGTTAAGATGAAGATAAGAAAAATACCGGCGATCTTTGTAATCCTTTTCATATAATATTTTTGACAATTTACTTTTTATTTTTCTGAGAGATAATTTACAAGGTTGGAAAAAGTTACAGACTCTTCTGTACCCGAATTGATATTCTTCACCCTGCAAGTTTTTTCTTCTAATTCTCTCGAACCTAAAATAGCAACAAACGGGATTTTTTTACGATCTGCAAACTTGAATTGTTTATCCATTTTAGCAGGTTCATAAAAAAGCTCACAGCCAATACCTCTTTGTCTGCATTCATTCATAAAATTGAAGGCGACAGTACTTTCCTTCTCACCCAGATTGAAGAAAAGCACTTTGGTACCCTCTGAAAGTGACTCGGGAAAAAGAGCCAGTTCTTCCATGACATCATAAATCCTGTCAATTCCAAAACTGATACCAACTCCCGGAACATCCTTCACTCCAAAGAGGCCGGTAAGGTTATCGTACCTGCCACCACCCCCGATGCTACCGATCTTTACGCCGGCAGCTACCACCTCATAGATGGTGCCTGTGTAATAATCAAGTCCGCGTGCAAGTGTTGTATCTAATTCAAAACCATCGCTAGCGCCTAATCGTTTGAATACTTCTTCTAACTCCACAATTCCCTGCATCCCTGTTGGTGATGTTTTGAGAATCTCTCGAAGAGATGCCAGTCTTTCATCTACAGTTCCCGTTACTGATAAGAAAGTATTAATGATGGTTATGGCGTGATCTTTCAAATTTACTTTCTTTAATTCCTCAAGCACCTGATTCTTTCCGATTTTATCCAGCTTATCAATTGCGATAACAATAGTAGATAATAATTCAGGATGCCCCGTCACTTCAGCGATACCCGTAAGTACTTTACGATTATTGATTCTGATAGAAACGGGAATACTGAGTTTCTTAAATACGTCTCTGTAAAGAAGAGCAAACTCTGTATCAGCTATCAATGAATCTGTACCCGCCACATCTGCATCACACTGCATAAACTCACGGTACCTGCCTTTTTGAGGCCTGTCTGCCCGCCAAACAGGTTGAATCTGGTAACGCTTGAATGGCATCACCAACTGGTGATAATTGATGGCAACATATCTCGCAAACGGAATTGTAAGATCATAACGCAATGCTCTGGATGTTAGATTCCTATCGTTCTTCCCCGATAAGATGTTTTGAAAAGCAATAGTAGCTTCCTCGTGTTTTGACGGATTGTCAAGCCCGTTGTTCAGGATCTTAAATATGAGTCTGTCGCCCTCTTCTCCATACTTACCCATCAGGGTTTCCAGATTTTCCATAGCAGGCGTTTCAAGAGGTTGAAACCCATAGAGTTCAAATTTTTCTTTTATGATATCTGTTATGTACAATCTTTTACGCAATACTGCTGATCCAAAGTCACGCGTGCCCTGCGGAAGAGATGGCTTCATTTTTTGATTTATTGAGATGACGTGCAAAAATACCCCAATTTTAAGACAGAGCCGGCTAACCAAAATAATTTTTCATCGAGTATACCGGATTGATAATCCGGAGAATAGGATAAACCGCAGCAGCTGCTTTTTGTTAAGAAATTAACAAATAATTCGAAACATGTCTGGTAATTTTCGCATCTACTATCTGGAAATGGTTTGTTAGCTGAGTGAATTTAGGGTTGATTGTGCGTAAATTCCTTATTCGTTTGGAAAACTTTTTGAGTATTTTATTTTAAATTGCATGCTTTCGAAAAATAGACTCTATGAGTTTAGAAGAGTTTGAAAATACACCTGATTCCAAAACGAGGAGATATATGCTGATGCGGAGCATCATGGATTACGGAATGGGCGTGATATATGTTGGAATCGGAACACTCATTATGTTGGCCAAACAACTCAATTTCAGAAACGAATTTGCCATGAGCTGGCCCGCTAAATTGTTAGGTGGTGTAGCTATTATCTATGGCCTTTTTAGAATATACAGAGGTTACAAAAAAGATTATTTTAAGAGGGATGACTGAAAAAATCTTCGTCAGAATACTCACTCTGCTAATAGTAGCAGGATTTTTCTACAGCCTTACAGGATGCAGAAGCGGTAACACCCGGCCTGATCTGGATTCAGCAGATTCCGGCACCATCCGTATCAGTGTAGATGAATCATTCCGTCCGCTGATTGATTCAGAAATCAGAGTGTATGAAGCATTGCATCCGAAAACAAAAATTATTGCAGAGTACAAACCCGAAGGAGAATGTTTTAAAGATTTAGATTCGGATAGTACAAGGATGATAATCGTAACCCGCTCATTGACAACTGAGGAAGAACGGTATTACAAGGAAAAATACTACTCTTACCCCGTTATCAGCAGAATAGCTTTTGATGCAATTGCAGTAGTAGTGAAAAAAGGAGCTCCTGACTCTATTTTTTATAAGGCTGATCTGAAATCCATTATAAACGGTGATGCTTTAAGCGATAAAAAAGTGATCTTTGACGGAGCAAAGGGATCAAGTGTCTTCAGATACATCCAGGATTCCCTGATGAAAGGCGGAAATATTGATACTTCACGTGTATTCGCGGTAGATGGCAGTGAAGAGGTTTTAAAACGTGTTGAAGAAAATAGCAAGTTAATTGGAATGGTGGGAGTAAGCTGGATTGGAAATCCTGAAGATACTACACAGACCAGTTTTCTGGAAAGAGTGAGCATAGCCTCTTTGGAATGCAGATGTCCTGAAGACGTTTTTGTTAAGCCTTATCAGGCAAACATAGCATTGGGAAGATACCCATTTACCCGAGGCCTGTATTTCATCCTTAGAGAGAATTATTCAGGTTTAGGAAGTGCTTTCGGTAATTTTTTAGAATCTGAAAGAGGACAATTAATTATAAACAGGGCTTATCTTGTGCCGGGAAAAGTAAATTTAAGTATTAGAAAAGCAGAATATTAAACTATAAAACCTTAAATACATCCAAAAAATAAAATTGAAACAATGAAAAGAATCGGAGTTTTTACAGTGCTCGTTTTTATGGCTACAAATCTTTTTGCCCAGATAGAAGAGGGTAAAAAGATGTTGGAATACGAAAGGTTTCAAACAGCTGCTAAGCTGATTAAGCCTTTGGTAGATAAGGATCCTAAAGATGCAGATGCTGTATACTGGCTGGGACAAACCATGATTCAGAACTTTGAGAATGGTGATACTGCAGCCGTAAAAAGCCTTTATCGTTCTGCCCTTGAGGCAAACCCTAAGAGTGCCCTTTTACTTGTGGGTATGGGTGAAGTTGAATTAATGGAAGGTAAAAAAGCAGATGCCAGAAACCGCTTTGAGACTGCTATTAACATGACTAAGAAAAAGCATCTGGCTCCAATTCTACTTGCTATCGGACGAGCCAACATCGATACCAGGGCAGGAGATCTCCACTATGCTGTGGAAAAATTAAATCAGGCTGTTGAACTTGACTACAGCAATCCAGAAATTTACATGGCTCTCGGAGATGCATATCGTAAGTTGATTGATGGTGGTAATGCAGTGACTAACTATCAGACGGCCCTGACATTTGATCCCAGCGCAGCCCGTGCTGCATTCATGATGGGTAGAATTTATGAAACTCAGGGTATCAGCCAGGAACCGTTGTACATGAGATTTTACAATGATGCTATCAGTGCAGATCCGAAATTTGCTCCTGTGTATTATTGGTTGTACATGTATTATTATAAAAGAGACGTGAACAAGGCAAGGGAATACCTGGATTTATATGTTAAGAACACCGATGTAAACTCTAAACTTTGCTATGCAGAAGCCAGCTTATTCTACGTTTCCAAAATGTATGATGAAGCTATTCAGAAGGCTGATGCATGTATTGCTAACTCAGGCGATGAAATCCCTTATCCGAACCTGTACGGTTTGAAGGCTTATTCTTATGATAAGCTAAACAACAAGGATAAGGCTAAAGAGTTGTTTGAAGAGTTCTTTAAGAGGGTTAACCCCGATCTTATCGGTCCTAACGACTATGCAACATACGGTAGGATACTTTTGGAGTTCCCGGGACAAAATGCTTTGGCTGAAGAATACATCAACAAAGCGATAGATATCGACACTGTAAAGTCTAACAAAATTGCTACTGTTACGGAGTTAGCACAAGACCTGTATCAGAAAAAAGAATATGCCCAGGCAGGTAAGTGGTATACTAAACTGCTGTATATTGATGACAATGCCCTGACGAAGACAAATCTGTACTTTGCAGGATACTCCAACTATTTGGGTGATAACTACTTAACTGCTGATTCTGTATTCAAAATTTATCAGGAAAAATATCCTGACGATTTGTTAGGCTGGTTCCTCGGAGCACGTACTAACGAAGGGCTGGATCCTGAAGGTGAAGAAGGCAGAGCAAAACCATTCTGGGATAAAGTAATTGAAATCTCGGATACTATGGAAAACAGGGAAGGATCAAAAGCAATGATTATTCCTGCCTACCGTTACATGGTGGCTTACTACTATAAGAATAAGGATGATGTTGAAAACGCAAATCTCTATAACAACAGAATTCTTGAATTGGCTCCGGATGATGCAAATGCCCTATCCAATAAAGAGGGATTTGAGATTATGCTGAAACAAAGAGAGAAGAACCAGAAGAAATAATTTCTGAAGTTTTGAATAAATAACTGAACTGCCCTGATTTTCGGGGCAGTTCTTTTTTGGTCACTTTTCCCCTACAAGAGAATGAGAAAGGACAGATAATCCCACAGATTTATACGGTCTAAATCTTTTTAAAAAGAGCGCTAATTGCAATATCTTCGCAGCCCAAAAAGTTCTTTTAAATATGTTAAGCAGGAGAAATATCAGGGTTAAGGTGATGCAGACGCTTTACAGTATGGAATCAACTGATTTCAGTACGGAGGAAGCCGGAAAAGTACTTGAGAATAAAATAGAGAACACACAAGAGTTGCTCACATACATTTTTGACTTTTTGCTTTCGGTTTGTAAGTATTCAGATACCTACGCAGACCAGAAGGCTCACAAGCATCTCCCCACTTCAGAAGACCTTTCTGTGAGTGTGAAAATTGCGGAAAATACACTTGTTACAGATGTTTCTAATAATCCAACCTTTATTAAGGCTGTAAAGAAATTCAAGACTGAAAATCTGATCGACATCAATCTGGTTCGCAAGAGCTTCATGGATTTGATAGAAACAGAAACCTATAAGGAATACATCGCTGCACCCGGAAGAGAAAAAGTTGAAGAGAAAAAGATAATTGAATTCATTCTCGACACAGCCATGCTGGATAATGAAGACTTTAATTCTGATGGAGAGGAAAGATTCATTTATTGGGATGCTGATATGGATGCAGCCATTCCTTTAATTAAACGCGTATTATCCAAGCCGGAAGCAACGGATTTTCTGGAATTGCCCGATCAGCAGAAAATGAATTTTGCTCATGAACTTCTGAAGACAGTACAGGATAAAAATGATGTGCTTCTGGAACTCATCAAACCAAAACTGAAGAACTGGGAAGCCGACAGGATTGCTGTACTGGATATGATTTTGCTGAAGATGGGATTGAGTGAATTGATGTATTTTGAAACAATACCTACGAAGGTTACGCTGAATGAGTACATTGAAATTGCAAAGGAATACAGTACACCCAAAAGCGGACATTTCGTGAACGGCATTCTCGATAACTTATTAAAAGACCTTGAAGGGCAAGACAAGATTCACAAGAAAAATTTCAAAGGGATTACAAACTAAATTATAAAGATGAAAAATATCTATCTGTATCTGACTGCATTTCTTTTTATCGGGCTAATGTCGTCCTGCTATGACCGTTCAGGAAAAACAGGACTTTCCGGAGATGCTGTTCCACCAATGGGTGATGTGAAAACAACCGTTGAAGTAATTGACACACTCTTTAATTTCGGCAGGGTAGCAGAAGGAGAAAAAGTAGTTTATAACTTCAGGTTTAAGAATACCGGCAATCAGCCCCTTGTCATTACTTCTGCAACGGCCAGCTGTGGATGTACAGTCCCCGAAAGACCTGAAGGACCCATTGCTCCGGGTGAGACTGCTCACATCAAAGTAGTATTCGATAGCAAGGGACGCGTTGGGCCGGCTCATAAAGAAATCTATATTACATCAAATGCAGAGCCCGAGTTTCCTGAATTGGTAATTGCAGGTGAAGTTGCGGCTGCATCAAATTAACAGTAATTCTTTTTAATAAAAACAAAAACAAGTAAGCATGAACGTAGCTACAATCTTTTTAATGTTAGGTGAAGGTGGTGCCGAAGGCGGCGGTGGATTTCAGTTTATTTTTCTGGGACTTATGATCCTGGTTTTCTGGTTGTTTATGATCCGGCCTCAGGCAAAAAAACAGAAGCAACAGAAACTGTTTATCCAGAATATGCAGAAGGGTGATAAGGTCGTAACTATTTCCGGAATTCACGGAACGGTTAACAAGATCAATGACGACAACACCTTTATGCTTGAGGTAAATCCGGGCAGCTACATCAAGATGGAAAAGTCTGCTGTTAGCCTTGAGATGACAGAAGCTCTAAACAAATCAATGGGAGTAGCGAAACCCATTAAATAAGCCCTAATGCTTCGCGTAGGTATTACCGGTGGTATCGGCAGCGGGAAATCGACTGTGACGCAAATATTCGCAGTATTGGGCGTTCCCATCTACAGTGCAGATGAAGCGGCTAAAAGACTTATGAGGACTGATAAGGGCATACGTGAAGCTATTATAAAGGCATTCGGAAAAGAAAGTTATAACGGAACGGAACTCAACCGTTCCTTTTTAACTTCTAAACTGCTTGAAGATGAGAAGAATAAAGCAATTCTCAACTCTATAGTACATCCTGCTACCATCAAAGACGGCGAAGAATGGATGCTGAAACAAACGTTTCCCTACGCGCTAAAAGAGGCTGCTATTCTGTTTGAATCAGGCGCCGATAAAGGAGTGGATTTAGTAATCGGTGTTTCTGCTCCTGAAAAATTAAGAATTCAAAGGACAATGAAAAGAGATGGCCGGTCTGAAGAGGAGGTAAAGAAATGGATGTCTCAGCAAATGGATGAAGATGAAAAAATGAAACTGTGTGATTTCATCATTTACAACGATGATAAACATCCATTGATTCCGCAGGTATTATCTCTGCATAAAAAGCTGCTGAGAAGAGCCAAGGAAGATTTTTCCTGAAAATTTTGAAAGTTGCCTTTTGGTAATAACGGTTAAAAAATAAGAGCCATTGAACTGTATAAATATTCAATGGCTCTTCTATTTCTAAGAGATGTGTGTTGCTTATGCTTCTCTGGCAATTTCAATCATGGCAGTTAACTCTTGTACCAGTCCGTCATCACTGCCGTTAAAGCCGATTGACTTGAAGCGGATCTTACCGTTTTTATCAATCACAAACTTAGTGGGTATACCCGAGACGTTGAACTGATCAACTACTTTGTTGTCATTGTCCATTAAAACATGGAAATCGTATTTGTTATCACGGATAAAATCAGCAGCGTTCTTTTCTTTATTCTCAACTGTTTCCCATGTATCTACGAAGACAAACTTCACCTCAGAATCGTTTTTGTACTTGGTGACCACCTTCTGCATTCCCGGGAATGAGGCCTTGCAGGGCCCGCACCATGTAGCCCAGAAATCTACGACTACGATCTTCCCTTTTAGTTCAGTAGCACTCACATATTTCCCGTCAAGATCTCTAAGGGTAAAGGTTGGAGCAGCATCCTCCAGCATACTCTTCCTCAAATCTGCAATCAATTTTTGCAATGATTCTTTTTCTAAAGCAGACATGTATTGGTTATATCCCGCTTCACCATTCTTCTTTATGTACTCTGCTTTCAGTATGTCTTTTACCTCTGACGTTGCAGTGCCTTCTTTAACCCATTTCTCGAGCATCGGTACGAATTTAGATGGTTTATATACTTTGCTGGCCAGTAATGCATATGTATTGTTATGAGCTGCCCGCTCACCCTTATTGATGGTTATTGCTGACTCTTCCGCATATGGAAGACCTTTTTTATAATCACCCATCTGATACAACACCATTGCATACGTGTCTGCATACATTGAGTAAGTGTACTCATTTGATTTCTTCCACTCACTCTCTGATATGCTGTTGGGTTTAGGTTCCGTCGGATTGCTTATCTGATTCTTAGCCCATTGAGTTGCTATCTTGGAATATCTTTCCGCAACATCAAGGTCTTGCTTTTTCTCCTGAAGGTTCCAGGCTGTAGAATTATAGAAATTGGCAAGGTCAGCACCGGTGATGCCAAGCTTTTCCACTGTCCGGTCTAAACCTGCCCAATCACCTTTGTCTTTGTAACTGTTGAGGAAGGTAGTCAGAAAATAGTTAGTGGATGATTTTAAAGTGGCCCAATCCGGTTTGTTTTCAATCTTCTCTTTAATATCCTTCCACAGTTCCATTTTCTTTGCTTCGTCGCGCTCGGCCATAAACTTATTCAGCTCATTGCCTATTGTCCATTTACCGTTAGGGAATTTCTCTTGTTTTAATTTGTTGAAGAACCGGCTCTGCTGAGTCAGTTTGTTAAGTGCGTATAGTTGTTGAATCCTGGTATAATCATCCTCATCTTTCAGTCCATTCTTAAGTGCAAACTCTACTGCTTTATCGACATTCTCATGTGCTTTATCGGGGTATACGCCATTGTAGGTTCTTGTATATGAGACAAGATTCTTCAATTTCTCATCCGGATATTTTTGGTACTCATCGTCGTAATATTCAAGCGCTTTAGAGGGATTCGCATTTACATCAAATCTTTGCCCCAGGCTCTCGTAAAAAGATCCCATTGCATAGAGCGTGCCCTTGGCATATTCATCTCCTTTATATAGCGGAATGAGATAGCCCTCTCCGTGATTATTATCGATAAGCTTTCCACTGAAGATTTTCAACATGACCAAACGATCATCCGGAGTTGTCTGGATAGTGTAAGTGTATTTACCATCAGCTTTCTTCCATATTCCGTCAAACGCATAAGTACCGTCTTCACGATTAGTATAGTAAATCAAATCTATCGGATCTTTCACGTCAGTTAATAATCCCGATGGTTGATAGGTAATTGTAATCGCTTCACCTGTCTGAGGTTTCTCATTATTGGTTGTTAATTGTCCATAAGATTGTAATGAAACAAATAACAAAGCGGTGAAGAAAAGTTTATGGAGTTTCATGATTAGAGAATTTCTTGAGAATGCTTTTAATGTTATAAATATAAGATTTTTCTTGCGTTTTCCTTTTTCTCAATTAATTCTTACAGGTATTTTGTTGAACGGGATTACACTATAAATTTGTACCACCAAGCCATCCTAGCTCAGTCGGTAGAGCAGCTGCCTCGTAAGTAGCAGGTCGTCGGTTCGAGTCCGATGGATGGCTCTGCTTTTTAAGTAACAAGAGATTTTTCTGTGTTCTTTTAATACCCGCTTCCGGTAGAATTCTGCGTTGGTGTATAAAAAAAACAGGACTCACTCTTTCATTTTTCCTAAATTGACGGGTCTGTTTTGATTCTGTGTTCTTAAAGAATGTTAAACCTGCCTTAGACAAAGTGCCGTAAATGAGGTTTTTTCTTAGTTCTTAAACCAAAAAAAAGATTAAGCAAAAATTAAAATAGATGTTAGTTAAATTGCATATATAAAATAGATTTCTATGAGAATTAATTTAAATAGAATTCTAATAACAGCCAACTTATGTTTAGGTTTTATATCGATCGGATATGGGCAGTCATCACGAATAGCCGTTCTTGGCAGTTCTACCTCTGCGGGTCAATTCAATGGTCTTTATCCTTACGATAGTGGGTATGTAGCTAAACTCAACACCTTTTATAAAAGCGAAGGCCTGATTGATACTATTTATAATCTGGCAGTTAGTGGGGCAAGTTGTTATCAAGCCATGCCCGATGGTTATGTTCCGCCGCAAGGCAGACCGGTACCGGATAAACAACATAACATTACCAAAGCAATTAGTATGAATCCTAAGCCCACTGTAGTTTTGGTAAATTATCCTTCTAATGGATATGAAACCTATTCTATAGCAGAGATTATGTTTTGTTTTCAAACAATCCGTGATTATGCGCTGGCTCATAATGTTGAATGTTTTATAACAACAACACAACCAAGGACGGACTTTAGCTCGGCAGGGCGTTACAACTTAAAAGTTATCGCAGATTCTATCATGCTGCGTTTTAAAAATTATTCAGTTGATTTCTATTCCGAGTTAACAGATTATAATAATGATTATATTATTAAAACAAAGTATGCTTTAGGTGACAATGTACATTTGAATCCTGCAGGCCATACTGTCTTAAAAAATAAAGTAATTCAAAAAAGTATAGTGTTAGGACCTGTACCTGTGAAGTTTTCATTTTTTGAAGCTAATGCCTCATATGGCAATGTTGTCCTGACATGGAATTACGAGAATCCCGAAAGAGATCTGGAATATTTTCAGATAGAGAGAAGTGTTGATGGATTTACTTTTGATGTGATTGATAAAATACGGGCAACGGGTTTCGGAAGTCTGAATTTTACAGATAAAGGACTGTCAAAGGGGGATTACTTCTATCGCATCAGAGCGGTTGTAAACAGCGGAGCAACTTTCATTTCTAAAACCGTCTCGGTCAGAGTTGGTGCCACATCCTTACTTGTGAAGGAGGCGTTTATTTCTTCCGGCAAACTGATAGTTCGTCTGAACTCTGCAGCGCCTCCTGTGAATTACAGTCTGGTTGACCTTAACGGCGCAGTCATCTTAAAAGGAGTGATTAATGAAGTTGATAAGCCTTTTTCCAGGGACGTCAGTTCACTGCCAAAAGGAAGTTATGTTTTGTTACTCACAGATAAGCAAAGAAAAACAAGCCTACAACTTTCTAAATTATAGATAGTCATGCTCGAAGTAAAATGGGATGCTATCCGGCATCCCATTTTTGTACTTAATTATTTTCAATAGCTTATTTTACTTTTACCGGTTGAAGTGAAATGTCTTTTTCATAGAAGAAATAATACACTCCGAACATAATTGCAGAGAAAATTGCTGTTCCCGCCAAAGACCACAAGTAGAAAGGCACTCCGTCCCCCAGGCACATCAGCCATCCTTCAAAAGTTTTGGGTCTTCCCAGTCCGGCCATAGGTGAGGCGCTTGCCCAAACCAGTGAATTGGAGATCAGAAAATATACTGTCGGAGCAGAAACAGCTGCCAATCCGATCTTTTTCAGATCAAATCCTTTAATCATGAATCCGAAAACTGTCAGTCCGCCAAACAGAATATAATTGGTAATCTGTCCCTGGTAGAATCCCGGAATCACAGATGCCCCGTTGATATATAATATTTGATAAAGTACATCCGAAACAAACATTGCAAGCAAGGGAAGCAGGAAGGCAAATTTCTTTTCATGAATAATAGCGCCGCCAAAAATAGCAATGGCAATGTGAGGTGCAAATCCGTATGGCCTGCCCGGCATAATTCGGTAAAGAGAAGCGATGGCAATCAGCATCAATAAACTAACCACAAGTTGCTTTGATATTTTCATAATGTTCGTTTTTGCAAAAATAACAAAATAAGAAAGGATTCAGACTCAGTATTTTTCCCCCGGTTTTATCAATTCAGGAAATTGTTGTTGAAAACGTTTTATTCTTGGAATGGACTCGTGGAGTACATAGGGATTTGAAGGATTCCTCTTTACAAAATCCTGGTGTTCGGGTTCTGCTTCCCAGAATTTAGTGAAAGCGACTAACTCTACCGCAATAGGTTTTTTGTACTTGCCTGACTGGTTGAGTTGTTGGATATAATCCATTGTTATTTTCTTTTCTGCCTCGTTGCGATAAAAAACTACTGAACGGTATTGTGCTCCGATGTCCGGTCCCTGACCGTTTACTTGTGTCGGATCCTGGGAGGCAAAATAGATTTTAAGAAGGGTAGGGTAGTCGACCACTGTTGAGTCATAATATACATTCACCATTTCTGCGTGACAAGTCGGACCGGATCCTAAATCATAGTAGGTGGGATTGGGCTTTGTGCCACCTGCATATCCGGATACAGCTTCATATACCCCTTTCACACTTTCGAAGATGGCCTCTTCACACCAAAAACATCCGGCTGCGAATGTTGCCTCACTGAGTTTCAGTTTGGTAATTTTTTTCTGAGACAGAGTGCTTCTGAACGAGGGAGGATTCTGACTGCAGGATACAAGACTAAATGAAATTAGAGAGAAAAGAATCAGCAAATTTTTCATAGAGCAAATTTATTAAAAGGCTTCTGTATATCAGGTTACAAGTAAATTACAGCCTCTTATCAGGCTTGTATCACCTCTGCCTAACACTTCAAAGCTGCCGTCTCTGTATAGCTTACCTACGTCCTCCGTTGCTATAAAACTGCACGAATACGTGTTGGCGAGGTCAATAACATTAATCATACCTGAAGCGGGTTTATAGCTGTCAGGCCTGATGATTGTTTTTAAAGGATCATAAGGATCACGAATACAAACTTTCATCCATGCAGGCGATTTAAAGATTCCATCTCCATACGAGTATGCCTGTGAAAGCAACTCCGTCATCCCATATTCGGAATGAACAGACTCTACATCAAAGCTGCCTTTCAAAAGATTATGTACTTCTTCCCGCACCATTTCTTTTCTCCTTCCTTTCATTCCTCCGGTTTCCATAATTATGGTTTTCTTCAGTCGTATCGAATAGGTTTCGGCAAATTCCAGAAGAGCAAAAGTGACCCCAAGCAGCATTGTCTTCGTACCCATAAATTCATTGTGCGCAAGGAGACGGTATACCTTCTTATAATCATTCAAATAAAATCCGCTGTAAGGATTGTAACTCGCTTTTATGAGTGCGTCAACCATCGCAACCAGAGATGAGTTTTGTCTTTCCAGATATCCGGGAAGCAGTCCTATTATGCAATAGCTCTGCGGGTTACCATAAAACTTCCGGAAGCTCTCCATGAAACTTTTTTCATAAAGTTTCCATTTTCTTACATAGTGACGGCTTGTATCCTTACCGGTGGTACCGCTGCTTTCGAAAATAATTTCCGGATTAAATGAACCGGTTTTTATATCGTGAGTTTTAAAGAAAGAGATGGGGAGAAAAGGAATTGTTTGCAGACTGTTAATTTCATCGGGATTTATCCCCAGCTGATCTACGTAATCTTTATAAATCTTATTTTGCTGATACTGAAAATGAAAAAGTCTCAGTGCCCTTTCTTCAAAATGGTAATAGGAAGTATTGAAAAGGTCCTGTTCGGCGGCTGATATTTCAGAATAGCTTTTCAGCGGTTAAAGTTTTAAATTTGGCTATTAAAATACAAAGATGAGGAACAAACTAATTATTCTGCTCGGAGTATTAATATTTATGAGCTGCGGAAAGGAGAAATTTGATTCCACACCCAGCCTTAAATTTCAAAGTGTTAATACTAAGGATCTTCACCGCCAGGAGTTGCTTCGGTTTACTTTTTCCTTTACTGATAAGGAAGGAGACCTTGGAGATTCTATCTATGTAGAGAAGATTGTTCCGAATTGTCCGGCCAGTGGGTTTGAACAATGGTACCCTATACCGTCCTTCCCGTCCTCTTCCAATCAGTCAGGTGAGATAGCTGTGACATTCGGCTATAACGTGACAGGATATTCGGATATATTAGGCCCCAGATGTACAGGAGACGATACTGCAGTCTTCCGTTTTGTTCTAAGAGATGAAATGGGCAATACCAGCGATACAGTTGTATCGCCCCCGATTATAATTTATAAATAACAAGGTTTTAAGCTACCGTGTCGGCTGTCTTGGATTTTCATTATAAAAACTACTGAATCAAATATTTTATATGGCTAAAAGCAAAAGCAATTTTTCGCTAACAAAGCAATCACTGGATTTCCTCAAGGATTATATCAACAATTTTTCTCCCGTAGGGGCAGAATACAAGGGACAGAAGTTGTGGCTTGACTATATCACGAAGTATGTAGATGAAACCTTTACCGATCCATATGGAACGGCTGTTGGGGTAGTGAATCCCGGACAGAAGTTTAAAGTCGTCATTGAAGCACACGCGGATGAAATCAGCTGGTTTGTTAACTACATCAGTAAGGATGGTTTTATTTATCTGAAGAGGAACGGAGGGGTGGATCATCAGATTGCTCCATCGCAACGAGTTATTATCCACGGAAAGAAAGGTCCGGTTAAAGCTGTTTTCGGATGGCCGGCTATTCATACCAGGGCAGGGAAAGATGATAAAGATTTTATACCTAAGATTGAAAAGTTGTTTCTGGATTGCGGTGCAAGAAGCGCGAAGGAAGTTGAGAAGCTTGGGATCAGAGTAGGGTCTGTTGTTACTTATGTGGATGGGTTTGAAGAACTGGCCTACGATAATTATGCAGCCCGCGCTTTTGATAACAGGATTGGTGGTTTTATGATATCACAAGTCGCTCGTTTACTGAAGGAAGAGAAGAAGAGACTGCCATATACTTTATATATAGTTAATGCGGTTCAGGAAGAAATCGGGCTCAGAGGGGCAGAAATGATTGCAAGGAGAATTAAGCCTGATGTTGCTATTATAACAGATGTTACGCATGATACGAATACGCCGATGGTCAACAAGCATCTTCAGGGAGATTGTTCGTGTGGTAAAGGTCCGGTACTGACACATGGACCCGCAGTACATAACAAATTACTAGACTTCCTCGAAGAAACTGCGAAGAAGAATAAGATCGATGTGCAGTTTGCTGCAGTAAGCAGGAGTACAGGAACGGATACAGATTCCTTCGCCTATGCAAATGACGGCTGCCCTTCAGCTCTGATTTCAATCCCTCTAAGGTATATGCACACAACTGTAGAAATGTTGCATAAGAGTGATATTGAGAATACGATCAGACTGATTTACGAAGCTGTCGTGGCTTTGAAACCGACAACGAATCTGAGTTATTTTGATTAAGGATATTCGGTTTTATTGCTGTTCTGGGTCTTTTGGCCGACACGATTTGTAACGTAAAACGTATCTTTTTCTAAGCCTGATGTAGCATTTCAGGCTTTGTTTTTGCAGCAGTGCGTAAAGTGAAGAAAATATGGAAACTGAAATAAAGTTGAAGGCTTATAAATTGATGTGTGCCGCAAAGGCAATGACCGATATTTATGAAGAAAACCGGCACATCTGCAAGTACGTTCACTCGACTTCACGCGGACACGAGGCAATTCAGCTAGCCACCGCCTTTCACTTATTACCCTGTGATTACGTGAGTCCTTACTATCGTGATGAAAGTATGTTATTAGGGCTCGGTTTTTCCCCTTATACTTTAATGTTGCAACTGCTTGCAAAGAAAGATGACATTTTCAGTGGTGGAAGAGAGTATTATTCGCATCCGAGTTATCGCGGAGATGACAAACCTGATATTATTCATCAAAGCAGTGCAACGGGAATGCAGGCTATCCCTGCAACAGGTATTGCACACGGATTTGAGTACTTGAAGTCTATTGGATCTCCGAAATATAAAACAGGCCCCAATGGAGAACATCCAATAGTAGTATGTTCTCTGGGAGATGCCAGCGTAACGGAAGGGGAGGTGAGCGAGGCATTTCAGGCGGCAGTATTGCATCACTTGCCTATTGTTTTCCTTATCCAGGACAATGACTGGGGAATCAGTGTAACTGCCGGGGAAGCCAGAAAAATGAATGCTTTTGAGTACGCGGGAGGATTTTCCGGTCTGAACAGAGTCAGTATAGATGGCAGCGATTTCGAAAGCAGCTACAATGTAGTAGATCATGTTTTCCGGGAGGTGAGAGATGGAAAGGGGCCCTATTTAATCAGGGCTGTTGTTCCATTGTTAGGTCACCATACGAGTGGTGTCAGAAGGGAGTTCTACCGCTCTCAGGAGGACTTGAAAAAGCATGCTTTGGATGACCCGTTGCCCAAACTGAGGAAAGATTTATTATCTTCCGGCATTGATGATCAGATGCTAAATAGTATTGAGATTCAGGAGATTACAAAGGTTAAGAAAGATTTTGATAGAGCTGTTAGGTCTGCTGATCCTGATGTTAATGAAATAACGGAACACATATTTGCAGATACGCCTGTTAAGAAGGAATCCGGTATCCGGGAACCTGTTGACCGTACTGAAAAGATAATGATGGTGGATGCAGCACTTTTTGCTATCAGGGAGATAATGAGCGAGCATCCAGAGGCTGTTGTCTATGGCCAGGATGTAGGCCAGAGACTGGGCGGTGTGTTCAGAGAGACTGCAACACTTGGTAGATTGTTTGGAGATCACCGGGTTTTTAATACTGCGATCCAGGAAGCGTATATAATTGGCTCAACGGTGGGTATGAGTGCAGTAGGAGTGAGGCCGATTGTTGAAGTACAGTTTGCTGATTATGTATATCCCGGACTAAACCAATTGGCTACCGAAGTTGCCAAGAGTTGCTATCTTTCCAACGGGAAATATCCGGTGTCAACCGTCATTCGTATTCCATGTGGTGCGTATTCCGGAGGCGGACCATATCACAGCGCGTCTATTGAGTCTCTGTTGTTATCAATAAAAGGAATTAAGATTGCTTTTCCCTCAAATGCGGCTGATATGAAAGGTCTGATGAAGGCGGCATATTATGATCCAAATCCGGTAATAATGCTGGAGCACAAGGGGCTTTATTGGAGTAAAGTTCCGGGTACGGAACAAGCACGAACCGTTGAACCCGATAAGGACTATATCTTACCATTTGGAAAAGGAAATGTTGTTCTTGAAGCTGATAAAATTTTCGTCGATGACGGCGATTCTTGTTGTGTAATAACCTACGGAATGGGTGTTTACTGGGCTTTGGCAGCAGCTAAAGAATATAAAGGAAGGGTAGAGATTATAGACCTCAGAACACTCTATCCGCTGGATGAAGATTTGATTTACACTGTCGTGAAAAAGCATGGAAAGGTGGTGATAGTTACCGAGGAGCAGAAAACAAATTCCTTTGCCGAAGCACTGGCAGGACGAATTTCAAGCGAATGTTTCCAATGGCTGGATTCTCCGATAAAGGTGGTTGGAGCAGTTGATTTACCTGCCGTACCTTTAAATGAAACTCTGGAAGAAGCGATGCTCCCGGGCGAGAGCGGAGTTTCCAAAGCTATCCGCGAGTTACTGACTTTTTAAGGAAATCAGGTCATTTATACGGATATTTGAGAGGGATAAAACCAGTTCAAATTAGTAATACCTGATTTCAATATGAAGAAATTCATCAAGATTTTTGTCGGTGTATCACTGGTATCGATTTTAGTTTTTTTAGATTCTTGTGTATCACAAAAGAAAAACTCCATGACTTTGGAAGAGCTGAATAGCAATATTGAAACAGAATTGGCCGGGCAGGATGGCTTTTTTGCTGTCGCATTTTACAATTTAGAAAATGGTAATGAGTTATTGATTAATGCTGATACCGTTTTCCATGCTGCAAGTACGATGAAGACTCCGGTTATGATGGAAGTCTTTCGTCAGGCACGCGAAGGAAAATTCAATATGACAGATTCCATAGTTCTTAAAAATAGTTTCAAGAGTATTGTTGACAGTTCTGAGTATCAATTGAGCGCTGAAGATGACAGCGATACAGCCATCTACAGCAGAATTGGCAAGAAAATGACGATTTATGATCTGACAGTAGATATGATAATTAAGAGCAGCAATCTTGCCACGAATCTGATTATCGAATTTGCCGGAGCCAAGAATGTGATGAAAAGTCTGAATAATCTTGGTATTACAGATTTGCATGTTTTAAGAGGCGTTGAAGATCAGAAAGCCTACGATTTAGGAATGAATAATACGACGACGGCAAGGGCACTTATGCAACTGTTTAAGGCTATTGGTGATGAGACAGCCGGAAATCCGGAAGACTGTGATGAGATGATTAAGATATTGAAGCTTCAGGAGCATAATAATATTATCCCGGCGCTGTTGCCCGATTCAGTAACTGTTGCTCATAAAACCGGAAATATCACCGGAGTCCTGCACGATTCAGGAATTGTTTTTCTTCCTGATGGTAAAAAATATGTTCTGGTGATTTTATCAAAGAATCTTAAAGACGAGGATGCGGCCACCAAAAGCATGGCAAAGGTTTCCCGGATGATTTACGATATTGTCAATGAAACTGGTGCGAACTAAGCTTGTATTGATTAATAATATGTGATACTATATAAGGATTAGCTATGTGTATTGTACATAATTTATATTATGTTAAGTTGGGTGAAAGTGCGTTATCCTGCTTATATCAACAATCCTCCTCTTCTCAACATCAAGAAATCAGGTCAACAAAAAACCCCACGAGATATTCGCAGGGTTTAAAAATTATAAAAGAAGGTTCTTTACTGTCTTGATTTGAATAATTCGTCAGCAGCATCATACATATCCTGATACTTTTTCAGGTTATCCCTGTCACCCAGGCTTTGATAAATATTCTGCATTAGGTTCACAATTGACTTATATCTTGACCTGTCGGCTTTTGTTCCGGATGCTTCCAAAGTCTTAATAGCTTTATCCGCGTAAGGAATTGCTTGATTGAAGAACCCGGTGGCTTCAGAATTCAATTTAGCTTTTTCAGCTGCATCTTTAGATTTTACAGCCTTATCACGGGCTTCAATTCCCTGGTTATAGTAGTATTGAGAAGTCAGCCAGTTGTTATTTACATCATTAGGATCTGCGGCCATGCACTTATCCAGTTCTTCTTTCATTGTTTTCAGCCAGCCATCCCTGTTTTCAACTTCTTCTCCCTCATCGCTGTTATAAACGTATCCGAAGATTTCGTTTGCGTAGGAGAAACGGTAACTCATGCTGTCGGGTTTTGCATTAACCAGGTTAGCGTATACTTCCAGCATTTTAGGCAGCTGCCTTTTCTCTCTGTAGTAATCAATCATTACGAAATTGAAATAATCTTCATCGGGGAATAACTCCATTCCTGCTTTTCCGTATTTCAGCATGTTTTCCTCATCGCCGGCCTCTTTGTAATGATATTCCAGCCATTGATATGGCAGCTTATAACTGTCATCGTTTTCATCCTGATTGTGAGGGCCTCTGATCTTGTTATCTGCAATTTTCTTGAAATACTCAATTGTAACATCGTCTTTTTTAGCGTTTAAAGCAGCTTTTCCGATGTTAAGCACTAATGTGGTATCCACAACTCCTATGGGTGCCAGTTCAGCTTCACGTATGTATTGCCCTACTTTCTCTGCTTTGATAAAGTCTTCCATTGCTGCGGCAAACTCTTCTTTACTTTGATTCTGGGCACCTTCATTGAAGTGGTCAACTGCATCCTGATAGTAACTGCCATAAATATCAAAAGGCACCTGGAAGTTGTCTTTCATCAGAGCCAGTCTCACCTTCATATTAGCTGAGTCTGCAAAGGCCTTTTTAAAAGCATCAAGAGCTTCTACCCTGGCGTCTCCCGTTACAAGCGAGCGCAACGCCGCGCTATCACCAATCTTTGAATAAATTTTACTTTTCAGATAAATACCTTCCATGTCGTTGGGATTCTTTTCTAGAAAAGCATCGATTTCTGTCTTAGCCTTACTGTAGTTGTTATCCTTAAGATAGTTATTTACTTTTCTAAGGCTTTGCCCCATCACTGCGGACACCATGAAGGATAAGAATACCGGTAAGATTATTCTTTTCATTTGTTAAATTTTTGAAACGAATTTAGCAATTTGTTTAAATTAAGTAGATATTATTCTGAATCATTTTCAGAATCAGAGTTTTCGTTTGATGTTTGCCCTGTCTGATTCTCAGATGTAGAATTTTCATCTAAAGTTGCATCATCTCCGTTTTCTTCTTCATCTATTTTTGTGATAGCTGCAATCTCGTCGTCTTCATTTACATTGATGACTTTCACTCCCTGGGTTGCTCGTCCCTGTTCGCTGATGGAGCTGACAGATGTGCGAATAGTGATACCTGACTTGCAAATAATCATCAGATCCTGTTCCTCTTTTACCGACAACAATCCGACAAGAGCACCTGTCTTTTTAGTGATGTTGATGGTCTTCACTCCTTTACCGCCTCTGTTAGTGATTCTGTATTCTGATACCGGCGTACGCTTACCGTAACCTGCGGCACTCAGGGCGAGGACTGTCACTCCAGGATTTTCTCCCGGAACACAGATCATACCGATCACTTCATCCTGCTCATCATCCAGACTGATGCCGACAACTCCGATCGCTCCCCTGCCTGTAGGCCTTACTTTTTCTTCAGGGAATCTGATAGCTCTTCCACTTCTCACTGCCATCATAATCTCGTGATTTCCGTCAGTCAAACAAGCATCCAGTAACTGGTCGCCTTCATTTATAGTAATGGCGTTGATGCCGTTTTGTCTTGGTCGGCTGAAGTCTTCGAGCCTGGTTTTCTTAATAATACCCTTACGTGTGCAGAGAACGATGTAATGGTTCTCTACGTAATCGGTATTCTTCAGATCGCGTACCGCGATGACTGTCCTAACCTTGTCGTCCGGAGGAATGGAAATCAAATTCTGGATTGCTCTGCCCTTGCTTTGCTTTTCTCCCTCAGGTATCTGATAAACCTTCAGCCAGAAACATCTCCCCATCTCCGTGAAGAACAGCAGTGTATCGTGGGTATTGGTAGCAAATAGCTGCTCAATAGAATCCTCGTCTCTGGTTCTGGCGCCCTTGGCACCTTTACCGCCTCTCCTCTGCTGCCTGAACTCCCTGGCACTTGTTCTCTTAATGTAACCTAATTCAGAAATGGTCACCACCATATCTTCCTCCTCGATCAGATCTTCAATACTGAGTTCATCACCTTTGTAAACAATCTCTGATTTCCTTGCATCTCCGTATTTTTCCTTGATTTCAGTCAGTTCATCTTTAATGATTTGCATTCTAACAGGCTCATTTTCAAGAATATTTTTCAGTCTCTCGATATTTTTCATTATTTCCCTGTGCTCCTCTCTTATCTTCTCTCTCTCCATGCCGGTGAGGCGTTGCAATCTGAGCTCGAGTACTGCTTTCGCCTGGATTTCAGTCATACCGAACCTGGTAATCAATCCTTCTTTTGCAATATCCGGAGTTGAAGAGTTTCGGATCAGAGAAATCACTTCATCCAAATTATCAAGAGCAATCAGGAATCCTTCCAATATATGTGCGCGTTCTTCAGCCTTCTTCAGTTCGAATTTTGTACGGCGGATAACTACTTCATGCCTGAAGTCTACAAACTCCCGAATCAGGTCTTTGATGTTCAGAACTCTGGGGCGGCCTTTTACAAGAGCTACGTTGTTGATTCCGTAGGAAGTCTGTAGTTCTGAATTCTTGTAGAGCTGATTGATAATTACCTGGGCAATTGCGTCCCTTTTCAGCTCGAGCACAATTCTCGTTCCCTCCTTGCTGTTACTCTCGTTGTTAACATCAGATACCCCTTCTATAATTCTATCCTGAATCAGGCGGCCGATTTTCTCTGTGAGGATATCTCGGTTGACCTGATAAGGCACTGAGGTAATAATGATCTGTTCTTTCTCGTGTTTGGTAGTCTCTACTGTTACATTACCACGCACTACTACCCTTCCTCTACCTGTCATCATGGCATCTTTCACTCCATCGTAACCGTAGATGATGCCTCCGGTCGGGAAATCAGGTGCCTTCACATATTTGATGAGTTCTTCAATAGCGATTTCCCTGTTATCGATAAAGGCAAGGCATCCGTCTACCACTTCTCCCAGGTTGTGCGGAAGCATGTTGGTGGCCATACCCACGGCAATTCCGCTGGCTCCGTTGAGCAACAGTTGCGGGATACGGGTCGGCAAGACTGTGGGCTCCTGTGATGAGTCATCATAATTCAATTGCCAGTCGATGGTATCCTTTTCAATATCCTCCAGCATCGACTCTGCAATGCGTTGCAACCTTACTTCGGTGTACCTCATGGCAGCGGGCTCATCACCGTCCTGGCTACCAAAGTTCCCGTGTCCGTCGATAAGGGTATAACGCATGCTCCAGTCCTGCGCCATCCTCACCAGGGTTCCGTAGATGGATGAATCACCGTGAGGGTGATATTTACCCATAACATCACCGACTATACGTGCTGATTTCTTATGAGGTTTGTTATAGGTGTTTCCCGCTTCGTACATACCGTAAAGGATACGGCGGTGTACAGGTTTCAGGCCGTCTCTCACATCCGGTAGCGCACGGCCGACAATCACGCTCATTGAATAATCAATGTAAGCGCTTTTCATTTGTTCTTCAATGTTTACGGGGATAATCTTACCTCTGTTTTGCCCATTTTCTGGCAATTCTTCTTCGTTGATTTCCATAATTTTTGAGTATTTGCAAATATACCGTTTATGCCCCGGTTTACCTGCGAAAAAGGCTCATTTTCACAATACTTTTTTACACAAAATGTGGCCATTTTGTGAATAAAATCCGGTGGACAAACTAAAGCACCAGAAGCAGCGTTTTTCACAATAAAATTAGCTTTCCTTGAAGGTTTATTTTGCGATAAAATTTGAGGAGGCATTCTTCCTCTATATCTTTTTGGATGCTATAAACAAATAAACGCATAAACAAATAAACGGCGAGCCTCGCCCTGCCAATATGTTCCCGTTATCCTCCCGGTAATTATCAGGCATAAATTTTGAGGAAAGAGATAACGAATTGAAAATAGTTAGGTGATCGTGTATTTACCCGATTGCGATAAAAGGTTTTCAGTTCCTTATTATTTCACACTAAAAAACTATAGAATTATGGCATTTACTTTACCGGCTTTACCTTACGCCTATGATGCATTAGAGCCGAACATCGACAAGCAGACTATGGAAATTCACCACGACAAGCATCATGCTGGTTATGTAAATAATTTGAACAAGGCAATCGCAGGGACCGAATATGAAAATATGTCACTCGACGACATTCTGAAAGTAGCCGGAAAAGCCGGAAACGCTGTTCGTAATAACGCCGGTGGCCACTGGAATCACACTTTCTTCTGGGAAATTATGGGACCAGACGGAGGCGGAAAGCCCGAAGGCGAGCTGGCAAAAGCTATCGACGAGGCTTTCGGCAGCTTTGAGGCTATGAAAGAAAAATTCAACGCTGCAGGTGCAGGACGCTTCGGTAGCGGCTGGGCCTGGCTGGCTGTTGATCCCGCCGGAAAGTTAGTTGTATGCTCCTCCCCTAACCAGGATAATCCCTTAATGGATGTTGCAGAATGTGCTGCTAAACCCATCCTTGGCTGCGATGTTTGGGAACACGCATACTATCTGAAGTATCAGAACAAAAGAGGTGATTATCTGAACGCTTTCTGGAATTGCGTAAACTGGGATAAAGTTGCCGAGCATTACAAGAATGCGAAGTAATTAGGAATTAGACTTTTTCATAGATAATAACGGTGAGGAAATACCTGAAACAGAATTTCAGACTATTTCTTCACCGTTTTGGTTTACATGAATAACTTTCTTGATTCAGGAACCATGAACTGGTCTTCTGCATCCTGGTCCTGTCCGAATGGATTACATGCACATTGAATGTGCAGCCTGCCTGTACTAATTTCAGCTATTGGAGCTGTTCAGCGTATTGGAGGCAATTCTATACCCTATAAATAGGGCAATTCCTGACAGGGTAAGAATAGAGCCCGGATAAGCAACTCCTTCATTGACACCCATTGATTGAGACATAATAGCACCCACAAAAATTCCAATTCCTGAGGCAGCTAATAACAGTGCAATATTTACGAGTATCAATGGGAAAATATTGGTTCTTTTCCGGGAGCCATCCGAAACAAAGATGGAAGCGTCAGCTCCCTTTTCAATTAAAGCAAGCCTTACACGGGTACGTGCTGATAAAATGATATACACAATTCCAAATAACGTCCCGAAAACAATCAGTACATTAATAACAACTCCGATGTCCATAATAAAATGTTTTAAGTGGATTTAAAATAAGAATCTGTCATCTTTGACTGTAGGCGGGCGTGTGAGGTTACACTTTTTAATAAAATATTTTTGTTGTAACCGGTTTTTAATTTTATCGTCTAAATAAAAGGCTTGAAAGATTCTGAAGAACATATTTGGATTCAGCAGATACTAAATGGTAATAAGATGCCATTTGGCCTGTTCGTGAATAAATACCAGCAGCTGGTATTTACTATCGCCTTCAGAGTTCTGGGCAACCGGGAAGATGCGGAAGATGCGACGCAGGAAATTTTTGTAAAGTGTTATCGCGGTCTAAGAAGCTTCAACAGACAGTCTGCTTTCGCTACATGGCTTTACAGGATTGCATATAACCATTCAATTGATCTGATAAAACGTAAAGGACACATCAAGTCCGCTACAGAATGGGAGTTTGAAGGATTGAAGGGTATCCCTTTAGAAGAAGCGACAACTGAGAGTGAGATGGATCTCAAAACAATTAAAACTTTGCTGAAAGATGCCATCACTTCCTTACCACCCGAACATCGTATCCTCGTGCTGCTCTACTATTATCAGGAAATGCCTCTCAAAGAAATAGCAGTGGTAATGGGCGTGAAAGAAAACAATTTAAAGATCAGGCTTCATCGTATCAGAGCAAAGCTCATGGAACAATTAAAAATGAAAAGTGAGATAATTTCTATATTAAATTTGTAATCTTTATGAAAGCAGATACTCATATCGACGATTTAATAAAACAATCACTCATAGAGGAAGGATTGGAGAAGCCTTCAGAAGTACTTGGAGAAGAGATAATGAAAGCTATCTCAGCGGCCTCTATAGATGAAATCTACCGGCCCATACTTCCTAAAAGGCTTTTGCTGGCCATCCCTATTATAATAGTCTTATGTGTTGCCGGCGTCTTCCTGATACAGGGGGTACACTTCACCGGTTCATATCCTCTCCTAAACAAATGGCTCGACAAAATCTCCCGATTACATTTTGCTATCTCACTTCCCTCCTATATCACTTATGGCTTGCTGGGGTCATTAATCTTATTGTTAGTTCAGTTGGTATTTGTAGGGCGGAAGTACGAGAGGTTGTTGGGGCAGAAATAGCTTTAGGTGAATCTTGAATAACACTTCCCTTTTCCACAAAAACTATTTTCTTTTAACTGCAAAAAACTCCTTCATAATTTTTGCACAATCTTCTTCCATAACTCCAGCAGTAACGGATGTGCGCGGATGTAATAGTTTACCATGAAGTGACAGGCCGCCATTTTTCGGATCGGATGCACCATAAACCACTGCTCCCATCTTACTCCAGTAAAGCGCACCACAGCACATGGTGCAGGGTTCTATGGTAACATAAAGGGTAGCATCCGGAAGGTATTTGGCTCCGAGATAATTAAAGGCGGCAGTAAGTGCTATTATCTCAGCATGAGCTGTACTGTCATTCAGCATTTCTATCTGATTGTATCCTCTGCCAATTATCCTGTTTTCAATTACCACTACTGCGCCTACCGGTACTTCATCTGCCTCATACGCTTTCATTGCTTCACGCAATGCCTGCTTCATAAAGTCTTCATGGGTACTGTTCATAATTCCGACAGGATTTTAAACAGGGCATTTCTCATGATAGTTGATTAGTTCGATGGGGGCCGGTTCGAATTCAAACCCTTTATAGTGATTTTCTATTTCACCGAGGACTTCCATAATAGCCTCAGGCTCTTTCAGTGTTACCAGCTTCAGCCGGTATTCTTTAATGTTTGGAAGCCCTTTAAGGTAGTTTGTGTAGTGCCTCCTCATTTCATTAATCCCAACTACAGGCCCTTTCCATTCAAGGGAGCGGGTCAGGTGTTTCTTGCATACATCTACTCTTTCCTGAATGGTGGGTGGAGGTAGTAACTCACCTGTTTGTACGTAGTGTTTTATCTCTCTGAATATCCAGGGGTACCCTATTGCGGCACGGCCAATCATGATGCCATCCACTCCATAACGGTTTTTGTATTCAACTGCTTTAGCAGGAGAATCAATATCTCCGTTTCCAAATATAGGGATGTGTATTCTTGGGTTGTTTTTCACTTTGCCGATCAGCGTCCAGTCTGCAGTTCCTTTATACATCTGCACGCGCGTCCGTCCGTGAATGGACAGTGCCTTGATACCCACATCCTGCAGTCGTTCTGCGACTTCTTCAATATTCTTTGAAGTCTCATCCCACCCCAGACGGGTTTTCACAGTTACCGGCAGGTTGGTGCTCTTCACAACAGCTTCCGTCAGTCGCACCATCAGTGGAACATCCTTCAGCACTCCCGCTCCTGCTCCTCTGCAGGCAACTTTCTTCACCGGGCAACCAAAATTGATGTCCAAGAGATCCGGATTTGTCACTTCAACAATTTTTGCTGCCATGGCCAGACTGTCTTCGTCTCCTCCGAATATCTGAATGCCCACAGGTCGCTCGTATTGGAATATATCGAGTTTGCGTTTGCTCTTGATGGCGTCTCTGATGAGGCCTTCACTGCTGATGAACTCGGTGTACAGCATATCCGCACCGTTTTCTTTGCATACAGCGCGAAACGGTGGATCGCTCACATCCTCCATAGGGGCGAGCAATAACGGAAAATCAGGAAGTTCTATGTCGGCGATACGTACCATTTGCCTCTTAAAATCGTTATTATTAATCTTTTAGGCTGACAAATAAATAAGGCTGTAAATTTACACACTTTAAAAATAGCACATGGCTTCTGACGGAAATTCGAAAAATATTAGCTATCCGGCACAACTGGGCATATTGTTGGGACTATTTGGCGCCGGGTTGATTTTAGGCAGTCTGGTTTCGGGCCTGATTTGGATGATGTGGACCGGCCGCTCCATCTTTGCGATGCAAAGTGAATTGCTGAGCGCTGAAAACTATTATATAGCGATGGTAATTCAGGGGGTGAGTACCTTCTTCATTTTCTTTTTGCCAGCAGTGTCTTTTGCGATGATTTGTTATAAAAGAGCCTCCCTTTTTCTGGGAACCAATGTGCGGACTTCGCAAAAACAAATCCTGCTGATATTCGGTCTGCTTGTGTTGTCTTTTCCTCTGGGCGGTGCCCTGGCAGAAATCAATCAAATCATTCCGATTCCGCATGAATGGGAAGTGAAGTTCAAAGAATGGGAAGCCAGCAGAGAAGCACAGGAAGCAGCATTGATCAAGATTGATACCCTTGGCAAGTACCTGATGTCGATGATCATCATTGCCATCCTGCCAGCCATATTCGAAGAATTCTTCTTCAGAGGTGCGCTGCAGAATATGTTCATGCGATGGCTGCGCGGCCCCATGGCAGCTATCATCGTTACTGCGGTTATCTTCAGTGCCGTACACGCCTCCTATTATGGTTTCTTAGTGCGTTTTGCATTAGGCATTATCCTGGGGATAGTTTATTATCAGAGCGGCAGTATTTGGTTATCTGCATTTTTCCATTTCTTGTTTAATGGTATTCAGGTAACTGCCTTGTATCTCTTCCGGAATAACGAAGCGATTAATTCTAAAGATATCGAACAGAATTTCCCGTTATGGACCGGTGCTATTGCTTTGGTTCTGATGATTCTGCTGTTCAGAATGTTCAAGAAAGAGTCCGACAGGCTGAAGCCTGAACCGGAGCCTTTAGTTGAACAGGATGATTTCGGTTTTTCATCTGATTATTATAATAACCCCGGTGAACTTTAATTGCTCCGGATATGGCCTTTGATCTTAAAACATTCAGGGTACGCACGCTTACGGCAATAGTATTTGCTGCTGTAATGCTGACCGGATTACTGTGGAACAGAGCAGCTTTTATCGTATTGTTTCTCGTTGTACATTTCGGTTGCTGGTCAGAATTTCTCCGGTTGATGAAGAAGATCATGCCCGGGAAGACTTTTATCCACTACCTGACAGGGTTACTATATCTCACTTTACCGATTACATTATTCTTTTTCATCCGTCTCGATACTGCTTTTACTGATGATAATTTGTTGAAGGTGGTCCCGTGCGGAATTATCTTTTCAATCTGGATTAATGACACGATGGCTTATATCAGCGGGTCGTTGATCGGGAAGACTCCTCTATCCAGGATTTCACCTAAGAAAACAGTTGAAGGCACGCTTGGTGGTATTATCTTAAGCGTAACAGTTATAACCATTATTGGCAGCCTTACAGGATATTTCAGAACGATCGATTGGTTCTTCATCAGTCTGATCAGTGCTGTTACCGGCACCTTCGGCGATTTGTTGGAAAGCAAGATCAAGCGCTTAGCCGGAGTGAAAGACAGCGGCAACATCATGCCAGGCCACGGAGGATTTCTCGATCGTTTCGATTCCCTGCTGGTGGCTATTCCCTTTGTTTTTGTTTATTACTTTCTGATGATAAGATAGCTGATAGCGGCACGCCGCTATCAACCATCTGTTTATTTGTTTATAGGTTTAGGTGTTTAGTCTAAGGCCTCACCCCCAAGCCCTCTCCCAAGGAGAGGAGGCTTACTATTCGTCATCGCAAGGAGGTACGAAGGGACGACGTGGCCTGTCTGCCTGAGCGGCAATCAGGCAGGCAATCTCGATGTAAATACAGCCGCCCGTTGAGTGTTCACTGAGCTTAGCCGAAGTGCCGAAATGTGGTGATACAATATTTTATGGCTTCACTTAGGGTATTTCGGCAGGGGCAATATCCACCTCAGCGAGTCACAGTGCCTTCGCCCATTGAGGCACCCGAAATGAGGCGGTACGAATCAATCATCTTCCCTGTCATTGTCATTCTGTGCTCGACACAGAGTCTCAGAAAAGTCTTTTTTTTGGTACTTCGCCGCAGGTGAAAAACCTTCAATCTTCAATCTCCCCGAACTCCGAACCACGAACCACAAACTCGCCGCAGGCGAAGTAAACCCCGAGCCCGCTGTAAGCGCAATCTTCAACCTTCAACCTTCAACGTTGAACCACAAACCCCTCTCGGCTGAGCCGAGACAAACCACGAACCACAAACTCGCCACAGGCGAATTTCATTTTATCTTTGCAAAAAAATCAGAAATGCGAATAGCGATAAACGGAATGGGACGGATAGGCAGACTGCTCTTTCGCCGCCTCTGGGAATCAGGAGATTATGAAATTGTAGCCGTGAATGACATTATGCCCCCCGGTAACCTGGCGTATCTGATGAAGTACGACTCTGTTTACGGTACGTTTGCTAATGATGTCACCTACGATGGAGAACAATTAGTGATAGGTGGTAGGAAGGTGAAAGTATATACCCAACCGGATCCGGCAGCATTGCCGTGGAAGGAACTCGAAGTGGATGTTTTGCTGGAATGTTCCGGCAGGTTTCTGGATCGTGCAAGTGCAAGCAAGCACCTGCAGGCGGGAGCGAAAAAAGTGCTTTTATCCACAACCGGAAAGGAAGATATTACCCTCAAAGTTTTCGGATTCAATCAGAATGGCAGCGTCGCCGATGTAGATATCCTCTCTCCCGGCGGGTGTATGACGAATTGCAGCACACACATCATCTACCTGCTCAATACTTTTGGCATTGAGTCTTGTATGATTAATATACTGCATTCCTATACTTCACGCCAGTCCTTAGTGGATACTGCACACAATCAATACAGAAGAGGCCGTGCGGCATCAGAGTCTATTATTCCGGTGGATATTGACTTATGGGTTTCTCTTTCGCGGTTGTTTCCTCACCTGGCCGATAAGATTTCGGCATCCTCGGTGCGGGTACCGGTACCTAACGGTGCTTATGCGAATTTCTTTGTACAGCTCAAATCAGAAGTGAGTGTGGAAGATGTAAAACAACTTTTCAGGAAAGCTGCAGCAGGTGAATTTAAAAATGTTCTTGAATACACCGAAGAGCCCTTGGTGTCATTGGATATAAAGGGGAATACCCATTCGTGCATTATCGATGGAACAGAAATCAGCGTAGTAGGAAAAATGGTGCGTGTCAGCGCCTGGTTTGATAACGAGTACGGCTTTACGTCGAGGATGATTGATTGGCTGGGGTTTTGGAATGATGATTTATGATTTATGAATTTTGGGGCTCATAGATATCGGAAGTTTATTCGTTTATGCGTTTAATCGTTTAATAGACGCTATCGCCTTTGGAGAGTGCATAGTTCGTGGTTAGAGTTCAATTTTGAAGGTTTAATGCTAAGTATTCGTCATTCATTATTGCACCACCATTGCGAAGACCGCGTACCGAAATTTTGTAAATGTAGAAGATGTAGTTATCTCTTTGTAATTGTAGCTAAACCGGAATTTAATTCCTTTTATTTTTTCCACACGAGTTACACACTCGCGCGAGTGAAAAACAATAAGATTGCGGATCAATTCCGATAGCTATCGGAACCCAATTATAAATTTGTCTCGTCCTGATTTTGGTTGACTCTTTTTTGAGTTATTAACAGGGGGATAAGATACCTGTTTTTAACCTTAGTCTTAATATTAGTTCCTTTGTCTTATTCAGATCAAACGGACTCAGGCTCT
>JAGFIS010000018.1 GCA_024103425.1 Chitinophagaceae bacterium
TCCGAGTTGAGTTGAGAATAATTTTTAGTCATTGCAACACAAAAATCTGTTTTTCAGCTTAACCGTATGGGCGGGGTACCCCGCCCATACGGTTAAACAGGTGTTGCACTTGATACTTGAACTTAAGAAATAAAAACGATTTTATGAAAAAGAGTACATTCTTTTTCATTTTTGTACATTTAGTAATTGTATCCTTTTCTCAATCAAGAGATATCAAACTCCAATTAAGATTACCATTTCAAATAGAAAATCAAAAGGAACAAATATCTAATTCCTTAGGAACAAAAGAACTAAAAGCTAATGCCGTTAATTTTGGAATTGATGCTCTTTTGAATTACAGTATTAACAAAGTTGATATCCATGCAGGTATTGGTTTTTTCCGAAACAGATTCAATTTAAAAAGAGAGTACGACCACAGGGCTTTAAATATTGGGGTTGACAGTCTTCCTATTGGAACAGATGCAGAAAACTACTGCTATTCGCTTTTTCGGATCCCTATTGGCGCAAGTTACCAAGTTACAAATATTAAAAACACTCAAGTTAGCGTGGGTGCAGAGCAATTGTTTAATTTTTCTTTCAGGCGAAAGTACAATGGACGTGTGCCGTTTGAAGGAGCAAGTACTACATATAATGGCTTTACATATTTTGGTAATAGTTCTGTTCTATTTGTGAACTTCCGTTCAAAACATATAGAAATTGAACCATATCTGAGGTTTTATAACCAATATAAAAAAGATAAGTTTCTTAAAGAGAACGAAAATGAGAAGATAACAAGACAATTGGATGCGTTTGGGATCAGCATTATATATTCCTTTTCACTCTAAAACAAAAACATGAAACAAATTTTTCTATCACTTATTACCTTCCTCCTTTGTATTGCCTCAAAGGCTCAAGTTCAGGTAAACAGATACTCAGAAAGTGAAATTTCTTCAAAAGGGATTTCAGGGAAGACGAATATAGTAAAAGAAGTTTTCATTAAAGGTGTTGAAACAGATGAGGTATTGAAAAAATGGGAAAAAGAAAAAATTCAGAAATTCGCAGCACCTATTTTAGTAGATATTTCTCCTTTTGAACAAGGCTTGTGGGAAAATTCAGATGGTTATTTAGTAAACCGCATAAAAATAACCGCACAAGAGGCACATTCAATAGTCGTTTATTTTGATAAGCTCAATCTGTCGAAAAAAGCAGAACTATTTATTTATAATCCAGAGGGGACTATACTAACTGGCCCTATAACTGAAAAGGAAAATATCTCAGTTAATAAATTATGGGCTTCAAATGTATTTCAAGGTAGCTCCGTTATTCTTGAATTCAAAGTGCCGGAAACGGAAAGAAACTTAAATTCTGTCCATATTCAAAAAATTCTATATGGAATCAACCCAAAAGTCATTCGTTTACCAACTGATTCTTTGATGGGTCCGGGCTTTGGGCTTTCAAGTTCTTGTAATGTGTGTCTCCGGATGGGAATCAGAAAGGAGAGCTATTGCACAAGTTATAGATGAAGGAGGCGGTTGGTGTTCTGCATCTTTGGTTATGAATACATGTAATACAACAAAACCATACATACTCACAGCAAATCATTGTGTTGAACAGAACGGGAGTGTAATCAATACGAATAATTCCACATTTGAATTTTTATGGTTTAGTCCAACATGTACACCGACTACAAATACAACTTCTACGTGGCTATTCAATGGCGCAACTATTAGAGCGAGGTGGGAGCAATCCGATTTTGCTTTATTGGAATTAAACCAAACCATTCCTCAAACTGCAAATCTGACCTTTCTTGGATGGTCAAGGTCAACGACGCCTCCAATTAGTTCTGTTGGAATACATCATCCAATGGGAGATATCATGAAAATTTCTATGGAAAATAGCCCGGCATTAATAGGTGATGTGCGAAATTTTCCAAATACAGCGTGGCGTGTTCAATGGGACGTTGGTACAGTTCAAGGAGGTTCTTCAGGCTCTCCATTGTTTGACCAAACCACCCATAGACTTGTTGGGCAGCTATTTTCAAATACGCAACCTGCCAGCCCACCTTGTAATCAACAATCAGGTGGAACTAATTACGGCAGGTTTGATACTTCGTGGACAGGCGGAGGCACTAACTCAACCAGACTAAGCAACTGGCTTGATCCAACCGGCACCAATGCCTATACTACCAACACAACTAATGTTTCATCATTGATCCCTACAACTTTACAGCTTTCGATTAATCGGTATTGTGATAACGGAGTGATACAGGCCAACTTCCCTTCAGGTTCCACATTCTATTGGCAGGTTTATGGAGACCTTTTGATTGATGGCACTTCTACCACAAAAACCACTACAAGTAATTATATCAATGTAACAGGAACCGAAGGTTCTGTATATGTTACCGTTACAACCACCTGCGGAACCCAACAAGCAGGGGTGCAGTATGTATTGTACGAAAGAGAGATAACAGGCCTATATCCCGAATACATGATGGGAGACCATGTCTCGGTATCTGTTAACACGTATCCTTACGATACTTACTATCGCTGGTACGTCAATAATACTTTAGTAAAAGAAGGCAGCGACGCTTATACTTATTGTACCTGCGACTTTGATACGCCGGATGCCAGAGTCTGTGGGGATAATACTATCAGAGTAGAAATTGAAACTACTTGTAACATTACTTCGTCTGTCGACGGCGATTTTTTTAAAATTTGTGGTTACTATAAAATGGAGTCTAATGTAGAGATGTTTCCTAACCCCGCCAAAAACCAAATTACGGTGAGACTGAAACAGAATAATACAAAAGAAGAAAAAGTCAGGTTAAAAGAAATTACTCAAATAAAAATTTTGGATAAAACCGGCAGTGTGAAAAAAATTGTCAGATATCCATCTAACACAAATACTATTAATGTTGATATAAGTATTCTTCCTGTGGATATATACTATGTTGAGGTTAGTGATGGAAGAAACAGCGAAAGACTGCCATTAAGCATCGTGAAATAAAACTTACCAACTGATTAGGGCTTGGCAGAGATAGCTGAGGAAATGCTTACAATAGTTTGTCAAGCGGGCATTTCCATTTTTCGCAGTCGCCAATTCTGTATTTACAAAAAGTATCATACCCATTCTGACGAAACCTGCGAAGATCAAGAGACGGCTATCTCTGCGCCCGTTGCAAACCTCGGACACCCCTTGCGATACGTAAGAAGTGAAATCTATATTCTTTAAATCCAACCCATTTTAACTGATATACCATCAATTCCTAATTTTCCAATAAATTCGAACTATTAAAATACGAACATCAGGTAATCGTCCATTATCTTTAAACATCCATCAATAGCAATGAAAAAATTAATCACTTTCTTCCTCGTGATATGTATTACAGGTTGCAGTCACAAACCCTTCAAATCGGTGTGGACAAAAGAAAAAGCTCCGGCAACTTTTACCGCGCGATTTGAAACATCTAAAGGCAATTTTGATATTGAAGTGACACGCGAATGGTCGCCATTAGCAGCCGACCGGTTTTATCAATTAATCAAACATCAATATTTTACCAATACCCTCTTCTATCGTGTAGTTCCCGATTTTGTAGTGCAGTTTGGTAATACAGACACACTCGTCACGAAACAGTGGAACAAACACAAAGTGGCAGACGAACCTGTGCTGCAGAGTAATCTCAAAGGCGCTTTGAGTTATGCCCGCTCGGGACCGGAGACAAGGGGCACCGACTTGTTTATCAATCTGAAAGACAATGTCAGGCTGGACACAGTTAAAGCGCAAGGCATCAAAGGTTATCCTCCCTTCGGAAAAGTAACTAATGGTATGGACGTGGTGGAATCTTTGTACAGCGGCTATGGTAATAAAACATTGCAGGTATATGATTCGCTCAGCGCTAACCGGACTAAATATCTGGAAATGTTTCCAAAGTTGGATTCAATAAAGAGAGCCTATTTGTTGAAAAAATAGAAATAGTCCAAGTAGTTCCCCTAAGCAAAAACGCCTTGTTCAATGATTTTCCGGGAGATCCAAACCTGTATCATACGATGGTTGGTAAGATTTCACCTTTTAATTCAAATCTTCATAGAGGAATTTCCATTCCTTTTTATAGGAGCCCCCAAATACCCCTAAACCATTATTAATATTCCCGGTAGGAGAGCTTAATTGGTTCACAGGCATTGTCACAAACCCATATTTATATTTTTCGTATTGCAGCAGGTAATCATAGAATTCCCTGCTGACAGATTTAACATGAAGAATAACCATGCCAATTTCTCTTTTATCTGCAGGGGTAATACTCGACTTATATAAAGAAAGATTGGTAGTGTATGCCTGTCCGTTAAATAATGAGTCTCTCAGAAATATCCTATTGAAGCTGCTATCAGTATCACCAATAGTTTTATTGTCCGTGTTGATGTCCTCAACTAAAACCGGAATCCGTTCTATATTTTCGGCGCTGATGGTGTCTCTGATTATAGGTAGTTCAATACCCTCCTCATCTTTTATCCGTTCATATAATTCTTCTCCTTCAAGAGTGTCAAAATCGTATTGAACCCCCTGCCAGTAAAAAAACCGATAGACATTAGTTCGTTTTCTGAAACCCTCAACAATATAAAGATTCTTTTCATCGATTGGATCTTCGATCCTAAAAGAAAAACGAATAATTTCCCTACCCAAAAACTCCCCTTCATCTACTTTCATTTCCACCACGGAAAACATATCCGGAGTCTTCGTAGATGCTTGTGCCGTACCCCATTCAGGATGAGTGGCTGTGATATTATAAGTTGTTTTAGCCTTGAAGCGGAATGCTGCTGAATAAACAGATCCGGGAACCTCATCATACGAGGGAGAATTGTTGTGCTGAAGATTTATTTCATTTCCATCTTCGTCGGTTATCGTTACGATTGCATTACTCACTTTGCCAAAGCTAATGGGATTGCCATTATTGATGCTTTCGCTCAACGATATCGGTATATAAGCAGAATCTCCTGCTGAAATTTCAGCCAGTATGACAAGTTTTTTATTCGAAGGAAAATTATAACCAGGATCTTTCTGACAAGATACCATTATTATCAAAAGTAAGATGACCGGAATTAGAATCAATCTTATCATTTGATTAATGCTGTTCACATAATATGGAGAAATTTTCATCATTCATTCAGAACTTAAAAGAAAAGGTGATGTAAGGTGTCCGGTCAAAGGTCATGAATCCATCTTCTACAACTCTGTTTACTGAAGTAGCTGACCCCTTCACTGTATAAACATATTGATCAGGTGAGCTGAAAATATTATACACTCCGGCAATAATACTCAGGTAAGACTTTTTACTTTTATCAGTGTTATAAGTAAATGCAAAATCCAACCTGTTATAGGGAGAAGTACGATATTGGTTGTGCTGCGAAGTATTGTACACGAATCGGTAGTCTTTCAACAAATCCTCAGGACTTATAATTTGGTTAACTCTGTCATAATCCGGATAAACATAATCAGGAAGGGAAAAAGCATCTCCAGAACTGAAGGTCCAAAGCGCGACAGCGCCAAAATGATTGCCTGCTTTGTAGCCTGCCCCTATATTCAAAGCGTGTCTTCTGTCATATTTGTAAGGAAACTTTTCTCCTTGATTAATATTTTCAAATTGCCTCCAACTCCACGCTAAAGCATAGGAAGTAACGAATGTCAAATCTCCGTTCGTTTTCCTGATCATTGCCTCCATTCCATAGGCACAGCCCTTGCCTGTGATAATACTTTGCTCCCACCCTTCATTATTTGTCAGGTAACTCTTTCCATCAGCGTAATCGGTAACATTTCTCAGAGTTTTCCAATACCCTTCAACTGACACTTTTACCCCCTTCCTATTACTAAACTCATAGCCCAGGTTGTAAGAACAGCTCTGTTCGGGCAGGAGCATTGAAGTACTGGGCACCCATAAATCTGAATTTATAGTTTGAAGTGAATTTGATACCAGATGCAGATATTGAGTCATTCGAGCGAAGGAACCGAAAATCTGATGCCCGGGCGCAACTTTATAGGAAGTAAAAAATCTCGGTTCTACAGATAGAAAACTGTAATTACTATACCGATATGCAGAGACATGAGTGCCCGGCCTGACAAGTAGTTTGTTACCTATTTTAAATTCGCCTTCACCGTAAACTGACAATTCGTTAAACTTCATCTTTGGGAATGAAGCAAATCCCCCTTCATCGTCATCTAAGTCCTCCGAAAATTTGGGATCAAAAGGGCTGATTATCGTGTGTGACAGTTCTGCTCCAAAATTTAGTTTAGCCTTGGTATTCAGATAAATCTCTCCTTGTGTTTTAAGACTGTATTGCTGCATGTAGGTTAGCGTCGTCATAGTTGCTGAATCCAACACTTCATCATCATCATCATTATCCTGGTCGTCATCTGCCAATAACTTGAATTTCAATCCACTGAGGCTCTTGTATCTCGTCATATTGATCGAGGTATTCAAAAAAGACCGACTGCCAAATACCCTGTTCCAAACAGCAGATCCGATCAGGTTTCCCCATTTAGTAAGATTATCTTCATTTCTCAACTCCTGCCTTACCACATCCTGTCCATTATAGAAATTAAGCATTAAACTGTTATTCTTATTAATCACTTGTGTCGCCTTAAGGTGCATATCATAAAAATCGCTCTTGACACCTTTCTGGAAAACGGAAGTAACTGCCGGAGGTAAACTATGTCTTAATGAGCCCATTACTGCCATCTTATCTTTTACTCCGGGTCCCTCTATAGTAAAGGAGCCTGACAGAACACCGATTTCTGCCTCTCCCCTCCATTGTTGCATGTTTCCGTCTTTAGTATAGACATCAATAACCGATGAGGTAGCTCCGGCATATTTCGACGGGAAATCACTCTTGAATAACTGCATCGACTTCATGGAGGTATGGTTCACAATCGATAAAACACCCAGAATGTGAGTAGGATTAAATACCTTATTTCCATCCATCAAAAAAAGGTTTTCGTCTGCCCCGCTCCCTCTTACATACATCCCGTTAAATGACGAAGGAATATTTAATACACCAGGCATCAGAAATGCAGAGCGCAGCGGGTCATCCTCACCCATTAAGTAATTATAAGAATCATAATGCCGCGATCCTATATTTACACCACCATTCTTTTTATTGTTTTCAGAAGTTGGTATAACAACCGCATCTAACACCGTCTCCTGCTGCTTTACGGAAAGCGTTACATCATATCGCATGTCAGCCACAAGGTTGATTTCTATTATCTGTGGATTGAATCCGATATAGGAAACTTGAATTCGATTCCTACCTTCAGGAAGTAATAAACTGAAATATCCAAAATTATTCGTAGCGACTCCTTTTCCTGATGATTCTTCAAGAATCGTTGCTCCGATTAAAGACTCACTGCTGCTCTGCTCCCTTACAAAACCATAAAAAGTAAAAACAGGCACCAGATCATCTGCTTTAATTTCCGATTCCGATTTTACCAAGAGTAGCTTATTATTCTTCTCTAACACCTTCACTTTCTGCCCTGCAAGTACTTTACGAAGCACCGCCCCGACAGTCGATTCAGTGCCTTCCAATACTACATGTTTCTTACCGTCTATGATGTTCGTCGCATATTGGACGATTATTTCTTTTCCACTGTTCAATTCTTCCAGAAACTGAATAACTGTACCGCTTCGTAACTCCGAACTCCATGGTCTGGCCAATAATTCTCTCTTCTGAGCAAAAGCAGGAAGTATCAAACTCGTAAGAAAAATTATAAAAAAAAGCTTTCTGATCATTTCAATAAAAATTGAATTATTAAATCAGTATTTCCATATCAAAAACATTGCGAAACGCAAAATCTTTAACGTGAGATGTTTTCAGGCGATTTTGTCACCCGGTCAATACTTTACTTATGAATTATTACCCGGTTCTTTTCTCGAGTAATGTTCAATCCCGTCATCAGCCGGATTTCATCTAATACTTGCTCTAATGTCTGATTATTAAACTCAGCCTGAATCTTGATATCGGCTAATTGTTCTCGTCCATCAGGAGACAAAACTATTTCGACACCATAAAGGTTACTGACATCTCTTATTACTTGTTTGAGCGGAGTATTATTAAACACTAAGCTACCACTCTCCCAAGCTAAATAATTATTACTAAGAACCGTATCCAGGGAAAATGTGTTACCCTCTAAGGATGCCTGTTGTCGTTTCGTCAGCACTACTTTCTTTTCTAAATCTCCACGTTCTGTGAACCTTACCCTACCTTCATTAACCACTACCTCGTCTTTTGCGGCCGAACTTCGAACGAGGAAAGACGTCCCCAGTACTTCCACCACTGATTGAGAAGTAGTTATTTTGAAAGGATTTGCTCTATCGGGCTGAACTTCAAAGAAACCTTCTCCGGACAATTCTGTTGAACGGTCTCCTGCTTCAAACTTGGTTGAATAGCGGAAGGTGCTTCCTTTTCTTAACAAAACTGTTGACCCATCTGGCAACGAAATCTGCCGGTTTTCGTTTGCTGCAACCACTGTCTCCCAATTCGTCTTCCCATCTGATTTTAAAAAGTAGAAAGTAACTATACTCACTGCGACAATAACAGATGCAGCCACCAAGAAACGTTTCAGAGAAAAGATACGAGCGGACATAGATGGTGTATCAGATGCTGGGGGCCCAACTCTTTTTTGCACCTTCTTCCATGCATCTGCAGTATCAAAATTATGTTGTGTCAGTACATCCAAACTATCTCTCCAAATCTGTAAATAAGCTTCATACTCCTGTTTGTGCTCAGGAGACTCGTCTATCCATGACATCAGTTTTTCCCGCTCTTCGACTGAAGCTTCGCCATTCAACTGTCGTATGATAACCTGCATTATGTGTTCACTCAATTCCATTCCTTTCGGTTTACCTATTTTGCTGCTTACCGTTCATTTTTAATCATCTGAATAAATTAATAATATCAATCATTATCAACCCAAAAAGAGCTCTCTTCTCTCTGACAAATTCTCTTAATATCCTTAATGCTTTACCCATCTGGTTTTCGACCGTCTTCACTGAAATACCCATCGTTTCAGCAATTTCTTTATAAGATTGCCGGCTAAGCCTGCTCAATACAAAAACTTCTTTGCATTTCGGTGGTAACCTGTCCATGGCATTACCCAATTGCGTCTTATAATCAGGTAGCGCATCTGCCTCTTCAGGACTCAATCTATTTTCTTCGGCAGCATCATATTCGTTCAATTCAACTACCTTAACTTTCTTACTCTTGTTTAGGTATGTAAGTGAATTATTTCTCACAGCCACATAAAGGTAAAATTTGATATTCTCGGATGTTACAATATCTTGTCGTTTCTCCCATATTCTCACAAAGACTTCCTGCACCACATCTTCACTGGAAGACAAATCTTTCAGAAAAGTAAGTGCATAATTACACAACTCATTATAGTACTGTTCAAAAACCTTTTTAAATTGTTGATATAGTAATTCATTTTCTGCTGACATGCCTGAGCAACCGATAAAACAGTATCCTGCAAAATTAGATTTTTCAAGGATACTAAACCTATTATTGAAACAGGTACATTCCGGCTTTTAGAAATTACATATTTCATAGTATTTCTCAGTTTAGTAGGGAAAGGTTTTTCCAATTACTCTTTGTTCTTTTTTTAGCCCACAGCCAGCTATTTTTTCTTGCTATACCCCAAGGAAATGGTATAACCAATATCCACCCGTGCTACATTTTTTCCTTTACTATTATTAATCATGTACAGACTTGCACTTAGCTCATTTCTATCGTTGACATCCAATTTTGCACCGGCCGCACTTTTTTGCTTATGGAAGCTCCATTCACCTTGATTTATCCTCTGATAATTTTCTGTAAACAAAAACAAATCGACTCTATCAGTAAGCTTATACTCCAAAGTCACTCTATTTCGCATAAAGTTTTCCATGGGGTATACAGATAGTTTACCTAAAGACACAAACTCTTGCTGCCACATGGGTCTGTATTTAATTTTAAAACGTGGTAGAAGTTTATGATCTAATGTCAATGAATACCTCAATTCATTATTATTCATTTTGTTTTTGATTTCGTGCCGATATTCAAATCCTGCTTTCAACCACTTGGTAACTTTATAACCTAGTTCTCCGGCAACAGAGGACTTATCGTAAGTAGAGATATTCTTATCCAGATACATGTAATAGGTACCCGCAACGACTAAGTTCTTATTAAACTTGTATTCGACAGTAATATGTGGCCGTGCTTCCCAATCGTCAATGAATTGTGCATAGGAAAGTGCTGATATCATAGAAAGAGGCAGCATGACTACTAATACTTTAATTAAAGATTTCATATCTAATATTTAAATTGAAAAAATGATTGGATTTGTTATTTGCAGCATCTCAATCTGGCTGGAATAATTGTGAAATCCCATGCCATGGCTACTTCTGTGTTCAAAACTTATCCTGAGCAAGACTAGTCCCATTTTTTGAAAATACTTGTGCAGGATGGAAATAGACCACTAATTCTGCTATGTCATGCATCAGGTTTATCTTCAAGATATCCACGTCATAGACATCTAACCCGGTACGTTCGCGCAGGTCAGCTATCATCTCATCTCTCATTTCGGGTTTAATGAGATCTATTCGTTCGTAAGTAATCTGTTGTGTGTTGTCCATTGAGCCATTTCTACTCTCGAGAGGGGTAGCCCATTCGGGAGCTGGATTGGGTGCAATATTTTTCATTTGGTTCATCAGCTTTTCAATTTTCTTAGTATTCTTTTCGATCTGTTTTGAATCGTCGTTAGAATAAGTGATGGAGGTAGTACGGTCGAGAACTAACGCAAGCACCAGAATAAAAGCATTGGCAACAATCAACACCAAATACCCGCTTTCGGCCGGAGCCAAAGCATTGAGCAACCCCATGGCCACACAGAGAAAAAGGTACCCCATTTCTTTCACAGGTAAAGTTACTGTGCGGTATCTCATTATAGAGAATATGGCAAATAATCCGAAGGCAAACCCTACTCCCAAATTAGCACCGCTTAACAAGAAGCAAATCAGAAAGTTAATACTGTTGAAAAGAATGTAAGTAAAAAGGAAGTCCTTATTCTGATGTTTGGGAAAATAAATCCCCCTGACCAAGACAAAGACCGCTGTGATGTTTATAGCAAAACGGATTCCTAATTCTGACAGATTAATACCCCCATCAACTGAACCGCTACTGATGGATAGATCTTGAGCAAAAGCAATTGAAACTCCGGACAAAAGACAAACTAATAATAAAAAAAGATTCTTTTTCATAATTGATTTATTTACTTGTTAGATAATTATTGTTGAGCTAATCGATCCAGATTAAGGATCAATGGCTTAAATGAATTGTGTTTAATTTCAGGATGGATACGTATTAACCCTAGAACATATTTACTGATTCCCATCGGATGCACTCCCATTTGGCGTAGCCACCAGGCCACTCCTTCCACAGTTGAAGACCTGGATTGCTTGAGTTCAATGATAGCAAATTCTTCCTGAGATATTTTCTTTTCCGGATTTTCCGGATCCTGAAAAGACATATCCAGATCTATCGTACACCGTTCAGTCTTGTTACTGTTTACAAGGGTAATTCTGGTGTAGCGGTTATAGAGTGTAGGAGCCAGTAACCCCATAACATCCTTGTGATAGAACGGCCTGATTTTTCGGTAAAAAGAATTTATTTTTTTCCTTTGTTTTGGAGATAATTCCAAAAGTTGAGTATCTAGCTGTTCCCTGAACTTTTTAGTTCTATAATTATTTTTAACCTTGATTTCGAAAAAATGAAGATTACTTTCAACGTAGCTTCTACTCCTCGCTTTAATCCTGCCCGAGAGCCGATTGTGATGGTCTTTGTAAAACTGGTAATCCTCTGTATCAAAATAAGTAGTGAAATAGTTGAAAACTCTCTTTCCGGCAATTTCAAGAACAGAATATCTGCCTTGCAGATAACCAAACACTTTTGGAAGTTTAGTCACCGGAATAACATATTTCGTATCTACCCTGTTCTGTAACCTAACCCCGTCCATTTCGTCTAGTGAAATAGGTTGGAGTCCGTCCACCAAGCTGATGACATTATTTTCTTGCATGCTTAAACTTTTTAGATAAAATGAATGATGTCTTACCTATAAAACAAGAAATCTGAAAAAACCCCTATCCTCTTGGAGTTACTTTGAAAAATTTATCAAAAACCCCATATTGATTATCTACAAAAGACTACACGACGAGATTCCGTGATAGAAAACAAGCTCACTTAGAGTTTAAAATTGCTGACGAAATGCTTTAAGAATAAAACAGCACCCAACTTCCGCACATCTGACTGATTTATTATAGATTGCACTCTCAAATGAAGTACTATTTAATTGCAGGAGAAGCCTCGGGTGATTTACACGGAAGCAACCTGATAAAGAACCTGAAAAAGCAGGATTCTTCAGCCGATTTCCGTTGCTGGGGCGGTGATAAAATGGAAGCTGCCGGTGGCAAGATCGTCAAACACATCAGGGAACTGGCCTTCATGGGTTTTGCTGAAGTGGCTAAAAACATCAGGACAATCCTCAATAATATTAAGTACTGCGAATCGGATATCAAAGCTTACAATCCCGACGTAATTGTCTTGATAGACTATCCGGGATTCAATATGCGCATCGCTAAATGGGCCAGCAAAAAAGGCTTCAAAACAGCATACTATATTTCTCCGCAACTCTGGGCATGGAAGGAAGGCCGCGTGCATAAGATTAAGAAGTATGTCGACCGTATGATGGTTATCTTCCCTTTCGAAAAAGACTTTTATAAAAAGTGGGACTATGATGTCGACTATGTAGGCCACCCGTTAGTCGCCGTTGTAGATGAGTTCAATGCAAAACATCCCGAACTAAAAACACAGGAAAACAGAATCGCCTTACTACCCGGAAGCAGAAGACAGGAAATCAAGGCCAAATTGCCCATCATGCTGAAGGCTTCCAAACAATTTCCCGGGCATCAATTCTACGTAGCCAAAGCGCCTGCCATAGAGGACGAATTCTACAAGCCGTTTCTGCAAGGATATCCAAAAGTTCAGCTTACCGAAAAAACCTACGAATTACTCGCCCAATCTACTGCAGCTTTGGTTACCAGCGGAACGGCTACTCTGGAAACAGCGCTCTTCGGTGTTCCCGAGGTCATCTGTTATAAAGCCGGATGGCTTAGCTATCAGATCGGCAAGCGTCTTGTGAAATTAAAGTTCATTTGTATCGTGAACCTGATTATGGAAAAGGAAGTAGTAAAAGAACTTATCCAGAACGAGCTCACCGTAAAGAATATCACTGAAGAACTAAATAAACTCCTTTACGATGAGGACAAAAGGAAGCAGCTCTTCAGCGATTATGCCGAACTGCGTAGAATGCTGAGCTTCCATGGCAATGCTTCGGGAAATGCGGCTGAAGTAATTATCGAACTTGCCGGTGGTTAATTTTCAGGTAAAAGGAATTTTTCTGTTTATAAAAGATTTTTGTGATTTTTTTCTCGAATTGATGAAATATTCTGAAAGCATGTTTATCTTTCAATCCTCCTGAAGTACACGGAGGCGCTTTTAAAAGAATTTACCATTATGGCCAATCAACTGTTCAGAAAAAAGAGCATCGATTCTATAGTTAAAGATTTCGAACTGAGGCAATCTGATTCTACTGCAAATTTACGCAGGGTGCTCACTGTTCGCGACCTTACCTTTCTCGGCATTGCAGCTGTAGTGGGAGCCGGTATATTCTCTACTATCGGCAGTGCAGCCTATAATGGCGGACCCGGTATCTCTACGCTGTTTATTCTTACTGCACTTACCTGTGGCTTTGCAGCTTTGTGCTATGCAGAGTTTGCCAGCCGGGTGCCTGTATCAGGAAGTGCATATACTTATTCTTACGTTACTTTTGGCGAGCTGGTGGCCTGGGTAATCGGATGGGCTCTGATACTGGAGTATGCCATTGGAAATATTGTGGTGGCCATTTCATGGAGCGGTTATTTCAATAACCTGCTGGTGCACGTCTTTCATATCAATTTACCCGACTGGTTATTGATCGACCCTAAGACTGCAGGTAACATCTTCCATGATGCAACGGCAGCTATGGCCGACCAGTCAGCCCTTACGGCAGAACAGATAAAGAATTACACTTTTGCTATTGACGCATATAACAATGCACCTGTTCTTTTTGGCCATAAAGTTTTTTTCAATTTACCCGCTTTTATAATAGTAGGGCTGGTAACCTGGCTGGCTTATGTAGGTATAAAAGAGAGTAAGGAAGGAGCCAACTACATGGTAATCTTTAAAGTAGCAGTCATCATCTTCGTCATCGTGGCAGGTGCCTTTTTCGTGGATACCAACAACTGGCGTCCGTTCCTGCCCAACGGTTTTGAGGGAGTGCTGAGAGGCGTATCTGCAGTATTTTACGCTTATATCGGTTTCGATGCGATATCGACAACAGCAGAAGAATGTAAAAACCCTCAGCGCGATCTTCCGCGCGGGATGGTGTATTCACTGGTCATCTGTACGGTTCTTTATATTCTGATAGCACTGGTGCTGACAGGTGTCGAGAACTATGCAAATTTCAAGAATGTAAACGATCCTCTGGCATTCGTGTTTAAAGACAGAGCTCCGTGGATTGAAACCATTGTTTCTATAAGTGCCGTTGTTGCCACAACTTCTGTTCTATTAGTCTTCCAGATCGGGCAGCCGCGTATCTGGATGAGCATGAGCCGCGACGGTTTGTTACCGAAGAAATTCCAGAAGGTTCACCCTAAATTTCAGACACCTTCCTTCGCAACAATCGTTACCGGGGTCATCGTAGGATTAGGAGCTCTGTTCATTGAAAGTGATCTGGTAACAGACCTTACATCTATCGGTACCCTGTTTGCTTTCGTTCTGGTTTCGGGCGGTGTATTGATGCTGCCGAGACTGGAGAAAAAGCCCGGTCAATTCTCTTTGCCCTATATCAACGGTAAATACATAATGCCCATAATGGTTGCGCTATTTATATATCTGATGCGCAACAGGATAATTGCAGCATTTGATAATTTGGGAGATGAAAGTTTCCAGGAAGTGCTATTCCTTCTATACATACTGTTGGCAGTAATCATGGCAGTACTTTCTTTCCTGAAAAACTATTCTATCATTCCGGTAATCGGTGTGTTGAGTTGTGCTTATCTGCTCGTTGAAATTCCCGCTATCAGCTGGAAGTGGTTTCTCGTGTGGATGGCAGTCGGATTGGCTATCTACTTCTTCTACAGCCGCAAGCACAGTAAACTAAATGAGGTACAGGAAATCGCTAAAGAAGAGTAGGCTTGAAGTTTATAGGTTTATTCGTTTATTTGTTTAATCGTTTAATTTTTACACCTAACTCCGAACCACTCTCGGCTTAGCCGAGACGAACCCCGAACCACAAACTACGAACTTTGAATTTTCAATCTTCAACCTTCAATCTTCAACCTTCAATCTCAGCACTCATCATTCATAATTCATAATTCACATCTGCCCCCTCCTGACTAACTTTGTATATATGAAATATTCAGTCGGAGATAAGGTGTTGTTGTTACATTCCAATGAGACGGGTGAAGTGGTAGAGATTATGAATGAAGAAATGGTTCTGGTAAATGTTGAAGGAATTGAATTCCCCGTGTTTACCGACCAGATAGACTTTCCTTATTTTAAGATGTTCAGTGAAGCATCTGCAGAGAAGAAAAAGGAAAAAGCAAAAGTCTATATTGACAATATTCCGAAAGAAAAGAAGCAGGAAACTCTGAAGGATGGCAAAGGTGTTCAACTGATGTTCTTTCCCGTGTACGACACTTCGCTTTACGAAGATGACATCCTCCACTTTAAACTTTACTTAGCAAATCAAAACCCGGAAGCATACCACTTCCAATACAACGTCCTTTACAAAGACGGAGATGACTTCTCAGTGACAAATACCATTCAAAAACATTTAGACTTCTATCTGCACAACATCAGTCAGGAAGAGCTCAACGACATTACAAAATTTCAGTTCATTTTTTCACTTACGGCAATAGATTCCGAACGGGTGGCCTCTCTCGAAGTACCGTTGAAAATAAAACCCAAAGTACTGTTTCATAAAATAGATGAAATGCACCTTCAGAATTCACCCTCATTTTCATTCTCCCTGTTTGACCACTATCCCGAAAAGAAACCTGAACCCTATTTCCCGGTTCCGGAAAAAATTAAGCATGTCAAACCTTTGAAAGGCAAGACCGAAACTGCACGTTCGGTAATAGATCTTCATATTGAAAAGATCATCGACAACAAGGCCGGCATGTCCAACTTTGAAATCCTGCAGATTCAACTCAATTATTTCGAAAAGTATTACCGCCTGGCAGTGGATGCCATGCAGCCTAAGCTCATCGTTATTCATGGAGTAGGCAGCGGAAAGCTGAGGGAAGAAGTGCATTTGAGGTTGAAGAACCGCAAGGAGGTGAAATCTTATACTAATCAGTACCACGCTAACTTTGGATTCGGAGCTACGGAAATTTATTTCCAATACTAAACCGGCAATTCCCTACTTTAACAATGAACAGGCTCTGGTTGCGCCGGAGAAATTGTAAATTGCAAATAGGAGATTCCCACGATGAAATCATTTCACTTTTCAAAATTTGACCCCGACGAGAACCAGCAGAGTACTTTCGATAAACTCTTTAAACTCTTCGTGCAGTTGCTCAACTACACGAGCGGAGATGCGGCAGAAGCACTTAGCTGGCTGACAGAAATTGACAAACAATACGACCTGACAAATGACGAGTACGGGATGGGTGACTTCATCGAAGACCTAAAAGAGAAAGGCTATATAGATGAAAATCATCAAAACGGAGAAATAAAAATTACTCCAAAAACCGAACGCACCATTCGCAGAAACAGTCTTGAAGAAATCTTCGGTAAACTGAAGAAAACCAAACAAGGCAGCCACAAGACCTTTAAGCCGGGCGTTGGTGATGAGATCAATCCCGAAACACGACCGTTTCAGTTTGGCGACCGCCTGGAACAAATCGACTTCCCCGAATCTATCAAGACAGCACAAATCAATCACGGAATTGACAACTTCTCGATGTACGAGGATGATCTGACCATCCGCGAAACGGATTTCAAAACACAGACATCCACCGTACTGATGATCGATATTTCACACAGTATGATCCTCTACGGCGAAGACCGCATTACCCCTGCAAAGAAAGTAGCCATGGCACTCAGTGAATTAATTACCACGCGCTATCCGAAGGACACTTTAGATATAGTAGTATTTGGCAATGATGCCTGGATGGTGGAGATTAAAGACCTGCCCTACTTACAAGTGGGACCTTATCATACCAATACAGTCGCAGGATTGAATCTTGCAATGGATATCCTGCGCAGGAGAAGGAATCCCAACAAACAGATCTTCATGATTACGGATGGTAAGCCCACCTGCCTGAAAGTGGGAAATAAATATTACAAGAACAGTTTCGGAGTAGATCGCAGAATCCTCAACCGCTGTCTGAATCTTGCGGCTCAATGCAGGAAGTTGAAAATACCCATCACGACCTTTATGATTGCAACTGACCCTTATTTACAACGCTTTGTAGCAGAGTTCACCGAAGTCAATAAGGGAAAGGCTTTCTTCGCCTCACTGGACGACCTGGGAGCTTTTATTTTCAGAGACTTCGAAAGCGGCAAACAGAAAACCCTATATTAGACACCTTATAGAAAAATGAAAATGAGTAAACCCGATATAAAGACTTTAGGAGCACTTAAAAAATCTAATTATAAGAGTATCTCTATTAAGGAGGAGATTCGAAAAAATCTTATCAGTAAACTCGAGGCAAAAGAGACGCCGTTTCCCGGAATTATTGGTTATGAAGACACAGTTATTCCAGATGTAGAGCGCGCCATCCTCAGTCGTCACAATATCCTTTTTCTGGGATTGAGAGGACAGGCTAAAACAAGGCTGGCAAGGCAAATTACATCTCTACTCGATGAATACATCCCGGTGGTACAGGGAAGTGATATCAACGATGACCCGCTGAAACCCGTGAGCCGCTACGCTATTGACCTGATTGAAAAGATGGGCGATGAAACCCCTGTTGAATGGATACATAGAAATGACCGGTACGCCGAAAAACTCGCAACGCCCGACGTGAGTGTGTCTGACCTGATTGGTGATATCGACCCGATTATAGCGGCTAACCTGAAACTCAGTTTTGCCGATGAGCGTATCATCCACTATGGTATTATACCACGCAGTAACAGGGGCATTTTCGTTATCAACGAATTGCCCGACCTACAGGCAAGAATTCAGGTATCCTTATTCAATATTCTGGAAGAAGGTGATCTGCAAATCCGCGGCTTTAAATTGCGCTTACCGTTAGATATTCTTTTCATCTTTACTGCTAACCCCGAAGACTATACGAACAGAGGCTCTATTGTTACTCCGTTGAAGGACAGGATTGAGAGCCAGATTCTGACCCACTACCCCACTACGATCGAAAATTCACTTCTGATTACCGATCAGGAAGCACATATTCACGAAAATCAGGAAAAGAGGGTTAGCGTTAGCGACCTCATCCGGAGATTGATTGAGCAGGTAAGTTTTGAGGCACGCAACAGCGAGTTTGTCGATAAGAAAAGCGGTGTATCTGCGCGTCTGACAATATCGGCTTACGAGAATGCCGTCAGCGCAGCAGAACGGAGAGCCATCATCAACAACGAAGCAAAAACCCAGGTGTGGGTAAGTGATCTCACCGGTATCTTTCCTTCGGTGACAGGAAAGATTGAGCTGGTTTATGAAGGCGAGCAGGAAGGTCCCTTTCAGGTGGCGTATAACCTTCTGGAGAAATCTATCAGATCACAGTTCGTCAAGTACTTCCCTGACCCCGATATGCTCAAGAGAAGAAGATCAAAAGAAACAGTAACAGAAAATCCATATAAGACCATCATCTCATGGTTCGACAGCGGGAACCATCTCGATATTCTGTTTGGATTAAAAGATGAAGCTAAAATACTGATGCTCAACAAGGTGAACGGTCTGGCTGACCTTGTGAAGAAACAGTTCCCCAATGCGAACAAAAAAGAGAGCGCTCTTTTGATGGAGTTTGTACTCCACGGCCTTGCAGCTTTTTCACTCATCAGTAAAAAAGTTTCTGACGGAAAGGTCGAATTTAAAGATCTTGTTGGCAGTATAATTAATTTGAGCACGCAATCATTTGATGAAAGCGAATTAGAATAATAAAATCGAATTAACACACAATCTTACACTATAACTTTCTTGCCATGACTACTTACATACTTTATTTTGGTTTATCCTTGGCGATAACGCTCAATGCTTGTAATACACCAACGCAGCAGGTAGGCATTAATACTCCTGTCGTAAACGACACACTGCCACCGGTTGAAACACTGAAATCGAACACCAACTACCCACCGGCCTTCCCCGGGCAGACGCGCATCGGTGGAATGAAAACGACTACTCCATATAACGTGGAGATACTCACTTCAAAATTAGACGGTCCCTGGGGTATTGCCAACCTTCCGGACGGGCGCCTGTTGATTACTCAGAAAAAAGGTACGATGGTAATCGTAACTCCAACCGGAGAAGTTAGTGATCCTATCACGGGAATTCCTGAAGTAAATCCAAGAGGCCAGGGAGGATTATTGGGAATCACTCTCGATCCCGACTTCGAGAATAACAGAATGGTTTACTGGGCCTTCTCTTTGCGTACACCCGAAGGCAATCAGACTGCAGTGGCAAAAGGCAGGCTGGCCAACGATGAAAAGTCTATTGAAGGTGCAACCGTTATTTACAAAGCAAATCCTGCATATAATGGAACACTCCACTACGGAGGAAGAGTACTGTTCGATAAAAATGGTTATTTGTACGTATCTACAGGAGAGCGCTCTGATTTAGCTACACGTCCGCAAGCACAGTGGCTTAATTCTGCACTCGGAAAAATATTGAGAATTACAAAAGATGGTAATCCGGCCCCCGGAAATCCTTTCCTGAATAATCAGGATGCTTTCCCCGAAGTCTGGACATACGGACACAGAAATGTTCAGGGGCTTGCCATCAACCCTGTAACAGGAGATTTGTGGAGTGGAGAGTTCGGTCCCCGCGGTGGCGACGAGATCAACCTCGTTCAGCCGGGCAAGAATTACGGATGGCCTGTTATTACTTATGCACTTGAATACTCAGGAAAAACAATCGGAGAAGGTATCACTCAAAAAGAAGGAATGGAACAGCCCGTTTATTACTGGGATCCTGTGATATCGCCGAGTGGCATGACTTTCTACAAAGGCAAAAACATACCCGAATGGCAAAATAATCTCTTTGTTGGCGGACTCAGCGGAAGTCACATCGCAAGGCTCAGGATTGAGAACAATAAAGTTACCGGTGAAGAAAGACTGTTAGCTTCTGAAGGACAACGCTTCAGGGATGTCCACCAGGGTAAGGATGGTAACCTTTACGCCGTTACCGACCAGGGAAGACTATACAAACTATCAAAGAAGTAAGCAGGAGACTTTTATATCCGCTGAAGTTTTGCATCGCGGAGCTAATTTACAAAGCCGGAGGAAAGCGAATATTTATCACGGTGAAACCAGAGTTGCCTTCTGTTTTGTAATTAAAATATTCTTTATAGAATAAGCATAACTGTTATTTTATCGATAAATGAATGAAGGTCCTACTTTGCGAATAAGCCGAACGCTACAAGACAGGCTGTATATCGTCAACTTAAACAATCTGAAATTTGAATTTTATGATAAAGACGGAAAAGTAACCGAAAACAAAAACTCTACCTATTCATCAAAAAAAACACCACAAAAATGAGCAACGGGAAGACCGTTATTATCGACTTTAAAGAAGAGTACAGCGAAGATTTTAAAAGAATTACCTGGGCATGGATTACTAAGTACTTTAAGCCTGAACAGGCAGACTATGATGTTATCTCAACACCTAAGGAAAGCATCATTGACAAAGGAGGGTATATCTTTTTTGCCAAGCGTGACGGCAAAATTATCGGGACTGCCGCTCTCTTGAAAATAGATGATGAAATATTTGAACTCAGCAAGATGGGCGTAGTTGATAGTGCAATAGGTACGGGCGCCGGTAATCTTTTGCTTGATCACTGTATCAAATTCGCCGTAGAACACAAGATTAAACAATTAATTCTTTACTCAAATACCAGCCTCGGTCCGGCAATTCATTTGTACCGGAAATATGGGTTTCACGAAGCGCCTTTAACCGGCGCACAACACGAAAGGGCAAATATTAAAATGGTATTAGACCTGTAATACCACCCGATACAATCACTCAATCCTTGCCACAGGCACGTATCCGCTACGGGGATTAAAATAGTTCCACAGAAGTGATGACACCTTTCGAATCTTCACCCAGGCCTCATTGTTTGGTTCCCAACTCTGATCTTCATTCTCACGGGAGAAAATAGCCAGGATATAAGGATGCTTGCCGTTTACGAACATAATCTCACTGCGGCTGGCATCTACAGCACCGTTCTTATCGGCAACGAAAACATCGGGAGGCAGTTGGGAAATAGCTTCCTCATCCCAATACTGTCTGCCCATCATGCGGAGCATCTTTTCGCTAAACTGCCTGTCGATAATTTTATGATCCATAATCATTTTCAGTAAAGAAGTAATCTCCCTTGGTGTCGTTTGGCCCCATCCATAAACTTCCCAGTCTCCTCTCCTGCCCGGTGTACGGCTGTTCACCCTGGTCGACTGTAATCCCAATCCGGACATGTACTCATTAATCACCGCCCCTCCTCCTGAAAGGCCCTGCAGCCAAAGGCTTGCGCAGTTATCACTGTAACTCATCATCAGCGAAATAACCCGCCCCAGTTCAATCTTTTCGCCACTCTTGAAGGATGATAACATATCATCACCTTCAGAATAGTACAGCGAATCCGTATAGGTCATCGACTGATGAAATTTCAATTCTCCATCCTTAATCTTATGCATGATGCCAATAAGAATCGGAATCTTAACAATGCTGGCAGTCGGATAAATTTCATCGGCATTGATGGCGACTTCCCTATTCTTTTTAAGATCGTATACGTAAACCCCCATCTTTCCATGAAACCCTGAAATGGCCTCCCTGATTTGTTTCTCCAATTTCTTATCTGTCTTTTGAGCCAAAACGGTTAACGAAGTAAAAGCGAATAAAAACAACAGCAGATATCTCATAAATTTTGATTTAACAATTTACAGCACCTGTAATTAAAATGTATTACTATTCGCTAATTTAAAGTATAGGAAAGAAACGGACATAAAAAAAAGCTATCAAGACTGATAGCTCTTTTTTAATTTTTCTAAGGGGTGGAATTTCCCAGGACATTGAACTTAACGGGTATTTTAACCAGATAACCCGGCTTTATCTCTTCAACTGACGTGTCCCCTCGCCAATTAAAAAGCCGTTCTGGTATATTTCGATTGTGTATTGCCCTTTGGTGAAATTCTTCTCAGGAACAAAACTGAATTCTACAGTTTTTGTTCTGGAAGTCTCTAACTCTACCGGCAATTTTGCGGTGAATGCTTTCTCTCCCTGATCGCGTGTCATGAATCTCCCCGAGTTAGGAGTGTTGGTAACAGGTACACCATCCGGGCTGATAACAATAACATAAATATCTGTCGTACCGGATTGAATAATCCTGTTCTTCACATCAAATTTAACTACCAGCTTATCGGCAGCTCTTGCTCTTTCGGTAGTCTTTTCCTTACCGCTGTTCTTCACTTTGATGGGAGTAATAGAAATATTAGTGGCATTCAACGTGGAAGCTACATCCACTTTTTCGGTAAGTGCTGTGTTGACAACTGCTGTCGAATCTAAGCTTCTCGTCAGTGTCTGTTTTGCGGTTGTCAATTCAACATTAGCTTCTTTGAGATTTTCATTCTCTGCCTGCAAAGCAGCTATCTCTTCCTGCATGCTTGTAATCTGACCGTTGAGTTGATCAATCAACTTTTTAGCCTGAGCCAGTTCGGCTGCAGTTGCATTTTTCTTATTAAGGATGGAACGGATTTCTTTTTTGATCTTAGCAATCTCTTCGTCTTTATCTGATAATTGGTTTCTAAGATCGGTGTTCATAGTAGTTAACGAATCTAAACGGGCAAGAGAAGCATCAAAACTCGTCTGAAGGTCACTTTTTTCAGAAACTACTTTTTCAATTTCAGTCTGCTGCGCCTGAATCTTTTCATTGCTCTTATTGTTATTGAAAATTGTGTAACCGCCTAATCCAAGAACGGCTGCAGATAACAATCCTATAGCAAGATTCTTTCCTTTACTAGGTTTAGGAGATTCTTCTACCGGCGTCGGCATGTTCGTGTGGTCCATGTATGATATTCAATTTTTGGGGTTTGAAAAGGGTAGAATTAACTCAGTAGGGCTTAAATATTTTGCCTTAATATTAGCCGAAAACCGTGCCAATTTATTTTTACTCACCTGTTTTTAACAAATAATCCAATCTAAATTCAATGTAACTATCAGATTATCAGTGCTATATTTTATAAACATTAAACAAACAAATATATTTTAGTTAAGATTTATATTTTTCGTCATACGAGATAAATACCTGGATTTCTCGTAAAAGTCAATAACCATATTGCCGCACCCTGATCCTTCTTCCAACATCGATATCATATCAATTTGGTATTCGGAAAGAGGAAATTATCAAACTAAAAACACCTCGTTACCTATATCTGTGAGCGGGCATTTGTTAAGCCCTGCGAATCGTCTTAACTTTAAGGCACTAAATTGTTAATGACCATGTCTTCCCGTTCTCGTATTTCAAAAAGAAAATTAGCCACTTCTGCTGTAATACTTTTTCTCATCCCACTGATACTTTTTTTAGCTTGGGTTTCCATACCCCTAAGAATGGGTGAAATGAGCGACAGAGATCACATTGACACTTTTCTCTCCTATTTCCCGTCAGTCATTCAGAATAATACTGTTATTTTTCTTTTCTCGGCCCTTTGTTGCCTGGTTGCACTGATATTAGCATCCAAGAGCGCTCAGAAGAAACTGATGACACTTAGGATTATGATGATGGTAGTAATTGTCGGTTCCATCTTCCTGTTATTCTTCAGTATCTCGCGGCTGATGTGATTACTAACGATACTCGTATTGAATGGTTCCCAACAGTTGTTTTTCTTTAGAATAGCATTTCTGTATTTCAGGAAGGCCGTCAGGAGTATAAGCATACCTCCACACCACATACGTTTCGGCCGATTCATCAACTGAAATCATTTGCGATGGTTCGTCTCTTCGCGTCTCGTTATACAAAAACATATAGTCTGGTAACAGCCTCTGTGCCCTGTCGTTAAAGCGGACTACATCTGTAAGCCTGTTCTTATCATCATAGTAATAGTAATACTTGCGGTCCACTCCAACCTGAGCCGGCACTTCTTCAACGATGTTACCGTTTTCATCCTTTTCAAACTTAATCATTGAAACCTGTACACCATTCTTAAACCGCCTCAAAGCTGTCAGCACACCATCAGCATCATACTCGTACTCGCGCACTTCTTCAAACCGGCTGCTGTCTGCTACTCCCACTGTTGAAGACGTTACTTTCTGCAACTGCCCGACAGTATTATATTCAAAACCGGCAGTGTTGATTACATCACCATTTGTATTTACCGTCTTATAGACTCTTCCATCCTTGTAGTAAGAACGCAACTCTGACTCTCCCGTTACGTCAGAGCGGGAAATCATCACAGACTCAGAAAAGTCATTATTGAGCTTTCTCTCGCAGAAGAAGCCCTGACTGGGCGAATCATCAAACTCAAAGCTTTCCAGGGTAACCGTCCTGTATTGCGCTTTTTTCAGTTTCTGGTATTCGTCATTGCTCTTTTTAATAGTCAGAATATCGTTGTAATAATACTGCGCCTGCAACGAAAAAGACAAACCTGACAGTAAGCAAAAGAGTATAAAGTACTTTGTGGGTAACATCATAGAGATACAAAGGTGCAATTTAACGGTAATGACTGAATGATTGTTTTGCTCTGTATTTTTTAACTGAATTTGAAGAAGTATATAGATTACTCTTATTCCGGAATCGCAATGAATTGTGTAATTTTGCAGTTGAAATCTTTAGTGAATTGAGTGATACAAAAACCATAGAACAAGAAGAAATCGGTACCGCCGAGTTATTGGTGGATGCCTATCAGCTTATTGTCTGGAATGATGAGGTGAATACCTTCGATTGGGTTATACAGACACTGGTTGATGTTTGCGGTCACACCCACGAGCAGGCAGAACAATGTGCTTTCATCATTCACACAAAAGGAAAATATGCGGTGAAGAATGGCGACTTCGACACACTGAAACCCATGTGTGACCAAATTACTGACAGAGGAATAGGAGCTACGATCGAAGGCATGCCCGCTTATTAATTTCCTTCAGTTAACTCCTGTTTTCTTATAACTTGCTTTAACTCAAGATTCTGTAATGGATTTGCACTTCCTGGACGAGGGTAGTAACGATTTCTTATCTCCTGATGAGCTCAGGGGCAATGATATCGTAACGATTGGAAGTAACCTGGATCCGGAAACACTTATCAAAGCCTACCGCAGAGGCTACTTTCCATGGTATAATGAAGGGCAGCCGCGGTGCTGGCACAATCCGGATCCGAGACTGGTTTTATTTCCGGAGGAATTGAAAATCCACAAGAGCATGCGCCCCTATCTGAATGCGAATAGATTTGAATTTACTATTGACAAAGCCTTTCCATACGTTATGAAAGGCTGCCGGTATAACTACAGGCCATTCTCCGGCTATTCCAGCTGGATTACAGACGAAATAGAAATGGCTTATAACCGCCTCCACCGGTTAGGAATAGCTCATAGCGCCGAAGCGTGGCAGGATGGTAAATTGGTGGGAGGCCTCTACGGTATTCGCCTTGGAAAAGTTTTTTTCGGAGAGAGTATGTTCACTATGGTAAACAATGCCAGCAAGTTTGCCTTTATCAAATTTGTCCGCCAATTTGCCTCAGAAGGCGGCAAACTTATCGACTGCCAGCAGGAAACTCAGCACCTTATGTCGCTGGGAGCACGACCGATTTCCAGAAAAGAATTTGTCGGCTTTCTGAAAAAGCTGATACCTGATAATGAAGACATATAATCAGAAGGTTGATTTAGCTTCCGTTAAACGCCGATTGTACTATTTTTGCGCCCTGTAAAACATGAATTGAAGAAAATGGAACTGAGCAAAAACTTTATCCCCGCTGATGCTGAAAACAAGTGGTATTCTCACTGGAAAGAAAAAGGCTATTTCTATAGCACTCCTGATGATCGTCCGCCCTACAGCCTTGTAATTCCGCCGCCAAACGTAACCGGTGTGCTGCACATGGGGCATACGCTCAACGAAACCGTTCAGGATATCCTGGCCAGACGCGCCAGAGCTTTGGGATATAATGTCTGCTGGGTTCCTGGGAGCGACCACGCCTCCATCGCAACCGAAGCTAAGGTGGTGGATATGCTCAAAAGAGAAAAAGGCATCAACAAAAGCGATCTCACAAGAGAAGAGTTCCTCAAATATGCTTTTGAATGGAAAGAAAAGTACGGTAATATCATTTACCACCAGATAGAGAAGTTGGGTTGCAGTGTGGATTGGAAACGGGTTTCCTTCACCATGGATCCCGATTATTACAAGGCTGTCATCAAAGTGTTTGTCGATCTCTATCGCAAGGGACTGATCTATCGGGGTGCTCGCATGATCAATTGGGATGTTGTGGCAAAGACAGCTTTGAGCGATGAGGAAGTCGAGTACAGAGATGTGAAAGGAACGCTTTACTATGTAAAGTATCGTATCGCAGGCAGCGATGATTTTATAACCATAGCAACTCAAAGGCCCGAAACGATTATGGGCGACGTAGCCGTGTGTGTAAACCCTACTGATGAAAGATATACAGGCCTCAAAGGAAAGAAAATAATCATCCCGTTGGTAGATCGTGAGGTACCGCTGATTTATGATGAGTATGTCGATAAAGATTTCGGAACAGGCGCTCTGAAGATCACACCTGCTCACGATATCAACGACTTCAACATCGGACTGAAACACAACCTGCCGGTTATCGATACGCTCAATGACGACGGTACTTTGAGCGAAGCAGCTCAGGTACACGTCGGAGAGGAGCGCTTCGAAGCGAGGAAGAAGGTAGTCGAAGAACTCAAAGCAAAAGGACTGCTGATTAAAGAAGAAATTTACGATTCACGCCTGGGCTACAGTCAGCGAACCCACTCGGTAGTTGAACCCAAAATCAGCACACAGTGGTTTGTGAAAATGAAAACCCTTGCCGATGCCGCACTGGAAGAAGTGCTGAACGGAAACATTAGAATTCATCCCCACGATAAATTCATTGCTACTTACAGATACTGGTTAGAGAACGTAAAAGACTGGTGTATCAGCCGTCAGCTCTGGTGGGGTCAGCAGATTCCTGCATGGTATGACGAAGAAGGGAATGTCTATGTAGGCATCGATGAAGCAGACGCCAGAAAGAGTAACAATATTGGAGACTCCGTTAAGCTTACCCGGGATGCCGATGTACTGGATACCTGGTTCTCTTCATGGCTGTGGCCGATGGAAGTGTTCAAGGGCATTACCAACCCCGGCAACAAAGATTATGAATACTACTACCCTACTTCGATTCTGGTAACCGGACAGGATATCATCTTCTTCTGGGTAGCACGTATGATCATGGCCGGTATGGAATTTGCCGGAAAGAAACCTTTCAGCGACGTGTACTTTACCGGAATGGTGCGCGACAACCAGGGAAGGAAGATGAGCAAGAGCCTTGGCAACAGTCCGGACCTGCTCGAACTGATAGACAAATATGGCGCTGATGCCGTTCGCTTTGGTATCATGATCTCCTCCCCTGCGGGTAATGATTTGCTGTTTGATGAATCGGGATTAGAACAAGGCCGTCACTTCAATAATAAAATCTGGAATGCGCTGAAGCTTGTTCGCATGTGGGGTGAGCATGAATCTTTCCCCGGCAAAGACAGTGACAACACCTTTGCGATTGAGTGGTTCAAAGCAAGACTCGCACAGGTGAGCGAAGAGGTGAATGACCTTATCGCCAATTACAAACTGAGTGAAGCACTGAAAGTGATTTACTCACTAATTTGGGATGACTTCTGCAGTTGGTATCTCGAATGGGTGAAACCTCCGTACGGAGAAGCTATCAGCAAGGAAGATTACGAAACTACCATCGGATTCTTCGACGAGCTCTTGTTGCTCCTGCATCCGTTTATGCCTTTTGCTACTGAAGAAATTTATCATCAGTTAAAAGATCGCAATGAGGATTTGATGGTTCGTCAGGCTCCTAAATTTGGAGCATACAACAGCGATATTCTCAAAGCAGGCAATCAGTTGAAAGAACTTATCACCGCCATTCGCGATGCGAAGAATAAAAATCAACTTTCTCCGAAAGAGCCGGTTGAACTCTATATAGAGACTGCCGCGCCTGATATCTACTCATCCATTGGTTCTGTTTTGCAAAAGCAAACAGCAGCAAAAGAAATTGTTCTCAATCAACCAACAGATAAGAAAGCCATTCAGATTGTCAGCGGTAATGAAAAGATTGCCATGGTTTCTGAATCTGGTATCGATACAGGCAAACAAAGAGAGCAGTTGGAAAAAGACCTCGAGTATCAGCGCGGATTCCTCGCCAGCGTGGAAAAGAAACTTTCCAACGAACGCTTTGTCAATAACGCCAAACCCGAAGTGGTAGAATTGGAAAGAAAGAAAAAAGCGGACGCACTGGAAAAAATCAAGACACTGGAAGATAGTCTGAAAGCGCTGTAAAAATTATCCTCTTAAAATGTTGAACAGGCAATAATCGGGTGCTAGCATGCCGCTTGTGCCGTTATATAAAACAGCTTGAGCTTGCGCTTGAAACCCATGAGGTTTTTAAAACCTCATAGGTTTTGTTTGCTTCCAGCTAAAAGTACCTGGACCATCCCGGTCAAGGCTAAAATTTATTTTCAAACGCAAGTGTACTCCTGCTTGCAGGAGGGGGAGTAATCTAATTTTTAACCAAGCCATCCCGCTCTCGGATGTTCAGGATGACGAAGAATCTCACGTAATGCAGAATGAGTTCCCGGATCCAGTCCGGGATGAGGACATCTAGGTCTATCGTCATTCCGTGCTTGACACGGAATCTCTTAATGCACAATTGAGATCCAGAATCAAGTTCAGGATGACTATGCGTTTTTGATCGTCATTCCTTACTACCGTCATTCCGTGCTTGACACGGAATCTCATAAACATCCCGGAATAGAGATGCTGAATCAAGTTCAGGATGACCATGCGTTTTTGATCGTCATTCCTTACTACCGTCATTCCGTCCCGAACGTTCGGGATGACACGGAATCTCTTAATGCACAATTGAGATCCAGAATCAAGTTCAGGATGACATCCTGGTATCGGTCACAAGCGGGATGCTTGCGACTACATAATTTTTTCTAAACGCTGTCGATAGTACCTTGACCATCCTTGGTCAAGGCTAAAAGTTCTTTACTATCCCTTAATCGGTTCAGGCTGCCCATTGACACTAAAATTGAAAATATCCTTGCGGGTATAATGACCAATCACATCGAAGTCTAACTTGCTCATTGGTATCTCATCCATATCGAGCTCAGCATAGAGCACTCCCACTTCGTTGAAAAGCGGTCCGGCTATAACCTTTCCCAACGGAGAAACGATTATGCTTCCTCCTCTGCACATGTCCTCTTTTTCTTCTGCAACTAAGTGTTGATACTTTTCAGGATACATGCTTTTTGTGAAGTATTGATTGCTGCCAAGCACAAAGCACCTGCCTTCCAGAGCGATGTGTTTCATCGTATCCACCCAACTGTCGCGGCTGTCAGCCGTAGGAGCTAAGTAAATCTGCACTCCCTGACTATAGAGTGCCATACGTGCCAAGGGCATGTAATTCTCCCAGCAAATCAGTCCGCCGATACGCCCTATTTTCGTGTCCAGTGTGATTAGTGACTCACCGCCTGCCTCTGCCCAGATTACACGTTCCGCTCCAGTGGGTTTGATTTTTCTGTGAACAGCCACCAATCCTTTTTCGGGGGATATGTACAACACGGAACAATACAGGCTACCGTTGATGGATTGTTTCTCCGTCACGCCGATAAAGAGATAAACATTATTCTCTTTGGCTGTCGATTCTAATTTTTTGAGGTCATCACTCTCCAGATCGACACTGTTTTGATAATATTCTCCATAGAGTTCTCTTCCCTCAAGTGTTCTTTTTCCGACGTTTGTTCCGAATGAAAAACCTCTCGGATATCCGGGAATAAATGTCTCGGGAAAGAGTATGAGATCAATCTTTTTTCCTGATGTATATTTCTTAACTAATTCGCCAACCTTATCAATCGTTTTTTCTTTATCAAAAAACACAGGACTGTCCTGTACTACAGCTACATTCACTTTCATAATTATCAAATTTTTACTGTATCAAAAGTAGGTATAATGTTGGCGATTATGGAGGGTTGGTAGGATTTGTGAGTTTGGGCTTTGGGTCACATGCAGGATGCTTGCATGTGTACCCGGTAATTTCATATGAGATTGCGGATCGAGTCCGCAATGACATTTTTTTAAAACCACTCCGCCCCACGTCATTCCGTCGTGAACGTTCGGGATGGCGCGGAACCTCTTAGTGCACAATTGAGATCCTGAATCAAGTTCAGGATGACTATGCGTTTTTGATCGTCATTCCTTACTACCGTCATTCCGTGCTTGACACGGAATCTCCTAAAAGAGCATACAATTAGATTTCGGATCGCGTCCGCAATGACAATTCTTTTTTAAGTCATTCCGTCGTGAACGTTCGGGATGGCGCGGAACCTCTTGGTGCACAATTGAGATCCTGAATCAAGTTCAGGATGACTATGCGTTTTTGATCGTCATTTGTCTCGTCCTGATTTTGGTTGACTCTTTTTTGAGTTATTAACAGGGGGATAAGATACCTGTTTTTAACCTTAGTCTTAATATTAGTTCCTTTGTCTTATTCAGATCAAACGGACTCAGGCTCT